>DATDOE010000127.1:0-75585 GCA_035293405.1 Vicinamibacterales bacterium | reverse complement strand
TGATCTTCATCTCCGGAATCTCGCTCATCGTCGGCGGCATCGTGATCATGAACATCATGCTGGTCTCGGTCGTCGAGCGCACGAGGGAGATCGGCGTGCGGCGCGCGATGGGCGCGACACGCGGCGCGGTTCTCCGTCAGTTCCTGACCGAGGCAGTTCTGCTCGCGCTCATCGGAGGAGCGGTTGGAACGATCCTCGGCTGGGGGATCAGCAAGATCATCGCGGTCGCCTCCCCGCTCCCGACCGCCGTCCCTGTGTCGCTCGTCGTGACGAGCCTGGGCATCGCACTCCTCACCGGAATCATCGCCGGAATCGTCCCGGCGAGGAAGGCCGCCGCGCTCGCCCCGGTCGAAGCGTTGAGGTGGGAATGACGATGGACTGCGGCAATTCATTGCCGCCTTTCTGCGGCGGATTTCAGTCCGCTGCACTGAAGCGCTGCGGAGAAGGCGGCAATGAATTGCCGCAGTCCAAGAGGTGGGACTAGACGATGGGCGACCGTTTCAGCGATCTGTTCGCGAGCTTCACGCATCGCTTTCGCGAGAACGTCCGCTTCGCGCGCTCCGCGATCGTCGCGCACAAGCTTCGTTCGCTGCTGACGGTGTTGGGCATCGTCATCGGCGTCTGCACCGTCATCGGGATGGTGTCGGTGATCGAAGGGTTCAACCGCAACGTCATCGCGAGCTTCAAGTCGTTCGGCGCGACACTCGTGCAGTTCCAAAAGTACGATCCGAGCTTCAACGACAACCGCGACGAGGAACGGCGGAAGGATCTGACCGTGGAAGACGCCGCCGCGCTGAAGAAGCTCTGCCCGTCGATGGCCGCCGTCTCCCCCGAGCGATACTGGCCGGACACTCTGCCACCGGTGAAAGTCGGCGCCGTCGAGGGAATGCCCGATCAGGTCGCCGGCGTCACGGCGGACTATCCCGCCGCGAACAATCACTTCATCGGCGAGGGGCGATTCATCAGCGAGTCCGATGTCCTGCACCGCCGCGGCGTGACGGTTCTCGGCTATGAGCTCTCGAAGGC
The DNA here is from genome assembly GCA_035293405.1 of Vicinamibacterales bacterium. Classification (GTDB taxonomy): domain Bacteria; phylum Acidobacteriota; class Vicinamibacteria; order Vicinamibacterales; family UBA2999; genus Gp6-AA40. The sequence goes on along the minus strand of DATDOE010000127.1, from coordinate 74,559 downwards.
GGTATTCGGGAGGCGGACGGCGGTCGGGAAACAGGTCGTGTTCGAAGGCAGAAAGTACATCGTCGTCGGTGTGATGGAGCGCCAGGGACAATCGATGTTCGAGTCGGTCGACCTTCACGTCTACTTCCCGATCTCGACGCTCGATCACCACTTCCCCTGGATCGAGAAGCGACAAGGCGTGAACATCGCGACGATCCCGAAGCGCCCCGAGTGGGTCGAGCGGATCACGGAAGAGGGGATCACGGTGCTTCGCGCGCGGCGGCACGTGCCGTTCAACAAGCCGAACGACTTCGGGATCCTGACGCCGGACACGCTCGTGGCGAACTTCAAGGCGGTGACGGGCGGCATCGCGCTGACGATGATCGCGATCTCGTCGATCGCGCTGCTGGTCGGCGGGGTTGGGATCATGAACATCATGCTCGTGTCGGTGACCGAGCGGACGCGCGAGATCGGGGTGCGACTGGCCATCGGGGCGTTCGAGCGAGACGTGCTGACGCAATTCCTCGTCGAAGCCGTCGTCTTGTCGCTGTTCGGCGGAGCCATCGGCATCAGCATCGCGCTGACCGTCTCGGCTCTGGTCGCGCGGGCTCTCGGGATTCCGTTCATGCTCGATGTCAGAGTCATCGCGCTCGCCTTCCTGTTCTCGGCCGCCGTCGGCGTGATCTTCGGCTTCTTCCCCGCACGCCGCGCGGCGAGCTTGAATCCCATCGATGCCCTTCGCCATGAATAGGATCATCGCGGGACTCGGGACTCGGGATTCGGGACTCGGGATCGGGGACTCGGGACTCGCGATCCCGGACTTTCGCAGGGCGTTGGCGACATTCGCTCTGCTCGTACTCATCTTCGGCGTCAGCGCAGGCTGCGGCGTGCGACGTCCGTACCAAGCACCCGTTCCGGCTGCGCCAACCGCGTGGGTTGAGGCCGCGCCGCCCGCGGCCGACATCGACGCGCTATCACAATGGTGGGAGACATTTGGCGATCCAGTACTGACATCTCTTGTCAGGCGCGCGGTCGCCGGCAACCTGGAGGTGCGCACAGCGATCTCGCGGCTGCGAGAAGCGCGCGCCAGCGTCGTGTCCTCGCGTGCGCCGCTGATACCGACGGCGGACGCGTCTGGCTCGATGCGAGGCACCGGCCGCGGCAGCGACAGTGGGCTCGGCGGCACAAGCCAGTCGTACTCCCTTGGGATCGATGCGAGCTGGGAGATCGATGTGTTCGGCGGGATCCGGAGCGCGATCGACGCTGCCACGGCGACCGCCGAGGCTCGCGACGCGGATTTGCAGGACGTCCTCGTCAGCCTGACCGGTGAGGTCGCCACCGACTACATCGACGTGCGCTCGGTGCAGCGGCGGCTGGAGATTGCCCGTACGAATGCCGGTGTCCAGGAACAGACGCTGGACCTGACGCGTTTTCGGCTGCAGGCTGGCCTGGGCACCGACCTGGATGTGCAGCAGGCGCTATCGAACCTCGAGAGCACGCGCGCGCAACTCGCCTCGCTCGAAAGCCAGGCCGCGCAGGCCATCCACCGCGTGGCTGTGCTGCTCGGCCAGCCTCCAGCGGCCTTGAACGCGGAACTGGCGAGCCCAGGCAGCATTCCAGTGGCGCCGATTGCCGTGGCGTTGGGGGTACCGGCCGAGACACTTCGACGAAGACCCGATGTGCGAAGCGCCGAGCGGCAACTGGCGGCGCAGTTCGCGCAGGTCAATGCGGCCCGCGCCGACCTCTACCCCACCTTCCGGTTGGCCGGGTCGATTGGTCTCGAGTCGCTGTCGCTGGCACGTCTGCTCGTGCCCGGCGCCTCGCTGTGGAGCGCCAGCCCGTCGGCGAGTACGCGGATCTTCAATCGCCAGCAGCTCCGCCAGAATCTGGTCATCCAAAGCGAGCGGCAGGAGCAAGCGGCGCGCACCTACGAAACACGGGTGCTCGGGGCGCTTCAGGATGTTGAAGACTCACTCACCGCGCTCGCGCAGGAGCAGTTGCGCCGGGATCACCTGTCGGCCGCCGCCGCCGCCGCGGAGCAGGCGGCTGATCTCTCTCTCCAGCTCTACACCGCCGGGTTGCGCGATTTCAGAGACGTGCTGGACGCGCAGCGATCGCTGCTCTCGCTGCAGGACCAGCTGGCCTCGAGCGGAGCGAGCGTATCGACGGATCTCGTACGGTTGTACAAGTCGCTCGGGGGTGGCTGGACGGCATCTTCGCTGGTTCCCGCCAAGGATTGAGGTCTTCTAGTTGCCTCGCCCGCGACCAGGACCTCCCTGCCGCTGCTGCTGTTGCTCAGTGGACGGCGGCACGATGCCCTTGAGACGCTGATAGACCGTCCCGATCCCGTACATCTCGTTGTCGTGCTCGATGATCTGATTGAGGACGATGCCTTTGGCGCGCGGGCCACCGCGTCCGCCGGTCAGCATCTCCGCAGCTGACGCGTCGGTCAGCGCCGCAAACGCATCGTCACAGAGCGCAAACGAGTCGGCCAGGGCCTTCACGACGGCGGCTTTGGTCGTCGCGCTGTTCTCGAGGTTGTTCCCCTGATTCGGGTTCGGCACGCCTTTGACCTGCGCGCAAGTGCCGAAGTGGAAATTGGCGACGTGTCCCCAGAGCTGTCCGTAGTTCCGAATCTCGGGCGTCGGCTTGAAGGCATAGTCAGCCTCCGGCATCTTGTCCGCCGAGGCGGTCACCAGTCCCTTGATCCGGTTGTACGCGGCCTGAAGTCCAGCGCCGAGCCCGACAGGCCCACCCGGGCCAGCTCCCTGCGCATGCGCCAGGGGCGATACCAGGAAGATTGCGCAGAGCACACAGAGGGCACGTGTCATGAGGTCGACTCCCTTGTCGTAAACAGAATTGAATTGCGTGGAACGGCTCGTATCGTGGACATTACCACTCTCCCTCGAACCCATGACGAGCCTGGCCGAGACCTACGTCGGCCTGCCGCTGGAGTGAGGTTGTCCATTACAATGCCGGCCTTGGAAGAAACGCCGAGAGGACGAAGGATGAGATCAGCCGTCAGGCCTCGCAACATCGCGGTCACGTCGTGCCTCCTCGCGCTTGCGTGGGTCCTGGTGGCAGGAGAGCTCACGCAGCGGGTAGCTGCCGGACAGGAATCAGCCAACGGCCTCGATGTCGTGCAGATCAGGCCGAACTTCTACGTGATCGCGGGCGCCGGCGGAAACATCCTCGTGCAGCTCGGACCAGAGGGTGTGATCCTGGTCGACTCAGGCACGACGGAAGCGGCGGATAGAGTCCTCGCGACCATCCGCCGGCTCACGCCGTTGCCGATCCGCTACATCATCAACACGGGCATGAATCCGGAGCACGTCGGCGGGAACGACAAGCTCGCCAGGGCCGGACTCAGCATCCTCCCGGGCGCTGTCGTTGCCGGCGCGGGGTTGGACGACGACCTGGTCTCCAACTTTGGCAGGGCCAGCGTACTGGCGCACGAAAACGTGCTGACCCGAATGACGGCCTCGACGGGTCCGCAAGCCGTCCCATTCGCGCTCTGGCCCACGAAGACATTTGCTTACAGGCTGTACTCGATGTATCTGAACGGCGAAGGCATTCAGGCCCTTCACATGCCCGAGGCGACCACCGATGGCGATCTGGCCGTCTTCTTCCGCCGCGGCGATGTGATTGCGACGGGCGACATCATCGACACCACCCGTTGGCCGTTCATCGACGTCAAGCGCGGCGGCACCGTCCAGGGCGAGCTCGATGCACTCAACCGCCTGATGGATCTGAGCATCCTCAACCTGCCACTGCAATGGCAGCCGGACCGCACGCTCCTGGTGCCTGGGCACGGGTTCGTGTACGACAAGCTGGATCTGCTCGAGTATCGTGATGCCGTCACCGTCGTGCGCGACCGGGTTCAGGCTCTGATCGACGAAGGGAAGACACTGGCGCAGGTCAAAGCGGCCAATCCCACGCTCGGCTATCGCAGTCAATACGGCACTGACAGCGGTGAATGGACGACTGACATGTTTGTCGAGGTTGTGTACAACGAGCTTGCTGCTAAGAAGGGGTCCACGAAGTGAGCCGCCCGCTGGTTGTCGTCGCTTCGATCTTCCTCGCGTTTGGACTCGTGCGCCTCGAGGCGCAGCGCGGAAACCCACAGCCGCCACGCGCACCGAGAGCAGCCGCGCCGATCGATTTGACCGGGTACTGGGTTTCGATCGTGACTCAGGACTGGCGGTGGCGCATGGTGACGCCGAGGAAAGGCGACTACCAGGGCATTCCTATAACGCCCGCGGCCGCGAAAGTTGCCGACGCCTGGGATCCGGCGAAAGACGACGCCGCCGGGCAGCAATGCAAGTCCTACGGCGCGCCCGCTCTGATGAGCGTGCCGGGCCGCATTCACATCACGTGGCAGGACGACAACACGCTCAAGGTGGATACCGACGCCGGCATGCAGACCCGAGTCTTGCGATTTGGTGCCGCACAAACTACGGCCAACACGACGCGGACCTGGCAGGGCGTCTCGCAAGCGCAGTGGCTGATGCCGCGCCCGAACGTGCCGCTGCAGCTCAGACCGGCAGAGCGCACCGCGGACACGCCGCCGATTCGTCCGACTGGCGGATCGCTGCAAGTCGTGACCCGGAACCTCCGCGCGGGATACCTGCGGAAGAACGGCGTCCCCTACAGCGAGAACGCCGTGATGACCGAGCACTGGGACGTCTACAAGCGGCCGAATGGTGAGGAGTGGCTCACGATCACGACGCAGGTCGAAGACCCTCAGTATCTGCGCAACGCGAGGCTGGTGGCGCCGCTGTTCAAGAAGGAACCCGACGGCAGCAAGTGGGATCCCACGCCGTGCTCTTCGACGTGGTGAGCACGGCGAGGTCAAGGTTCAAAGGTCAAAGGTCAAAGGTCAAAAGGCAAAGGTCAGGTACGGGAATGAATTCCAAGCTGAGTCTTGTGGCGTTGATCGCTGCGGTCACGCTGTCGGCAGCTCCGGCGTCCGCCCAGGTCGATCTCACCGGCACCTGGCAGCGTGTCGGACAGAACGACAACGGCGCCTCGCGGGAACCGGTCGATCTTCTGGGCATGCCGTTCAGCCCTGATGGCCGCGCGAAGGCGCTGAGCTACGACATTGCGGCCCTGTCCGCGACCGAGCGCCAGTGCCAGATGTACCCCCCGATCTACGCGCTCGTCGGTCCGTTCCCGCTGCAGTTCTCCATGGTGCCGGACCCGGTCACGCAGAAGCTGCTGGCCTGGAAGATCCTGGGGTGGGGCGATCGCGACGAGACGGTGATCTGGATGGACGGCCGGCCGCATCCATCGAAGTACGCGCCGCACTCGCACGGCGGCTTCACCACCGGCGCGTGGGAGAGCGACACGCTGACCGCCGTCACCACGCACGCCAAGCTCGGCGACATCAAGCGCCACCGCGGCTTCAGCAGCGACCGGGCGACGCTCACCTATCGCTTCAACCGTCACGGCGACACGCTGACCGTCACCGGCATCCTCGAGGACCCCGTGTATATGGCGGAGCCGTACGTGCTGACCGAGGTCTACCGCCTCACGACCAACCCGAACAACTTCCCGCTGACCGCGTGCGAGCCGATCGAGGAGCTGCCGTCTCTGCACGAGAATCCCGCGCTCGTTCCGCACTACCTGCCGGGCAAACATCCGGCCATGAACGAAGTGACCGAGCACTACAACATCCCGCTCGAGGCCGTGGTCGGCGGACCAGAGACGATGTATCCGGAGTACCGAAAGAAGATCAAAGACAAGTACGTGATGCCGCCGCCCTGCAAGGAAGGATGCGGCCGTCCGCCCGCTCCCCCTGCTGGCGGACGTGGCAGGGGCGCCGCGCCAGGACAATAGTCGCCGCGTCAGTCTAATTCCACACCGCCTTCACCGGCTTGCTCACCAGGTAGTTCGGATTCGCGCCGGCCCGCGGACGGAACTTCTGCACGCGCCCGTTGTCCACTTCGGCGACGTAGAGGTTGCCCTCGCGATCGACGCTCATGCCATGGACGCCCCACAGGGCTCCGGGGAACGAGCCGAGGGTGCCCCACGCGTACAGCAGATGCCCATCCTGGTCGTACTTCAGGAGCTTGTGCGTGCTGCGATCGAACGTCCAGATGTTGCGATCCTCGCCGATGTACAGGAGATGGAGGCTCGAGGGATCCGCATCGATCCGCCACGCCTTGATGAACGTCCCGTTCTCATCGAAGACCTGCACGCGATGGTTGTTGCGGTCGTTGACGAACACCCTCCGGCTCGTCGGATCCACCGCCACGCCGTGCACGTTGTTCATGTAGTTGGGACGCGTCTCGTTCGGTGGAGTGCCCTTGATGCCCCACTGCATCAGGAACTTTCCGCTCTTGTCGAACTTGGCGACGCGTGTGCCGGTGTAGCCGTCGGACACGAAGAAGGTGCCGTCGGGCAGCCAGTCGATGAACGTCGGCCGGTTGAAGTGGGTGGCGTCCGCGCCCTCGGCTTCCGGCGTCCCGATCGTCTGCACGAGCCTCTTGCCGTCGTTGGTGAACTTGTAGATCACCTGCATGTTGTCGTCGACGACCCACACGTGCTTCTCAGGATCGTACGGGCTGATGTAGATGGAGTGCGGGCGCCGCAGGAGCTTGTCCCACTGCGTCCACCGCTCGATGATGTTGCCGTTCGCATCGGCGACGACGATGCAGTTTTCCCATTTGGCGTCGACACCGAGCGTCCGGTAGGGAGGACCCTTGATGCCGATCTGATCGTCCTTGCCTTCCCAGGCGGTCAGCCATTTCCCGGTGTCCTGATCGGTGCCGCCGACGCCTGGCAGCGACGCCTGTGTCGCGTCCCTCCACAGGCCGGCGACGGGAAAGCTGATGCTCGGTCCCAGTTGCGGCAGCAGGGTCGCGCGCGGCGCGTTCATCTTCGGCAGCTCGCCGCGGAACAGCATGAAGATGCGATTGGGACTCTCGGCGAACACGCCCTGGCCGGCACCGTAGGTCCATTTCTCGTTGCCGGGTACGGTGCTGATGTCCTTCGGCCAGTCCTTCACGACCTCGTACGGCCCGGTGAGATCCTGGCTGCCAATCGCGCCCGGAACGGCGGCAAACCCGGCGGCCGGGGTTCCCTGTCCCTGCACGGCCGGCGTTCTCCAGAACGTGAGGGCGACAACGGCACCAAGGGCGAACGTCACAACCGGCAACATGGCCTTGCGCATACGTGCCTCCAAATAGTGTTCGTGAGGTGTCCTTGTACATCATTTCAAGGCCCGTGGGCGGATTCGTCCGGATGCGAAACCACGACCGGTGGAGCCGCGGGAGGCGCACCGGGCTGGGAACCGCGGGCGCTGCGGCCGGGAAATCGCCCTTGCTCGTACGCTTCCGAGCCCGCATCGACTAGAAGCTGACTCGGGCCGACGTCTGCCACCGGCTCAAAACGTCCGAGCTGCTTCGGAGCAACTCGAACGCATGGGCGGAAGTCGATGCGATGAATCGCGGCGGACGATTTCCGGGATCCCCGAGTCGGCCTTGCGCACGCAGTTCCCAACCCGGTACGCCTCCCGCGGCGATCACGCGCCATCGTCAGACGAGCACGTGGACGCGAGGCCTCTTTACGTTATGCTGCGAGGCGGCAAGACCTGTTGAAAGAAGGTCCGTCTACTTCCAGTTATGCGAATTGAGGCTTGGTTCGCCGGAGCATCATCGTGGCAACTGATAGCGCCTTAGTTGTCAAAGAACTCGCTGGCGCAGTCTCCGCGCAAGCGCAGGTAGCCAATCGGTCATGGTTGGCGCTGATTATCGTGGCTATCGTCGCATCCTTACCGCGAGCGAAGAGCGCGGATACCGCCTTGCCCTTTGGTCTCGGTGTCGTCGAGCCCGGTTCATTCCACTTGGTGATGTTCGGCCTGTTGGCGGTGTTGATAATCGGGTTCGCGGCGGCACACGCTCAGCAAGTCCGGGCGCAGCGTCTGGCCCAACGCGCACTCAAAGCTCTTACCGAGAATGCCGTACTTGGTGGCAGCATACATGCCCGCGACTTGTTCGACATGCTGAGGCTGCCGGGCGTGAATCGGGTTGCTCCGCTCGCGCAGTTGCTCAAAGGGCAAGATGCGTTCTACAACTCTGTCACCGAGGTGCCGACCTGGCGCCGAAACGTCAGCAGGTGGTACTACCTCCTACTGAAGGCAGCTTCTTGGCTCGTCTACTTCCTCTACCCAGGCGTCGCCCTTTGGGCCTCCTTCGCACTGATCAGTGCTCCATGGTGGGCATGGTGGCCCTCGCTGGCCGCTGGTCTTGTGTCTACTGCGGCGTTGCTTCACGTGTTCGTGGTTGACTTCAGATACGTAATGGAAGTCCAAGAGATCATTCCGGGCTCTTGAACGACGCGCAGGTCGTCTTCCCAACTGGAAACACTGATGCATGAAGACACGATTCGCAACGAGCAGACGTTTTTGAGGGCCGAGCTTCAGGAACTCAAGCGTTGTCAATTTTTCATGTGTGCTCCCAGTCGTGTCGCTGATGATTCAAAAGAAGGAGGCTCCTCTTTGGTTGGGTGGCTTCGAGGCAGTCGCAATTCTTGCTTCGATCGCCTCAGGGGTGTTCACGTTGCGAAGCGTTCTTGATCTCACGTACGGAAAATTGTCCTACGACCATGTCGCCGACTATTGGCGCGCATTTCTTTTTGGCTGACGCTGGCAGCGTCGCTGTGAACGCCGAATCCGGGGCATTATTTGCGACCTGACGATAGAATGACTGCCGCTGACGGTCGCACGATGCCAACCCGAATCGGCGTGCTGTTCGTGTTGCTCAACCTCGTCGCGACGCTCGAGTCGTCATCGCGACGTGTCCAGGAGCCGTCTCCAAGTCTGAACTCGATTGGCGCAAAGACCCATGTGGGTGAAGTCGCCACCGTCTGCGGACAGGTGGTGGACTACGGGTGTGACAAACCTTACACGACGCTGACCTTCGAACCGGCAACCGATCCCGAGCCGTTCACGGTGCGTCTCGTTGATGAAGACGGCACGACATTCGGAAGGCGTGCCGAAGAGCGGTTTCTGGATCGCGTGATCTGTGTCAGCGGACGAATCGAGAAGCTGGCATCCAGCTACCGCATCTCGGTAGCCGACACCAACGCACTGCGAGTCATCAAGGAGCTGCTGCCCGCAGCGAGGCCGTTTGCTCCCGAGGCGCACACGCCGTGTGCGCCGGGTGTCGTGCTTCCGAGAGCGAAGCGCAGCGTGACGCCGCAGTACACGGCAAGCGCCTTGTCCAGGAAGATTGAGGGCAAGGTACTGATGCGTGGGGTCGTGAAGGTCGATGGCCGGGTTGGTGACATGCAGGTGCTCCGATCATTGGAGCCCGGGCTGGACATCGAGGCGATGCGAGCATTCAAGCAATGGACGTTCAGTCCTGGAACGTACGCAGGCGAACCCGCACCGGTGATCGTCACGATGGAGATGGCCTTTAGCCTGCGCAAGTAAGGGGATAGAATGACCTGTTATGTGAAAGGAAGGACGCGAATGCGCCTGAGACTTTTCGCTGCCGTCGCCGTCGCCACCATCATCGCGCCGCCGGGGGCCGCACCCGCCGCCGCACAAACGGCGCGCGTGGCGCCGGCCCGCACCGGGGCCGCCACGAAGACGTCAACGCCGACGCGCACGCCGTGGGGCGAGCCCGACCTGCAGGGCACCTTCTCGAACCGGACGATTACACCGTTTGAGCGCCCGGCCAACGCCGGCACCAAAGAGTTCTTCACGCCGGAAGAAGTGGCGGACCTGGAAAAACGAGCCCAGCAGGGCGGAGGCGATGAAGGCCGGAAGAAAGGCACCGACGCCGACGTCTCTCGTGCCTACAACGACTTCTGGTGGGATCGCGGCACGAAGGTCACCACGACTCGCACGTCGCTCGTCGTCGATCCTCCCGATGGCCGCGTGCCTCCGCTGACAGAGGATGCGAAGAAGCGCGCCGCGGAGGAATCGAAGCGGCCCGCGTTCCGAGGCACCGGCGCGAACGGCCGAGGCGTTGACACCTGGCTCGATCGGAGCCTCTTCGAGCGGTGCATCACGCGCGGGATGCCGGGGGCGATGAGTCCGACGGCCTACAACAACAACTACCGGATTACCCAGAGCCCGGGTTACGTCGCCATCCAAATCGAGATGCTCGGCGGCACGCGCGTGATCCCGACCGATGGCCGCCCGCATGCCAATGCGTCGATTCGCAATTGGATGGGAAACTCCGTCGGCCACTGGGAAGGTGACACCCTGGTTGTCGAGACGACGAACTTCACGGACAAAGTGCTGTATCGGGGTGCCGCGGAAAACCTGCGCTTCGTCGAACGCTTCACCCGCGTCGGTCCGGATGAGATCGAGTACCGCGTCACGATCACGGACCCGACCACCTTCACCAGGCCCTGGACGCTCGCCATCCCCTTCGTGAACACCGGCGAGGACATGTTCGAGTACGCCTGCCACGAGGGGAACTACGGGATGGAAGGAATTCTGAGCGGAGCGCGCGAGGAAGAGCGGAAGGCGGCCGACGCCAAGGCGCGAGGAAAGTAACCATGCGAACCCACACACTCGCACTGCTCGCTGGTAGCGCGCTGCTCATGGCCACCGCCTCGCTTTCGGCGCATCACTCGTTTGCCGCGGAGTTCGACGCCAACCAGCCGATTCAGTTGCGAGGCTCGGTCGCGAAGGTGGAGTGGATCAACCCACACACCTGGATTCACGTTGACGTGAAGGAGCCCGACGGCAAGGTGGTCCGCTGGATGATCGAAGGCGGCACGCCGAACACGCTTCTCCGGCGAGGCCTGACCAAGAACTCGCTGCCGCAAGGCACTGAGATCCTCGTCGACGGCTACAAGGCGAAAAACGGATCGAACCGAGCCAACGGACGGGACATCACGTTCCCGGACGGCCGCAAGCTGTTCCTGGGTTCGTCTGGAACCGGGGCACCGCGGGACGGCCGCGACGCGTCGGACAAGTAAGCACCTCCCAGACTCGAATACGACACACCGAGGCACTGAGGCACCGAGATACAACGGATCCGTTGTCGTCACTTCCGCCATCATGCAGCGACGCATCCATCCCGTCTATGACCGCGCCGTGCTGGAGGCCGCGACGCGCTGGTCGTACACGCCGGCGACGCTCGACGGCAAACCCGTCACGTCGGAAAAAACGGTCGAAATCGAGCTGTCACCGCGAAACTAGCGGCAGCTAAGGGCGCCTCGCGCCCCTCCAGCTGCGAATCTGAAAGTCGGCTTTCAACATTCGCCGCCCGCCGAACCGAACTCCCCGGTTCCCGCCAGTCGTTTCCTGAAAAGACTCAATGAGTCGTCCGCGGCGGCCCGTGTCGTCCGTTGGCGTCGTTCTTGAGAGAGACGCCCGGTGAACCCTTACCAGCCCATGCATGTTTCAGGTTTGTTGGCCGTCAGATCGGCCCTTGTCTTGCGCCTGATCGCGATCGCGATCTGCCTCCTGGCCTGCCCACCGTTGGCCGCCCTCGCTGGCGCCCAGGAGGCGCCCGTCCCACTGGCCGAGCGATCGCGCGGGGCCGAACGCGTCGTCGTCGGACGTGTCACGTCCGTCAGCCCGGCGTGGCGCGTGAACGAGTTCGGCGATCGGCTGATCGTCTCGGTGGTCACCGTGGCCGTGGACGAGACGCTGAGAGGTCTGGCGCAGCAGAGCGTGGAGGTCGAAGTCGAGGGCGGCACGATCGGCGACGTCACGCTGCACGTGTCCGATCTGGAGGCGGTCGCACCTGGCGACCGTGCGGTGTTCTATCTCGCACGGAGCCCGCGCGGCGCCTTCGTTCCACACCTGCGCGGACAGGGTGTGTTGAAGCTCGATCGATCCGATCGCGTGCGCGGCAGCAGCCTGACGCTGGCAGAGATTCGCCGCGCAGCTAGGCCGGCGCGCTAGATTCAGAGGTGGCGACGTGAGCATGACGAGGCACCTGGCGCTGCTGGCGATGGTGATGCCGGCGATGGGCCTGATCCTGTCGAAGGACACCAGCGCCTACGCCATCAATGGCGCGACCTGGAATCAGAATCCGATCCCATTTTCCATCAACACGACCAATCTCGATCTGCCCGAGTCGGCCGTCGAGCCGGCCGTGCGAGCAGGGGCCAACGCCTGGACCGCGCAGTCGATCGCCGCAATCAGCTTCTTCTACTCCGGCCGGAGCGCGCAGACGACGACCGGTTACGACGGACTGAACCTGGTGGTGTTCCGGAACGCGTCCAGCGGCTCGGCGATCGCCACCACCTATTACTGGTCCAGCGGCGCTCGCATCATCGATGCCGACATCGTCTTCTGGGACGCCGGGTTCCGGTTCTTCTCGGGGACCACCGGCTGTTCGGGGGGCTTCTATATCGAAGACATCGCCGCGCATGAGTTCGGCCATGCCCTCGGGCTTGGCCACTCGACCATCCTCGGCGCCACCATGTATCCATCGGTGTCGTCGTGCAACGCCAGCAATCGCACGCTCGACGCCGACGACATCGCAGGCGTGCAGGTCCTGTATCCGCCGCCGGGCGGGGTGCCGCCGCGCGTCACGAACGTGCGAATCGTCGGGTGATTGCTCGAGTCACGATCCGCCTGCCGCCTTCGCGCGCAGAGCGCGCTTCGGCGGGCCAAGAAAGGCGGACACTACGACAGAGACACGGTCCGGCTGAAGCCGGACACTACGCCAGAGGCAAGGTCAGGCGTTGACAGCCTGTGCGAGCGCCGGGCATTCGAACAACGTGGACAGCTGCGCGGCCAGGATGATCGCAAACGACCGCACGGATGGGTCCTGTTCCGCACCATCGCGGAACTCGAGCGCGAGGACACCGACACAGCCGGTCGGCGTTGACAGCGGCACAACCAGGGCCCCTGTCGCGACAGTGCTCCCATCGACCACACGCGGCTCGAACGATCGAAACGCCGCCGCGATCGCATTGTCGGTGTGGGTCGGTACGCGCGGCAGATGCGCAAGCACCTCGTCCGGGTATCCGTGAGCGAGCGCTGGCGTGAGCGCACTCCCCAGCGGATCGTGCATCCACAGGATCAGACCAACCGCATCGAGAGCGCCGACCGCGTCCTGGAGCGCCGCCGCGACCTCGTCCACTTCCACAGCGCGACCGAGCCTGGTGCACAGATCGGCCAGGACCGAAAAATCGACGCCGCGATCCCGATGACCGGCCGGTGCAACATCAGACACGGCCGGCACCGGCTCAATCGCTGGCGGCGGCTCGACATCAGGCACGATCGCCGTCACCTCAGGCTGTACGGGGATCGGCCTACTCGCCACCGTCGTCCGGTGAGCATCAACGGCTGGCGCCTTGTCGAGGCCGAGTCCGAGCTTGTAGCCCGCCTGAACATGGAGGGCGGGAAGCGCATTGATCGCCGAACCAAGCAGGAACCGAAGTCGCATCGGCGGCCTTCGACTGGTGGATTCAGCACCGGCGTTGCGCGCCTCCACCAGATCAGCCGGGGCCTGTTCAACACGATCAGGATGGAGCGTCAGGAATTCGCGAACCGTGGTGTCGGCGTCCAACCCGATCGTGCGAGCGTAGGTGCGGACGTAGGACCGCCCGAAAATCCCGCTCGGCCAGTGCGACACGTCATCGCGCTCCAGCGCTTCGAGCAGTGAGAGTTTGATCTTGGTCTGCTCCGCAATCGCGGTGAGCGCAATCTGCTGTTGTTCGCGCTGCTGCCGGAGTCGAGCACCGAAAGATGGATCCATTGCACACCTCGCAGGCCATGAGCACACAGCCAGCGATCAATCATTGGACTACGGGGGGACATCGTGATCAGTTCATGGCCGGCGAGGACGACACTGCACAACCTCGAGCGTGCGAGGCAGCCCCGTGCAGTGAGGGCCACGAACAATGTGTGAGCGTAGCAATATGCGGGAGACGCTGCAAGCCAGTCTGTGAGGCCGCAGCGAGTACGATCGCGGCTCACGCCGCTAGTACCGGACGATATGGCTCTCTCCCATCGACGAGGTCACGCGCAGCCGAAGCGTGGGCGCCTTGGGATCGTCGGTCTCTCGAGCATCGCTCGAGCGAGGCTGGGACTGGCCGCCCTGTGCGGTGGTGACATTCGCTTCCAGGCGCACCCGTGTAGGAACGTTCAGCGTCAGCTGTCCCATCGAATGCGTGAAGGACAGGTCATTGCTGCTTCCTGGCTGCCAGCCACCACCCAGGTCGGCTGTGAGGTTGCCCATACTCCCGGTCGCGTCGATGGCCTGGGCTCGGGCGTTCCCTAGATTTTCAACGGTGATGTTCCCCATGCCCGCATTCAGCCTGATGCGGCGCAGCCCGCCGACAACGGGTTCCTTGAAGTCGAGCTGGTGATTCCCCACTGTCAAGTCGAGACCAAGCTCGCTCAACGTCAGTCCACCAAGATCGATGCGCGACTGTCCGGTACTCACCCGCAGCGAGAGGTCGATCGGCACGCCGGCCGGGATGAGCACCGTCACCGCGGGCCGGCGCGACTCGCCGTCGCCGCCCATGCCTCCGAGCATCCGGACCCACGCCGGCGCCTTCGAGCGAAAGCGGATCGTCGTGCGCGGAGCACGGCCCGCAATGTCGGTGTCCTGGCGTTCCGACAGCTCGTAGAGGGCTGCCGGGTAGGTGCCGTCCACCGTGACCTGGCTCCCGGGCGGGCCCGGCCGGACGGTGAAGGAGCCTTCCTCCAGATCGATGGTCAGCCACAGCGGGTCGTTGCCAGTCCTGGCGGCGGCCGTTGTGTCGTCACGCTCAGGTGTGGTGGCCGCCGGCGCCGGGAGAGCGATCGAGCGTTCGACCCTCGTGGGTGTAGGGTCGCCATACCCTGCAAGGGTTGACTTCGCCATGAAGACCGCAACGCCGACGCCGATGACCAGCACGAGGACGATCGAGAAGCACCCGACTCCCGCAAACAGTCCAGCCTTCTGCCAGCCGCTCATCTTCTTCATTGTGAATGGCCTTAACGGGCGGCGTCGGCGGGCGCCGGGCGGTTGCCGGGCGGACTGTCCAGCGGCGGAGGCACAGGCAGTCCGCGCTCCGCCATCGCTTTTCGCAAGAATGCGGCGGTGTCCGGATAGCGCTTCAGCACGTTGGGCGTGTACTCCACACCATCGGCGGCGATGAGCGGCGTCCAGCCCTTCTTGTTGCGCACGTCCAATCTGGCGCCCTTCTCAATCAGAAAACTCAGCATCGCGATCGAGCCGGCGCGGTAGACGGCGCCGTGCACCGCGGTCTCGCCGTTGCCGTCGATGGCGTTGACCTCGTCACTACCCGCCTCGAACGCGAGCTTCAGCGCCGCAACCGCCTCGTCATCTGTGCCGGGATTCTCACCGGGCGCCCAAATGCCCACGCCCGCCGCCGCCATCAGCGCTGTCGCGCCGTCCTCAGTCGTGATCTTCGGATCCGCGCCGAGCTCCAGCAGCACCCGCATCATCGGAAGATCCACCGACTTGGCCGCCAGCAGGAACGGCGTGGCGCCCATGCGATTCAGCTGGTTGCGGAAGCCGTCCTTCGGCTCCTTCTTCTGTCGCGCGTTGACGTCGGCGCCAAGCGTCACCAGCTTGCGAGCCAGCGCGAGGCTGTCAAGGTTGCCCGTGGCGATGGCGCCAGGCAGGTTGAAGCCGGTATTCGGCCGCCGCGTCCACACAATCTGATGCAGCGCCGTCCACCCCTGGCCGTCGGCATTCGGTTTGGCGCCGCGGTCGAGCAGAAACGAGGCGAGCTCGTAGTGACCGTTGACGGTCGCCAGCACCAGCGGACTCGTCCCGTCGGCCAGCAACTGATTGACGTCCGCGCCGGCGTCGAGCAGCACGCGAGACGCGTCCACGTGCCCTGCCCGGACCGCAAACAGGAGCGGGGAAAACACGCCGGTCCTGGAGCGGGCGTTGACCTCGGCACCAGCCTCGATCAGCACCTTCATCGCGGCCGCGTTGTTCTCGGCCGCGGCCCACATCAACGCCGTCTGCCCCTTCCAGCCTTCCTTGACGTTGACGTTGGCGCCACGTGATGCGAGCAGCTTCACCGACGCGGCATCGCCGGTTCGCGCCGCGGTCATCAGCACCGTCTCGCCTTCTGGAGTGGAGGAGCTCGGATCCGCGCCGGCCGCGAGCAGCTTGTCGATGATCGCCGCGCTGCCGATCGTGGCCGCGACCTGCAGGGGTGCGATGCCGTAGCGGTTGGCCGCCGTGACGTTCGCACCCGCGCGAATCAAGGCATCGACCGTGTCCGCATCGTTCCGCTGTATCGCGTAGTGCAACGCGGTGGTGCCGTCGGCCTCGGGCACATTGACGTCGACGCGCTGCTTCAGCAACGCGCCTACGGCCACGGCGTCGCCGGTCTTGACGGCGCGCACAAGGGGGCTTTCGGCAGCCGCGGCGTTCGCGGCGACAGCCAAGAGCATCAGAAGGATGGCGTTGCGCATCGCCCTACAGCTGGATCGGCAACCGGCCCGTGCTGTCGCCGAGTGTCTCCGCTGGCACGCCCGACTTGTCGAGCATGCTCAGGAGCAGGTTCGTCATCGGCGTCTCGAGCGGGTACTTGAGATGACGCCCGCCCTTCACGCCGCCGCCGACCACGAGCAGCGGCAGATCCATGTGCGCGTGCAGATTCGGATTGCTCAAGCCGGCGCCATAGAGAAACATCGACCGATCGAGCACGGTGCCGTCGCCCTCGGGCATCGACCGCAGCTTGGCGAGAAATCTCCCGAACAGCTCCGCCTGATAGACGCCGAGCTTGGCGTATTTCGCCAGCTTGGCTGGATCGTCACCGTGGTGAGAGAGCCCGTGATGGCCTTCGGTAATGCCGATTTCCGGATAGGTGCGGAAGTTCAGCTCGCGTCCGAGCATGAAGGTCACAACCCGGGTGATGTCGGCCTGATACGCGAGCGCAATCAGATCGAACAGCAGGTTGACGTGTTCGTCGAACCGGCCGGGCACACCCATCGGCCGTTCCAGCTCGGGAAGATCGGTGGTGGCGGCGTTCTTCTCGGCGCTCTGGATGCGCCGCTCCACCTCGCGCACCGAGTCAACGTAGTCGCCGATCGTCGCGCGATCGGCGGCGCCCACTGTTTGCAGCAACCGCGACAGCTCACCGTTCACCGAGTCGAGGACACTGCGCTGCTCACGCGCCTGTGCGAGCCGCGCCGCCGACGTACCGCCGTCGCCGAAGAGCCGCTCGAACACCACTCGCGGATTGCCTTCCGACGGATTGGGAGTGGTCGGCGAGCTCCACGAGAGCGTGTTCATGTACGCGCAGCTGTAGCCGTTCTCACAGTTGCCCGCCAGATAGGTGACGTCGAGGGCGAGCTCGAGCGACGGGAGCGGCGTGTCCCTCCCGATCTGCCGCGCCGCGATCTGATCGACGGATACCGCGTTCCGGACGTCGGCCCCTTCGGTGTGCTTCGGATGGACGCCGGTCAGCCATGAGCTCGTGCCGCGCGTGTGATCGCCGTTGGCGCCGTCATTCATCACATCGGCCTGGCGCTGGGTCAGACCGCTGAAGACGACCATCTGATCGCGGAAGCTCTCGAGCGGCTTGAGGATGGGTGAGAGCTCGAACGTGCTGCCTTCACCGACGGGCCGCCAGTAGTTCACACCCTTGAAGTTCATCGCCACGCCGTTGGGCAGGTAGACGAAGCCCAGACGACGCGCCCCTTGCGCGGCCGACTGCTGCACCGCGGAGAGCGCCGGCACCATGGCGTCGAGCAGCGGCAGCGCCAGCGCCGTTCCCATCCCGCGCAGGAACGTCCGCCGCGGCAGCGCTTTCTTGGTGATGATCATGAACCCGATCTCCTCATCTGAAACGGCTGGCTCTGAACCACGCCGAGTATCAGCCCCGACGAGAACCGGTACTCGCGGCGAGCCGCATCCCTCACGATCGCCCGCACGGCAGGCTGATCGTAGTACTCGACGCCTCGTCCAAGCGCGTAGGTCAGGAGCTTCTCGGCGATCGTCGTTGCGAGTTGATCCGGTTTCGCCAGCAGCGCCTGCTTCAACCCCGCCACACCCTCGAACGGCGTCCCATCCGGCAGCGCTCCTGACACGTCGATCGGCTGCGAAGACTCGCTCAGCGTGCGAAACCTGCCCACGCCGTCGAAGTTCTCGAGCGACAGGCCAATCGGGTCCATGATCTTGTGACAGCCGGCGCACGCCGGGCTGGCGCGATGGGCCGCCATCCGCTCGCGCATCGACAGCACGGCGCCCGGCTCGACGCTCGATTTCAGGTCGGGAACGTTGGGCGGCGGGTTCGGCGGAGACGTCCCCAGGAAGTTCTCGAGGATCCACTTGCCGCGCACGACGGGTGAGGTACGGTCTGGCTGCGAGGTCACCGCCAGGATGCTGCCTTGACCGAGCAGACCGCCGCGGTGAGACTCGGGGCCCAGCGTCACGCGCCGGAAGTGACTGCCCTTGATGCCACCAAGACCGTAGTGTCGCGCCAACCGCTCGTTCAGGAACGTGTAGTCAGCGGTCAGCAGATCGAGCGCCGACCGGTCCTCGCGCACGATGCTGTCGAAGAACAACTCGGTCTCGTGTTGAAAGGCCTGCCGCAGCGTGTCATCGAAATCGGGAAACACTTCGTCCACCGGTCCGGTGTTCGGCAGATTGCGCAGATACAGCCACTGCCCGGCGAAGTTGGTCACGAAGTTGTCGAACCGCGGATCGGCCGTCATCCGCCGAACCTGTGCGGCCAGCACAGACGACTCACGCAAGCGGCCCTTCTCCGCCAGCGTCAGCAGTTCATCGTCGGGAATGCTGCTCCACAGGAAGAAGGACAATCGTGAGGCGAGGTCGAGGTCGCTGATGCGATAGGCCGTGTTCGGGGCAACGCCTGCGGGATCGCGTTCGACGCGCAACAGGAACTGCGGGCTGACAAGGAGACGACGAACGGCTCGCTCGATCCCCGTGTCGAAGGTGCCCTGCCGCCGCCCCTCTGCGTACATTGCGAGCAGCGGCGCCACATCCTCGTCGCTCACCGGACGACGGTAGGCGCGACGGGCCAGCGTGGACAGAATGGTCTTCGCGCAGGGGAGCTCCTGAGCAGGCGCGGACGGGCTGCAGACAAAAATCCGCTGACGGCTGGTCGAGCGTCCCGGCCCCGTCGGCGAGTACGGTCCGACAATCTCCACGCTGCGCAGATGGGCGCCCATCCGCGTTTCCGGCGTGTTCACCGCGCCGCCGTACGGCTTGAGAAACGGCAGACGGCTCGTCTCGTCGATCGCCGACGTCTTCTTCAGAAACGCGAGCGTCACCCGGTGCTCGCCCGCCGTGACGCGCACGCGGGCGTCCCAGTTGTCATCGGCGTGATTGCGCTCCTCGCGCTCCTTGCCGCTGATGCGCAAACCCGCCTCGATCTGCGAGATCGCCGGGCGCGGCCTCGGCGCGGCTCCACCCCTGCCGGCCGGCGCCGGAGGAGCCTGCGGCTGATCCGGACTGGACGTCTCGCTCGGCGCCGCTCCACGCCCTGCCGGCGGCGTCTGTGGTGTGGAGAGACCAGGAAGCGTGAACAGCTGGACGCGCTCGCCGTCGATGCTGACCTCGAGGAGCTGCGGCTCCAGGTACAACGGCACGCTCTCGTTCACATCGCGCGCCAGCCTCGGACGGATCACGTACTCGGCGTCCATGGGAAACGTGTACGGGATCGCGATCCCGCCCCGCGTGCCGAGCGGAAGGCCCTCGAGATGATTGTCCTGCTGAAGATCGTCGGCCAGCCGGTAGTAGTCCACGGTGGGGGACGGAGGCGGCGTGCCGACGGCAATGCGGCTGATCTTCTGTGCCGCGGTCAGATATCGCTCGAGCAACGTTGGCGACATCTTCAGCACGCCCGCGATGTTGTCGAAGCCGTAGCTCGCATCGTCGGGCGGCAACAGCGCGGCGACGTTGACGTTCACGTCGAGCAGGTCGCGGACGGCGTTCTGGTACTCGGCGCGATTGAGGCGATGAAAGGGTTCCGTGCGTCCAGGATTCGGCGCGGCCGCCGCCGCGCGATCCAGCTCGCTTTCAATCGCCCGTACGAATACCGCGTGCGTCGCGCTGTCGGGGCGGGGCAGGCCCGCCGGAGGCATCAGGCCGGTGCGGACCTTGCGAACGACTTTTTCCCAGGTAGCCGCGTCCGCCGCAACGTTCGATGGATTCAGCGTGTCGAATGCAACGGGAACGGTTCCACGCTGCCTGGCCGTCTCGGTATGACAGCTCACACAGTACCGCTTGAGCACCTCTTGCTGTGCGGAAGGGCCGCCTGCCTGTACGTAGGGGCCGCCTTGAGGCGGCCCTGACTGAGGCGCCGCCGCCCGCGTCTGACCAGAGGTCGAGACAAGCGCTACCCACGAGACGAGGAGCCCGACGATCGCCGACCTGCCTGAGAACATCATCTTTGTACGTAGTGTCCGCCTTTAGGCGGACCGTGAGTAGTGTCCGGCTTCAGCTGGACCTAGTCAATTATCAGCTGCCCGATGGTCCAGGGGTGCTCTTTACAGATGTACTCGTACGTGCCCGCTTTCGTGATCGTGGCCGTGCCCGAGCTGCCCGGCTCAATCGTCCCGGTGGACCAGGATCGGTCCCGAGCCGTGAGTGTGTGGGGCTTTTTCGAGGTATTCCGCCACGTCACCGTGGTCCCGGCAGCCGTGCGCACCCGGCTTGGCGACAACCCGTAGTCATCCGCCCAGGTCAGCTGTCGATTCGCGCTCGCGATGTTGAAGGTGGAAACGGTACCCAGCTCCACCGCCGCCGTGTCGCGGACCGCTCCACTCCACTCGATGACGGTCGGCGGCGCGGGAGGTGGCTGGCGCGGGGCTACCGTGCCACCGAGCTTGAACGCCCACACGGTGCGATTCATCGTCAGCGCGACGTACTGTTCGCCGCGACTCTCGTACACGATCGCTGACCCGCCGCCAGGTCCCGCGCCTCCGGGCAGTCCGACTTCGCCGGTCTGGAATTGCCAGAGGCGTTCGCCGGTCTTCGCCGCGTAAGCGTGGAAAACGCCATCGGGCTCAACGTGAAACACGAGCCCACCGCCGGTGGCCGTCGCACCACCGCCGCCTTCGCACGCGGCGTAGGCGAGCGGCTTTTCCCACGCCACCTTTCCCGTGCGGCTGTCGAGCGCGGCGATCAGGCCGTGCTGTTTCATCCCGGGCGGTTTTGCCGGACGTATGAACGCCCATCCGGTCTCGTCCCGGCGGATCCATGCCGGGTTCACACAGGCGGTCGCATACAAATACCCGGTCTGCGGGCTGTAGGCCATCGGCGACTGACGCATGTTCATGTGCGGCATGAGCACGTTGGGCATGTCGGCGCGGATGGGATCGAAATAGCATCCGGCCACGAAGCCCGAGGGGATTGTCTTCGCGTCGACGCACGCGGGACCCACGCGATCACCACCCCTCGTGAAGGGCTGGGTCGCTGACGTCTTCAGCGACGCATCCTGCTTCACGGGACGTTCGTCGATCGGCAGGATCGGCTGACCGGTTTCCCGATCGAGGAAGAACGACACGCCATCGGTACGCATGGCCATGAGCACCTTGCGCGTGCGGCCGCCGATCGTCGCGTCATACAGGACGAGCGGCGTGCTGAGGTCGTGCTCCCAGATGTCGTGGTGGATCGATTGGAAGTGCCAGCGCATCCTGCCGGTCTTCAGGTCGAGCGCGACCACTGAGTTGTTGAACAGGTTGTTGCCGGCTCTCAGCTCGCCGCCCCACTGCGGCACCGCGTTTCCCGTCTCGAGGTACACGAGCCCGAGCTCGGCGTCCACCGACGGGGTCGTCCAAATCGCGCCGCCGCCGTACTTCCAGATGTCGCTGTCCTGCGGCCAGCTCTCATGACCAGGCTGGCCAGGCTCGGGCACCACATCGAAGCGCCAGAGGAACTTTCCGGTCTTCGCGTCGAGCCCGATCGCGCGTCCACGCAAGAAGTTGTCGCCGAGCGACACGACGCCGACGACGACACCGTTGCCGTAGGCGGGCGCGCTGCTCATGCCCTGCGACGGAATCTCCGGCCCGTGCTGGTACAGCCAGGCGACCTTGCCTGTGTCCTGCCTGATCGCCACCACGTTGGAGTCGCGGAGTCCTGCGAAGAGCAGCCCTTCACCAATCCCGATGCCACGATTGCCGCTGAACGGCGTTTCTGGTTTATAGGTCCAGAGCGTCTGGCCGGTGGCCGGGTCGAGGGCCAGAATGAGTCCCTGACTGCTCGGCACGAACATGCGACCGCCGCTCACCATCAGCGGCGCTTTCGACACGTGCCGGTCGGGCAGCTCGACGACCCATGCCCCGCCAAGCTGTTTCACGTTGGTCGTCGTGATCTGCGACAGGGTTGAATAGCGCGTGCTTCCCCAATCCCCACCGGGCGCCGCCCACTCCTTGGTGGAGTAGGACGGCTGGCGATCGGCCGATCGCACGACAATCCCAGCCACCAGACACAGGCCTACGACAGCCCCGAGAAGAAAGGGTCGCGGGCCACGCCAACAGATGCAGACCTTGTTCACGCGGACGCTATTGTCGCCCCAACGACAACGTTTACGCAGCCTAAAAGGCTGCGACGATCAGTCAGGGCTCGCCAGCGTCTTCCAGAGATCTCGCCCTGCACGGCATGGGCATCCGCGGTCGTATCGAACGGAATGACGGCCGCGCTGCGCTTGTTGATCGCCATCGGCTGGGACTTCTGTAATCGTAGGCTACTATTCTTGTCTGTTCAGCGGCCGAGGATTTCACCGTGAAGGAGTGCATATGCGCGTGATGTTGACGCTGACGGCGGGCGCATTGTTGGTATGCGGCAGCAGCGCCTCGGCTCAAACATGGCAACCGCCCGCTGACAACCAGCGGTGCCCCTCGAAGTGGGGTGCTGGTGACCAGCGCGGTTCGGGCAATCATATGGGACCCGCGGCTGTGCTCAGAGCAGCGCGGCTCATCACGACGGGCGAGGTGTTCGAGTTGGGCCGCGTGTTGTCCGAATCGATGCCCATGCCGGCCGGCCGGCGATTCGAGGTGATGACCAAGCGCACCAGGAACGATCCGGGCACGAATCATCGTGGTTCCAACGAGGAGCTCGTGGTGGCCGAGATCGGACAAGTCGGCACGCAGTTCGACACGTTCAGCCACCAGATGATCGGCTCGAGCATGTACAACTGCTTCACCCTCGACCAGACGGCGAGCCGGACGGGATTCAACAAACTCGGCGTGGAGCAGGTCGGCGCGCTCATCACACGAGGTGTGCTCCTCGACATTGCCGCGCTCAAGGGCGTGCCGATGCTCGCGGATACCTACCAGATCACGCCGCAGGATCTGCAGGGAGCGCTGGCGGCACAGAAGCTGACGCTGCAGCCAGGTGACGCCGTTCTCATTCACACCGGCTGGGGCACGCTCTGGGGCAAGGAGAACGCGCGCTACCAGCGCGGGAGTCCCGGCCTTGGCACGGCGGCGGCTGAATGGCTCGCCCGGCAGGATCCGATGCTGGTGGGCGCCGACAACACCGCCGTCGAGATTTCACCGAATCCGGATCCTCAGCTCGCCGGCCCGGTCCATCAGATCATGCTGGTGGTGAACGGCATTCACCTGCTGGAGAATCTCAAGCTCGATGAACTGGCCGCGCGACGGGCCTACGAGTTCGCGCTCATCGTCGAGCCACTCAAGATTCAGGGCGGCACAGGATCGACGGTCGCGCCGATCGCGATCCGATGACCGCGATCTAGTTGTTCCCCGCAGTCTGAAATTTCACTCCACGCGGACCTGTCGTATACTCCCTCGGTGCTTAGTGTGCCTAATATTTAGGCGAGCGAACTTTTATCACACGACGCTCGTCTCAGGGAAGCGTGTTGACAGTCCGCGCGTCGATCCATATGGTTAGCCGCGAGAACGGTCCCAGTGCCATCATCCAAGTCCACAGGCGGCCCGGGGCCTGCCCGGGAACTGCTGCACGTCGTCATGCTGGTCATGCGCACCCTCGCCGCCGAGATGCGGCGCGTGCGCACGCCGGTCGGCCCCGCGCAGTTCGGTCTGCTCGTGAAGATGACGGAAGGCCCATGCTCGATGAGCGACCTGGCCCGCCACAACGCCGTGAGCCTGCCGACGATCTCGAAGTCCGTGGACATGCTCGTGCGGCGCGGCTGGGTGGAGCGCTCGCCCTCGTCATCGGACCGGCGGCAAACACTGGTCGCCCTTACCGCCAGCGGTCGCCGCGTGATGGCGCGGGTCGCGCAGCAGGCCGAACAGCATGTCGCCGTGATTCTGTCGCGCCTGACGGCCAGCGAGCGCGCCGATATCACCCGCGCGCTGGCGCGGCTCACGGCCCTGTTGGCCACACCCGACGATTCACCCTGTTCGTAGTCCTTCCCTTTCCCGCTCTCACGTGGAGGTTTCGATGAAGATACGCGTACTGGTGTTGGCAATCCTGCTCGTGGCGGCTCCGGTGTTCGCGGCCGACGTGGACGGCCGATGGGGCGGCACCATGGCAACCCCGATGGGCGACTTCCCCATTGCCTTCGTGTTCAAAGCCGACGGCGCCACGCTGAGCGGCGCCATGATTGGGATGGACGGCGGTGAGATCCCGATCGCCAACGGCAAGGTTGACGGGAACACGATCTCGTACACGGTGACGCTGGACTTCGGCGGAATGGCGCTGGAGATGATCTACAAGGGTGTCGTCGCCGGCGATGAGATCAAGCTGGACGGAACGGTGTTCGACATGCCATTCCAGCTGGTCGTAAAAAGAGTCAAGTGATCAGCGTCAAGTGAGCAGCGCGGGAGTCTAATCGATGCGAACCACGATCGCCGCGCGTGTCGCGGGCGGCTTCTGCGCGGTGGCGCTGACGCTCACAAGCGCGCCCGTCTTCGCGCAGTCCGACTTCTCCGGCAACTGGGGGGCCCGCTACCAGGAAGATTTTGCCGAGCGCATTCCCGGCCCGGAGCTCGCCGACTACCTGGGGCTGCCGATCACGGATGGCGCGCGCCAGTTCGCCGAGAGCTGGGATGCGTCGCGCATCACGCTTGAAGAGGAGCAGTGCCGCGTGCACGTGTCTCCGTATATCTACCGCGGGCCGATCAACCTGCGCATCTGGGAAGAGCGCGACCCGAACACGCAGGAGCTGGTCGCCATCAGGCACACCATCAGCACCTACGACCAGACGCGGACGATCTACATGGACGGGCGGCCGCACCCGTCGGCGATCGCGCGGCACACGTGGATGGGATTCTCGACCGGCGAATGGCAAGGCGACATGCTGGTCGTGAAGACCTCCCATTTGAAGCAGGGCTGGCATCGCCGCAACGGCCTGCCCATGAGCGACCGGGCCACGATGACCGAGTTCTTCTCGCGCAACGGCGACATCCTGACCCGCGTCAGCGTCACGCGCGACCCGGTCTATCTGACCGAGGCGCTCATCAAGAGCGAGGAGTTCACGCTGAACGGACGGAGCCAGGCGGCGCAGAACTTCATGTTCAGGTGCAAGCCGGTCGTGGAGGTCGCCGATCGCCCCAAGGGAACCGTGCCCGCCTATCAGCTGGGCGAGAACCCGTACATGAAGGAGTTCGGCGATCGTCACAAGCTGCCGGTCGTCGCGACGCGCGGGGGCGCCGAGACGATGTATCCGGAGTTCGCGAATCGCCTGGCTGCGTCGAGCGCACCTGCTGCCGCTCCCTCGACGACCACTCGCACGATCCGAAGCCCATCGGCTGCACCAGCGCCAGCCTCACCAACCGGCGCGCCGGGCAGCGACCTCGAGGCCGTGCGCGTCCAGGGCGGCGTCTACCTGGTGGCCACCGCCGCCGGGAACTCGGTGGTGCACGTCGGCGAGCAGGGCGTCATCGTCGTGGACGCGCCGCCGCCGCCAATCACCGAGCGGCTGTTTGCCGCTATTCGGCGGCTGTCGCCCCGAGCCATCCACTACATCATCAACACGAACATGGACGCGACCCACACCGGCGGCAACGCCGAGCTCGCCAAGCTGGGACCGACGCGCCTCGGCGCCTCTCGGCTGACGGCAGGCATCGGCGGCAACGTCGGCGGCGCCACCTCCATCCTCGCGCACGAGAACGTGACGGCGCGCATGTCCGCGACCGGCGCGGACCAGCGTCCCGCGGCGAGTTGGCCGACCGAGACCTACTCCACTGAGCGGACCGAGGTGTTCTTCAACGGCGAGGCGATTCAGATCCTCCACCCGCGCACTGGCCGCACCGACGGCGACAGCATCGTCTTCTTCCGGCGCTCGGACGTGATCGCCACCGGCGACGTCTTCACGACCACGGCGTATCCACGCATCGACGCCGCGCGCGGCGGCGACGTCAACGGCGTGATCGACGCGCTCAACCTGATCATCGATTTGGCGGTTCCCGACCTCCACGTGCAAGAGGGCGGGACGCTCATCGTCCCGGCACAGGGCCGTATCTGCGACGAGCAGGACGTCATCGAGTATCGGGACATGGTGACGATCGTCCGCGACCGGATCCGGCACATGGCCGGCAAGGGCCTCACGCTCGCGCAAATCACCGCCGCGCGCCCCACACTCGATTTCGACGCGCGCTACGGGAGCGACACTGGACCATGGACGACGGCGCAGTTCATCGAGGCGGTCCATCGGGACGTCACCAGGAAACCGGGAGGTGCACGGTGACCCGCCCGCTCTTCGGCGTCGCGGTTTCGTTCGGCGTCGCCATCGCGCTGACCGCTGCCACCGCTGCGCAACAGCCCGCAACAACCGCGAAGCCCCCGGTGCCGGCAGCGGCGGCTGCCCCGCAGCCAGGCTCGGCGCGGGCGAACGCCCAGGTCGACCTCACGGGCTACTGGGTCGCGCTGATCACCGAAGACTGGCGCTACCGCATGGTGACGCCGCGCAAGGGCGATTTCAGCGGCTTGTCGATCAACTCGGAGGGACGCAAGATCGCCGACACGTGGGATCCGTCGAAGGAAGGATCCTGCATGGCGTACGGAGCGGCCGGCGTCATGCGCATGCCGCTGCGCGTGCACATCACCTGGGAGAATGACAACACCCTGAAGTTGGAGACGGACGCCGGTCAGCAGACGCGGCTGCTCCGGTTCACCACGGCTGCCGCGCCGCAGGGCGAGCGGTCGCTCCAAGGCTATTCGACGGCGCAGTGGATCAGGGGCGGTGGCGGCGGACTCTTCGGCGGCGGCTTCGGCGCGTTCGGCGGCGGGGGCGGCAGTGCCAAGCGCTGGGCGCCGCTCAAGGTCGTGACCACGCAACTGAGCCCCGGCTGGCTGCGGCGAAACGGCGCGCCTTACAGCGAGAACACCACCCTCACGGAGTACTTCCTGCGGCTGTCAGACGAGGAAGACGAATGGCTGACCGTGTCCACGACCGTCGATGATCCGAAGTACCTGCTCGGCTCGGTGATCACCAGCTCGAATTTCAAGCGGGAACCGGATGGGTCCAAGTGGACGCCGGTGCCCTGCAAGGCAAGCTGACCTTACGGTGATCCGGATTTCAGCGCGTCCATGCGCTGCTGAATACGCGGACTCGGAAAGGCTTTGAGCACCGGCTCCAGCGCCGCAATCGCCGCGTCTTTCTGCCCGGCCGCGTCGTACGCGTCGGCCTGAAGCATGGCGCGCTGCACGCGCATGACGCGACTGTCCTCGGGCACCAGAACGGACGCCAGCACCTCGATCGCACGTTTCGGATCCTTGCGGTCCAGCAGCAGCGATTCGGCCTCCAGCATCCGCACTTCCGGGTCCGAGGGAAACCGTCGCGCCGCAGCGGCCATCAGATCGGCCGCCGCCTCTGCGCGTCCCGCTTTGCGATCGGCCATGGCCTGGTGGTAATAGCCGGCGAGGAGCAGACGCTCGACGTCCTTGGGATCACCCGAGCGGATACCCACGCCGCCGGCATAGGCGTAGACCAGCTCGCCGCCGTGTTCACCGGTTTCGTAGACGAAGAACACTCCCACCAGTCCGGCGACGGCCGACACCGCGTGCACGAGCTTCACTTTCGGTGACCGACGGAGCGCCAGGCCGAGCAGCTCGATCGCGCCGACGACGAGCAGTACGATCTGCGTCCGTTCGCCCCATTCCTCGTGCTCGACGACGGCGGGCCGCGCGCCCGGAGCGCGCTCGACGGGACCATGTGCCGCTGTACCCGACCGTACCGACACCACCGACGAAGCGGCGGCCAGAATCAGCAGCGTCGCGGCCGCCGGGCCGGCGAATGCGGGCCGCCCGAAGAGCGAGACGATTCTGAACGCCACGCCGACGATCACCAGCACGATGGTGAAGTGCACGATCTGCGGATGGAGTGCTGCCATATGTCTGGTCGCACACTATCGCAGGGAAGGGCCTTCCGCACAATGTCAAAGCGAGTCTCAGACATTCGCGCCGAACCGGGGCTATACTGCGCCGGGAGGGCGAGATGAGAACTGCGCCGCACTGCTGGACCCGGTCAGGGGCGGCCGCCCTCATCCTGCTGCTCTCATTGCCGGCGTGGGCCGCCGCCGACTCGTGGAACAGGGTCCAGTCCCGTAACTTCCTCGTCGTCGGCGAGGTCGATCACAATCAGCTCGCCTTCACCGCCAGAACGCTCGAACAGTTCAGACGCGCCACGCTCGCGATCTTCCCTGACCGTGTGATCGGGTCGACGCGCCCGCTCACGGTCGTGGTCGTCAAGGGGGGAAACATCGGCGACTACGGGCTCGGCAAGAGCGGCAACGTGTCCGGGTACTACCAGTCGGAGGCCGACCAGGACTTCATCGTCATGGACTCGAGCGTCATCCAGATCCGGTCCTTCGAGGTGATCCTCCACGAGTACCAGCATTCCATCACGCGGAACAACTGGCGCGGCCTTCCACGGTGGGTGAACGAAGGGCTCGCCGAGTTCTATTCGACGTTCCAGATGAGTGCCGATGGCAAGCGGTATCAGCTCGGGCGGCCGAAAACGTACCGCCTGGCGGCGCTCGTCTCGGGAGGCACCATGCCGCTCGAAAAATTCCTCACCGACGATGGGCGGTCGGTGCGGATGGAGGAGCGGTTCCGGGCGAGCATCTTCTACGCGCAGTCGTGGGCACTCGTCCACTTCATGGTGCTGGGAGACAAGGGCAAGTGGAGCGACTCATTCGGGCCGTTCGTGACGGCGCTCGCCGCGGGCGAGCCTCCCGTCGAGGCGTTCCGCCGGACGGTGACGACCGACATCGCGGGCTTCTCGAGCCGGTTTCGCGCCTACGTCACTCAATCCGACTTCAACTTCGTCTCGGTCGAGGCGTCCCCCATCGAGGCTGTACCCGAGTCGGAGCGCTCGAGGCTCTCTGTCGAGGAGACCGAGACGCTCAAGACGCGGCTGATGCACGATCCGGGTCGCAGGAAGAAGGCGCTCGACGAGGCCCTCGCCGCGCGTCCCGGGTATCGCCCAGCCCTGATCGCGCGGGGCGAGTACTGGCTCGGCGAGCGCGAGGCCGCCAGGGCGGCGGAGGATCTGGTGCCACTCGCGCAGGCCGGCACGGCCGACCTGCGCATCTGTTCGATGGCGATGTTCGCGCTCAACATCCTGAGGCGTCACGAGGAGGCGATCGGGCTGTGCGTGGGGAATGGACCGATCGATGTCGGCGGGGCGTTCGAGCGGGCGATCGGCTTGCAGTTCCTGGGCCGGCCCTCGGAGGCGGCGCCGCTGTTGTTGGCACTCAACGGCGCCGACCCCGGCGATCTGTCAACGCTGGCCTGGCGTTCGTGGCGTTACCTGGAGGCGGGCCTCTACCCTGCGGCCGTGCGCGCGGCCGACCTGGCCGCGCCGGCGATTGTCGATGCTGATGGAGCGTCCTACCAGCGTTTCGTGCGTCTGGCTGGCCTCTGTCTCCAGCGCGACCCCGAAGTATGCGAGCGGGCGCGTGCCGATCTCGTCGGCCGGCCGATCGCCGCCGGCGCGGGTGAGTGGGTGCAGTCGGTGCGCGCGTTTTTGACTGGGACGATCAACGAGCAGGCGCTCCTCGCGCGGGCGAGCCGCGACGAGGAGCAAACGGAAGGTCACGCGTATGCCGCGTTCGATCTGCTGTCACGCGGTCGCGACAAAGAGGCGCTCCCGCACCTGCAATGGGTCGCCGAGCGAGGCTCGAAGAACGTGACCGAGTACTACGTCGCAGTGGCGCACTACGCGCGACGGACCAAGCCATGACGATGCCGGCCAGCGGCGTCTGATCGGGAACGCGACGCCGGTTAGTGCGCTGGACGCCGAACGTCCGTGTCCCATCCCGATCCGGCGTCGGCGGGCATGATCCTCATGAACGCTTCGACGGCGTGGATCTGACCGCCGTGCACCTTGAACGCCTCCCATACGATCAGCGCATTGCCGACACCGTACCTGTCTGCCGGACCGAAGTTGATGCGAAGAAGCGTGATCCCGAGCTCTTCGTCGACCGCGACGACGCGATAGCTCAGGCCTTTGTGCGTCGAGATCTGCTGGGCCTTCATGTCCTCGCACGAGGGCGGATTCAGGTTGCAGCCCTTGCCGGCCATGAGCCGGCCGTTCTCCAGCCGATACGCATCGGACGCAAACGGCGCACTCACGGTCACGAAGCTGCCGACTTCGAGGCCGGCGGGATAGTACTCGGCAAGCCTGATCGCCTCCGCGCGAGAGCTGCGCGTGCCTGGATCGACAGGCATGAGCATCGCCGGACTCGCTGATTGAAGCGCGTCGACCGCGAAGATCGCCCCTTCTTTCTGGCTCCTGGTCACCTGGGTCTCGACTTCAGTGATCTTGTTGTTGGCGACCTTCAACCGCAGCATCAGCATGACGGGATATCCCGCCTCCTCGACGACGACCTGAGAGGCGGCGACTCCTTGTGTCGTATCCAGGATGTCGAGGCGATACGGTCTGATCTTCGACGCCTTCTTCCACAGACCGTCGCCGAGCTTCATGGCGACAGTGTCTTCGGTGAATCGCACGTTGGCCGCCAGTGGGAGTGCGCCCGGCTTGTGCGCGACCATGGCCTCCAGATACCGCGTGACCAAGGTGCCAAGGCATTCGCGATTGCAGTCGCCGTCAGCGGCTCGCGCGGTCGTGGTTGCGATTGGCCCCACCAGGACCGTCGCGAGTGCAAGTAATCCGATCAGTCGCCGCATGCTCTTCATATCGCTCCTCGCGGTTCAGGCTCCAGGCAGCGCAGCCCGCCAAGCCGCCGCCGCCACGCCTTCGAGCTTCGCGTGTCCGGGGTCTATGACTTGGCTACAGGAACCCCTCCAGCCGCCATCCTCGCGCCGCAAACAGCGGGATGAATTCGGCCGGAATGAACAACCGATCCTCCGGGTGAGGGATCGTGAAGTAGCTGGCGGCCCGCAGGATCACATCATCATTGCGGCTGAGATCGATGACGGCTCGACTCGGCACCTCGCCGCGTCCGAGATACCGCACTTCGAATGCCTCGAATCGCAGCGGATCGACGGCGTCGAACACGCCAATGCCGGTGGCCCGTGCGTCCTTGACGAAGTCGCGCGAGCGCTTGAGCGTCCCGGTCTCAGCGATGATGTTTGCGGTGCGTGGCTCGGGCACCGCGTTGGCCACCGTGGTCGCCTCGCGGAACGGGTTGACGTTGGGCCAGATGAAATACGGCATCGCCCGGCCCGCCTCGAGCATGCGCTCGTTGTACGAGAGCGGCCGCGGACCTGGCACGTTGGGGTCCGGCTGGTTGCGATTCAGGAACGCCAGGAACCGCCCGAAGCCATCGAACACCTCGTATGAGAACGACGCGAAGAACGCGAACTGCTCCGGAGTCTGTCCGAGGGCCACGATATCGTTCTGAATGAAGGTCTGAAGCGCCGTTTCTCCGGCGACGGCATGGCGGTAATGATTGGCGGCGGCGCCGGACCCCACGCGGAGCTGCAGATGCTCGATGAGCAGCGGATCCAGACCAGAGCCGGGCAGCCCTGGAGCGAACGGATTGGTCAGAAACTGTTCCCACGGGACGCCGTCGAGCCGCTGCGATCCGCCGAGTGGTTGCGCGAACGACTTCTCCGGCGTGTCCACGCCAAGAAATCGCACCGAACCGCTGCCATTGAGCTGAGTGCCGACGGTGTCTCCATCCGCCACGGCATCGGGGATCGATTGGACCGTTCCGTCGTTACGCCGCCGAATGCCGAGGACGGCCCGTGGACTCCCGTCACCTAACGTGAAGAACGTTGCGGCCATAGATTTCTCCTTAGATCGTGACCGCCATTGAATCACAGGCGGAGAATGGCTGGCTTGCCCATGTTCGCGGACAGCCTGCCACACGTTAGCGGGCGGTCAGCGTCTTCTGAAACTCCGGATACAGCGACCGCCGTTGCGGCGCTCGCAGGCTCAGCCGGCCGGCGATGGCGTTGACGTGGCGGTTCACGATTCTTGAGATTCCAAGGCCTGCAGCGCGATTCTCAGCGGCCGAACTTTGTTCTGGATCAGGTCCCACAGAATCTCGTCGTCCATCCCGAAGTAGCTATGAATAAGGATGTTTCGCAGGGCGATCAACTTACGCCATTCGACCTCGGGCGCCCGTGCGCGGATCTCCTCGGGCAGTTGTCTGGCCGCCTCGCCCAACAGCTCGAGGTTGCGCACCGTGGCGTCGAACACCATGCCGCGCTGATCGAAGACCTCCCGACTCACGCCGTCCGTGTACGTGAGGATATGGTCGCAGCAGGTGACCATATCGCGCACGTAGATGGTCCACTCACGCGACATGGATCGCTTCCCGTTCGACGCGTGCACGAAGTTCAGCGCGGAGACCGCTTCGGGTGACAAGATCCACTTGCCGCCCGATCAGCTCTTCGAGGAAGAACTTCAGATCCATGTAGCCGTCGAACCCTGGCCCGGTGTCGAACTCGACAAGCAGGTCGACATCGCTCGTCGCGCCTAGAGCGTCGCGCGCGGCCGAGCCGAAGATCGCAAGGGACTTCACGGCGTATCGGCGCTTCAGCGTCTCTTGCTGTCCACCCAACAGCACCAGCAGTTCGGTCTTGCTCATCGCACTCCTCCAGACTTCGCCTCGAACAGCGCCTGTTGCCCCGCCTTGGCTGGCGCCTGTGGCAGGTTCTCGACCTTCAGGCTGTAGTCGTCGTGGCCCCACTCGCAGCGGGACAGGACTTCCTTTGGAATCTTCTTCACCGTCAGGTTCGGATGCCGGTCGGCCTTGCCGCGGAACGACCCGCACAGCACCAGCAGCGTCCGCTCCGCCCCGACCTCGTCGCTCAACTGCTGCAACTGGTCCGCACTCAGATGCTGCTCGTCACGTAGATGGCCGATCGGCCGTCTCAGCACGAAAGGGGACGCACTGCGTTGCGTGCCCGCTATCGGGCGGTCAGCGTCTTCTGAAACTCCGGATACATCGTCGCCGCGCCGCCACGCGTGGCTTCTTCAGGGAGCCTGTGCTGCGCGCCGAACTCCTCGAGGAACGGATTCTCGCCGGGGAGGTAGTGCGGCGCGGCGCCGCGCGGTTGATCGGCGAGCTCCACGACGGCGGTGCAGGGATAGAGCAGTTGCTGCGGGAGCACGGGGCGAGGGTTCCGCAGCATGTTGGTGGTCTTCACCAAGGGCTCGGTGAGGTAGACCGGGTCGTCGGCGATCGTCACATAGGTCATCACCGGCCCGTGCAGCGCGAAGCGCTCGGTCAACGTCACCCGATCGCTTTGCGGCAGGCCGTTCCGCCGGTGCCACATCTGCTTGATGTGCGTGGTGGTGACCACCAGCGCGTCGCCCTCCCATCGCCCGGTGGAAAAGCCCATCCACGTGTGCTCTGCCTTCGCGGACGGATGGCGACGGCCGTCCATCCACACCGTGCGCCGCTGCTGGAAGTTGCTGATGTCGATGTGCACGGCCACGACCCGCTGTGTCTCGGGGTCGCGCTCGTCCCAGATCCTCATGTTGAGCGGACCGCGCATGATGTACGGCGACGAGTGGGCCCGGCACTGATGCTCGGGCACGGTCAACCGCGACGCGTCCCATGCGTCGGCGAACGCCCGCGCGCTCTCGTTGATGGGCAGACCGAGGTAGTCGCCAAGCGCCGGCCCGGGAATGCGTTCCGGCTGGTCCTCATGGAACATCGCGTTGTAGCTTCCGGTGATGTCGAACTGCGCCGATGACGGCGACGCGATCGCGAGCGCTGCCAGGACGAGCGCACTCCGAAGCACGATGATGCGCCTCATGGCTATCGTCCTTTCCCCGCCGCGGGCACGAGGCTTCGATACACGGCCTCGACGAACATGGCGGTGGTCCACGCGCCAGACGTCGAGCCGTAGCGCGGCTCCCAATCCAGCGTCGGGCGCGCCGCCTGCACCTGCTCCAGCGACCGGCCCTTCTTGACCATCACGTCCACTCGATCCCGCACGATCGTGACCATGTCGCGATACTCCACCACGTCGAACTCGTCGCTGATGCGGCCGCGGCCGGGCACGATGCGTGTGCCGCCTTCGGTGAACTGCTCCGAGATGGCGAGGTCGATCAGCCGGTTCAGCCCTTCGATCACCCCGTTGACACCGCCTCCGCGCCGCACGTCGATGCGCGGATACCCGACCGTGCTGTAGATGTCGCCGGCGGCAATCACGTCCGAGCTGCGAAAGAACACGAGGATGTCGCCGTCGGTGCTGGCCGACGGCACGTGCACCAGCGCGATGCCCTCGCCGTTGAAGTACATCGTCTTCTCGCTCTGAAAGAACGTATCGGTCGGCCACGCACCGAAGGGCGTGGGTGGCCGATCTCCGGTGGGCGCGCTCATCGCCCGAAGGACGTTCTCGTGAGCGACGACGAACGCCTGAGGCACCACGCCTTCTACGGCCGTCTGTCCAACCTGTCCGGCAAAGTTGCCGGCCACGAGTTGCGCCCCCGCGGCGGCCACCTTGAGGTTGCCGCCGGTGAACTCGGGGTGCGCATGTGTGTTGACGACGTAGCGGATCGGACGGGAGCCGGCGAGCGTCCGTATGGCGGCCAGCAGCCGGTCGGCAAGGGGCTCGCTCATCGTGTCCACGACCAGCACGCCCTGAGGTCCGGCCTGCACGAGCACGTTCAGCTCGCCCGCGCCGACGAGCGAGACCTGCCCATGGACGGGCAGAGTCTCCACGTCCGGGGATTGCGCGCGAAGAATCGGAATGATGCAGGCGGCGGCGAGCATCACCGCAATCGGCAAGCGCAGAGTCACGCGCACATTCTCTGCGCTTGCCGAGGTTGCCGCAAGTCAGTGGCCGCGGGTGCTAGGATGGCGTGCGCGCTGAATCCCATGCTCCTTCCCCGCAGAAACTTCTTCCTTCTGATTGCTGGCGCGCTCCTTCAGCCAGCCGGTGACCGCCCCAAGCGCGAGATGCTCGTGCGCTCGAGGCGACCCGAAGATCTGGAAATGCCGCTGTCCGGCTTCTCGGACTACGTCACGCCCATCGACCGTTTCTTCGTCCGCACCCACGTCTACACGCCGAGCGTCAATGTGAGCGAGTGGCGACTGAAGGTCGACGGCGAGGTCGCCACACCTCTCACCATGTCTCTGGAAGACGTGAAACGGCTTCCGGCGGTCGAGCTCGTGAGCGTGGTCGAGTGCGCCGGCAACGGGCGCGGATTCTACGAGCCTTCGATGCCAGGCCTGCAATGGACCACTGGCGGCGTCGGCAACGGGCGCTGGCGCGGCGTCAGGCTCGCCGATGTCCTCAGACGGGCCGGAATCAAGGAGTCCGCCAAGGAGATCCTCTTTGGCGGCGCCGATGTTCCGGTCGGGACGATGCCCGATTTCCAACGTTCGATCCCATTGGCGAAGGCGTTGGATGCCAACACGCTTCTCGCCTACGAGATGAACGGCGAGACGCTTCCGGTGAGCCACGGCTTCCCACTGCGCGTCGTGGCGCCGGGCTGGGCCGGTGACAGCTGGATCAAATGGCTGACGTCGATTTCGGTGCTCGATCGACCACACGATGGCTTCTGGATGGCGCGCGCCTACCGGCATCCCGGGAAGCCGGTTCAACCCGGAACGGCGATCCCTCCGGAGCAGATGCAGCCAGTGACGAGCCTCCGGGTCAAGAGCGTGATCGCCGCGCCGCTCGACGGCTCGCACCTCGTCATCGGACAGCCGACGACCATTCGTGGTGTCGCGTGGAGCGGCGACGCGGGCCCCGTAACGCGCGTCGATGTGAGTGTTGACGGTGGGCGCAACTGGAAGCCGGCGACCCTGCGCCGAGACCAGCGGACCGAATTCGGCTGGCGGCAGTGGGAATACAACTGGACGCCGTCTCGCGAGGCGTACTACACAATCCTGGCGCGGGCCCGCGACGCGGCGGGCAACACGCAGCCATTCGATCAGGAGTGGAATCCCTCGGGTTACAGCTGGAACGTCGTCCCCCGCGTGGGCGTGAACGTGGTGACGCGCGTGTCCGACCCTGCGCCGCAGGCGCAGCCAGCCAACACTGTGCCGCCAACGCGGGCGTCCGTGGTCAATCCCGCACCACCCGACGCGTTCAAGACTGCCTGCCTCGCCTGCCATGATGACGATGTCATCCAGCAGCAACGGCTCACACGCGCCCAGTGGGACGCCGAGATCAACAAGATGACCGGCTGGGGGGCCACGGTCAGAGGCGAGGACCGCGAGCGATTGCTCGATTACCTGTTCAGCAACTTTGGGCCGCGGCGTCGTTAGCCGCCGGATCTACGGTTCGCGCAGACCGAAGGTATACATCGAGCCGCCGGCCATGATGCTGACCAGTTGCTTGCCGTTGACGGCATACGTGATCGGGCCGGCCGCCACGGAGGGCCCGAGATTGGTCTGCCACAGCAACCTGCCGCTGCGCGCATCGAGCGCGAAGAACGATCCGTCGCGAGCCCCGCTGAACAGCATGTCAGAGGCGGTGGTCAACACGCCGGCTTCGGTTGACGGCGCTGAAAGCCTGTAGGTCCATTTCTTCAGGCCGGTCTTCGGATCGATCGCCTGGATGGTGCTGTGGACGTCATCGGTCGCCAACCCAGGCCGAGGAAACAGCCCGACGAAACCCTGCCCCTCTTTGAACTCTGGCGGGGCGTCGCCTTTGATGTAGGTGGTAGACGTGTTCTCCCACGCCGGAACGTAGAAGAGGCCGGTGCGCGGGCTGTAGGACGGGCTGTACCAATTGGTGCCGCCCTGGTTGCCGGGATACACGAGCGTCCCTGCTTTCGTGGGAACGATCCCCGGAACCGGAATGGGTCGGCCCTTGTCGTCGAAGCCGTCAGCCCAGTTCACCTTGACGAACGGCTGCCCCTTGAGGAACTGGCCGGTGGTGCGGTCGAGCACGTACGACATGCCGTTGCGATTCGCCCACAGCATCACCTTGCGAGGCCGGCCCTGCCAATCCAGATCCGCGAGCACCGGGACCTGCGCCGAGTCCCAGTCGAACTCGTTGTGCGGCGAAAACTGATAGTGCCACTTGAGGGCGCCCGTGTCCGGATCGAGCGCAATCACCGAGGAGCTGTACAGGTTGTCGCCGGCGCGTCCGGCGCCGTCCCAATCCGGTCCGGGATTGCCAGTGCCCCAATACGTGAGGTTCAGCTCGGGATCGTATGAACCGGTCACCCAGATGGGAGCGCCGCCGTGCAGCCAGGAGTCACCGGCCCAGGTCTCGTGGCCGGGTTCGCCTGGTCCCGGAACCGTATTGAAACGCCACACCTCTTTACCAGTCTTCACATCCCACGCCGCGATGAATCCGCGTACACCGAACTCCCCACCAGCCGTTCCGGCGATCACTTTGTCCTTCACCACGAGCGGTGCGTGGGTGAACGCGTAGCCTTGCTTGGGATCGCCGGCCGGCTCGGTCTTCCACAGCTCTCGTCCGGTCCTGGCGTCGATGGCGATGATCCTCGCGTCGAATGCCGCCAGAAAGATCGTGTCACCCGCGACCGCCACTCCACGAGACAGCCTTCCACAGCAGTTCTTGGCCGCCGGATCCGGCGTGTGCGAGTAGGACCAGATCTGCTTGCCGGTCGCGGCGTTCAACGCGATCACATCGTTCGGGCTCTGGATCGTGTACATGGTCCCGTCCACGACCAGCGGCGTGACCTGATGCCGTTCCAGTGAGCGCGACTGAAAGACCCACTTCAGCTCCAGATCGCGCGCGTTCGCCGGACGAATCGTCGTCAGCAGGCTATGGCGTTGGCTGGCGAGGCCGCCGGAGTAGGTGAGCCAGTTCTGCGGCTCGCGATTCGCGTTCTGGAGGCGCTCGAACGAGACGTTCGGCGCGGGCGCTTGGCGATTCTGGGGCGGCCCGAACGGCAGATCCTGAGCCAGCAGCGTTGCAGACAGAAGCACGAACACGCCGGTGCGCACGATCATCACTGGGGGCCTCCTGGACGGATACGGGGACGATCTTAGTTGAAGCGTCCGCGTCAGAGCACGGCGATCGCTTCGATCTCAATCATCCAGTCCGGATGCGCCAGCGCCGAGATCTCGATGAGGGTCGATGCCGGGCCCTTCTTTCCGAGAAACTCCTCACGCAGCGACGCGAGGTCAACGCGGTAGCGCATGTCGGTCACGTAGGTCGTGATCTTGATCACGTTCGCCATCGTCCCGCCCTGAGACTCGACGAGCGCCTTGATGGCCTCGTAGGCCCCGCGTGCCTGGCCCTTGAAGTCGCCGCGGCAGGCGACGCCGCCGTCGGCCGTGTAGGCGACCTGACCCGAGAGGAACAGGATGGTCTGTGCCTGACTGACCTTGATGCCCTGGCTGTAGGTGGCCGGGTCGAAGACGCCCGCCGCGCAGAACTTGTCGATGGTGGCCATTGTCGGTTGCTCCTGAGAGGGATCGGTTGAGCCGGGGAGTGGAGCATTCCTTGCTCTACTCCCCGGCGTGCGACTCACCTGCGCCTGGATCGTCTCACTCGTCTGTGCCCCGTTTCTCCTCGCCGGATGCGGGGACCGTGACAATACTCCCCAAGTTGCCGCGGCAATCCATCAGGTTCTTGCCGGCAAACCGCTGGTGGCAGCGAAAGCGGAAGCGTGGACGGATGTGCGCGAATTTTACAACCGGCGCCAAAACGTCCCCGCCTGGCTCGACGAGGAGGCCGCAAACACCGAAGGCACCGTGCACGTTGTACGAACCGCTCGCGAGCACGGCCTTGACCCAGCCGACTACGGCGAGCAGGACATCGTCAAGCTGCTCGAGATGAAGGCGAGCGAGGATGGCTTTGGGAAGGATGCGCTCGAGCGCGCCCGCCGGATTGCCGAGCTCGATGTGCGGATCACGACCGCGCTGCTCTCTCTCGGCCGCGACGTGGCGCTTGGCCGTACATCGCCGAAGGCGATCGATTCCCGCTGGAAGGCACGTCGTACGCCACCAGATTTCGTGGGCACGCTGGCGGCCTCGATGACGGGAGACGTGAACACGTGGCTGGATAGGATCCGCCCGCAGCACCCGCAGTACGCCGCACTTCAGAAAGCCCTCGTGGATCTGCGCGCTCAGCAACAGGCGCCGGTGCCGCAGGGACGGAGTGTCTCGCCCGATCCGGACATCGAACGGCATCTGACGCAGCTCGCGGTGAATCTCGAGCGGTGGCGCTGGATGCCGGACGACTTCGGTTCTCGTCATGTGATCGTCAACATCCCGTCGTTCCATTTACTCGCACGCGAGAGCGGCCAACCGGTCCTGGAGATGCGCGTCGTCGTCGGGAAGCCTGAGTCGAAGACACCGGTCTTCAGCGACTCGATGACCACTGTCGTCTTCAGCCCGTACTGGAACGTCCCCGACAGCATCGTTGAAGGCGAGACGGCGCCAGCGGCGGCGCGGGATCCGGGTTTCCTGGCGCGGAACAACATGGAAATCCTTCGCGTCTCGAAAACCGGCGCGGAGCCCGTGGACCCATCGACAGTCGATTGGGATGATCCCGCCGAGCTGAAACAGCTGGCGTTCAGACAGCGGCCCGGAGCGAAGAACGCCTTGGGGCACGTGAAGTTCCTCTTCCCGAACCCATACGACGTCTATCTCCACGACACGCCTGCGGATCAGTTGTTCGCACGGCCCGGGCGCGCTTTCAGCCATGGGTGCGTCAGGGTCGAACAGCCCGAGGCGCTGGCCAAGTGGGTACTGAAAGACTCCCCTGAGTGGGACGACGCGAAAATCGTCGAGGCGATGAACGCCGGCGTTGAAAAGCACGTCAAGCTCGAGCAGACAATTGCTGTTCATATCGTGTATTTCACTGCCTGGGCTGATGACGCCGGTTCGGTCCGTTTCGATCCCGATATCTACGGACACGACGCGACACAATCTGGTAACAAAGCAGAGCTTTAATCGACCCTCCGTTCTGGCTACACTTCGAATTGGGTGGGAAACTTCAAGTCTGTTCGGCTATTCCTGCGTGTTCTTCTCATTGCCGCAACGCTCGTCCTCGCATCGACCGGGGCTGGTGTCGCGCGCGAGAAACCGCGCGTTCAGCCATCGGTGACGGTGCCGCCAGCCAGTGTGAGTTCTGCCGCGCGGAGTGGTGCGTCCGCCGCGTGGAGTGTTGCTTCCATCGGAACGATCGATGGCGACGTGTTCCGGCTCGCGCTCGACGCAGCCGGTTGCGCGATCCGCTCTGGGGCGATTGCCGCCCCCTCGACGTTGACCGTGATCGACTATTCAAAGCCATCCACCGACAAACGGCTCTGGGTGTTCGATCTGCAGTCGCACGCGCTGCTCTACGAGGAGCTCGTCGCGCACGGCAAGGGCAGCGGAGAAAACCTCGCCACGCTCTTCTCGAACGTGCCCGAAACACACACGTCGAGCCTGGGTCTCTTTCTCACCGACGACACCTACGTTGGCAAGAACGGATACTCGCTCCGGCTGAACGGGCTGGAGGAAGGCTTCAACGATCGTGCTCGCGAGCGCGCGATCGTGATGCACGGCGCGCCCTACGTCAGTACCGACTTCGCCAAGGCGCAGGGCCGGCTCGGTCGGAGCCGGGGCTGCCCGGCTCTTCGCGAAGGCGTCGTGCGAGAGGTCATCGATCGCGTGAGGGGCAACGGCCTCGTCTTCGCCTACTATCCCGATCAGAAGTGGCTCGAGTCGTCCAGGTATCTGGGCGATTGTGCAGCCGCCGATTTGAAACACTCCAGCTAACGCTTGCGGGAGTCCGCGACGATCCGTCCGCCCTTGATCGTGGTCACGGCCTTCAGCAGGTCGTTGACATCACTGAGCGGATTGCCGTCGATGAGGACCATGTCCGCGAGCTTGCCTGGTTCGAGCGTACCGATCTGATCCTGTTTGAGCGTCGCCCGCGCCGCGCCCTGGCCGAGGATCTTGCTGATATCGAGCGGCGAGAACACCAGGCTGAGCGCGCGCAATTCGTCAGCGAGCGATTGCTTCGGCGGCCAGCTCGTATCGGTGCCGTAGCCATACGACAGGCCTGCCTCCCAGAGCAGGCGCGCGTTGACGGGTCCCTGGCCGGCACTGGAGATGGTGTCCCAGGGAAACGGCATCGCGTCGCGGAAGAGTGGCTTGTTGTCGGCGTCGAAGTGCGGGGTGAAGACCGCCAGCGTCGAGGTCATCGGGATCCCCGCACTCACGATCGTCTTCACGGCCGCCGGGTCTTCCTCGAGACGTCCGATATGCGGCGTGTGCACGAGCACAGCAGGACGGGCGTCAACAGCCGCCAGCGTGTCGATCACGGTGACCGCATGAGTGATCGTCGGCAGGTTGTGCTTCTTGCCTTCACTGACAATCAGCTTCAGCGTGTCTGTTTCCGGCCCGCCGGGCGTGGTGGTGATCACCGTCTTGATGTAGTCGTACTTCCTGGCGGCAATCGCTTCGACGGCCTTGATCGTGTCCGCGGCCGGAATCGCGCCGGCCGCCTGCGTCGGTCGCCCCGGTGGCCGCGACGTGTCGAACCGGGCGGGATCACCGCCGCGGCCGCCGCCTCTCCCGGCGCCTGCGCCACCGCCCGCTCGCGCGAGCGGAATGATGGTCCCGATGAACAGGCGCGGTCCCTTGACCGCCCCCGAATCAACACGCTGCCGCAGCTCGATCGCCTGATCGGGGCAGATGGCACAGAGCACGGTGGTGAAACCGGCGTCCAGAAACTCCTGCATCTGCGCCGCCGCGCGCTTCGCGAGCCACTCAGCCGGATCGCCTTGTGTGATGTGCCGATGCGCGTCGATGAAGCCCGGCATCAGCGTGCGGCCCTGGGCGTCAATCGTCTGCGTTCCGGGGACCGCCGCCGCCCTGCCCGCTGCGACCGTCGCGATCCTGCCGCCGCGAACCACAACCGAACCGCGCTCGATCGCCCCGCCCTTGCCGTCGAGAATGCGGGCATTGACGATGACGAGGTCCTGGGCCGCGATCGGGCGTGGCGTGGCGAAGATGGCGAGCAGCAGCAGGTTGATCGCCGCGAGAGTCGTTTTCATGAGGGCATTCTATGACGACCGATTGCCACGCGTGTGAAGCGCGCAGAGGCAGCCGAGGTCGCAGAGACACGATCAACGCAGAGGTCGCAAAGGAACGCAGAGATACGCGGAGGGGGACACGGGCAAGGTCGTCGGGGGCGCTGTCCCATGGGCGGCAGCGCCACGTGTGGCTGCCGGCCTACGGCCGGCCACATGGATCGAGAGGAGGCTGGATCACAAGCGCCGGGCACTCACGGGCACTTGTGATCCAGCCTCTTCTCGATTCATGCCGCGCGTCGCGCGGGCCACACGTGGCATAGAGTTCTCTGCGAAACTCGGCCCCTCTGCGCTCTCTGCGTTTGGCTTTGCTCCGCGGGCCCCGCTTCCCCTGTGCTCAACATGACCCGTCACCCACCGATGGCAGGGCTCGCCCGAGGGGGGCTGACGGGTCTATGATTCACCCCATGACTATTTCCCGTCGTGACGTCATCAGGATGGGCGGCGTCGCCGCCGCCCTCTCGGCCATCGATGTTCCTGCGGCGTGGGCCGCCGACCCGGCCCTGGGGTTGATCTTCCCGCCGCTCAACTATCCGATCCCGCCCGATGCGAAACAGCTCTATCCGAAGGGCGTCGAATTCCTCAGCGGCGGCGTTGGCCTGCCCGGCGGGATGACGGTCGAAGGCTATGACGAGGCGGTGCCGCGCATCATCCCTGAGGCGCAGCGGCTCGCGAAGCAGGGCGCGAAGGTGATCTCGGTCTTCGGCTCGTCGCTGACGTTCTACAAGGGCGCGAAGTTCAACGAGGATCTGACGCAGAAGGTGACGAAGGCGACCGGCCTGCCGTCCACGACCCAGAGCAACGGCCTCGTGGACGGTTTGAAGACGGCCAACGCGCGCCGCGTCGCGCTGGCGACCGCGTACACCGATATCGTGACCGAGCGGCTCAAGCTGTTCCTCGAGGAGCACGGGTTCACCGTGACCGCGGCGAAGGGACTCGGCTTCGAGCGCATCCCCGAAGGTGCGGCCACGCAGGAGATCCTGCTCAAGCTGGGCCTCGACGCCTACGCGCGCTCGAACAAGGCCGACGCGCTCGTGGTGTCGTGCGGCGCGCTGCGCACGCTCGATCTCATTCTCCCGCTCGAGAAGGAGATCAAGGTCCCCGTCGTCTCGTCCACGCCGCACGGTTTGATGAACGGCGTGCGGCTGCTCGGCATCAGCCCGCGCGTGCAGGGTTTCGGGATGGTGTTCGCGAAGGCGTGACGTCTCGCGCGACGCTACACGAGGTTCATCTTCCTCAGCAGCGCCGGCCACGCGGCTGACCGCCGCAGCTGGGGCTCGAATGAACGAATGACCCACGTGATGAGACACGTGAAACGCTGGTCGGCTGCGCGGCCCGCCCATTCGATTGCATTCTCGCGGTCGCCTCGCGCGAGATGGTAGCAACTCAGTCCGACCGGACCCCCGTACGCGTCGCTGCGCAGATGGTCCAGCAGCGGCTCGGCCTTCTGCGGCTGCTCGAGATTCGCGAACGCGCCCGCCATCACGCCGACGGTAAGTGGCGACCAGGGCGCGCCGGCCATCGCCTGCTCCGCACACGGCAGCGCCTCGGCGTGTCGGCCGTGGACAGCGTGCAAGACCCCCTGGAACCACCATCCCAGCCAGAATTGAGGATCGATATCCACGGCCTTTCGAATCGAATCGAGCGCGTCATCGTCCAACCCGAGCCCGTGCAGGATCTGGGACCTGATCAAATGCCAGATCTGGCTGAGCGGATCCTCCTCGATCACCCGCACCATCTGTTGCCTGGCCTCATCGGCGCGCCCGATCGAAAACAGGTAGAAGAACGCGTGCCACTGGCGCAACTGGGTTGAAATCGGCTCGCGCGCCAGGGCCAGGCGGAATCGACGATCCGCCTCGCTCCAATCGAAGTCGTAGTGCCCGGCGACGATGCCGAGCATGGCGTGGGCCTCGGGCAGGTCCGGATCGATCTCGAGCGCGCGCCGGGCCAGTTCGCGTGCCTTCGGCATCGCCTCGTGGGCCGGCATCCCGCCGACCGTGGCGAGCGCAAGGTGGTAGTCAGCGAGGCCGACGTATGGCAGCGCGAAGCCCGGGTCGAGCGCAAGCGCCTGCTCCAGACATTCGTGGCTCCGTCGAGAGGCTTCGTGCGTGAAGCCCCACTGGTAATAGCGGTATTTGAGATACGCCTCGTAGGCCGGCAGGCTGGGCATCCGGCGC
Source organism: Vicinamibacterales bacterium (assembly GCA_035293405.1). Lineage (GTDB taxonomy): Bacteria > Acidobacteriota > Vicinamibacteria > Vicinamibacterales > UBA2999 > Gp6-AA40. Next base: position 30,163 of record DATDOE010000127.1, on the reverse strand, counting down.
TCGGGCGCCGGGGCCAGCTTCAGCTTCAAGGCATTGGTGATGGCCGCGGCGATCTCGTCCTGCAGCGCGAAGATGTCCGCCATCTCGCGGTCGAAGCGCTGCGACCAGAGATGGGTGCCGTCAGCGGCGTGGATCAACTGTGCGGTCACCCGGATGCGCGCGCCGGCGCGGCGGACGCTGCCCTCCAGCACGTTGGTGACGCCCAGCGCGTCGGCAATCTTGCGGATGTCTTCGTTCTTGCCCTTGAACGCGAACGCCGACGTGCGCGCAATCACCTTGAGGCCGGGCACCTGCACGAGCGCATTGATGATCTCTTCAGCCAGGCCGTCGCTGAAGTACTCGTCATCGGCGCTGTGGCTCATATTCGCGAAGGGAAGTACCGCGATCGACGGGAGCTTCTGCGCGGCGTCAGCTGGAGCCATCCGCAGCCACTGGAGCGCCGCCTTCACGTCCGCGATCGTCTGAAACCGTTGCGCCGGCTGCTTCGCCAGGCAGCGCATGACGATGTCTGCAGCGGGCGAGCTCAGCGGACCTGGTTCGTCGCGGACCACCGCGTTCAACGTGTCGAGGAGCGAGTCGCGTTCGAAGGCACGTCGTCCCGTCAGCACTTCGTACAGCACGGCGCCGAAGCTGAAGACATCCGAGCGCACGTCGGTGGACCGCCCCTGCGCCTGCTCTGGCGACATATAGGCCGCGGTCCCGAGCACGGTGCCGGCGGCGGTCTGAGTGAGATCGGTGGCGGTGTCGGCGACGATCTTGGCCAGCCCGAAGTCGAGCAGCTTGGCGCCGCTGCTCGTCATCATGATATTGGCCGGCTTCAGGTCGCGATGCAGGATGCCCTTGGCGTGCGCCGCCTCCAGCGCGTCGGCCACCTGCGACGCGACCTGCAGCGCTTCATCGACCGGCAACGGACCGTGCAGCGGGCTCCCGTCGAGGAATTCCATGACGAGGTAGCCGGGCCCGACGTCGTGCAGGACGCAGATGTGCGGATGGTTCAACGCCGCGACTGCCCGGGCCTCCTGCTCGACGCGATCGCCATGCCTGCCGTCGAGTGTCTTGATCGCCACCGTGCGGCCGAGGCGCGTGTCAATGGCCTTGTAGACCTGACCCATGCCTCCGGCGCCAATGAGCGCCACGATCTGGTACGGACCGAGTCTGTCACCTGGGGCGAGGGGCATCGGAATGCCCGCCAATCTTAGTCGAGCCAGCCGGCGGCGAGCTGCTTCTCGTGAGCCGCGATCGCGTTGCGCATGAACATTGCGACGGTTACTGGTCCGACACCACCCGGCACGGGTGTGACCCAGCTGGCCACTTCTTTCACCGCGTCGGTATCGACGTCGCCGACGATCATCGTCTCGCCGTTGGGGCCGGTGACCTGATTGATGCCGATGTCGATGACCGCCGCACCCGGTTTCACCATGTCGGCGCTCAGGAACTTCGGCTTGCCCACCGCCACGAGGACGGCATCCGCGCGTCGCGAATGCGCGGCCACCGAGCGCGTCATGTGATGGCAGACGGTCACCGTCGCGCCTTCCGCCATCAGCATGAACGCGGCAGGTTTCCCGACGATCTCGGAGTGGCCGACCATCACCACCTCGAGGCCGTGCAGGTTGAGCCCCGTCGCCTTGATCAGCTCGACGGACGCGGCCGCCGTGCAGGGTGCGAGCGCCAGCTCGTTGTAGACGATGTTGCCGATGGAGGCGGGATTCATTCCCTCGAGATCCTTGAAGGGATGGATCGCGGACGCGAGCGAGCGGCCGTGAATGTGTCCGGGCACAGGACGCTGCAGGATGACGCCGAGCACATCGGCATCGTCGTTCATGGCGACGAGCCGTGTCTTGCACTGCTCCTGGGTGAGCGTGCTCGGCCAGGTCTGGGTTTCGAAGCGGAGACCGACCTTCTGCGCCGCCTTCGCCTGGCCGCGCACGTAGACGCCGACCTCCGTGTGCTCGCCGATGCTGACCGACACCAGGCGCCCGATCGTATGGGTCGCCGCCGCGTGGCGCACGCGCTCGGCCACCGTCTCGAGAATGCGATCGCGAACCGCCCTGCCGTCCAGAAGCCGGTGGTCTCTCATACCTGTCGCCGCCATGATCATCGTGACCGTCATTGAATCACAACCAGAGATCGCCCTTATACTCCTGAGGGGACACCAGGTCAGGGGGATGGCATGCGCACCAGACACGCGGCGTCAGCACTTGCAGTCGTCATCGGCGCCTTGGTGATCGTTCCGAGTGCCCGCGCCCATCACAGCTTCGCGCCTCACTTCGATGCCAGCAAGCCGGTGAGCATCTCCGGCACGATCACCAGGTTCGAGGCGCAGAATCCACACAGCTACATTCACATCGCCGCGGTTGACGAGAGCGGCAAGACACGGGATTACGTCTGCGAATCGCACGGCGTCACGCAACTCTCGCGCAACGGGGTGACGCCGCAACTGTTGAAGGTCGGGACCAAGATTCGAGTCACGGGCTCGTTGTCGCGCCACAGCCCCTACATGTGCTTCTTCAACACCGTCGAGCTCTCCGACGGCCGCACGTTGAGCGTCAACGGCCCGACAGGGCCGCGGCCCGCGGCGGCGATCGCGCCACGCAAGGACATCTTCGGCACCTGGCTGCTGGCGCCGATCCCGAACCGCGGCACGAGCGGCCCGCAGCCGATGATCCAGTTCCTGACGCCGGCCGGCGAGAAGGCCGTCGCCGCCTACGATCCGTTCAAGGACGACCCGACATTCCGCTGCGATCCGGTCGCGATCCGCCGCGTCTGGGGCGCCCCCGGCACACCGCTCGAGATCGTGCGCGACGGCAGCGACGTCGTGCTGCATCACGAGTGGATGGACGTGCGTCGCGTCATCCACATGAACATGAAGGAGCATCCGAAGAGCGGTCCGCGCAGCTCGCTCGGCCACTCGATCGGCCGCTGGGAGGGCGACACGCTGGTGATCGACACCGCGAACTACTCCGCCGGGGTGTTGAACCAGTACGTCGAGCAGCCGGGGCAGCCAACCAAGGGACTGCTCCACTCCGCCGCGTTGACCTCGATTGAGCGGCTGCACCTCGACCCCGCGCGTCAGCGTCTCGTCGTCGAGATCGACCTGGCCGACCCGGACTTCTTCAAGCAGCCATTCCAGCGCTCGACGAACGAATACGCGCCATCGGCGCTGAAGATCGAGCGCTTCAACTGCTCTCCGGAGGGCGTCACGGGGACTTTGAAAAAGTGACCGTAGGTCAAGGGGCAAACGTCAATGGGCAAAGGTCAGGGTAAAGGTGACCTTTGACGTTTGCCCTTTGACCTGAAAGTTGCGTGGCCCTCTCCGGCTGCGTGGCGAACGCATTGGCGGCGGTGGATCATGCGATCAAGGGATGGCGCGCGGGCGTAATATGTGCTCGGCTCGGATCGCTGGGTTACGCCGGAAGGGGCAGGCAGGATGCGACGGACGAACCGGGGTCACCAGGTGTTGAGTGCCGGACTGCTGTTGCTCGTCATCAGCGGAGCGGCGACGTCTGCCGGCGCCCAGGCACCGGATGGCTCCACCGCGCTGCACCAGGCAGTACGCGACAACGACCCCAAGACCGTTGACGCGCTGATCACGCGCGGCGCCGACGTGAAGGCCGCGACTCGATACGGCGTCACGCTGATGACCCTCGCGGCGCTGAATGGGAATGCCAGGATCCTGCGCCGGCTACTCGATGCTGGCGCCGATCCGAATGCCGCGACATCCGGCGGCGAGACCGCCCTCATGACCGCGGCGCGCACCGGCAGCATCGACGCGGTCACCTTGCTGCTCGATCGAGGCGCACGGGTCGACGCCAGAGACACGGCGCGTGCACAGACGGCACTGATGTGGTCCGTCACCGAGAACCACGCCGACATCGTCAAGCTGCTCGTGGGGCGCGGCGCCGATGTCAAAGCCCGCACGATGGTGACGACGCCGAAAGGCGAGTACGTGTCCGCTCGTGCCGGCGGTGCGTCAGGGAATGGCATCATCCGCCAGCGGGCGTTGCCGAAGGCCGACGGGGGGATGACGCCGCTGCTGTTCGCCGTTCGCGACGGCAACGTCGCGATGACACGCCTGCTGCTGGAGCTCGGTGCAGACATCAATCAGGCGTCGGGCAATCACACCTCACCGCTGCTCATCGCGCTGCTGAACGGGCAGGTGGCGATGGCGGCCGAACTGCTCGAGAGAGGCGCCAACCCGAATCTCGCCGACGACTACCGCCGCGCGGCGCTGTTCGCGGCGATCGAGCTGCGCAACTTCAATCACGAGAAGTACCCGTTCCTGTACAGCGACGGACGTGACCCGCTGGACCTGATCAAGGCGCTCCTCGAGAAGGGAGCGGATCCCAACCTGCGGACCGACACCACGCCAGTGCATGGCCTGATGCAGTTCGACGGATCGTGGGTCAACTTCGACGGGCAGACGCCGTTCATTCGTGCGGCGCTGTCTGGAGACATCGCGGTGATGCGCCTCCTGCTTCAGCATGGCGCGGATCCGAACATCGCGACCACGCAGGGATCGACCGCGCTGATGGCCGCCGCTGGCATCAACTGGATCCCGGCGCAGACCGTCACGCGCTCGGAGGCCGAGTACGTCGAGGCGGTGAAGCTGTGCCTCGAGCGTGGCGCGCCGGTGAATGCCACCAATTCGCTGCAACTTGCCGCGATACATGGCGCGGCGAACCGGGGATGGGTGTCAGTGATTCAGATGCTCGCCGACCACGGTGCGGCGCTCGATGTGAAGGACGTCGGCGGGAGAACCCCGATGATCTTCGCCGAAGGGATCTTTCTCGCGATACGACCGCCGGTCGCGAAGCCAGAGGCGATCGCGTTGTTGAAGAAGCTGATCGCGAATCCGCCCGCGTCAACGTCCGCGTCTGCGAAATGAACCGGCTACTGCTCGCGAGTTGTGTCGCATTCGTGCTGGCTGGGTGGGCCTCCGTGGGCGGCCAGCAACCCAGTCGCGTAGAGGCGGGTCTTCAGACCCGCCAGGGTCCAGACGTCGTGTCCGGCTTTAGCCGGACTTACTGTGTGACCTGCCACAACGACAAGTTGAAGACCGGCGGTCTGTCGCTCGAAACGCTGACGCTCGATCGCGCCGGCGCTGACGCCGACACCTGGGAGAAGGTGGTGCGCAAGGTGCGCGCCGGCCTGATGCCACCTGCCGGTGCGAAGCGCCCAGAGCGCGCGGCGCTCGACGCCTTCGCGGGTTCGATCGAGCGCGCGATCGATCGAGCCGCCGCGGCCAACCCGAATCCGGGACGCGCACCGCTCCATCGCATGAATCGGGTCGAGTACGCCAACGCGATACGCGATCTGCTCGCGCTGGACGTGGACGGCTCGACACTGCTTCCCGCCGACGACTCGAGCCACGGCTTCGACAACATCGCGGATGTACTCGCCGTCTCGCCCTCGCTGCTCGAGCGTTACGTGTCCGCGGCGGCGAAGATCAGCCGGCTGGCCGTTGGCGAGCGCGACGCGGCCCCGGCCCAGGTCACCTACACGGTCAAAGGCGATCTGAGTCAGAACCAGACGCTCGAGGGTCAGCCGCTCGGTACGCGCGGCGGCACGGTCGTCACCCACAACTTCCCCGTGGACGGCGAGTATCTGATCAAGCTGTCGCTCTTGAAGCTCAGTTTCGGTCAGGTGTTCGGCGAGGGCGCCGAGGGTGAAGAGCTCGAGGTGACGCTGAACGGCCAGCGCATCAAGCTGTTCAAGCTCGATGACGTCGCGATGTTCTTCATGCGCGAGGTGCCGGGCTCTCATCCCGCGAAGCCGCAGCCGGCGGATCCGCTCGAGGAGCGGGTCAAGATGACGCCCGACATCCGGCTCGAATTCAAGGTCACGGTCAAGGCCGGCCCGCAGACGATCGGCGTCACCTTCCTGCAGAAGAGTCATGCCGCCAACGAGGATCTCGTTCGTCGGCCGGTGTCCAGCACCTACGACGTCTTCATCGGGATGCAGTACGGCTACACCACGGCGCCGCATCTCTCGCGCCTGGTGATCACCGGGCCATACAACCCGACAGGCCTCGGCGAGACGCCCAGCCGGCGTCGCGTCTTCGTCTGCAATCCCAAGGCACCGGCAGACGAGACTGCGCCCGCCTCCGCCAAGGCTTCGGCGGGGTCCCGTCGTAGCTCGCCAGATGGCAGCGCGAGCGAAGACGGATGTGCGAAGCAGATCCTTGCGACACTTGCGCGCCGGGCGTTTCGTCGCGCGGCGACCGACGCCGACGTCGAGTCGCTGCTTGGCTTCTACCAGCAGGAACGCACCAAGACCGGCAGCTTCGAGGCCGGAATCGAGATGGCCCTGCGCCGAATCCTCGCCGATCCGGAATTCATCTTCCGCTTCGAGCCGACGCCGGCCGGAATCGCTCCGAAGACGCCCTATCGCATCAGCGATCCGGAGCTCGCGTCACGCCTGTCGTTTTTCCTCTGGTCGTCAATCCCGGACGATGAGCTGTTGAAGCTGGGCGTAGAGGGGAAGCTCCATCAGCCCGCCGTCCTCGAGCGGCAGACGCGCCGGATGCTCGCCGATCCGAAGGCGCGTGCGCTCGTCACCAACTTCGCCAACCAGTGGCTCTATTTGAGGGATCTGAAGAACGCCAATCCCGACGTCACGATATTTCCCGACTTCGACGACAACCTGCGTCAGGGCTTTCAGCGGGAAACAGAGATGCTCTTCGAGAGCATCGTGCGCGAGGATCGATCGGTGCTCGATCTCCTCGACGCGGACTACACGTTCGTGAATGAGCGGCTCGCCAGGCACTACGGCGTTCCGAACATCTACGGTTCGGCCTTTCGGCGCATCCCGGTGCCGAACGACGCGCGTCGCGGACTCCTTGGCCACGGCAGCCTGCTGCTCGTCACATCGAACGCCAATCGCACGTCGCCGGTCATCCGCGGCAAGTGGATCCTCGAGAATCTGATCGGCAGCCAGGCGCCCCTGCCGCCGCCCGACGTGCCGCCGCTCGAGGAGAAACCAACCGCCGCGGCGAAGTCGGTGCGCGAACGCATCGAGCAGCATCGTGCGAGCCCATCGTGTGCCGGCTGCCACAAGATCATGGACCCGATCGGATTGGCGCTCGAGAATTTTGATGCCATCGGCCGCTGGCGCACGATCGACGAAGGCGTCGCGGTCGATGCGTCCGCGCAACTCGTCGACGGTACCGCGATCAACGGGCCGGCGAGCCTGCGCAAAGCGCTCCTCAACCGTCCGGAGGCCTTCGTCACGGCGCTGACCGAGAAGCTGCTGATGTACGGCGTCGGTCGCGAAACGAAGTATTACGACATGCCGGCCGTGCGTGCGGTGATGCGGGACGCGGCGAAGAATCGCTACCGCTTCTCCGACCTGGTCCTGGGAATAGTTAAGGGCGCCCCGTTCCAGATGAAAAGAGTGGGATAGACGTAATTCAAAATGCAAAATGCAAAATGCAAAACCTGGGGTCGGCGGCAAGGTCTGCAGTGTTTGAATTTTGAATTTTGAATTACAGAGAGCTGAAAACATGTTCATCACCAAGAAGCACTTACCGCGGCGCACCTTCCTTCAGGGGATGGGTATCACGCTGGCGCTGCCGCTGCTGGACTCGATGATTCCTGCGGGCACGGCGCTGGTGAAGACCGCGGCGCTCCCGAAGAGCCGCTTCTGCGGCATCTACATCCCGCACGGCGCGACGATGGACAAGTGGACGCCGCCGACGGAAGGCAGCGGCTTCGCGTTCACCGAGACGCTCAAGCCCCTCGAGAAACTTCGCGATCGCATCAACATCGTCACCAACCTTGCGCATCCGCTGGCCGGAGGCAAAGGATCTGACGCCGGCGCCGATCACGCGCGCTCGGCGGCGGTGTTCCTGAGCGGCGCCCATCCCGAGAAGGGCACCGTGCACGGCGGCCGAACCATCGACCAGCTGCTCGCCGACCACATCGGACAGGAGACGCCGCTGCCCTCGATCGAGGTGTGCATCGAGGAAGTCGCCCTCAACTGCGGCGCCGGTTATGGGTGCTCGTACTACAACACCATTTCCTGGCGAACCGACACGCTGCCGCTGCCGATGGAGAACAGCCCGCAGGTCGTCTTCGAGCGGCTGTTCGGCGACGGCACCAACGCCGCGCAGCGCCTCACGCGCAAACAACAGGACCGCAGCATCCTCGACGCCGTGACCGACAAGGTCTCACGCCTGCAGACGGGGCTGGATGCCGGCGACCGCGCACGTCTCGGCGAGTATCTCGACAACGTACGGGAGATCGAACGTCGCATTCAGAAAGCGGAGACGCAGTCGGCGAGCAATCCCGACGTGCCCGAAGCACCCGTCGGGGTGCCCGAAGCGTTCGAGGATCACATCAAGCTGATGTACGACCTGCAGGTGCTCGCGTATCAGGCGGAGATCACGCGCATCTCGACGATGATGTACGCGCGCGATACGAGCGGTGCAACGTATCCCGGCAGCGGCGTGCGCGACGGGTTCCACACCGCCTCGCATCACTCCAACGCGCGCGCCCGCATGGACTCATTCGCGCAGATCAACCGGTATCACGTGCAGATGCTCGGCTACTTCCTCGAAAAGCTGCGCGCCACGCCCGATGGCGACGGCAATCTCCTGGATCACTCGGTGGTGCTCTACGGCAGCAGCATGAGCAACGGCAACCAGCACGATCACGATCCGTTGCCGATCCTGGTCGCCGGCGGCGCATCGGGACAGCTCAAAGGTGATCGCCATCTCGCGTTCCCGGCCCACACGCCGATGTCGAACCTGATGCTGTCGGTGCTCGACAAGCTGGGTGTTCACCAGGACAGCTTCGGCGACAGTACTGGGAAGCTCGAGATTTGATGCTGCGTACGCCGGCGCGGGCGTCTTGACTCAAATACGATTCTGCGTCCACACATCGCAGCACGTGATTTGTCGTGGGACTTCTGACGTCCTGGGATGACTCGGCGGCATGGCACGCTGTCCGGTTCGAGAAGGTCATGCCGGTCGGCCGGACACGCCCGATCCTCCTCGACTGCGTGAGGGGAACACCGGCACGCCGGGAAAGAGCACGTCTTGTGGCGAAGGGGATAGGGCTACCGGAGGTCCAGCCCTTCTCGCTGGCGCACGAGTTCCTTGGCTGTCGACTTGCGCGCCTGTATGGACTCATGGCCCCGAAGGCCGAGATCGTAACTCTCTCGCCTGATTTCCTCGACGCAACGCGAGGAGACCTCACTGCGGCCGGTCTACGACTGGAACCTGGGCTCGCTGTCGGCACAGAGTTCATCGCAGATCTCCTACCCTTTCCTGTTCCTGTTCAACTCGCGGACGATGAGATCGTCGAGGCTGCCGCGATCTATCTATTCGACCTTCTGACTCAAAACCCAGACCGGTCACTGGCCAGTCCAAACTGTGGCCGAGCCGGGCGATTTGTCGTGCCTTATGACTTCGAGACCGCCTTCAGTTTTCGATTCGCGATCCCCAGGCTGGACGCATGGCGCGTGGGCAATCTGGCATTCGCGAGAACTCACCTGTTTCACGACGTTCTAAGGCAGTCGGATGTCGCCTGGCGAGCGGTCCTTGACCGGTTCAAGACTGTGACGACGACGTCCGTTGGGGAGGTTTGTAGTACGATCCCACCCGTGTGGGCAGAAGTAGGTGAAGACGTCCGCACGCACATCACAGCCGTGCTCGATCATTGGCTACAGTTCGAGCAGGAAATCACGATATCTCTGGGTACCACCCGATGACGCACCAACCCTATTCGTACGTTGTCCTTCGCTACGTACCGGATCAAGGCGCTGGCGAGTCTCTGAATGTCGGCGTCGTGCTCTACAGCGAGTCATCGAGGTTCTTTGACTCAAAGATCGACTCGCACTACGAGCGTCTGTCGCAGGCCTTTGCGACGTTCGACGGCCCGGCCTATCGGCGTGCCGTGGCAAGTCTGATTCACGCGTTCAGAGGCGCCGAACGCAGCCTTTCGGATAGGCCACTCCTAGCCGACGATCGATCGTTGATTGACTGGCTACGGACTCTCATGCCGGACATAGGCGGGAGCCTGTCGTTCACCATACCTCGGCACGGCATCGCAGAGGATCTTGCGGAAGAAGTTGCTGTTCTCTACGAACGGATGGTCCAGTCTCAGGGCACAGGTTCAGGCGAGCACACACGTCGCGACGATGCGCAGGTGTGGCGCACATACGAGAAGTTGCTGAAGCCGGCGATCTCGAAACAGCTCCGTCCAAAGTCGTTTGCCACTGATAGCGTCAAAGTCGATTTCGAACACGCAATCAAGAACGGGGCATGGCATGTCATTCAGCCCGTCTCTATGGACTTCCAGCAACCCGAATCCATGCAACGCAAGGCCTCGCAATGGGTCGGCACTGCTGTCGGCCTGAACGGGGCGCCGGAACTCGGAACGATCTTCTTCCTCCTTGGCGAACCGGCCAAGCATCGTAAGGCCTACGAGCGAGCGAAGGCTCTGCTGGATCAGGCTCCGGTGAAGCACGAGATCATCGAGGAGCGTGACGCTGAGCGGCTCAACCGGCGACTCCTCGACCTGATAGGGCACGACACGAACTAGGGGCTATCTGCAATCCGCCACATCGCGTGGACCCGAACAGGTTGAGTCACTCGTTCGCCCGTGATTCCGTACAACAAACCTTGGGCTGGCGCGGAGTATCCTGGACTGGAGTCGAGGATCCAGTGAACGGACGCACGCGCCTGACGTGGAGCCTGCTGTGCGCGATCGCCGCGCTCGCCGTCGCCGCGGGTGCGGCGCACGCGCAAATCTGGCGCGGCGGATTCGGTTTCAACGCCGCACCGCGGCATCCGACGGCCACCACCTTCGCCGGCGGGTTCAACCACTGCCGGCTCATGTTCACCAGCGACCATCGCGAAAAGCGCGGCTGGAGCACCGACTACCCTGGCGCGGACATCAACTTCAGCGTCCGCCTTGGTGAGTTGACGCGGGCGCGCATCACCAAGGACAAGACCGGTGACCCGGACTACCTCACCGTGTCGGCCACCGAGCCCGCGCTCTTCCAGTGTCCGTACATCCTGGTCGAGGACGGCGGCTCAGCCCGTTTCTCGGACCCGGAAGTGATCCGGCTCCGCGAGTATCTCGAGAAGGGCGGCTTCCTCTTCGTCTCGGACTACTGGGGCACGCGCGCCGGCGAGCAGTGGGACGAGGAGATCGGCCGCGTGCTGCCGCGCGACAAGTTCCCGATCATCGACCTGCCGCCCGGGCATCCGCTCTGGAGCTCCATCTTCGTGGTGAAGGAAGTGCCGCAGATGCCGTCCATCCAGTTCTGGCGCCGCAGCGGTGGCGGCATGTCAGAACGCGGCGAAGACAGCGCCGTGGTCAACGTGAGCGGCATCGCCGATGCTCACGGACGGCTGATGGTCGTGATGATCCACAACAGCGACATCCCTGACGGCTGGGAGCGTGAGGCGGAGGATCCGCAGTATTTCTACAAGTTCTCGCCAGACGCGTATTCAGTCGGCATCGATATTGTGCTGTACGCCATGACCCACTGAGGCCGCAGGAGGTGGGTTTGCGGCTGCTCCTATGCCACCTCACGAATTCAGGCTCAGCCCAGTAGTACTACTGTTACACCCTCGTTCGGTTTCCCTCCAGGCGTCGTTTCACTCTCTAAGTTCCCCTCGCATCCTGCTGAACCATCTCAGCCACGACGGAACGGTGTGTCGTGGCACCGACAGATGAGCCATCTCCTGGAGGACTCTCATGAGCCGAATCCGTCTCCTCGCGTTTGCAGCAACCTTCATCGCAGTGGCCGCCGCACTCGATCGCAGCATCGGTGCACAGTCTCCGGCGTGGACGTCCGTGGGTCCGATACCCCGTTTCTTTCACAGCACAGTGCTCGACCCGAACACGGGCAAGTTGATCGTCTTTGGCGGCAACGATCTTCCCGCGACTGGTATTCCGCCGCTTCCGTGGGGATCGCTCAACGATGTCTGGCGCTCCAACGCGAACTTCCGGTGGACGCTGGTCAAGACCAAAGGCACGCCGCCGTCACCGCGATCTGGCCAATCGACCGCCTACGACCCGGTCAGCAATCGGATGATCGTGTTTGGAGGATCGCTCTCCTATACGTTTTCGAGTTACAACGACACGTGGGTCCTCACGAATGCCAACGGTCAGGGCGGGGCTGAGAAATGGATTCAGCTGACTCCGACGGGCCCGCTGCCTCGGCCGCGGTTCGTCCACGGATCCGCATACGACCAGGCCAACAATCGGTTCATCGTGTTCGGCGGCGACGACTGCAGCAGCAACAATTTCTGCGTTGTGCTGAACGACGTCTGGGTACTTTCGAACGCCAACGGACTTGGAGGCACGCCGACATGGACGGAACTGTTTCCTACCGGCGGCGGCCCAGGCCCGCGCGAGACGATGAACAACGTGGCGTTCGATCCGGGCAACAACCGCCTCATCGTGTTTGGCGGCACCAACGGAGCGGGCACCAATTACAACGAGGTGTGGGTCCTGAGCGATGCGAACGGACTGGGCGGCACACCCGCATGGACGCTCCTGTCACCGTCAGGAACACCACCGGCTCCACGCTCCTTCTCGAGCAGCGTGTACGATCCGGCGAGCAACCGGCTGACGATGTTCGGAGGACGGGACGCCAGCAACGTTCTGTTCAACGACGTGTGGGTGCTCAGCGACGCGAATGGCACTGGCGGTACATCGGCGTGGTTGCAGGTGACTGGGCTCACGAGCTTCCCCGAAGCGCGGACCGCACACACGGCAATCTACGATGCGACGACGAACGAGATGATTGTCCTCGGCGGATCAATCATCAGCGACTTCAGCCTGGCCACGAATAACGTCTGGATACTCGGCCACGCGAACGGTCTCTAGACTAGTCATGCAGGAAGTTTGCGGAGCGGGTCGCCGCGGCCCACTTCGCACATGTCTCGTTGCATCCACTTTGTACCCTCACCTTTGACGTTTGCCCTTTGACCTGAGGTACTATCCGGCCGCACTCGTAATCCATAAGGTGAGACCGATGAAGAGAATGTTCATGTTGGCGTGCCTGGCGCTGGCCGGATTGATCGTCCCGCGGGTGGCTGCGGCGCAGGATGTGGCGATCACCAATGTCCGGGTGATTGTCGGCAGTGGCCAGGTGATCGAGTCGGGCACGATCATCGTGCGCGGGGGCAAGATTGTCTCCGTCACCGCCGGCGCGGCGCCGACGCAGGGTCTGCGCACCATCGACGCCAAGGGCATGAGCGCCATGCCGGGCTTCATCGACGGCCACAAGCATGTGAACACCTTCAACGCCGCGCAGGCGAAGTCGCTGCTCGAGGCGGGCTACACCACCGTCCTCGCCGGCGGCGGGGCGGCCGAGGTCAACATCGCGCTGCGCGATCGCATCGACAAGGGCGAATTCATCGGCCCGCGCATCATCGCCTCCGGGCAGATCAACCTCCGGCAGACGCCGGCCGAAGCGCGGGCGGCTGTCCAGGCGCTGGCTGCCAAAGGGGTCAAGCACACCGGTGAAATCGGACTGACGCCGGAGCCCGCGCCGCCGCAGTCGGAGATCGAAGTGCTCAAGGCGATCGTGGACGAGGCCAAGAAGGTGGGCGTGCAGGTCAACGTGCACGCGGTCAGCAGCCCGGCAATGGTCGCGGCCGTTGACGCTGGCGTGACCCGGCTGGTGCACACGCCGAACAAGGACTTCACCACCTACGATCAGGCGGAGAGAGTGGCGCAAACAGGTTCGATCGTCGCGGGGATGATCGGCTTCGGCGCCCCGAACATCGACACGTTGTCGGGTCCGCCCGCGCAGGTGCAGTGGCCGAAGGACAACACCGCGCGCTTCCGTGACGGCAAACCGTGGCCCGAGGCGATCGCCGGCGCCAATCGCGACCCGAAAGGGCGCGCCACCGGCACCGAGGGCGGCTACACGATCATCAACGTCCGCCGCATGTGGGACGCCGACCCGAACCATCAGACGATCTCATATTCCACCGACCAGAACGGCGCCGACCTCGTGGTCCTCGAGCACGAGTTGAAGTCGTTCAGCATCGTGTTCTCGATGGCCGACATCCACAAGATCATCGGTCCGAACTCCGCCCGCTACGTCGGCATGGCCGATCAGATCGGGACGCTCGAGGCGGGCAAGCTGGCCGACATCATCCTGATCGACGGCAACCCGACGCTGAACATCTACGAGATGCTGAAGACCAAGGTCGTGTTGAAGGAAGGCAAGGTCGTCGTCGACAAACGCTAGCCCCTGCATCCGGTCCTTGACAACGGCGGCGCGCGGGCCTCTAATCGGGCCCGGTCGCTCCAATGCCGTGCCCCACGGTCGCACCGGCGCGAGCACACCCGAGCCGAAGGCCCGCGGTTGCGGCGACGTGTGCCCTGGCCTTCAGCATCGGCGCGCTGGTCATCGGATGGATCGCGCTCGGCACCGAAGCGACGCGGGTGCACGCGCAGCGCGCTCCCGTGACGTTCACAAACAACATCGCGCCGATCCTCTTCACCGCCTGCGTCTCGTGCCATCGGCCTGAGGGCGCCGCCCCCTTTTCGCTCCTGACCTACGCGGATGCGAAGGCTCACGCCGGCGCGATCGTCGCGGCAACACGCGATCGCCTGATGCCGCCGTGGAAGCCAGAACCGGGCTACGGTGAATTCCTGGACGAGCGGCGATTGACCGTCGATGAGATCAGGATGCTCGCGCAGTGGCTCGAGGACGGCCTCATCGAAGGCGACGTGGCGCGGTTGCCCGCGCCACCCTCCTCGAAGGGCCCCTGGCAGCTCGGGACGCCGGACCTCGTGATCGAAACCGCACCGTACGCGTTGCGTGCGTCGAGCGAAGACGTGTACCGAAACTTCGTGCTGCCGATCGAGATGCCGGCGACGCGGTACATCCGGGCGTGGGAGTTTCTTCCAGGCTCAGGCGCCGTGCACCACGCCACCATGCACTTCGATCCCACGCGCGCGTCGCGACGCCTGGACGAGCAGGATCCGGAGCCGGGCTACGAAGGACTCGTGCCCCATTCCGCGATGAGCCCCGACGGATATTTCCTCGGCTGGCTGCCAGGACTCACCTCGAATGTCGCACCACCGGGAATGGCCTGGCCGCTGCCGGCGGGCGCCGATGCGATCATGATGCTGCATCTCAAGCCGGGCAGCAGGCCAGAAACCATTCGCCCGAGGCTTGGGCTCTACTTCAGCGACGCGCCACCGCGGCTTCAGCCAACGCTGATCCGGATGACACGCCAGCACATCGACATCCCGCCTGGTGAGCGTCGGTACGTCGTGACGGACTCGTTTCCCTTGGAGGTCGACGCAGACCTCTACACGATTCAGCCGCACGCGCACCTCCTCGCCAACGAGGTCAAGAGTTACGCCACGCTGCCAGATGGCACCCGGAAGTGGTTGATCTATATCCGCAACTGGAACTTCAACTGGCAGGGTGTCTTCCGATACGCGCGCCCGCAGTTCCTCCCTGCCGGCACGACGATCGCATTCGAATTCACCTACGACAACTCTGCGGCGAACCCTCGCAACCCTCATCATCCTCCGCGGCGCGTCTCCTACGGACAACACACGACCGACGAGATGGCGGAGCTCTGGCTGCAGGTCGTCACCCGCAACCCGGCGGATCGCGCGCGGCTGGCCCGCACGGCACGCGAGCGCATCGTGCGCGAGGACATCGTCGGCACCGAGAGGCGGCTCGACACCGATCCTGACAATGCGACGCTGCATGACGATGTGGCGCTGCTCCACGCGGAGGCGGGGCATCTCGATCGTACTGTCGAACACTTCGCACACACCGTCCGCGTGCGGCCGGACTCCACGGCTGCCCATTACAACCTCGGGAACGCGCTCTTCCGGCTGGGCCGCGGCTCCGAAGCGATCGCGTCATTGAGGAAGGCGCTGACGCTCCAACCGGACTACGCGCTTGCGCATGACGGCCTCGGTGTCGCCTTGCATGCGGAGGGGCGTATCGCCGACGCGCTCGAGCACTACCGGCGGGCCGTCGCACTCGACCCGAGCAATCGGGAGGCGAGACATCACCTGGCCGTCGCGCTCAGACAACTCGGCCGGGTACGCGAGGCGGATCAAGTGATACGTGTCGATCCCTAGTCTCAGGACTCCGGGCCGCCTGAAGGCGGCCCCTACGCGACCGGTATTTGCGCGTACGATACGCGACCGGTATTGCGGGTACGCGACCGGTATTTCGGGCCCCGAATGGTTAAGAGGAGAAGATATGTCCAGACGACTCCTGGCTTGTCCACCGAAGCCTTGGCGAAGGTGGAAAGCGTTGTTGCTTGTTCTCGGGTACATGCTCATTCCAGAGATTGCCACCGCTCAGAGCGCAATCGCTGGCGTTGCCCGTGACGCAACGGGCGGCGTCTTGCCGGGCGTCACGGTCGAGGTCTCGAGTCCGGCTCTGATTGAGAAAACGCGATCGACGGTCACCGATCAGGCCGGACAGTATCGCGTGGTCGATCTGCGGCCCGGCACGTATGCGGTGACCTTCAGCCTTCAGGGCTTCAACACCGTCAAGCGCGAGGGCGTCATCCTCGATGCGAACTTCACCGCGCCCGTGAACGCGGACCTGCGCGTCGGCTCGATCACCGAGACGGTGACCGTCACGGGTGAGTCGCCCATCGTCGACGTCCAGAACACGATGCGGCGCGAAACGGTGAACCGCGAGCTGCTCGACTCGATTCCGACCGGTCGTGATTTCCAGACGATCGGCAACGTCCTGCCCGGCGTGACCATGGGGCGCTTCGACGTCGGCGGCAGCTCCACCGCGCAATCGGGCACGCTCGTCGCGTTCGGCAGCCGCGGCGCCGACTTCCAGCTCAAGATCGACGGCATGCACGCCAACAACAGCTTCGGCGAGGGCTGGTTCAACGGCATCTATCACAACGAGGCGATCTTCCAGGAGATGTCCTACACGGTCTCCGGCGGCAACGCCGAGAACCAGGCGGCCGGCGTGTCCGTGAACATGATCCCGAGAACGGGCAGCAACCTCTTCGCCTACGAGTTCCTGAGCACGTACTCGAACAACAGCCTCCAGGGAGCGAACGTCGATGACGCACTGCGCCGGCGAGGGTTCAATCCTTCCGCGGGCGGACTGGCCAAGCTCTGGGACGTCAACGGCAACGTGGGTGGGCCGCTGCTGCGCGACAAGCTGTGGTTCTTCGTGTCGGGCCGCTATTGGGGCTTTGCCGAGAACGTGCCCAATATCTTCTGGGGTCAATCCGATCCGCGAGTCACGCCGCCCAACGCGGAGCAGGCCTCCGACGACACCAACCTCAAATCCGGCGACGCGAGAATCACGACCCAGGTGGGAAACACCCGGCTCACCGGCAGCTATAGCAACGGGCCACGATGGCGGCGGCACTTCGGGATCGAGAACCGCGGCGGCGCACCCGAGGCGTTCGCGCAGTATCCCAACGATTCATCGGTCACGCAGGTCAAGGCGACCACGACACTGAGCAGCAAGATGCTGTTCGAGGCCGGCTTCTCGCGTATCTGGTGGTATGCCGTCCTCGAAGCGCAGCCCGATACGCGGCAGGCGACCTGCTTCGTCGCCTTCGCGTCGTGTGCGGCCGGGACCGACTACGGTGATATCCGAAAGCGGGACCTCACGCTGGGCTGGAACTACAACGCGCCAACGACGTTCAACTCCACGTTCGCATCGCCGCGGAACTCCTCCATGGCGAGCCTGTCGTATGTGACCGGCGGGCACAACATGAAAGTCGGCCTGATCTGGGACACCGGCTACCGCAGGATCGTGACGCCGATGAACAACGGAGGCCTCCAGCAACAGTACCGTCTCGGCGTTCCCGACTCGGTCGTGCTTCAGACGGTGCCATCCGTGCAGGACACCAGCATCGATCGAGAGATTGGCGTCTACCTGCAGGATTCGTGGACCTTCGGACGCATGACCCTGAATCCCGGGCTGCGGCTCGAACACATCAAGGGCTCGGTGCGGGATCAGAAGGCGCCCGCGGGTCGATTCCTGCCGGAGCGGGTCTTCACGCAGGCCGACTACGTCACGGTCCCGAGCTTCACGGATGTCAGCCCTCGCTTCGGCGTCGCCTACGATCTCTTCGGCAAGGGCAAGACCGCGCTGAAGGCCAACTTCGGGAAGTACGTGCAGTCGTTCTCCTCGAACCTGGGAGACGACTACAACCCGATGGGCGGTGGCACCGACACACGCACGTGGCGGGATCTGAACAGCGACGACATCGCGCAGGAAAACGAGCTTGGTCCAACCACGAATTTGAACTTCGGGAAACCGGCCAACGTGACCAGGCCAGACTCGAACCTGAAACGGCCGTATCAGCTGCTGTACAGCGCCGGCGTGCAGCAGGAGCTGCTCCCGGGCCTCTCCGGATCGGTCAACTACTACTACCGTGCGTACTACCGCGACTTCCGGGTCGATAACGTGGCCACGACGGCCGCCGACTACTCCACCATCCCGATAACCGATCCGCGGGGCAACGGCGAGACGATCGCGATCTACAGCATCGCGCCGGCGAAGCTCGGCGTGATCGACAACGTCAGGATGAACTCCACGGAGAACGGCCGCGAGTATCACGGCATTGATGTGTCGCTCAACGCGCGGTTCAGGAACGGCACGCAGCTGCAAGGCGGCGTCACCAACGGCAAGCTGCACGAGCACGTGTGCCAGGTGGACGATCCGAACGCGCTCAGGTACTGCGACGCGCGCTATCCGTTTGTCAGCCATTACAAGTTGAGCGGCACGTATCAGTTGCCCTATGGATTCCGTTTGAGCGGCGTGTTCCAGAGCGTGCCCGGCACGCAGAGTGCCCGCGACGGCGCCAACGTCGGCAAGGATCTCAACGTCACCTACTCGGTCGGACGAGCCATCGCACCGGGACTGACCCAGACCACGGTCAACGTGCGTCTGAGCGAGCCCGGGACGGTGTTCCTCGACCGCGTGAATCAGCTGGACCTCGCGGTGGCGCGCGATTTCCGCAGCGGGCGGTTCGTCGTGCGGCCGCAATTCGATTTCTTCAACGCGCTCAACAGCAACGCGATCACACAGGTCAACACGTCGTTCGGACCGAGCTACCTTCAGCCGCAGAGCATCCTGAATCCGCGGCTCATCCGGTTCAACGTGCGCGTGTCGTATTAGGAGTAGGACGAGGGGCAGGGCAGCCATATCCATGTGGCTGCCCTGCGACTAATGCTTGCTCCTGCTCCCCGCGCGGCATAGATTACGCGTGGTCATTCTTCGTTTCCCCGCAGTCCTCAAGGGGGCTCTATGAGCATCATCATTCGAGTCGTGTTAGCGGTATGTCTCCTGTTGGTCGCCGCAGCGACCAGTTGGGCTCAGGACGCCGTCATCACAGGGCGCGTCACGGATCCATCGGGTGCTGCGATACCAGGCGTCGACGTGTCCCTCAGCGGCCCGGCACTGTTGGGCGGAAGATCGGCGGTCAGCGACGGGCTGGGCAGCTATCGTTTCGCGCTGCTCCCGCCCGGCGCGTACAGTCTCAGGTTCCAGCTTCAAGGGTTCGGCACGGTCGTTCGGGAAGGCATCACGCTGACACCCGGCTTCACCTCCAGCCTCAACATCGTGATGGACGTCGGCACCCTGGCCGAAACCGTGACCGTGGTCGGGGAATCACCGATCGTCGACGTCACGAACGCCGTTGTCGCCACCAACTTCTCCAAGGAGTTGACGGCGGTGCTCCCGACCGGGCACGACGTGTTCTCGATGCTGGCGATCACGCCGGGCGTCCAGGTGACGGCGCCGGACGTTGGCGGCAGCCGTGCCGGCCTGCGCGCGCAGTTCCGTGTGTTCGGCAGTACCTCGCAGTGGAATGTCATCGAGGGTGCCATCATGGCGTCACTGCAGTACGAGGACCCGGACGTCTACGAAGAAGTCCAGGTGGCAGGCGCCAGCAAGGGTGCCGACGCGCCGGTTGGAGGCTCGTTCAATAACTTCATCGTGAAGAGCGGCGGCAACGATTTCCATGGTCTGTTCTTCTACGACCGCGAGCCGCTCGACCTCCAGAGCTCCAATCTCTCGCCCGAGCTCAAGGCGCGAGGGGTCACCAATACCAGCTCCGTGGCCCGCTACCAGTCATTGCACACGGACGTCGGCGGCCCGCTGGTGCGCGACAAGTTCTGGTGGTTCTACGGCTTCCGCAACCTCAACTCCGACAACTGGACGCCCGGCTACTTCAACACCCAAACCGGGCTGCCCGAGCCGGTGTTCACGACGCTGCGGAACCACGCGACCAAGCTCAACTTCCGGCTCAACTCGAACCACACTCTGGCCTATTCGGCTCAGTACAACACCAAGTCCCTGCCCAACTCCGGCGCCTCGGCATTTGTGGATTCGGCGTCGACGTCGCTCACTGACTTCCCGTACTGGATTCAGGGGGCGTCGCTCACGTCGATCCTCTCGAACCGATCGACGCTCGAGGTGAAGTGGGGTGAGTTCGGATGGCGATGGTGGACGAGGCCGGGCGCCGACGAGATCGCTCGGATGGATCTCGATACGCAGCTCGTACGCGGCGGACGCAACGCGCCGTTCATCGACCGCAGCCACCACATGAACATTTCAGGTGTCTACTCCCTGATCACATCTGGCGAGAAGGCTGGCGACCACAACCTCCGCATGGGCTACGGCTATCTCTACGAAGGCGCACCCTACTTCTTCCTCGCGCCGAAGGACAGCATCCGAACTTTCTGGCGCGGCGGCTTCGCGACGCCCGCCGAGATCGAGACCTACGACACGCCGTTCTCGTTCGAGAACGAGGTGACGCACCAGTGGGCGTTCATCAACGACACGTGGTCGATTGGCCGCTTTTCCTTCAACGGGGGCGTCCGGCTCGATTCGTTCAAGCCGTATTACGAAGAACAGAGCAAACCCGGGACAGGGCCGTATCAACAGGCCGTGACCTATCCTGGCGTGGAGTTCCATACTCTGAACGGCTTCGTACCTCGTATCTCTGGCGTCTACGACGTCTTTGGCACCGGCCGAACGGCCATCAAGCTCGCGTACGGCCGTTACTCCTACAACGCCGGCACGATGACCAACGCCAACTCGATGATGGCGGGGTTCGTGAACCCGATGGCGCGCACCGTCAGACGCTACCGTTGGGACGGCACGCTGCCGTTCGTGCCCAACCCTGCCAATCTCCTCTCGACCCAGGGCGGCGCCAATCGCGCTCTGGATCCGAATCTCGAGCTGCCCTACACCGACGAGTTCGTGGTCGGCGTCGATCAGCAGCTCATGTCGGCGACCACGCTGCGCTTCAATTACGTCCGGAAGCTCGAGCGCAACCGCATGAAGCTGCAGAACACCGCGATTCCCTTCGCGGCCTACAACATTCCGGTGGCATTCACCGACCGCGGCCGAGACTTTGCCTCGGCCGCGGATGACCAGGTCATTACGCTCTACAGCCTGGACCGAGCGTATGTCGGGCAGCGGGCGGACGTCCTCACGAACGATCCGTTGTTCACGGCGGATTACGCGACCTACAACCTCGAGATCGTCAAACGCCTATCCGGCAAGTCGCAGGTGCTGACCGGCTTCGACATCAGCCACTACGACACCTGGGGCTTCCAGTCGGCGATCTCGCAGGACATCGCCACCGACACGAGCGCGTTCGGCGTGCCGCAGGACCCGAACCGTCTCACCTACAACAACCGGCAGAACTACTGGCACTGGCAATACAAGTTCCTCGGCAGCTACGAGTTGCCGTGGGGCATCTCCTCGTCCGCGTCGCTCCGGCTGACGAAGGGCGAGCCGTACGGACGCACGCTGAACACGACAGGCCTGACGCAGGGTACGGTCAACCTGAGGGTCGAGCCGTTCGGCACGTTCTTCTATCCGACAGTGCGGCTCCTCGACCTGCGCTTCGCGAAGCGCCTCACCTTTGGGAACACCAAGCTCGAGGGGCTGTTCGACGTTTTCAATGTCACCAACTCCCCGGCGATTACCAGTGTCAACGCGCAGACGGGCACGAGCTTCGGTAACGTCCTCAATACCGTCAATCCGCGGATTGCGCGGCTCGGCGTGCGCTTCAGCTTTTAGGCAGGCGGGTCTGAAGACCCGCCTCTACTAAGAAAGGAGCCGTTGTCGATCTGGGCGGATCTCATTCGACGTATGAGTAGGGCGATGGATACGCGGTGGATGCCACCGCGGTCGGCCCGGCAAAAGGAGACTCCGCCATGCGATTCCTCTCGATCTATAAGTCCCGCGAAACAGGTGTTCCGCCCACGCTGGAGCACATGGCGGCGATGACCGCGCTCATTGAAGAGAGCGTGAAAAGCGGCGAACTGCTCGGCACCGAGGGGTGCTTGCCGACGGCGCTTGGCGCCCGTGTCCGGCTGTCGGACGGGACGGTCACGGTTACCGACGGTCCGTTTTCCGAGGCAAAGGAAGTCGTCGGCGGGTTCGCAATTCTCCAGGCCAACTCGAAGAGCGAAGCGATCGAGATGGCAAAACGCTTTCTGAAGGTCGCCGGCGACGGCGAATGCGAGATTCGACAGGTGTACGACGGACCCGATCAGGCATCAACGGAGGAGCACACGGAAGCCCTCGCCGGACAGTTCAATCCGGGGCGCTGATTGCCGCAAGCCCCTCGCGCGCGGGGGCCGAGCTCGGGTCGAGCGAGAGCGCTTCGGCGAACAGGCCGGCTGCGACGGACCGCTGACCGGCGGCGAGCTCCAGCTGCGCGAGGTTGACGTACGTAACGGCATCGCGCGGATCGAGACGCAGGCTCGCGCGGAATGCGTCGCGACCTGTGTCGACGTCACCTGCTGTCGCGTGAATCGCGCCGAGCAGGTTGTGCGCGTCAGCGTAGCTCGCGTCCAGCTCGATGGCGCGGCGCACGAGGGGGAGCGCGCCGGCCAGGTCGCCCCGCAGAAAACTCAGGCTGGCTGCAAAGTACCAGCTCGCGGCGCGACTCGGGAACTCGCGACGGAGGACCTCCACCGCCGGTCCCAGACGAGCGACGTCGCCGCGGTCGGCATGGAGCGACGCCAGTTGCTCCCATGCTGCGGGGTCCGCTGGCGCGAGTCTCGTGGCTTCGGTGGCGACCGCCGTGGCTTCGTCGAATCGGCCACGCATCCCGAGAAGCTCGGCGAGCGCGACTCGAGCAGGCGACTCAGCCCCCGCACTACGCTGAATCACCGCGCGCAGCCGGCGCTCGGCGTCGTCTTCCTGACGCGCCGCGGCGGCTGCACGCACGAGCCCGTCGAGCGTGGTCGTGTCGGCCGGGGCAAGGTCGAGGGCCTTCGCGTAGTCGCGATACGCGGCGCCGACGGCTTCGGCGTCCATCAACATCGCGCCGCGGTCGCGCCATTGCAAGGCGGTCGCGCCGGTGAGCGCGCGCGCGACGGCCGGCGGTCGTCGCCCCTCGTCGAGCAAGGTGCGGAGTGTCTCGGCGTGATTGGCCGGAACCCCACCGAAGACGGCGAACGGTCCGGAGAACTCGAGCGCCGTCCGTTGGTCGGTCTGGACCGCCGCTCCCGCCCCGTATCGCGACATCTCGCCTGGCCCGCCGACAAAGAGCGAGAGCAGTGCGAAGGGCTCCTTCATTCCGACGGTGCGAAGATCTTCTCCTACTCCCGCCCGCTGCCAGGTCGTCGCGATCTCCTCCAGACGCGGCTCGAGCGGCGCCGTCGAGCCGACAAGCAGCAGGTCGCCATCTCCGACGAGCCACATCGTTCCATCCGGAAACACCGCTCGAAACGTCGCGACGATGGACCGGAGATCGGCGTCGCTTACGTCGTAGGTGTGCGCCCACTGACAGAAGACGCCGCCAGGCGCCAGCCGGCCGCGCACGGTTTCGAAAAACTCCTTCGTGAAGAGCGCGGCCACGCCGGCCATCCACGGATTCGAGGGCTCGGAGATGACAACGTCGTATCGCCGCGACGTCAGCGAGAGGTGGGTCCGCCCGTCGCCCCGTACCAACCGCGCGCGGGGGTCGTCGAGCGAGTGCCGGTTCACTTCGGCGAAGTGCGCGGACGCTTCCACGACTTCGGGCGAGATCTCGACGACGTCAACTGAGACGACTGGGTGCACGAGCGCCGACGCGAGCGTGACGCCGCTGCCGAGTCCCACGATGCCGACCTGTCGTGGGTGTGGATGGAGCAGCAGCGGCAAGTGCGCCAGCACCTTCTGTGTGAGCATGTCGCGCGCCGTGGAAGCGTCGACCTTGCCGTCGATCGAGAGCGAGCGGTCCCCGGTGAGCGCTTTCACCGAGACCGTGCCTGTGGCGCCCTCGCGGTAGTACAGGAGCGACCCGGCGGTGAGGGCAGCACGGCGATCGACGCCGGGAGGCACGAAGCGCGTGTACAGATAGCCGCCGGCGGCGAGCCACTCACGATCCCACCCGGGGCTCGTGGCCATCCACGCGACGACAGCCGCCAGTGGAAAGAGCGCCACGAGGCGGCCGTCCGCCTTCGCGCCGCTACGGCGGGACAGGTCCGCCTTCGCGCCGCTACGGCGGCACAAGCTCGACGGACGGGCGCTCAGAATCAGCGTGGCCGCGCCGAACAGCAGGCTCGTGGTGGCGACGAGCAGTGACGTGCGCAGACCGACGACGGGTATGGCGACGAAGCCGGCGACGAGAGCACCGGCCACCGAGGCCGCGGTATTCACGGCGTAGAGGACGCCC
This sequence comes from Vicinamibacterales bacterium, assembly GCA_035293405.1. Classification (GTDB taxonomy): domain Bacteria; phylum Acidobacteriota; class Vicinamibacteria; order Vicinamibacterales; family UBA2999; genus Gp6-AA40. The sequence goes on along the minus strand of DATDOE010000127.1, from coordinate 5,538 downwards.
AATCGTCGTGCGGGTATCGCATCGCGGCTGCCGGCGAGCTCGAGCGACAGCGGAAACGCGACACCGAGACCGAACGCGATGGGCAACGTCAGCCCGAATGCGATCGCCAGGTGCGGAAGCGCGATGCCGGCGAGACTGGCCATCTGCGCCGAGGCGCCGGGACCGATCTCGAGCCGTGAGCTGCCGACGAGGGCGATGCTCACGCACGCCGCACTCGCTGTGGCGATCAAGGTCAGCGCGAGCGCCACTGCGGGACGACGGCTGCGCTCGGCGAGAGAGGCACCGACGAAGGAGCCCAGCGCAAGTCCGGTGATGAAGGACGTCAGCGTGGCAGCGAAGGCGTAGGTCGAGGGACCGACAACCATCGCCAGCACGCGCGTCCACACCACCTCGTACACGAATGTTGCGAAGCCGGTGAGCGCCAATATTGCCGCCGCCATTCCGTATCGCTTTCGCTCGGTGTCCGACCCATCGCCGGCCACGACGTGCCCGGCGGGCTGCCTCCGGCGATTGTGGCGAGCGTCCCGCCGTTTGAGTCGCGGCCTGGCAGGCGTCTCTTCAGCGACGGCGTCAGTGAGGCCGCGCCGGGCGATCACGAGTGCAAGCGCGATGCTCCCGGCACCCGCCGCCATGCCGGTCAGCGTTGTGCCCGTGAGGCCGAGGATGGGGATGAGGAAGAAGCCTGCCACCAGTGAGCCGACCGCGGCACCAGCGGTGTTCGCGCCATAGAGCCGGCCAGCCGACCCACCCGGCCGTGCCGGGGAGGTGACGAGGACGCGCACGGCCACCGGAAACGTGGCGCCAAGAGCGATGCCTGGTACCAGCAGCACCGCGAACGAGCACGCGACTCTCACGATGGAAAAGACCGGGCCGGCGCCGGCCTCTCCGTACGCCCACGCGAACGCGGGCGTCAGCAGCCTCAGGCTGCCTGCGATCGAGAACGCGGCAACGACGACCACAAACTCGAGCAACACATAGGCCCACAGCGCCCGTTGACGACTCAGTCTCGATGCGATCCGGCCGCCCAATGCCGCGCCAATCCCGAGCCCGCCCATGAACGCGGCGGTGACGGTGCTGACCGCGGCGGTCGTGTGTCCGAGGTGAAGCATCAGGAGGCGTGTCCAGGCGATCTCGTACACGAGCCCGGCGAGGCCCGAGCACGCATACGCCGCCATGAGCCATCGCTCAGTGGTCATCGCTGGGGAGTGTACCGCCGCAATCAGACTGGAGGGCGAAGGCTGAGCGCGGCGCGGGCGCGACTTACCGTCTCGACAGCGCGGTGCTCCGTCCCATCGACACTCCGGACGGCGAACCACCTGTTGCGGCAACCGACTGGCGGCCTTCACCAGCATCCAGACCTCCAGGGGTCAGCGTCATGCGGTACTGAGCGGTCTCCTCGCGCGGCCCAAGATTCGCGACGATCAGCGTCCGCGTGCCGCCCGCTGCTCCAGGAATGGTGAGCAGGCGTGGCTTCGGGGTTGCGATCTCGGAGCGGATCGCGAACCGGCATGGGCACGTGGCCTCGCTCGGGCATTCGGGTCGAGCGAACTGTTCGACCGTACAAACGCCGTCGGCAACCCACATCCACAGCGTATTGGCCTCGCTGCCCCAATCGACGCTCGCTTCCCATCGTCCGGCGGCGGAGTCGGTCACCGTGGTCACGGCGAAGAAGATGGAACCGCCGGCCGGCGCAGCCAGGGCGAAATTCCCCTGCTGGATAACGCGGGGCGCCGGAGGCGTGGGCGTCGGCGCGGTTGGGCTACCGTTGTCCCCGCCTCCGCACGACGCGAGAAAGACGACGGTGCTGCACGCGACAAGGGCCCGGAAACCCCGGCCTCCGCCGGTCGGCTTCGGCGGGGCAAGGGTGTGAGCTCGCCTCCGGCGCTCGATGGGTCCACCGCTCAAAGGCCGTTTCGTATCGATCATCGCCATACCTCCCTGTTCACCAGGCGATACAGAGTGGCGGCGGTTTCGTTACGACAGAGCGACGCGGGCCCGACTCGGATCCAATCAGAGAGGCGTGGAGCGATAGCCGTGGTCGCCGATTCTCGACACCACGTCCATCAAGTGGCGCAGTTCGTCATCAACGTCTTCGGGATGCTCGACCGTGCATGCGATCGTCTCGCGCAGCGCGGCTTGATACTGCTTGCGAAGACGATGCACCGCAACCCGGAGGGCACCTTCCGACATCCCGAGCTCCGAGGCTAGATCGCTCGATTCCACCAAGGTGTCGTCCACCACGAATTGCCTGAGACGTTCGAATGTCACTCGACGAGGCGAACGCGCATGCTGCTCCGCAAGGCGCTGCCTGGCGAGATCGACGATACCGATCGCCCAGCGACGCTCGTAGACGTCTTCGGGGGTCAGCGTGTCTGCGGGCTCGAGCGGGTAACGCTGCTCCTCCGCATCGAATTCGAGCGAGACGTGAAGGCTGTGGCCGCCACGCTTCATGGCGTGGCGCCAATGGTACTCGTTGGAGAGAAAGTTGCGGAGTGAGGTCAGGAGAAACGACCGGAACCGCCCACGACCGGGCTGCGCGTCTTTCAGGATTTCCTTTTCGAGGACTCGCATAAAGAAGGCTTGCGTCAAATCGCGAGCATCGTCGGTGGTGTATCCGCTTCGGCGGACGAAGGCATATGCCGGGCGCCAGTACGCTTCACAGATCGCCGACAACGCCGTCTCGTACCCCGGTGAGGTGCGGTCACCCGCGGCACGGACGACGGTCCACCTCGTGGTCGCGAAACGCCCTCCCGACACGTTCGTGTTCCTCCTCAGTAGCGCCACGCCACACGGACAGCCAGCCGTGGTGACGATGGTGTGAGGCTGGCGCTCCCGCCGACCGTGACTTCGACCCATTGATCCGTTCGGTAGAGCGCGCCAACCAGTGCGCCAATCAACCCGAGACCCGCGCCGGTGTATCCCATGTTTTCGCCTCGTGTGTAACAGTCGCCGTCGTTCCCGCCGCAACCGGGGACTTCAAGCGCCCCTGTCAGCACACCAAGCCCGCCCCCAATCATCATCCCGGCCAGCCAGTGGTTCTTTCGCCCGACGACCATGTGCACACGCGTCAGCCGGTCACGTGGCAAGTCGAGGCGCCAGTCGGCGGCGCCAATCGTCAGGACCTTCTCATCGATGGCCAGCAGTTGCCCGACGGTGGCTGACGGCCGGCCGGCGCTCTCGACGCGCAATTTCGTACCAGGAAGAATTCGCAGCAACATCGGAGCTGGAATCAACGGCGCCAGATCGGTGCGCTCCGTTGGCCGCGGTCGTGACTCGGAGGTTGGGCCCGGGCCGCCGTTGGCCAGCGCTTTTCCAACGTCGGCACGCGCGCGGGCAAAGACGCTCAGCACCCTCGGAGAGTAGATGTCCGGGTCCAGGACGCGGTCCGGATCGAGTGCCGCCATCTGGCGGAAGCTCTCCACGGCGGCGGACTCATTCCGCATCCCAAGGTAGGCGAGTCCCAAGTGCAAATGCGCGTCCGCCAGATAGAGCGTTCGATCCCGGACGTCGCGCAGCTCGTTGAGCTTCACGACCATGACGCGAAGCGCGCCGATCGCATCTTCGAGACGTCCCTCGCGATACAGCGCCTTCGCCATGTCGAGCTCGGCTTCGAGCGCGCCTGGCTGGGACGCGGCGATCCCGGGCGTACACAAGATGCAGCAGATGATCGTCAAGCCTATCAATACACGCGTCATCATGGATTCTTCTCGAGAGTGATTCTGTGGCTCGAGGCTCGTCCTTCTTCGATAACGATCTCGCGGTCTTGTGTTACATACCCGTCGCGGAACACGCGCAGGGTGTGGAGTCCCGCCGCTACCCGATCGAAATGGATCGGCGTCTGTTCGGGAGGGCCTCCATCGAGGCTGACTTCCGCCCACACGTCCGACACGACTGAAAGACTTCCAGTGAGGGCTAGATCGCGATCGAGCGCGCTGGCCTCACCGGCCGCGACGGCGATTCGCCCTCGCCACCGCAGCCCGTCGGGCCCGGTCAGGACGATTTCATGTGTCCCGGCTGACACCTCGAGCGCGAGCGGCGTCACGCCGGTCAGGTTCCCATCGACGTTGACGCTCGATCGTGGAACGCTCCTCACCGTGAGGGTCCCCACGGTGGTCTGTGATGCGCGTTCGGCGATCCTGTCGGGAGACACCGAGGCGCTCGGCGAAGCTGATGTCGGCGCGCCGGGCGCAGCATCGCGAGGACGGCTCAGTTGCACTGGAGACACGGCTTGAAGTGTCGCAGCCCCCGGTCGTCCATCGTCAAGGTCGGTGGCCGCGGGCTTCTGGGGAGACAGCGGCGGCGATGGCACACGCTCCTGGCTCGACGCACTGACAGCGCCAGGTGCGCGCGGCGCGGAAGCCACCCAAGCGTCATCGGTCCTGAGCACCAACAGGTAGGTCACGACCAACGCGAGGATGAGGCACCCGACGGAGACGAGCGCCGTGCGCGTCCAACCGGATGCTCGCACGTCACCCGACACCGTCGGCTCGATCTGACGGAGATCGCCAAGAAGCATGCCCGCGTCGGGATATCGATCGCCTGGTTTCTTGCGCAGACACCGCGTGACGATGTGCGCGAACGAGTCGGCAACACCGGTGGCCGTCTGCGGCCATGGAGCCGGATCGGCCTCGAGGATCTTGGCGATCGTTTCCGTCGCGGTGTCGCCCTCGAAGGGAAGACGACCGGCAAGCATCTGGTAGATGATGGTGCCGAAGGAGAACACATCCGAGCGCGCGTCGAGCGGCTTGCCGGCAGCCTGTTCGGGCGACATGTATGCGCATGTGCCGATCACGGCGCCGTCGCCGATGTTGGCGGAGATCATCTCGGAGGTCGACACGAGCAGTGTCGCCTTCTGAAACGATCGGAGGGGCTTTGCCAGCCCGAAATCAACGATCTTCACCCGCCCGTTCGGGGTGATCATCACGTTGTGCGGCTTGAGATCGCGGTGGACGATCTGTCGTGCATGCGCTTCGGCGAGGCCTTCCGCGAGCTGCAGCGCGATGCCGATCGTTGCCCGCGCCGACAGCGGCCCGGAGCGTTCCAACATGGCCGCAAGCGTGTCACCCTCGACGAACTCCATCACGATGAAGGGCGTCCCAGCTCCCACGACGCTGTCGTCCAGGGACAGGGCGACGGCCGTGTCCAGCTCGCCGACCTCGTACACCACGCACGTGTTCGGGTGATTCAGCGAGGCGGCGATTCGCGCCTCGCGGAGGAAGCGTGCACGGTGTTCCTGATCCGAGGCCAGCGGGGCGGCCAGGAACTTGAGGGCGACGACGCGCCTCAGCGTCAGATCGTCGGCGCGATACACGACGCCCATTCCGCCCGCACCGAGCAGGTCGAGGACGCGATACCGGCCAACGATGGTGGTCATTTTTGTGTAGAAACGGAATCGCTCTAGTACCCCGCCGCAGTGGTTTTGATCGGTTGCAAGGCGGGCAGTTCGTCTGCCGATAGTAGCAGCCTGATCGTCCGGGGTTGGCGCGGAATTCGACTGATGAACCCGCGCCGCTCGAGCGCGACGATCATGTCGTGGAC
>DATDOE010000126.1:0-98016 GCA_035293405.1 Vicinamibacterales bacterium | reverse complement strand
AGGTTCCGGTATTCATCACGGTCGTCGTGCTGATATTCTTCTTCATGGCTGGTCTCCTTGAATGCACCTCGAGTGCGTCTATTCACTGGGAGCGTAAATGCATCCCGTTCAGGAGACCAGCCTTCTCATCCCATCTGCTAGGGGACATCATGCGGCCTACTCACCAGAACGCCGCTTGGCCGGTTGATTACGCGTCGCACGATACTTTCGCCCCGTCTGACCGCGTGGGCGGCGTGGGTGTCCTTGAGCATCGGCGCCATACACTGGCGCGGCGAATGCCGTCAGCAGCGCAACGACCAGCTGACAGTGAGTGCGGACATTCAGTTTTTGATAGAGACGCGCGATGTACGTATGGACAGTGTGTCTGGAGATGCCAAGCTGTCGCGCGATAGTGCTCTCATCGTCATTGAAATCAAGGAGGCATTCGATGACCTCTCGTTCGCGAGGCGAGAGTCGGAGCGTAACCGCCAGATGTGTCCACGCTGTGCTTTGACGCAACGCGGACGACCGAGCGTGGTTATCGAGATCTCCAATGACAGAACTTCGATACGGTTTGCTCTTACCGATTTGAGGAGAGTCGGCGCTCTTGGTCTTGGTCACGTTAGAGCGCACCTTTCATTCGTCTGATTGATTTGCGCTTTCAGCAGGCTGTCCTTCCGCTGATCTCGTAAGACGGTATGCGGGGGGCTCCGCAACAAAATAGTTTTGAACATATCAGCGTAAGAGACTGTGCAAGCAGTCGGGCTAGTTCACGTGTTTGTAGCTCTACGCCCGTAACGAAGGATGCTAAGCGGCAACCCCCGTCCAAGCACTCCGACGGTAGTAACGCCGCCGCAATCGATCTCGAACAGGGGGACGCAGTTTCTGCGTGGATCTCTGTGCAGCAGGCGAGAACAGACGAGGCGGTGCTGTCCTTGGCGGTGGTGCCGTATCTGGATCAATCGGTCGTTTACCTTTGGGCCTGAGCTTGACGGCTGTTGATTCCCTCGTTCTCCGCCCATGTCCTTGTTGTTGTGTGTCCTCTTCAACTGTCCGCGGATCGGTCAGCTCGATACAATACCTCGCACCTTGCGTACTGAGATCGCCGATGACGAGCACTCCTTCACCGACAGATCGCAAGACGACGACGATCGCTTCGCCGCTTGAGCTCTGAACGATCCCGCCGGAACTAGATCGTCGGACCACCCGCTTGACAACTACCAGCGTGGCTTCGTTACACCCGTGGCCCCGTCGCCTTGGCAGGTGACTTGAGTCGCTCAGCGAGCATGGCTAACCTTAAGCAAGAGAGAGGTGGTGCATGCTCTCAAAAATGGCCGCGGTGATGCCGCTCACCACAGTCGTGATTGTCGCCGGCACGATGCAGACGTCTTCTCAATCACAGCCTGTGGCTCCGACATTCGACGTCGTCTCAATCAGAAGGAACGTATCAAGAGAAGCCGGCGGGCCTTCAACAGCTTCCAGCGTAAGCCAACGGCCAGACGGCGGAATCACCATGATCAATGTGCCCGTGGTCACGATCCTGTCGCGCGCGTATGCGGCAACTAGCCCGACAGATATGGCTGGGCTGCCAGACTGGGCCTCACGTGAACGCTACGACGTGAGTGCCACCTCCTCGCTGTCGGCGGCGACAACGGAAGACCGCATCGCGATGCTGCGTTCGATGCTCGCGGATCGCTTCAAGCTCGTTGTGCACTTCGAGAAGCGCAAGCAGCCGGTATTCGAGCTCATGCTCTCGCGCACCAATGGCACGCTCGGACCAGGAATCAAGCCGTCGGAGACGGACTGCAGTCCCCAGGCGATAGCTGCACGTAACGAGGTTGAGGCTGTAGCTGCGCGTGGGATCGCGCCTCAACCGCCGGATTTCAAAGCGCCGCCGCCACCGTGTACGCTGCGCACGTTGGACCCACGAATGCGCGACCACGTGGGTGATGGCCTAGGCCGGCTGGGTGATTTGCTCGAGGCGGACACGACGATGGCCGAACTGGCAGTCGCATTCCGGCGGCTGACGGGGCGCGTGGTCGTTGATAAGACCGGCCTCCCTGGCAGCTACCGCGTGGCGATGAATTTCGATGTGATGGCATCGAGACGAGGACCCGAAGTGGCGCCGCCAACGGGACCTGCCGTGGTTGCGCCTCTGAATGAGGTCCCATCAATATTCTCGGCTGTCGTTGAGCAATTGGGCCTGAGGCTGAGATCAGCGCGTGCCGAGGGTGAAGCGCTCGTGATCGATCGGCTCGAGCGGCCGACAGAGAACTGACCCTCGTGTCAGGAAGATAGCGGATTCAGACGGTCCTTCACCGAGGAGCGAGGACCACGAAGAAGTCCAAGTTCACCGAAGACCAAGATCGCCTACGTCGTACGCCATGTCGAGAGCGGCAAGCTAGACTCGCGTCATTCCCGGCAGAACGTTGAAGAGGGATGCAAGTGATAGCGACTGTCGGCGACTAACTGCAAATGGCTCGGAGCCGTCGTGAGCGCGAGCGCTGTAGATGCCTTGCCCGTAGCGCGTCGAAGTACACTTTCAGGGTCCAGTGCCGACGCGAGGCGAAGGTTCAGAGGGACTCGAGCCTCAGACGGCCCTGAGCCCTGAACCCTGGGGCCTTCTGCAGCTAGAACTTCGCTCTCGGTCGTCCGCGCGGCTTCTTGGGCGGCTTGTCCAGCGCCTTCAGCAGGATGTCGGCGCAGACCTCGGCGCCGTTGGTCTCCGGCTTCTTCCTCGGCTTCGGCTGCGCCAGCAGCTTGTCGAGATGTGACTCCCACTTGCCGTTGAACAGGTCGTCGTGGGTGATGAACGCCGAGCGCATGTACTTCGGCATCTCTTCCACGATCACGTCGTACTCGGGGAAGTGCCCGCGCGAGGTGTAGAGAATGGAGGCGTCGTTGGCGATGCACTCCGAGACGATCCCGTAGCCCGGCTTCGTCACCACGGCTTCCGCGGCGCCGACCAGATCCTCGTACCGCACACCGGCGCCGTACATCGCTTCTTCGTTGATCGTCACGACCGAGCCCTTCCGCTCGGAGGTCGGCGTGTCACGGCGCCCTTTGGTCAGCGAGGCCGTCACCGTCGTGATCACCGTGTACTTCTTGAACTTCGACAGCAGGTCGGTGTCCAGGCCCGAGAGCCCGTAGCCGCCGAACGACGCCAGCACGATGGGCTTGTCGGAGGGGATCTTGAGCAGCTTGCACACCTCCTCGCGGGTGCGAGAGGCGTGCCGGGCCACGAACGGAACGTCCCTCACGTTCGAGAAGCTTTCGAAGCCGCCTGACATCGGCAGGCGCAGCGCCATCGACGCCTTGGCATACGCGCCTCGAATTCCCGGCAACAGGGACGGCGCCAGCCGCACGCGCGGATAGTCCGCGTAGACCCAGTCCCAGGTGAAGTTGCCGAGCCCGATCGACGAGATGCCGGCGGACGCGCCGACGGCAAACGCCAGCGGCGGGATGTCGCCGACGATCAGGCCCGCGCCCAGTTCGCGGAGCGCGCGCGTTTCGCTGGCAGCCCTGGTCACCAGGTCGCTGTGAAACGCCTGCGCCCTGCGGATCGTGTCTGCCTCATCCAGCGACAGCGCGTCCACCTGCACCACGCCGGTGTCGCATTCGAGCGGGCTGAAGGTGACCTTCCCCTTGACCGTTAAATCGAACAGCCAGCGGGGAGCCGAGGTTCGCACACCGACGCGTGTCTCCGGGCGCTGCGCCAGGATCGCGTTGATGACCTCGATGGATCGTGTGGCGTGACCGAACCCGTGACCGGAAATATAGAAGACGATCGCTTGTGCCAAGTTTAGATGGGACCTAACGCGTTGTTAAGGGGGCGGCTCCATCGGAGTCCGCCCAGTGAGTGGTCTGAGGTGCCGCCTCGTCTGAGAGTGCGGCCTTGATGACCTGCTGCAATGTTTCGACCGGCACGAACGTCATATCTCGACGAGTCTCCTCGGTCAGTTCCGCCAGGTCGGGCTCGTTGAGCGCCGGCAGAATCACGGTCCGAATTCCGAAGCGCCGCGCGGCGAGCGCCTTTTCCCGGATGCCCCCAACCGGAAGCACCAGACCGCTCAATGTGATCTCGCCGGTCATCGCCACGTCCTGCCGCACGGGTATCTTGCGCGCCGCCGACAGGATGGCCGTGGCCATCGTGACACCCGCCGAGGGACCATCCTTGGGAATCGCGCCGGCCGGCACGTGCACGTGCAGGTCGTGATTCGCCAGGAAATCAGGCAAAACACCGAGCTCTTCAGCGTTTGCCCGAATGTGACTCAGCGCAGCGCGGGCGGACTCTTGCATCACGTTCCCGAGTTGGCCCGTGAGAATAATGTTCTGGTTTCCGCCTGGAAGCAAGGTCGCTTCGATGAAAAGCACGTCGCCCCCCGCTTCGGTCCAGGCCAGCCCGGTCGCCACCCCGGGCCGTGACGTCCGGAAAGCCACCTCTTTCCTGAACCTGGCCAGCCCGAGATAGTCCTCCACCTGTCCGGCGTCGATGACCACTTTCTCGGCAGGAGCTGCACCCGTAGGCGCCGTGGCCAGCCGCGCCGCGACCTTGCGCGAGATCGCCCCAAGCTGGCGCTCGAGGTTGCGGACGCCCGCTTCCCGCGTGTGCTCCGCAATCACCACGCGCAGCCCCGCGTCGGTGATCTCCATCGAGTCCAGCGGCAATCCGTGCTCGCTTATCTGCCTGGGGAGAAGGTATTTGCGCGCGATGTGGAGCTTCTCTTCCTCGGTGTATCCGGACAGCGGAATGATCTCCATCCGATCGAGCAGCGCCGGATGAACCGTGCCGAGCTGGTTGGCCGTCGTGATGAAGAGGACGCGTGACAGGTCGACCGGAATCTCGAGGTAGTGGTCGCGGAACGAATGGTTCTGCGCCGGGTCGAGCACTTCGAGCAGGGCCGCCGCGGGGTCTCCCTGAAAGCCCGCCGCAATCTTGTCGATCTCGTCGAGCATGAACACCGGGTTCATCGAGCCCGCCTGTTTCAGCGCCTGCACGATGCGTCCCGGAATGGAGCCGATGTAGGTACGGCGATGGCCGCGGATCTCTGCTTCGTCGCGCACGCCGCCGAGCGAGATGCGCACGAACTTGCGCGACATCGCTCGCGCAATGGAGTGGCCGAGCGATGTCTTGCCCACTCCCGGTGGCCCCACGAAACAGAGGATGGGGCCCTTCATGTCCCCTTTGAGCTTCCGGACGGCCAGGTACTCGACGATGCGCTCTTTGACTTTGTCGAGGTCGTAGTGATCCTCGTCCAGCACACGGCGCGCTTCGACTGGATCGATGCGATCCTCGGTGGTCACGGGCCAGGGCACATCGAGCAGCCAGTCGATGTACGTCCGCAGCATCTGGTATTCAGGCGACGCTGACGACATCCGCGCCAGGCGATCCACTTCCCGCATGGCGGCGATGTGAATCGTCTCAGGCAGCTTGGCGTCCTCGATCTTCTTTCGCAGCTCTGCGAGCTCGTTGCCTTCACCCTCGCCGAGCTCCTGCTGAATCGCCTTCAGCTGCTGACGCAGGTAGTACTGCCGCTGGGCGTCGGTCATCTCCTGCTGGGCCTGGGATTCGATCTTGCCCTTCAGCTCGAGCAGCGAGACTTCACGCGTGAGTGCCGTCGCGACGGCGGCGAGCTTCTTCAGCAGGTCGCTCTCTTCGAGCAGCGCCTGCTTGTCCACCGGCTTCATGTCGATGAGCGTGGCCAGGACGTAGGCGAGGCGCAGCGGGTCCTGGATGCTCATCACGACGTCGCGAAGCTCTTCGGACAGCCCCGACGACACTGAGAGCGCCTTGTCGATCAGTTCTTGAATGCGCCGGATGTGCGCCTCGACTTCGATCGTCTTCTCGAAGACTTCCGGCATGGGCGTGATCTGCGCGCGCAGCGACGTGCCGGTCCGAGTATACAGGTCAGCGCGCACGCGCGCGAGTCCTTCGACGATGACGTTGATGCCGGAGGGCGCTTTGGCCATCTGGCGAATCACGGCCACGGTGCCCACTCGCTTCAGATTGTCGGGTGTCGGCTCATCGGCGTCGTCATCCTGCAGCGTCAGGAGCACGAGGCGGTCGGCGCCGAGCGCGCGGTTGACGCTCTCCATCGAGACCGGCCGATTGACGGCCAGCGGCTGAAGTGTTTGTGGAAAGACCACCGTATGGCGGAGCGGCAGGACCGGGAGCTCAGACGGCAGGTTGGGCGTAGTGTCAGCCAAGGCGCTGGATCCAGTCTATCAGTGCGCCGCCCTTCGGCGTGCGCTCAAGGGCGCCCCGAGCATCGTCGAGGGGCGGTTTCCGTGTGGTACGCTTCCCAGGTGGATGAGCGTCAATTCTTCACCGAGAAACCCGAGCAGCGGCCCGCCCGCTTCCAGTGCCCGCGCTGCCGTCGGACCAACGACTATTCCCTTAGGTGGATGCGGCGCACGAAGAAGGCACAGGTTCCTCACGGCGCCGATGAGCGCGACCGCGCCATCTTCGGCAAGAGCAAGGACCACTTGATTCGCGTTGATGACGACGTGACGTGCAAGTCCTGCGGGAAGCGCTTCGAGATCCCTTCGTCGCGCGGGCTCGTTCTACTCGAAGAGCTGGAAGGCCTGCCGAAGGAAGATTACGACGAGTAGATCGTTCGGATCGTTCGGGTCGTTCGTCGTTCAGAAGACGCGCGGGACGAGCTTCCACGGGACCTTCGTCACATACCGCTCGTAGGCGCCGCCGGTGGTGTTTCTCAACGAGCGCTCTTCGAACGGGATCGCGATCAGCACGTACGCGCAGCTCACCACCGCGAACACGAATTGCGTCATCGTCATCGTCGCGACGGCAAAGACGAGCAGGAACCAGCCCAGATAAATCGGGTGGCGCACCCATCCATAGGGGCCTCTGGTACTGAACTCCCAACTCCCAACTCGATCCCTGTCCCGACTCCCAGGGTTCGCCCTGTCTCCAAGGTCGGGAGTTGAGTTAGGTTGTCGTACTCCGGCAAGTTCCCAGATGTCGATGAGGGCCGCGCTATAGAGCGAAAGCCCGATGCCCGCGATCTGCAGCGCACGCAATGCCCATATCGCGGCTCCGCTCTCGATGTTCCAGACGACGCCGGCCACTGGCTGCCAGAGCCAGCACACGAGCACGAGCAAGAGGCTGGCGACCCAGACGTAGAGCGAGCGCTCGAGCTGCGGCACGGCGCGCATCACCCGGTTTCGGATGGGCTCCCGTGCCAGGACGCTATGGTGCAGGGCAAACACCGAAAACAGCGCGATGTCCCAAACCACGGATGACGCGCGTACAGGGCCGGGGACAACGACGCCGAAACGCACCGCGTAACTGAAGAGGAAATAGCCGAGAGAGGCCACAAAAAGCAGCGCTCCAGCCCAGGTACATGCGCGTGCAGCAAACGTTGATGCCTGGCCTGGAACCTGCACGGCTCCGTATTATAGTGACCCTCATGTCGCGCACCGCGCCGCATCGCGTCGTCATCAGCGGCATCGGTGTGGTGTCGCCCTTCGGAGTCGGGCGTGAGCGCTTCTGGCAACACGTGAGCCGCGGCTGCAGCGGCACCAGGGTGATCACGCAGTTCGACGTCTCCAGCTACCCCTGCCAGGTTGCCGCCTGGGTGCCTCCCGTCTCGATCGCTGACGCCCCCGATCTCGAAGGCGACGAGGATCAGGATGGCCGCGCCGATCCGAAACGGTACTCGCGCGCGGCGCTGTTTGGCGTCATCGCGGCACGCGAGGCGTGGCGCGACGCGGGCCTGCGCGCGGGGGAGCCGGGCGCCGGGGTCCTGATCGGCAGCGGCGGCGGTGGGATCGACGTCGGCGAAAAACAGTATGAGGACTTCTTCCTGTCGGGCGGCCGGCATGTGACTCCATACGCGATTGCGGTCGGCATCTGCGGCATGGTCTCGAGCGAGATTTCCATCTCGCTCGGTCTGCGCGGGATGAGTCACGTGCTGTCCTGCGGGTGCACGAGCTCGACCGACGCCATCGGCTACGCGGCGTCGCTCATTCGATCCGGCGAGTACGAGGTGCTGCTCTCCGGCGGGACCGACGGCTGCGTGTTGCCGGGCATGATCTTCGGCTTCTCCCGGATGCGCGCAGTGTCCACGAAGTACAACGACCGGCCCGCGAACGCCTCGCGCCCCTTCGATCGCGGGCGCGACGGCTTCGTGCTCGGCGAGGGTGCGTGGATGCTCGCGCTCGAGCGGGAGGAGCGCGCGATCGCGAGAGGGGCCACGATCTACGCGCGTATCGAAGGCTACGCGTCCACGTGCGACGCCTATCACCGCGTGCAGATGGATCCGGACGGCTCGGAGATCGTCCGCTGCATCGAGATGGCGCTCGAGCGCGCGGATCGCCGGCCGGAGGAGATCGGCTACGTCAACTACCACGGGACGTCCACGCAGCTGAACGACGCGATCGAAGCGCGATGTGTGCGCAGAGTCTTCGGACGGCACGCCGACGCCGTGCCGGGATCATCGACCAAGTCGATGATCGGCCACCCGCAGGGCGCGAGCGGTGCGGCCGGCGTGGCCGCGACGGCGCTCGCGCTCACGCACGGTCTGCTCCCGCCGACCATCAACCACGATGATCCGGATCCGGCGTGCGACATGGACTTCATCCCCAACGTCGCGCGCCGCGCCGATGTGGATGCCGCGTTGTGCAATTGCCTCGGGTTCGGCTCGAAGAACAGTGCGCTCGTGCTCGGGCGCGCGCGGTGAACCACCTCGACGCCGACGCCGACGCCGTCGTGGTCGGCGCGGGACCCGCCGGCAGCGTGGCGGCGCTGGTGCTGGCACAGGCCGGCGTGCGGGTGCGGCTCATCGATCGCGCGACGTTTCCTCGCGACAAGCTGTGCGGCGACACGCTGAACCCCGGCTCGCTCTCGATCCTCGATCGGTTGGGTAGAGGCGGGTCTTCCGCCTTCGCTGAAGCTTCGGCGGACCGCCGTAGCCTTGGCGGAGGCCGGTCAGACCCGCCTGCATCTTCAACCCCGCCGGGATCCATCGGCGATCTGATTCGCGCCCGGGCGCTCCCGATCGCCGGCATGACGGTGACCGGTCCGGGTGCGCGCGTCTCTGCCGACTATCCTGACGGCCTCTCCGGCGCATCCCTCACGCGACGGCATCTCGACCAGATCCTTCTCGACGCCGCCACGTCCGCGGGTGTGTGCTTCGAGCCCGATGTGTCCGTGCGTGGACCGCTCATCGAGGACGAGCGCGTCGTGGGCGTGCGTCTCGCATCACGTCAGCCACACTGCGCGCTCCGTGCACGCATCGTCATCGCCGCCGACGGACGCGGCTCTCGAGTAGCGGCGGGCGTGAAGCTGTCGTCCTATGCGCGCGAGCCCAGACGCTGGGCATTCGGCGCCTACTTCACCGGCGTGACGCAGATGACTCGGCGCGGCGAGATGCACATTCGACCGGACGGATACATCGGGATCGCGCCGTTGCCCGACGGCCTGACGAATGTCTCCGTGGTGCGCGACGAGCGGCGCGGTCTCCATGCGACCCGCGCCGAGCAGCAGGCGCTGGTGCGTTGTGCCGTGGCCTCTGATCCGGAGCTGCGCGATCGATTCGACACGGCCACGCAGGTCTCGCCGGTGACCGTGCTGGGGCCACTCGCCGTCGATGCCCTTGGCGCCGGGTGTCCCGGCCTGCTGCTCGCGGGCGACGCCGCCGGCTTTGTCGATCCGATGACCGGCGACGGCCTTCGCTTTGCGCTGCGCGGCGGCGAGCTGGCGGCGCAGGCCGCGTTGAGCGAGCTCGGGTCCGGGCAACCGGCGTTCCGATCTCTCGACGCTATGCGCACCCGGGAGTTCTCGACGAAGTGGCGCGTCAACCGCGCGCTTCGTTTGATTGTCGGTTCGCCTCGCGCACTCGACCTCGCCGCGCTCATCTCGAAGCGGTGGTCAACGCCGGTTGAGTACTTGATCGGTGTCGCCGGTGACGTGTCGTTAGCAAAGCGGACGTAGGCCGCGTCCTCGCTCAGGGCACAGCGAGCAACGTGGAGGGGTGTGGACGCGGCTGGCAAAGCGGGTATCACTCCGCTCGGAGCGCGACGAGCGGATCGGCACGCGAGGCGCGACGGCCGGGGATGGCTGCTGCGGCCACAGCAATTGTCAGCTGCAGCAACCCGACCATCGCAAACGTCAGCGGACTGTCGAGATCGAGCCCACTCAACGAGCCCGCAATCAGCCACGTGAGTAGCAGCGCCGCAAAGAGACCGACGGCGATCCCCGGCCCGGCCATGCGGAGCGCGCCGCCGACCACGAGCTTCACCAGACCGGCGGGCGCGGCGCCAATCGCTGCCCGGATCCCGAACTCGCGCGTTCGCTGCCCGACGGAGTACGAGACCGTGCCGGCCAGACCGACGACCGAGAGAAACAGCGCAAGGCCGCCGCAGATTCCGAAAAACTTGACGATGATCATGGTCCGCGATTGTTGCGCTGCCTCGAGGCGCTGCCGCATCGTACGGAGCCGGTAGATCGGCAGGGACGTATCCATCGCGCGCATCTGCTCCGAGACGGTCCGGAGCAGCGGCTCGGGATCGTCCACGGTTCGAAGCACGATCGTCACCGGCAGAGCAAACGCCGGTTGATCGAACGGCAGGTAGACGTAGGGTTCCGGACGCTCGGTCACAGCACGATGAATGACGTCGGCGGCCACACCGACGACCTGCACGCGACGCCCGTCCGTTCCGAACGTGAGCCACTGTCCGAGTGGATTACCGCCGGGCCAGAAACGCCGAGCCATCGTGTCGCTGACGACGGCGGACTGCGCGTCTGCCTGGGTGCCATCGAGCTCACGGCCGCTTCTCAGCGGAATGTTCATCGTCCGGAGGTAGTCGGGACCCACACGGTAGCTTCCGGCGGTCGGACACTCGTCGAGCACGCACGAGCGGCCGTCAACCGACACCTGCAACCTCATAGGGAAGCCGATGTAGAACGGCACACGGTCCGTGATGGTGGCGCTCACGACGCCCGGGAGCGCTCCGAGCCTGGCGATGGCATCGGAGGCGAACTGCTGCGCGGAGGGCTCGCCATAGCCATGGGACGCCGGATCGATCTCGAGCACGACGGCGCGCTCGGATTCGAATCCGAGGTTCACTGATGCCGAGATCACAGCGTTGCGAACCAGCAACGCGGCGAGCGTCAACAGAAGCGTGGCCCCGGCAACCTGCATCGACACGACAGCCGCCCGCAGTCTGCCGCCGCGCGAGCCGCCGATGACCGTTGGCGGTGCCATCGCTGCGGCGATCGCGAGGCTGGTGGCACGACGTGCCGGCACGAGGCCGGCGGTGACCCCGCAGAGGATCATCAACGCGCCGGTGAACGCCGCGACCGTCCAGTCGGGGGTGACATCGAGGCGCTGCGGCATCGGCGCCTCGGGCGCCAGGGTGGCCAGCAGCGTGTTGCTCCAGCGCGACACGAGAAGCGCGAGGGCGCCGCCGAGCGCGGCAATCACCAGGCTTTCGGTGACCAGCTGCTGCGTCAGTCGCGCGCGGCTCGCCCCCAGCGCGCCGCGCAGGCTCATCTCGCGCTGGCGGTCCACGGCGCGGGCGAGGAGCAGCCCCACCACATTGAAGATCGCGATCATCAGCACGAGACCGATCATCGCCATTGCCGTTGCGGCGACGATCGCCAGCGCGCGCATTTCGGGAAGTCCCTGCTCGAAGGAGACAAACGACGCCTTGCGTCGCGCGTTGGTGGCCGGCCATGCCCTCGCGAGCTCCGTCATCACGGATTGCAGTTGGTGGTCGGCCTGCGCGCTCGTGGCGTCCGGGCGGAGCCGCGCCATCAGGTTGAGCGTGGGCACGTCGGGGCGGCGGTTTCTCGCCGGCAGTCGAAGGGCGTCCCAGTCCCTGATGCGGACCCAGACCTCGGCATCGTACAAGCCGGCGCGAAAGTCGCTTGCCAGCACGCCGACAACCGGCACATCGAGGCCGTTGAGACGGACCGTGAGGCCGGTCAGCGACGCTGCAGACAATTGTTCACGCCAGAACCGATGGCTGACGACGGCGGAGAGTTCGTCTACACCGGTGAAAATCCTGCCCACGCTGGCCGTCACGCCGAGCACGTCGAAGTAGTTGTCGCTCACGGCCAGCCCCCAGGCGATCTGGGTGGCCTCGCCGCGCCGATGGCTCAGCGTGACGATCGTTTGCGCGCAGATCTCGAGCGCCGGCACGTCGCGCACGAAGGCCTCGAGTTCCCGAAACGTTGCACCTTCGCTTTCCGGAGCGGCGCCGGCCATGACGATCAGTCCCGCGCCGTCGATGGGAGGACGGGCGATGAAGAAGGCGTTGACGGCGCTGAACGCCACCGTCATCGTGGCGAGGCCGACGGCCAGCGTGAGCACGGCCACGGCCGCGAACCCCGGCCGTCGTGCCAGAAGACGGCACGCCAGACGGATATCCAGGTAGATGGTTTCCAGGCGCGGCATTCGTGACCTCGTCGCCACTCGAAGGCTATTCTGAGGATATTACGGAGGCGGAGTGTGGATCACATGGACCCTCATCTTGCTGTGCCCGCCGTGGCCCTGCTCGCCGTCATGCTGATGATGCTGGGCGAGCTGTGGCTGTCGAAGGCGAACGAGCGCGTGCTCCTCCAGAACGGGGCGATCGAAGCCGATGACCAGGTGTTCCGGATGATGAGGTGGGCCTATCCGGGAGTGTTCGTCGCGATGGTCGCCGAAGGGGCTGCATTCGGCGTGGACATCGGACCGGTCACGCTCGCCGGTGCGCTGCTCCTGGCGCTGTCGAAGGCCCTGAAGTTCTGGGCGATCGCGTCGCTGGGCACGCGCTGGACCTATCGTGTGCTCGTGCTTCCGACGGTGCCGCTCGTCACAACTGGGCCGTACCGCTTTCTGCGGCACCCCAACTATGTGGCCGTCGTGGGTGAGCTGCTCGCCATGGCGCTGATGACCCGCGCGCGGGTGACTGGTCCGTTGGGTGTGGCGTTCTTCGGCTGGCTCCTGTTTCGGCGAATCACGGGGGAGGAAAGAGCCATGGGCCTCGGCTAGTATAGGAGGCATGAACATTCTTCGCGCGCTCGCGGTGTGCGCGCTGATTCTGCAGGCAGGCGCACTGCCATCCGGCCAGACTCGCCCGGCGCCGGCCCAGGCCCCCGCTGCTCCGGCCACGCCGCCCGATCCCGCCTCGCGCGCGCTCAATGCCGGACAGTTCGATGAGGTCGAGCGGCTGCTTCGCGGTGCGACCGACGCGCGATCGCTCGCGATTCGCGCGCGTGCGCTGAATGCCCAGGGCCGCTATGCCGAATCCGAAAAGCTCCTGACGCCGGTCGCGACCGCGCAGCCGGGAAGTGACGCCGCGCTCGAGCTCGGGTTGCTGCACATGCACCTCGGCCGCCGCAATGATGGCTTCCGCATCCTGAAGCTGCTCGTCGCCAGGCTCGATGGACAGACCGCCGCGGACTACCTCCGGCTCGGCCTCGCGGCAGAGGCGCTTGGCGCCTACCAGGATGCCAATGGGTTTTTCCGGCAGGCCAATCGGCTGGCGCCAGACAATGCCGCCGTCAACACCGCCTGGGGCGAGCTTTTTCTGAAGAAGTACGACCGTAAGGAGGCGCTGAAGTCGTTCCAGGACGCGTTGAAGGCGGACGAGACCTACGTCCCCGCCATTCTCGGCGCGGCTCGCGTGGCGCTCGAGCAGAATCCTCCCGCGGCTCACTCGGCCATCGAGAAGGCGCTCAAGGCGAATCCCAATTCCGTTCCCGCCCACCTGCTGTCCGCGGAGATGGTCCTCGACGACCGCAAGCGCGACGAGGCCCGGGCGGAGATTCAGAAGGCGCTGAAGGTCAATCCCAACAGTCTCGAAGCCCGATCGCTCGACGCCGCCATTGCCTTCATCGAAGGGCGGACGGCGGCCTTCGAGACGCACGTGCAGGAGGTGTTGAAGATCAATCCTGTGTACGGAGAGGTCTATCGCGTCACGGGTGATCACCTCGCGCGCAATTACCGGTTTGATGAGGCCGTCACGCAAGTCCGTCGCGCGCTGTCGATTGACGATGCGAATACGCAGGCCCACGCCGATCTGGGACGGCACCTGCTGCGAACCGGCGATGAGCCTGGTGCTCGCAAAGCGCTCGAGCGTGCGTTCAAAGACGACGACTTCGACCAGGTCACCTACAACCTGCTCACGTTGCTCGACACGCTCGACACGTTCGAGACGATCACTGACGGCGACATCATCATGCGCTTCGACCCGAAGGAAGCGGCGGTGATGCGCGAGCACGCGTTGCCGCTGGCCAAGGAAGCGATCGCGACGCTGTCGAAGCGGTACGAGTTCAAGGTGACCGGGCCGATCCTCATCGAAATGTTCCCCAAGCACGACGACTTCGCCGTGCGCAACGTCGGCCTGCCGGGCATGATCGGCGCGCTCGGCGCCTGTTTCGGTCGCGTGGTCACGCTCGACTCCCCGAAGGCGCGGCCACCGGGCGACTTCAACTGGGGCGCCACGCTGTGGCACGAGATCGCCCACGTCGTCACGCTGCAGATGTCGAAGAACCGCGTCCCGCGGTGGCTGACCGAAGGCATCTCGGTCTGGGAAGAGAAGCGTGCGAGGCCGGAATGGGGCCGCGAGATGGAGGTCACCTTCGCGCATGCGCTCAACGAAGGCAAGACCCTCAAGCTCGACGTGCTCAACGAGGGCTTCAGCGATCCGAAGACGATCTCGCTCGCCTACTACCAGGCGTCGCTCGTCGTCGAGCACCTGGTCGACACCTACGGCGAGCCGAAGCTGCGCGACCTGCTGCGTGCGTATGGTGAGGGGCTCGAAAACGAGGACGCGTTGAAAGAGGCCTTCGGCGCCAGCCTGAGTCAGATTCAGGCGTCGTTCGACACGCGTCTCGAGAAGCAGTATGCGACCCTGCGTGCGGCGCTCAAGACGCCCAAGATGGACGAGAAGCCGGCGCTCGAGGAGCTCAAGATCATCGCCACCGCCAACCCGGGGAGCTTTGCCGTGCAGATGCGTCTCGCCGAGGCGCTGCGTCAGGCCAAGGACACTGCGGGCGCGATCGCTGCGCTGGAACGCGCGTCAAAACTCATCCCCAGCGCGAATGGCGCCAACAATCCGAACGTCATGATCGCGACGATTGCGCTTGAAGGCGGGGACAAGACGCGTGGAATTCGCGCGCTCGAAGCGGTGCTGAAGGTCGACCATTCGGACGTGGAGTCGGCGCGCAAGCTCGCCGAGCTCGTCGGCCCTCTCGGCGACGATGCGCGAGCCGAAGACGCCTACCGCCGGCTGGTCGCGATTGATCCGTTCGACCAGCAGGCCGAGGTGGCACTCGGCAAACTGGCGCTCAAGAGGAAGGACACCGCGACAGCGCTGCGCGCGTTCCGCAGCGCTCTGGCCACGAACCCGCCCGATCGAGCCGAAGCGCACACGAATCTCGCCGAGGCCTACGTCGCCGCGGGTCAGCTCGTGCAAGGCAAGACGCAGGCGTTGTCGGCGCTCGAGATTGCGCCCTCGTTCGAGCGCGCGCAGGATCTGCTGCTGAAGATCGTCGAGGCGGGCGGAAGGTAGGCCGCGCGGACGCGCGGCCCGTCGTCACCGCCGTACGTCGTTCCACCACTCCACCCGCTCGCGCGCGCGTTGCTGGAACACGAACACACCGAGCAGACCTGCCGCAAAGCCGGCCACGTGCGCCCAGAAGGCGACGCCGCCGGCAGGCTCGCCACCGGTCGCGGTCGCGATCGACCCCACGCCGCTCAGCAACTGCATCAGGAACCAGATGCCCAGGAACAGGATCGCCGGCACCTCGATGATCTGCCAGAAGATGAAGATCGGCAGCAGGGTGACGATGCGCGAGCGGGGATACAGCACGAAGTAGGCGCCCATGACCCCGGCGATGGCGCCGCTGGCGCCGACCATCGGCACTGGTGAATCCGGAACCATCATCGTCTGTGCGAGCGCGGCGGCCGTGCCGCACAGCAGATAGAACGCGAGAAACCGCCCGTGGCCCATGCGGTCCTCGACGTTGTCGCCGAAGATCCACAGATAGAGCATGTTGCCTGCGACGTGCAGAAAGCCGCCGTGGAGGAACATCGACGTCAGGACGTTGGCCCACGAAAAGCCCGCCGGGACCAGACCGAAGTCGAAGACGAGCTCGTTGACCAGTTCCCCGAGCGACAGCTGATACAGGAAGACCAGCACGTTGACCACGACGAGGACGATCGTGACGTAGGGCGTCGTGCGAGAGGGGATGACGTCGCGGAGGGGGATCACGGTAGGTCTGAGCTCTCCAGTCTACGGTCTACGGTAGTACATTACCAACCGATAGCCGATAGCCGATAGCCGATAGCCGATAGCCGATAGCCGATAGCCGGTAGCCGGTAGCCCGTAGCCGAGAGCCCAAAGCCGACACATCACCATGATCTGCAAGCATTGCCAGACAGAGATAGCCGACAACGCGCTCATCTGCTTCCGATGCGGCCGTGCGACGACGGAACCGCGCGTGAAGCCACCGTCCCAAGGATCGATCTTCGAGCACCGGCGCCGTTCGAAGTGGCCGTTTGTGGCGACCGTCATCATTCTGGTCATCGTGGTCGTCGTCGCATGGTTCCTGCTCAACGGACCCTATAATTGGGCGTGGCTTTCGACTGGCTCAGGCCACCTCGAGCGGGTCGAGGTGTGGGCCTGCGTCTCGCCGGATCGTCCGTTGTCGCCGCCGTGGTCGTCTTCTGTGTCGTGCAGGATCGCGGGACCAGCGCCGGAGTGGGCCGCTACATCAGCGCCCAGCGCGCCGCTCTTGCCGGGCAGGGTCCGGCGGTTACCGTTGACGAGGTCATGGGGCCAGCCATCCGCGCGTCGGTTCGCGACGGACTCGAGTGGGGTGGCCTCGTCGGCGCGATCGGGTTGAGCGGCGCGACCATCATGGCGCGGAGATCCCGCCGTGGATGACCTGATCTTCGACTGGAATCGCGACACACCGGCGCCCACGCCTCCGCTCGTCCTGCTCCTCGATGAAACGCTGCGTGACGGACTGCAGTCGCCCTCAGTACGCGCTCCGTCCATCGATCAGAAGCTGCGCATCCTGCACCTGCTCGATCGGATCGGCATCGACACCGCCGACGTCGGATTGCCCGGCGCGGGGCCTCACGTGGTGCGGGATGTCGAGCGGCTCGCCTGCGAGATCCTCGACTGCCGCCTGAAGGTCCAGGCCAACTGCGCCGCGCGCACCGTCATCGCCGACATCCAGCCGATCGCGGACATCGTCCAGCGAACCGGGCTGCCGATCGAGGTTGGCTGCTTCATCGGGTCGAGCCCGATCCGGATTTACGCTGAGGACTGGACGATCGACTACCTGCTGCGGTGCACCGAGGAAGCCGTCGGCTTCGGCGTCCGGCAGGGTCTGAAGATGATGTACGTCACCGAGGATACGACGCGATCGGATCCCGACACGCTGCGTCGTCTGTTCGAGACCGCGATCAACGCGGGGGCGTCTCGCCTCTGCATCGCTGACACCGTGGGCCACGCCACTCCAGCCGGCGCGCGCGCCGTCGTGAGGTTCGCGAAGCGAGTGGTGGACGCCAGTGGGGCCGACGTGGGCATCGACTGGCACGGGCATCGCGATCGCGACATGGGCACCATCAACAGCCTGGCGGCGCTCGAGGCCGGCGCGTCCCGCGTCCACGGAACGATGTTGGGCATTGGCGAGCGCGTGGGCAATACGCCGATGGATCTGCTGATGGTGAATCTCGTGCTCATGGGATGGATCGATCGCGACCTGTCGCACCTCAACGACCTGGTGCAGGTCGTATCGGACGCGACGGGGGAGCCGATTCCCGACAACTATCCCGTGTTCGGACGGGACGCGTTCCGCACCGCGACCGGCGTCCATGCGGCGGCGGTGGTGAAGGCGTTCAACAAGAACGACCTGGATCTGGCCGACGCGGTGTACTCGGGCGTGCCGGCGCGGCTCGTCGGCCGGGCGCAGCAGATAGAAGTGGGCCCGATGTCGGGCAAGTCCAACGTCGTGTTCTGGCTCGAGCATCGCGGCTTCGCCGCCGACGAAGAGCTCGTGGACCGCATCTTCCGCCGGGCCAAGGCCTCGTCAACGGTGCTGACCGAGCCGGAGATCATGCGAGAGCTCAGTAAGTGGAAAAGTGAAAAGGTGGAAGAAGTTGAAAAGTAAGTTTCCAAGTACGCACGAGGCACGCCTGACATTCGAACCCGGCGATGACGATCGAGATGCAAGAGGCACAGCCCGTTGATGCGCCAGCGGTCGAGGCCATGCTGGTCGAGGCGGCACAGTGGGTCGACGCGTTGGGCGAAGTGATGTGGGAAGTGGGAGAGCTGACACCCGAGCGCATCGCCGCCGAAGTCGCCGCGGGCCAGTTCTTCATGGCGATGGTTGACGGCGTTGCGGCCGGCGCGATCAGATTTCAGCTGACGGACACGCTCTTCTGGCCGGACCTGCCGCAGGACGCGTCGGCCTTCGTGCACCGGCTGGTGGTCCGGCGCGAGTACAAGGGGCAAGGCGTGGCAGTGGCGCTGTTGCGATGGGCTGTCGGCCACGCCCGCGCCGCTGGCAAGCGCCATCTGCGGCTCGACTGCGACAAGTCCCGCCCGAAGCTCCGCGCGCTGTATGAAGGCTTCGGCTTTCAGTTTCACAGCGTCCGGCAGGTCGGCCCCTACTACGTCGCCCGCTACGAGTATCCGCTCGAGACGGATCCCGCGACGTAAGGCGTTCGGACTGACAACTCCCAACTCCCAATCCGATTCGCGAACCAACTCCCAAGCGGCACATGAGCTGCAGCGGTGGCGGGCATCTGCCAAGCCCGGTATGGCTGTCCGGTCTGGCCGGCGCCGGCGCTGCACGCCGGAAATCAGCTTCTGCTCGGTACCCTTCCGCTCGCGCAGCGAGTAGACGCTTATTCGCGGCTGCATCTGTCACGCGGCTCAAAACGCTGGATGTACCTCGCTGCTTCTGAAACGCGTGGACGAAGCTCGCCGCGGAAATGCTCGCGTCAGCTGATTTCCTGCTACGCGGCGAGTGGTCGGTCCGCTAAGGCGGACCGACCGGCCAGTACTGGTTTTGTCGGGTCGCTTGCGCGACCCGACCTTGCGCAGGCGCCGGCCAAACCGGACAGCCACACCGGGCAGAGAACGATCGAGTAGACGGCACGCGCAGCGGTGGCGAGCATCTCGCGCAGCGAAGCAATTCGAGGCATGCCGACACGCGTCAGGGGTGAAAGCGTGAGGCGGCCGAGGGCATCAGTGAGGCTGAGCGGGTGCGAGAGCACCCGCGACCCGAGCGTCGAGCGGTCGTGAGTAGCCGTCCGAACGCTTTCCGGCGTGCCGAGAGCTTCGCGGAGCGAGATGCTCGCCATCGCTGCAGCTGATGCTGGCGCTCTACACAGGTCGCGCCGCGGTCTAGAATGCACCTCGAACCATGACGAGAGATGAACTGCTCGCCTTCATGCGCACCGAGCGATATGCCGTCCAGGCTTCGGTGTCATCACTCAAGGCCTCTCAAGCGGCCGTGGTCGGGATTGCGATCGCCGATACGTTCGAGATCGTGTTCGATACGCTCGGCGACTCGCGGAAGGCGACGAACCTGCGCGCCAATCCGGCTGTGGCGTTCGTGATTGGCGGTACCCGAGATGGGGACGAGCGGACGGTGCAGTATGAAGGCATCGCCGACGTGCCGTCCGGCGATGAACTGCGCCGCGTGCAGGAGATCTACTTCGGTATCTTTCCTGATGGCCGCGAGAGGCTCAGTTGGCCGGGGTTGATCCACGTCCGCGTGACGCCGACGTGGATTCGGTACAGCAGCTTCAACGCGCAGCCGCCGCTGATCCTGGAGCTCAAAGCGGACAGCTTCAGGTCCGGCTGAAGCCGGACACTACGTACCCCTACGTACTCTTCCGGGCGGCCAATGCGGCTTTGACACGCTCCGGCGTGAACGGCACCTCGCGGATGCGCGCGCCGGTGGCATCGAAGATGGCATTGCCGATGGCCGCGGCCACGATGGTGATCGACGTTTCGCCCGAGCCGCAGGCTTCTTCCTCGGTTTGATTGATCAGCACCGTCTCGATGCGCGGCGCGGCAAAGCCGAGCGGCAATGATCGGTAGCTGCGCCAATCGATGGACGTCACCTTCTCGTCGTCCCAGGTAACGATCTCGCCCAGCGCACGACTCATTCCCTGCAGGGCGCCACCCTCGATCTGGTTGCGCATCCCATCCGGGTTCGAGATCGGGCCGGAGTCCTGCGCGACGACCAGACGTGTCACGTGCACCTGGCCGGTGTTCTGATTGACATCGACCTCAGCGACCATCGCGACGAACCCGTTGTCGCCTTCGTAGCAGACGCACGAGATGCCGCGGCCGTTGGCGACGCCGGTGTTTGGAATATTCGGCTTGGGCGACGGTCGCGTCTGCCAGTTGGCCGCCTTCGCCGCGGCCCGTATGGCCTCGCTGAGGCGCGCGTGAGTCAGATGGCGAAGACGATACGCGACCGGATCCGCTTTGACGTGCGCGGCCACTTCGTCCATGAAGCACTCGTGGGCGAAGGTATTCTGCAGCCGCTCGGGCGCGCGAAGCGGGCCGGTGAAGAACGGGGATCTGACGCGATGTGACAGCACGCGCTCGCTGCGCACATTGCCAGCGCCGTTCTGCGAGTCTCTCACGCGCCCGGCGATGTACGAGGGCGCTGTATTCGAGCCGTTGTTCAACGGGTTGGTCGGTGCGGGCGCCGGCGTGCGCGGGTTGAACGGAGCGGGATTGAGACCGAGAAGCGTTCCGGTGACCACGTTGCCCGGCGTGTTGTATCCGGGGCGGCCGCCTTTGGCCGCCGACCACGCTTCGTAGTCCCACGCCACGATGTTGCCGGTGGCGTCCACGCCGACACGCTGATCGATCGTGAACAGGTTGCCGTAGTTCTCCCACGCCATCTCGTCCTTGCGGGAGAGCTGCACGCGCACCGGTTTCCCAACCGCCTGCGAGAGGACGGCCGCGTCGTAGGTCACCGTATCGGCGCCGTTGATGCCGTAGCAGCCGGCGCCGCGCGTGTAGATCACGCGTACGGTGTCGGGCTTCATGCCGAGAATCGCGGCGGTGGTGTTGCGCGTCGGAAAGGCGGACTGCGTGGCTGACCACAACGTCGCCTTGTCGGCCTGCACGTCCGCAACCGCGCAGGACGTGCCGATCGAGCCGTGCATCTGATACGGATGCAGATAGGTGGCCTTGATCACCGTGGCCGCCGACGCCAGCGTCGCGTCAACGGTGCCCGAGTCCACCAGGAGCGTGTCGACCGAGGGCTCTTTCCGGATTTGCTGGTGGATGTCGCTCTGGGGCGAGAGCTTCGTGCCCGGTGCCCAGGTGACGCGTAGACGGGTCGCCGCCTGCATCGCCTGCCACGGCTTCTCAGCGACCACGCCGACGAAGTTGTTCTTGACGACGACCTTCACGAGCCCTGGCAGGTCGCGCACGGAGCTCTCGTCAACCGCCATGACGGTCGCGCCAGTGGCAGGAGGCCGGACCACGCGTCCGTGCAGCATGCCGGGCACGCGCACGTTGTGGACGAACTCGAACTGACCGGTCGCCATCGCGCGCATGTCCACGCGCGGTACGGACGTCCCGAGAACGGTCCACTCGCGCGGGTGCTTGCGTGTGGCCTTCGGGTCCAGCTGCACGTCGAACTTCCTGCCGCCGACGAGCGCGCCGTAGCCGACATTCCTGGACGGTGTCGCCTTGACGCTGACCACACCGTCTGTCGCCACCAGATCCGGTGGCGCCGCTCCCAGCTGTGCCGAGGCCAGACGCACCAGCGCCTCTCGAGCAGTGGCCGCGGCGAGCGCCAGGTTGGTGTGGTTGAAGTTGGTGGGATGCGACTGTTGCCCCGACGTCGTGCCCTGGTCCGGAGTGATCGACGTATCGCATTGAATCAGCCGCACGCGATCGAAGGGCACACTCAGCTCTTCGGCGACCAGCTGCGTCTGCGCGGTGTAGAGCCCTTGCCCGAACTCGCACTTGCCGGTGTAGGCCGTCACGGTGCCGTCCTGGGCGATGGCAATCCACGAGTCGAGCTGCGTGCTGCCGGTGCCATTGAAGCCCTGCGCCAGCACGGTACTCAGCTGGTCCACGACTCCGGCAGACGCGAACGTGACGACGAGCGCGCCTGAGCCCTGCAGGAACGCGCGGCGGGAGAATCCGGCGCCGTCGAGCGCGCGCCGTGCATCGGAGGTCAGCCTGCGTGTCATACGGCAACCTCCTTCGCATAACGCCGAATCGCCTTGAACATCCTGACGTTCACGTAACAGCGGCACATCACGCCGGACAGCGCCTGCTGAATCTGCTCGTCCGTGGCTCGCGGGTTCTTGTCGAGAAAAGCCTTGGCCGTCAGGATGACGCCGCTCAGACAGAAACCGCACTGCGCGGCCTGTTCGTCGACGAACGCCTGCTGGATTGGATGCGGCTTCTCGGGTGTGCCCAGGCCTTCGAGCGTGGTGATGTCAGCGCTCGCCACCGAGCTGACCGGCGTCACGCACGACCGGATCGCCTGCCCGTTGGAAATCACCGTACACGCGCCGCATTGGCCGAGGCCACAACCGAACTTGGGTCCACGGAGCTCGAGGTCGTCACTCAGGACGTACAGCAGAGGCGTGGCCGGATCGACGTCCACTCTGCGCGAGCGCCCGTTCACCGTGAGTGTGAAGATGCTCATAGGCCGACAGGATACCCCGGGATTCGGGACTCGGGACTCGGGGATGCGATGGCGTGCGCTCTTTCGGATCCCGGGTCCCGGATCCCGGATCCCGAGCCTACCGTCCAGCTATGAGGCGCTTCTCGATCTCCGGTAGGGCCGCCAGCACGACGTCGCCCACGATCTGGAGGCTGCGGGCGCTGACGTAGTCGAGCGTGTCCTGGGGCGTGTGCCAGGTCGGGTTTTCCAGATCGATGATGTCCACCGCGGGCACACCGGCCCGCAGAAACGGCACGTGATCGTCTTCGATCGTCGTCAGCTCGTTCGAAAACGTGGCGCCATGTCCGAGCTTCGCTGCGGTACGCCAGACAATGTCGACGAGCCACGGCGTCGAATTGGAGTCCCGACGGATCAGCAGGCTCGAATCGCCGATCATGTCGAGGAGTACCAGCGCCTTCAGGCTGCCGATCGTGCCGGCCTTCTGCGCTGCCTCGACGTAGTGGCGGCTCCCGTAGGTGTTGTCCTGCCCACGCCACTCGGGCATGCGTGCCTCCTCGCCGTCGAGGAACAGCAACTCGATGGTGAATTCGTGCTGCCGCATCTTGAGGACGCGGCCCAGTTCCAGCAGGGCGGCCGTGGACGAGGCGCCATCGTTGGCGCCCACGAACCGGAATTCCCGATACAGCTTGGTGTCGAAATGGCTGGCCAGCGCCACCCGCTCGGGCCGTCGGCCAGGAATCGTCCCGATCACATTCGACATCGACACTTCGCCAAACGGCGTCATGCCGATGAACATCTGTTCCCGCGCCTCGATGCCCGCCGCCGTGAGCTGGTCCAGGATGTAGCGCCGCGTCTCGACGATGGCGGGAGTGCCGGAAGGGCGAGGTCCGAACGCCACCTGACGGCGGAGGTGTTCCCAGGCCTTCGCGCCGTCGAATGCGACGGGTTTCGGTGCGGCTTGAGCTTCGCGTGTCGGTGCGACTTGAGCTTCGCCTGTTGGTGCGATCCTCGCTTCGCTCGTGGGTGCGACTTGACCCTCGCTTGTCGGTGCGACGGCGCTATCGCTGGTCGGTGCGGGTTTCGGGTTCATCGTTCCGACGGTGTCAGCACCAGTGCACGCAATCATGATCGCACCGACCACCGCGGCGGTCGACATCCCACGCACCGATCGCACCGACCCGCGTAAGGAAGCTCGCACGGACGTGCGTAAGAGCGCTCGCACCGACCCGCCTAAGAGGCCTCGCACCGACCGCCGTAGGGAAGTTCGCACCGACCAGCGTGAGAGAGCTCGCACGCGCGATTACCCTCGTGCGGTCAGCGGCACATAGTCGCGCCGCGAGGCGCCGATGTAGACCTGCTTCGGGCGCGAGATCTTCTGCTCTGGATCGAGCAGCATCTCCTCCCACTGCGCCACCCAGCCCGAGGTTCGCGGAATCGCAAACAGCACCGGGAACATCGTGACCGGGAAGCCCATCGCCTGATAGATGAGGCCCGAATAGAAGTCCACGTTTGGATAGAGCTTGCGCGTCACGAAGTACTCGTCCTCGAGCGCGATGCGTTCCAGTTCGAGCGCGATGTCGAGCAGCGGGTTCCGCCCGGTCACGTCGAACACCGCGTCGGCCGTGCGCTTGATGATCTTCGCGCGCGGGTCGTACGACTTGTAGACGCGATGGCCGAACCCCATCAAGCGGCCCTCGCCGGCCTTCACGCGCTTGATGAACCCGGGGATGTTCTGGACCGTGCCGATCTCATTGAGCATCCGCAGCACCGCCTCGTTGGCGCCGCCGTGCAGCGGCCCGTAGAGCGCCGCGGCCGCGCCAGCCATCGCCGAATACGGGTCGACGTGCGAGCTGCCGATGCCGCGCATCGCGCTCGTGCTGCAGTTCTGCTCGTGATCCGCGTGCAGGATGAAGAGCACCTCGACGGCGCGCTCGAGCACCGGATTGACCTGGTACTTCAGCTCGGTCATCCGGAACAGCATGTTCAGGAAGTTGCCGGCGAAGCTCAGGTCGTTGTCGGGGTAGATGTAGGGGCGGCCGATGCTGTGGCGGTAGGCGTAGGCGGCGATCGTCGGGACCTTGGCAATCAGCCGGTGAATCTGCTTCGTGCGGGATTGCTCGTCGAAAATCTTCTTGGCGTCCGAATAGAACGTCGAGAAGGCGCCCACCGTGCTCAGGAAGACGCCCATCGGATGCGCGTCGTACTGGAACCCCTCCATCAGCTTCTTGATGTTCTCGTGGAGCATCGTGTGAAGCGTGATCTCGGTCGTCCACTGCTTCAACTGCGCTTCGGTGGGGAGCTGGCCGAAGATGATCAGATACGCCGTCTCGAGATACGTCGAGTGTTCCGCGAGCTGCTCGATGGGATACCCGCGGTACTCGAGGATGCCTTTGTCGCCGTCGATGTAGGTGATGCGGCTGCGGCAGGCCGCCGTGTTCATGAATGCCGGGTCGTAGGTGCTGAGGCCCTGATCGTCTTGTCCTGCTTTGATCTGCCGGAGATCGGTCGCGCGGATGATGCTGCCGTCGGTGATCGGGATCTCGTACTGCTTCCCGGTCCGATTATCAGTAATCGTGAGGGTGTCGGCCATATGAAGGGAGTCGCTATTCCGGGTCGGTGTCGCCGTCGCTGTTGGGCTCCGGGACGGGTTCACCGGCGAGCCGATAACGTCCGCTGGCCCATCGGGACAGGTCTTCGTTCTTGCAGCGCTCGCTGCAGAACGGCCGCCATCGCTCATCCGCGGGACGACTTTGACACAGGACGCACAGCAGGGCCTCGCCCATCCGAACAATCATAACTCCCAACTCCCAAAAGAGCCCAACTCCCCCAAAGACCCCAACCCCCGACTCCAAAATTGTTCGTTTGGAAGCGCGCGAATTGGGAGTTGGAAGTGGAAGTTGGGAGTTGGAAGTCGTGATCGCGTAGGGGCGATGCATGCATCGCCCCTACGTCAGTCTTCGACCGGCGCTGGGCCGTGGTGCCGCACGTCGAGCGCCGAGACCATGAAGATCACGTCTTCGGCGACGTTGGTGGCGTGGTCGCCGATCCGCTCGAGATGGCGGGACACCAGAATCAGATCGAGCGCCGGTTCGACGGTGCTCTGGTCGTTGAGCATGTGGGTCAGCAGGTCGCGAAAGACCTGGGTCTTCAGGGCGTCGAGGCGATCGTCCTCGTTCAGCACCTGATGCGCGAGGGCGGTGTCGCGCTTCACGAAGGCATCCAGCGCGTCCCGCAGCATCGTCTGCGCGATCTCGCCCATCTGCGGGATGTCGATCAGCTTCTTGACCGGCGGGTGGCTGATATAGCGCTTGCCGGCCTCGGCGATGTTCACCGCCAGGTCACCGACACGCTCCAGGTCGGTGTTGATTTTCACCGCCGCGACGATGGCTCGCAGATCGGTCGCCATCGGCTGGTGCAGGGCCAGCAGCCGGAAGCACCGGTTGTCGATCTCGATATGGAGCTGGTTGACCGGCTCATCGCCGAGCAGCACCTTCTCGAACAGCGCCGGCTCGCGGGAGACGAGGCCCTGGACCGCGGCCCGCACGCGCTCCTCGGCCAGACCGCCCATTTCGAGCAGCCGCCCCTGGAGCGCTTCGAGCTCCTCTCGGAAATGCGGTACCTGTCGTTCCACTAGCCGAATCTCCCTGTCACGTAGTCCTCTGTCAGTTTTTCGGCAGGAGCCGTGAAGATCTTTTCAGTGCGATCGTACTCGACCAGCCGCCCCAGCCAGAAGAACGCCGTGCGGTCCGAGACGCGGGCGGCCTGCTGCATGTTGTGCGTGACGATGACAATCGTATAGGTCTTTTTCAAGTCGTAGATCAGCTCCTCGATGCGCTGTGTGGCAATCGGGTCGAGGGCCGATGCGGGTTCGTCCATCAGCAGGATGTCAGGCCGCACGGCCAGCGCCCGCGCGATGCACAGCCGCTGTTGCTGTCCGCCCGACATCGCCAGCGCCGACTCGTGCAGCCGATCCTTCACCTCGTCCCAGAGCGCCGCCTGTTTCAGGCTCTCCTCGATGCGGCCGGCGAGCTCCGACTTGTTCCCGGCCATGCCGTTGATCCGCAGGCCGTAGGCGACGTTCTCGAACACCGACTTGGGAAAGGGATTGGACTTCTGGAACACCATGCCGACCTGGCGCCGCAGCTGCACGACGTCCATCCCGGACTTGTAGATGTCGATATTGTCGATCAGGATCCGTCCCTCGGCGCGGGTGCCGGGGATGATGTCGTTCATCCGGTTCAGCGTGCGGAGAAACGTGCTCTTGCCGCATCCCGAGGGGCCGATGAATGCCGTGACGACATGGGGTTGGATCTTGATCGAGATGTCCTGCAGCGCCCGCTTGGCGCCGTAGAAAAAGTTCAGGTTGTCGACCTCGATCTTGCACGGCGCATTCGGATCGGTCGTGTCACGACGCGCCGCGGATGCGAGCGCGCCAAGCGAGGCCAGCGGACGCGAAGCGGCACTCACGCAGCACCCTTTTTCTGATAGCGGTCTCTCAGCCAGATCGCGGTGGCGTTCATGGACAGGAGCAGGAGCACGAGCATGATGATGCCGGCGGCGGCGTTGGCGTGGAAGTCGGTCTGCGGCCGCGAGACCCAGTTGAAGATCTGAATCGGCAGCACGGTGAACGGCGACCAGATCGAGTCCGGCGCGAACGTCGCGAACGTCACCGCCCCGGCGATGATCAGCGGCGCCGTCTCCCCGATGGCCCGCGAGAGGGCGAGGATGAGGCCGGTCAGAACGCCCGGAAAGGCCACCGGCAGCACCTGGTGCCAGATCGTCTGCCACTTGGTCGCACCCAGCGCGTACGACCCCTCGCGCAGCGATCCGGGTACGCCGCGCAGCGCTTCGCGCGTCGAGAGAATCACCACCGGCAACACCAGCAACGCCAGCGTGGATGCACCGGCGAGCACACTTCGTCCCATGCCCATCATGCGCACGAACAGCCCGAGCCCGAGCAGTCCGTAGATGATGGAGGGCACGGCGGCGAGGTTGGTGATGTTGAGCTCGATGATGCGCGCGACGACGCTGCGGCCGCCGTACTCCTCGAGGTAGATCGCCGCGGCGACGCCGACCGGGACGGCGAGCGCGGCCGTCACGACGATGACGAAGATGCTGCCGATCAGCGCCGACCAGATCCCGGCCTGCGAGGCACGTCGCGAGGAGAAGCTCGTGATGAAGGTCCACGACAGCCGGCCCGCGCCGTCGGACACGACGTCCCAGATGAGCGCGCCGAGGCAGGCGAGGGCAATGAGCAGCACGAGCAGGGCGAGCCCCTGGAAGACCACATCGACGCGGCGGCGCCAGGCGATGGCCCGTCGTGCGGAGATGTTCGCGATCGCGGCGTCGGCCGCCCCGCTCACACGTACTCCTCTCGATAGCGCTCGCGCAACCACGCGCTGACCAGATTCAACCCGAACGTGCCGATGAAGAGCAGCATGCCGACGGCGAAGATCGTCCGGTACTCGAGTGTGCCCTGCGGTGTGTCGCCAAGGCTGATCTGGACGATGTAGGCGGTCATCGTTTCGACCGGCACCGTGGGATCCCAGGTGAAGCGCGGCTGCTGTCCCGCGGCGATCGCGACAATCATCGTTTCACCGATCGCCCGCGACACCGCCAGGATGAACGCCGCGGTGATGCCCGAGAACGCCGCCGGCACGACCACGCGCAGGCTGGTCTGCATCCTGGTCGCGCCGAGCGCATACGATCCCTCGCGCAGTCCTCGCGGCACGCCGCGCATCGCATCCTCCGAGAGCGACGAGACGAGCGGCAGAATCATGATGCCCATGACGATGCCGGGACCGAGGGCGTTGAAGCCGGCGAGCGACGGAATGAGGCGCTGGAGCAACGGCGTCACGAAGAGCAGCGCGAAGTAGCCGTAGACCACCGTCGGGATACCCGCCAGCAGCTCGAGCACCGGCTTGACGACGCGACGCAGGCGGGAATCGGCGTACTCGCTCAGATAGATCGCGCTGAGCAGACCCATCGGCAGCGCCACCAGCATCGCGATCAGCGACACGAGCGTCGTCCCGACCACGAGCGGCAGCACCCCGAATCGAGGATTGGCAAAGAGCGGCGTCCACTCCGTGCCGAAGAGGAATTCGGCGATCGGCACCTCGCGGAGGAAGCCGACGGTTTCAACGGTGAGCACGACGATGATGCCAATCGTGGTGCCAATCGAGAGCAGGGCGCAGAGCAACAGTGCCCACTCGATCACGCGCTCGACCCGCTTCATCCCTCGTCCTGGCTCGGGATGACCCTGAGGGTGCCGAAGGGTCATTTTTCCCGGGCGAGCAGCTTCTCGAGGGTCATGCCGACCTGCGATCCGCCGGATCCGAACGCCGTGCCGACCTTGCGAGCCGCGAAGTGTCCCTTGGCCAGCTCGTAGATTTCGGGAGTCAGCTCGACGTACCCGACCTCGCGCATCAGGCTTGCCGAGGTGAAGTAGGACTCGACGAACCGCTGGATCTCAGGACGATCGGCGGCCTTGCGCGCGACGTAGATGAAGAGCGGCCGCGACAGTGGCTGATAGGTGCCGTTGCGGACGGTTTCGGCCGTCGGCACGATGGGACCGTCGCCGTCCTCTTTGTTGCCGTCGTCAACGGGCACGATCTTGAGCTTGTCCTTGTTCTGCTCCACGTAGGCCAGCGGCACGAAGCCGAGGGCGAGCTCGTCGCTGCCAACCCCCTGCACGAGCACGTTGTCGTCTTCGCTGGATGTGAAGTCGCCACGGCTCGCGCCCTGCTTGCCGACGATCGCTTCGGTGAAGTAGTCGTAGGTGCCCGAGTCGACGCCGGCGCCAAACAGATGGATCTCGCGATCGGGCCAGCCGGCGCGGACCTGGTTCCACTTCGCGATCTTTCCTTGAGCCTCTGGCGCCCAGAGCTTCTTCAACTCGGGAACCGTGACCACCGACGCCCACGTGTTCTTGGGATTCACGACGACGGCCAGCCCGTCGTAGGCGATCGGCAGCTCCATGTACTCGATGCCGGCCTTTTGACACGCGGCGATCTCGGTGGCACTGATGGGCCGGGAGGCGTCGCTGATGTCGGTCTCGCCGCGGCAGAACTTCTGAAACCCGCCGCCGGTGCCGGAGATGCCCACGGTGACCCGGATTCCCTTGTTCGTCTTCTGAAACTCCTCGGCGACCGCCTCGCTGATGGGGAAGACGGTGCTCGACCCGTCGACCTGAATCACGGCCGGCGTTGAGGTGTTCTCGCCTTCGGACGTCTGGCCCCCGCCGCATCCGGCGGCAAGCAGGGTCGCCAGGACGAGCGTGGCGGAGCGGAAGGGAAGTTGAGTCACATCACCACGCTATCGAACATGAATTTCGCGCCTGTTTCCTTGGTGTTAAATCCGTGTTACGAGGGCGCGGGGTAGTGGGTGCGACCCGTGTTGCTGAGTAGGGCCGAGTATCATCCCGCAAGCGGGCCACTTGCGGGCAATTGGCAGGCCTTCTGTCCGCGTCCCATGAGGCGTCTAGTCTAGACGCTACCCGTTCGGGTATTGCTCGACAGTGCCTCGCCCCCGGGTGCCTATGTATCAGGCACTGCAATCGCTCTTGCGTTGGATTGGCGTGTATCGTGGAGTGAGTGGCGGCCCGGCTTGACTAGCTGAGGGCTTGAGGATTTACTTCTTGGCTGCAGCTTCCCTACCGGCACGAATCGCAGAGGTGACCGAAGACTTCTGCTGCTCGGAAATGCAGACCCGTTCGACCTGAATGGTCTTTGTAGGCGCACTCACCACGTCACGACCCGTAACCCGAGTCGACGACTGGGCAGGGCTCGGAGCAGTTCCGGCCTGCGGATTCCTTGTGGTTGCAGCCATGGCTTTATTGCCCCCTTCAGTGTACTCCGCTACCGGTATCGCTTCCCGACAAAAACAGCGATCCCGTTAACCGCCGCCAAAACAAGCTCTTGTCGCTCGGCCGTGAAGAAGTCCCGTTTGTTGGCGTCGAGATAGAGCACCGCTTCGACGCGGTGCCGATCTGCGTCGTAGAAGGGCACCGCCATCCATTCCATAGCTCCAGGATTCAGTCGGCGCGCTCTCTCCTCCGTGTAGTTCCATTCAGTCACTAATTCCCGAACGTACGATTCGTAGTCGTCGTTCACCCGCCGACCGATGAATACGTCCTTCTCTCGGAAGGCCTT
Organism: Vicinamibacterales bacterium; assembly: GCA_035293405.1. GTDB lineage: Bacteria > Acidobacteriota > Vicinamibacteria > Vicinamibacterales > UBA2999 > Gp6-AA40. Next base: position 67,239 of record DATDOE010000126.1, on the reverse strand, counting down.
ACCGATAATCCCCGCATTTCCCGGAAATCGACGACCGACTCTGCCCGGCTTTGGCGTGTCGCCGATGTACTCCGTGACCTGCTCAAGGGCTTCATCAACAGGGACGTGAATCGCTAACCGCACCTTGCAGCCGTCCCCTGGGCCAAGAACCGCATGTAGGGTGTACAGACAACCTTCCAGTTCGTGCGTTGAGTCCTTCTTTCGTGCTGCAGTCAGCCCGATAACATGCTGCGTGGCAGTAAAGACCAAGACGCCAATCGTTCCGACACCCACCAGGGACGCAAGAACTGTTTTGTCCTGAGAGGCAAGGTTCCATGCAGACGCGATTCCGACGACGGATGCGCACACCCCGACCAGGATTGCGTGCGTGGGAGTCTGAGCGAGAACCCAACGGACGCCTTTAGCTGGTCGCGGGATCGACATCGCGGGCAGCGAAAGCGTATCACGCAGGCTAGCAGGCTATAAGCCAGAGATCGTTAGAGGTCCGTGCCTATTCAGATGACAGGTTCAGGATCCCTCAAGTTCGCGTCGACCAACCAAATCCGCTACGAGGCGTTTGGTCGCCGCTTGGCTGAGCCGCCCGCGCGCGCTCGACGGGTCCGCGGTCGAGCCTGCTTGCGCGGCCGCGGAGTGTCGGGCTCTGGAATGGCCGGCGGTATGGGTGCGGCGGCCTCGAGGCGGACGGGCTTCCCGACCAGCCGCTCGAATGGCTGGAGGTGCCGGTTGGTCGCCCAGACCTCGAGCTCGGCATCGGTCGCGGTGTGGACCTGGAGCAGGATGTCCTCGCCGCGATCCCGCACTTCGAGGCCGGACACCGCCTGCGAGTGGCTGCGATCGAGGCTTTCGGCGACGCGAAGGATCGACGCCAGTGTCCGGACCGTGCGGCGAAGCGAAGAGGACAGGCCTGCGTACTCCTCGTGTGATCGCTTTGGCGTCCCGCGCCGGTGATAGCGCGCGACGAGCGCGATGACTTCGATCTCGTCAGGATGGAAGCCGCGGAGGTCGCCGTTCTTGATCAGATAGTACGAGTGCCGGTGATGCCGCGTGTAGCTGATGAGCCCGCCGATGTCGTGCAGCAGCGCGGCGAACTCGAGCCACTCACGTTCGCGATCGGTCAATCCATGCACGGCCCGCGACTGATCGAAGAGCGCGAGCGCGAGCCTGACCACCTGCTGTGCATGCTCGGCGTAGTAGTTGCAGCGCTCGGCGAGCTCCAGCGTGCTGCGGCGCCGTACGTCCGGAATCCTGTCGGCCTGGGCGATCTTCTGGCGGTTGCGCCGGATGTAGTCGAGCACGAGCCCTTCGCGCAGCGCGAGATCGCAGAGCGTCAGCTCCTCGGCGCCGAGCCGGCGCAGGATCGTATCGAGCAGCACTGCGCCGGCGACGACGAGATCGGCGCGCCGCGGATCGAGTCCGGGGACGGTCAGGCGCTGGTCGGGACTCAGCGTGACGATCTCCTTGCGCAGGCGACGAATCTGCTTGGCCGACACACGTAGGTTGCGAAGTTCGGCCGGCGTGGTGCCGCGCGCCGCGGTGGCGGCCACGGCGCCGAGGCTGAGAATCGTGCCCGACGTGCCGATCACCCGATCGAATCCGATCGCGGTGATCTGATCGCAGTGCCGTCCGATCTCCGCGAGGATGTGCTTGGACAGCTTGCGCTCATCGCGTCTCGACAGCGGGTCGCTCTGAACGAAACGCTCGGTCAGGCGGATGACGCCGATCTTGAAGCTCCGCGCCGCCTGAATCGCGGCGGCGTTTCCCAGCGTGATCTCGACGCTGCCGCCGCCGACGTCGATGCAGACGGCGCGCGCGCTGGCGACATCGACACCGTAGACGGCGGCCTGGTGAATCAGCCGCGCTTCTTCGGTGCCGGTGATCACGCGCGGGCGGATGCCGGTTTCACGCTCGATGCGGGCGAGGAACTCGCCGCCGTTGCGGGCTTCGCGCGTCGCGCTCGTCGCGGCGGCGAGAATCACATCGACACGATGCGAGTCGGCCAGGCGCTTGAACTTGGAGAGCGCCTGCAGTGCCGCGTTCATCGCGTCGGTCGTGAGCGCCTTGCCGTCGAGCCCGCCCGCGCCGAGCCGCACCATCACTTTCTCTCGGTCGACGACTTCAAACGACAGGTCCGGGCGCACCAGGACCACGATCATGTGGACCGAGTTGGTGCCGATGTCGATGGCGGCGATACGCATGAGAGGATCCGAACGAGTCCGACTTATAGTAGGTCGAGACGCGGGACGCCATGAAACGCACCAACCCTTCCGAGCTGCTCATCCGCCAGCGTCTCTCGGCGTTGAGTCGTACGCTGCCTGGCGCCCGCAAAGGCGATGCGCACGCGGTGCATCAAGCCCGTGTCGCCACCAGACGGCTGCGGGAAGCGTTGCCGCTCGTGGTGCGCGGACGGTCGGGCAAGACGCTGGCCAGGAAGGTCCGCCGCGTCACGCGGGCGCTCGGACCGGTACGCGAGCTGGACGTGGCGCTCCTCAACCTCGAACAGCTGCGGTCGTCCGGCGATGTGCCGGACACGGCGATTGCCCGCCTCCGTCTGGTCATCACCGAGGAACGACAGAGACTGAGCACCGAGATGGTTCGCCGGATCGGGCAGTGGAGCGTCGAGAAAGTGCAGAAGAAGGCCCTCGCCGCTGTTCAGCGGGACGTTCCCGTGACGGGCAGGCGCACGCGCGATCCCCGGCGGATCACGGCGGCCCAGGCTCGCGCGGCACGGCGCGCCGTCGCGCTCCAGGCGGCGATCGAGAACGCGGCGAGCATCTACCTGCCGGATCGTCTCCACGAAGTGCGGATTGCGGTGAAAAAGCTGCGGTATGCCCTGGAGGTCGCCCGCGATCTCAGCGGCTCGAGGGCGACGGTCAGGATCCTCACGCTCAAGCGTGCGCAGGATCTGCTCGGCCGCATGCACGACCTCGAGATGCTGATCGCCCGGACGCGAGCCGTGCAGACGGCCGGCACGCCAAATCTCAGCCTCTCCGGTGATCTCGACCGGCTCGTCCGTCGTCTTGAAATGGAATGTCGACGGTTACACGTTCGTTACATGAACGAGAGGAAAGCGTTACGTGCGATCGGCGATTATGTAACGGCACTCGAGACACGGAATAGCCGTGCGTCGGCTGCATAGACTCCACTCCTGTAGATGCCCCCCTGCCAACTCTATCTTGTGCGTCATGCCATCGCGGCTGAGCGCGGCGAGGACTGGCCCGACGACGCCAAGCGCCCGCTCACGGAGCGGGGCATCGGCCGTTTCAAGGAAGGCGTCGCAGGGTTGAAGGATTTGGACGCCACCATCGATGAGATCTTCACGAGCCCGTTGGTACGCGCCAAGCAGACCGCCGAGCTCCTGGCCGCAGGCATCGATGGAAAGCCCACAGTCAAGCTGCTGGACGGGCTCGCACCGGGGCACGCGCCGGCCGCGGTGATGGCTCAGCTCGCCAAGGCCGCCAAACGGCGGCGCATCGCGCTCGTGGGCCACGAGCCAGACCTCGGTGAGCTCGCGGCGTATCTGATCGGCGGCCGCCGGCCGCTGCCATTCAGGAAAGGCGGCATGTCCCGCATCGACATCGCCGCGCTCGCCTCGAAGCCCTCGGGGACGCTCGTCTGGTTCGTGACGCCGAAGGTGCTGCGCAAGCTCGGCTCGTGAGCGAGCGCATCGCCGTCATCATCAACCCCATCTCGGGCGCGGGCCGACGGCCGGACATCGCGCGTCGGCGCGCGGAGCTGGCGGCATCGATCATCGAGCAGCGGCATCTCGACGCCGAGGTCTTCGTGACCGAACGGTCCGGTCACGCGCGTGAGCTGACACACTCGGCGCTCGGCCGCGGCGCCACGCTCTGCATCGCGTGGGGCGGCGACGGCACGGTGAACGAGGTCGCCTCCGCGCTCGTCGACGGTCCGGCCTCGCTGGCTGTCGTACCGAGCGGCTCGGGCAATGGTCTGGCCCGCGAAGTGGGCATTCCTTTTCAGCCTCGCGCGGCGTTCGACGTGGCCTTCGATGGCCGCGACCGCCTCATCGATGCCGGCGAGCTGGAAGGCCGCCTCTTCTTCAACATTGCGGGATTGGGACTCGACGCGCGTGTGGCGCATCAGTTCGCGGTTGGTGGTCTCGCGCGTCGTGGCTTCATGAAATACATCGAGATCGCGTTGCGCGAGATCTTCACCTTCGCGCCAGACGAGTCGACGATCGTGATCGATGGCGAGACGATCCGCGTCCGGGCGCTTCTCGTCGCGTTCGCCAACGCGCGTCAGTACGGAAACGGCGCCGTGATCGCTCCCGCGGCTCGCATCGACGACGGCCGTCTCGATGTCGTCATTGTCGAGCATCGCTCACCGTGGGCGGTGATGTTTCATGCGCCGAAGCTCTTCTCTGGGAAGGTCGCCCAGGTTCCGCGAGTGAGGAGCCTGACGGCCACTGCCGTCGAGGTCTCATGCGGTCAGGCCGTCATGTACCACGTCGATGGTGAGCCCTATGTCGGCGGAGCCATTGTGCATGCTCGGATTCGGCCCGCTGCGCTTCGGATTCGGGTGCCTAACCTAGAGAGTGGTTAGTGGTTGGTGGTTCGTGGTTCTTGGTAGGGCCGGTCCTTTTGGACCGGCCGGTTTGCAGAAGATTTACACAACGTTTACAGCGATCCGTGCGCGCTCAGAGGTATAGATCAAGGCTCCATGTACGCCAGAATTTTTCGCAAAGCTGATCAAACGAGACGTTTTACGATTACCGACTCCGGTGGCTCCGGCTGGGAAGTACGTGAGGAGCAGGACAGCCGGGTGATTCGGAGCAGGCGCTACACCGATTGGCATCGAGTGGAGCGGGCGAGGATGGCGTTCGCCAGCCTCGCGCTCAGCCTCGCAGACTCGGGCTGGAAGGAATCCTGAGCCCCTTCTGCATTACTCGACAAACCGATAGCCCAAACCCACCACAGTCTCGATCTGCCGTCCGGCAGCTCCGAGCTTTCCTCGCAGCCTCCCGACGTGCACATCGACGGAACGAGTCTCGACCAGGCGGTCATAGCCCCAGACTCGCTCCAGGAGCCGATCCCTGGACAACACGCGGTTGCGATTCTCGACCAGGTAGCGGAGCAGCTCGAACTCGCGACGGGTCAGGCGCACGGCTTCTCCGTCCACGCTGACGGCCACGGCATCGAAATCGGCCAGCAGGTGCTTGCCGCGGTACACGAAGGTGTCGGTCGTGCCGGAGTCGCCGTTGGCCGCCTTGACGTGCCCGCGTCGAAGCACGGCGCGGACGCGCGCCGCAAGCTCGCGCAGGCTGAACGGCTTGGTCATGTAGTCGTCCGCGCCCACGTCGAGTCCGGTGACCCGATCGCTTTCGCTCGTGCGCGCGGTCAACATGATGATCGGCACTCGCGCGGTGGTGGTGCGCGAGCGCAGGATCCGGCAGACTTCCAGCCCGCTCAGCACCGGAAGATTGAGGTCGAGGACGATCAGATCGGGCGTGCGCTCGGTGACGGCCTTGAGCGCGCCGTCCCCGGTGGCGACGATCTCGACTTCGATATCGCCGCCCTTTTCCAGGCTGTGTTTGATCAGGCCCGCGATGTCCTGCTCATCATCGACAACCAGGACCTGCGTGCGTGCGGTACTGCGCACGCCGCTCATGCCTTGGTCGCTTGTGCGGATCGACTCTGACGGGTGCGACACCTGAACTCCGTTTCCATGGTCTTTACACTCCACGGTAAGGAACGCGGGTTTCTGGTGCGTGACGTGAGGGTTAAATCTGGGTTACGGCCCAAGCCCTTCCGTGTCTGGTAGTATCCCGACGACATGACCAATCCTGAAGAAACCGCGGGGCCCGCAGCCGGTCCCGAGGCTGCCGAGCGCTGGCTTCCGGCGCTATTACTCCTGTTTGTCGGGTCTGGCTGCGCGGCCCTTATTTACGAAGTCGTCTGGTTCCAGTTACTGCAGTTGTCCATTGGATCGTCGGCGGTCTCGCTTGGCGTGCTCCTGGGGATTTTCATGGGCGGGATGTGCCTGGGCAGCCTGCTGCTGCCGAAGTATTTGCCGCCCGGCCATCATCCGCTCAAGGTGTATGCCTTCATTGAGCTTGGGATCGCCTTGTTCGGCGTCATCGTGCTGTTCGCGGTGCCCCTCGTCGGCCGCGTGTACACCTCGATCGCCGGCACTGGCCAGGTCAACCTCGTGCTTCGCGCGGTCGTCGCCGGAGTCTGCCTGATTCCGCCCACGATCCTCATGGGCGCGACGTTGCCGGCCATCGCCCGTTGGGTGGCGACGTCGCCGCGGGGTGTGTCCTGGCTCGGCTTCTTCTATGGCGGCAACCTGGCCGGCGCCGTCGTCGGGAGCCTGCTGGCTGGGTTCTATCTTCTCCGCGTCTACGACATGCCGACGGCGACTGCCGCCGCGGTCGCCCTCAATCTGGTGGTCGCCGCGGTGGCGTTCGTCGTGGCGGCCCGCACTCCGCACACCGCGATCAACGCGGATGCCGAGGCTCCTGCGGCCGTTGCACTGCCGCCCGACGTGTCGCGACTGGTCTACGTGGCCATTGCGCTGTCGGGCCTGACTGCGCTTGGCTCCGAGGTGGTGTGGACGCGGATGCTGTCACTGCTCTTCGGCGCCACCACGTACACGTTTTCGCTGATTCTGGCCGTGTTCCTGGTTGGCCTGGGCATTGGCAGCAGCCTGGGCTCCGCGTTGGCGCGGAGTGCGTCGAATCCGCGGGCGGCGCTCGGCTGGTGCCAGCTGGGACTCTGCGCCTCTATTGCGTGGGCCGGGTATGCGACGAGTGCGTCGCTGCCGTACTGGCCCATCAATCCGTCAATCTCCACCTCGCTGTCGTTCAACTTCCAGCTCGACCTGATGCGCGCGATCTGGGTGATGCTGCCGGGCGCGATTCTTTGGGGCGCGAGCTTCCCGCTGGCACTTGCCAGCGTTGCGTCGCCGGGGCAGGATGCCGGGCGCCTGGTCGGCGGCGTCTACGCCGCCAACACAGTGGGCGCGATTGTCGGCGCGGTCGTCGTGAGCCTTGGGCTCGTGGGCACCGTCGGCAGCCAGATGACGCAGCAAGTCCTCATCGGTGTGGCCGCGATGTCGGGCCTGCTGATGCTGATGCCCGCGGCCGGAGAGGTCAGGAAGCCGCTGACCTCGACGCCGGTCGTGGTCATCGGCGTCGCGCTCGTCGCCGGGCTCCTCGCTCGATCGGTGCCGCCCATTCCGTGGCTGCTCGTCGCCTACGGCCGCTACTCGGCCACGTGGGTCGGTCAGAACGAGATGGTCTATGTGGGTGAGGGCGTGACCGCCTCGGTCGCGGTGACGCGAACGCCGACAGGAGTCCTGAACTATCACAACGCCGGCAAGGTGCAGGCATCGAGCGAGCCACAGGACATGCGGCTGCAGCGGATGCTCGGTCACATCACGACGCTGGTGCCGAAAACGCCAACCAAGGTGCTGGTCATCGGCTGCGGCGCGGGCGTGACCGCCGGCGCGGTCTCGATCGATCCGATGGTGAAAGACCAGACCATCGCGGAAATCGAGCCGCTGGTGCCCCGTGTCGTGTCCACGCACTTCGCCGAGCACAACTTCAACGTGGTGAAGAACCCCAAGGTGAAGGTCCACCTCGACGACGCCCGGCACTACCTGCTGACGACCAACGAGAAGTTCGATGCGATCACGTCGGACCCGCTGGATCCGTGGGTGAAGGGCGCGGCCACCCTGTACACACGGGAGTTTTTTCAGGTCGTCCGCGATCATCTCAATCCCGGCGGCGTCGTGACGCTCTTCGTGCAGCTGTACGAGAGCAACGAAGCGGCCGTGAAGAGCGAGATCGGCACGTTTCTCGACGCCTTCCCGAACGGCGCCGTCTTCGCCAACACCGTGAACGGACAGGGCTACGATCTGGTGCTCTTCGGCCAGGTCGAAGCGGGCAAAATCGATGTGGATGCGGTGCAGGCGCGGCTTGCCGATCCCGCGAACGCGGCGGTGGCCGATTCGCTGCGCCAGGTGGGCATCACCTCGGCGGTCGAGTTGTTCGGCACCTACGCCGGGCGCAAGGCCGACATGAAGACCTGGTTGAGCGATGCGCAGATCAACACCGACAGCAACCTGAAGCTGCAGTACCTCGCCGGCATGGGGCTCAACCTCTATCAGAGCGACGCGATCTACAAGGCGATGATCCGCGAAGCGAAGTACCCCGAGGACCTGTTCACGGGGACGCCTGAGACCCTTGCCGCGCTCCGAGGCAAGATCGACGCCGCGTTGTCGGGAGCACCGTCGTTTTAACTCGGGACTCGGGACTCGGGACTCGGGACTCGGGACTCGGGATTTTCGAATCCCGGATCCCGGATCCCGGTTCAAACAACAGTCCCAGCCCTGATGATCCCGCCCTTCGGCACCACGATGATGCCGCCGCGGATGTAGTAGCCCTCGCCGTCGGCGTGCTGGATGCCCTGCGCGTTGACCAGACGGGCACCGTCGCCGATGCGGGCGTTCTTGTCGACGATCACCCGATCGAGGAGGACGTCGCTTCCCACGCCGAGTCCCGGCATGTCCGACGGCACCTCGTACTCGTAGGAGTCGGCACCGAGCAGCACCGAGCGCGTGATGCGCGAACCTTGACGCACCGTGGCGCGGACACCGACGACGGAACCTTCGATGTGGCAGCCGGCGAGGTAGGTGCCCTCTGACACGATCGAGTCACGGATCTGCGCGTCCGGTATGAGCGACCCGGGCAGTTGCCTCAGGTGCGTGTAGATGGGCCGCTCCCGATCCCAGAAGTGGAATGGCGAATCCAGCCGGCCCAGCATGACGTTGGCGTCGTAGAACGATTCAATCGTGCCGACGTCTGCCCAATACCCGCGATAGAGATAGGGCTTCACGCGGTACTTCTCGATCGCGTGAGGGATGAGCTCGCGGCCGAAGTCGTGCCCCGCCTCGCGCTCGAGCATCTCGACCAGCACCCGTCGCGTGAAGACGTACACACCCATCGAGGCCATGAATGGCTGCTCGTCGCTGTGGGTCGCGAACGTGGCGTCGGCTGGAATGCTCCGGCTGATCTCCTGCAGGCGCGCCATCCCGGGCTTCTCTTCGAAGGCGACGATGGTGCCGTCGCGATCGAAACGGAAGATGCCCATCTGCGTCGCCGTGTCGACGTCGACCGGCTGTGCCGCGATCGTGACGTCGGCCCCGTGCCGGCGGTGCGCGTCCATCAGGTCGCGATAGTCCATCCGGTACAGGTGGTCACCCGCCAGGATCAGATCGAACTGCGCGTCATGCTGGGTGAAATGACGCGCGGCCTGGCGCACCGCGTCGGCGGTGCCCTGATACCAGTTGGGGTTGTCAGGCGTCTGCTCGGCGGCGAGGATTTCCACGAAGCCGCCGGAGAAGCGATCGAGCCGGTAGGTGTTCGAGATGTGACGATTGAGCGACGCGGAGTTGAACTGCGTCAGGACGAAGATGCGGCGGATGTCGGCGTGCAGGCAGCCGCTGACCGGCACATCGATCAGGCGGTACTTGCCGCCGATCGGGACCGCCGGCTTCGAGCGCGTCGCGGTCAACGGAAAGAGGCGCGCGCCCTGGCCGCCGCCGAGGATGATCGCAACCGTGTCGCTCGTCAGGTAGCCCATGGGGGAAGTTCAAAGTGCGAAGTGCGAAGTGCAAAGTATCACTCTCCGCGTGCATTTGACACGACCGTACAACGGCTGTGATCCCCGCGTCACGGCCTCACCGTAGGCTGTGGGGGTATGCGCGTGGGTATACCACGGCGTTGTTCCCCGCCGCGCGTTCAGGCGCGGCGGGGGAGATCGGGAACCGCAGCGTTCCCCCCGGACCTATGTCTCTGGGTTACTGTGAGGGTGAAGTCGTAAGAATTCGGCGAGGTCAACAGTCACTTCGCGAAGCGCTGAGTCGCGCTCGGTGCGCCAGCGCCAGATTGCAATCTCAGATGTGACTAGCGTCAGAATTGCAGCCACGTACGAAGTGTTTGCAAGCGAGGGCCTATCGACGAGCTTCCAGGCCACAGCAAACGACAGGGAGACTGCTGATCCTAAGAGGATGGCGAAGCATCTTGCCACGAGGGGTTTAGCCACAAAGTAATTCTCTAGGACGGCTAGCCCCCTTTCGTAGATCTGATCACCCTGGCTGGCAGCGCCCGTCTCCCCTTGCGTTTTCAGCCGACGCCGACTATGCGCGATCGCAACAGCGACCTCACTGTACGTGTACCGGCCGGCCCAAATCTGGATGAGTGCATAAAGCGAAAAGCCGACGCTGAACCACAGTGGATCTCGAGAGACGAGGAACATCAAGCTGAGGAAAAGCCCAATCGAGATAATCAGCACGGTCTCCAAAATTGTTGACGGTGGCACATAGCGTTCTGGGTCGAGCCAATCGAAGAGCATGTCCAACTCACGCTGTGTCGACCAAATCCATAGAAAGATCAATACCCCGGTCAGTCCCAAGCAAAGCAGGCCGAGGTAGTTGACGAGATTCGGTGGCAGGGATCGGATTCGACCTACTTCTGACACGAAGAGCGTCACTCCCAGCAGACTGGTCACACCTGTGACACCCCAGTTGCGGGCTGCGATGAGCTCCTTGCTTCGTGCACGCAATTGCCCGGGCAAGTACGTCATTGGCAGTTCGTCACGTTCAGATCCTACGACGAACGATGTCCGTCCGTCGTGCCCGTTGCACCATCAGCTAGCATCGGGCAACCGAGCCCAGGATACTCTCTCAACTCTGCGCCAATTCAGCACCGGTTTCTCGTGGACATGACCTTAGGTCGAGCACCGAGCGATGGTTACCTCGTGTTGACGCGCGCGTCGTTGGCGGGTCACGCATGGTCGCTATAGTCGGTCGCATAATGTCCGACCATCAGATTGCCGACACGTTCGGCGACGCGTTGCGACGCGCGCAGGGCGAATTCATGGAAATGCCCGGCCTGCAGCTCACCGTGGCGCAGGCCGCGCGGCTCTGGCACTTCGACTCCGCGCTGTGCACCGCGGTGTTGTCGGCGCTCGTGGAGCAGCGGTTCCTGATCCGGACCCGCAACGAATCCTTCGCCCGCGCGTAGCGGAGCGCACGACATCGGTCAGGCCACAAAGATCACAAAGATCACGACGCCGGGCCACGGAGACACGGAGATCACTGAGAAGCACGCGCACGCTCATGGTTGTGGAGCGGCAAGAAACTCGGCACGCTCAAGCTCAGAGAGTTCGATCTTCTCGGAACCTGCGTCTCCTTCAACGTACAGAACACGATTCCAAGACGCCACGGACAGTCGTCTCGCCGTTCCGTCACGGAATTCGACGTGCACCTGTCCACCCTGAAGACCGTTGATGACCGAGATGGTATCGAGATTGGTTGCGCTCGTGCCACCCTCGGTGTGGCTTTCGATGGCGACTGTGGAGCAGATGCTGGTCGGGCAGCCGACGCCGTCGAGTCGGAGGATCCGAGTGCTCCCATCCAGCCGCGTCAGTCTGACCGTTCTCGACGTTGACCTGCCAGCCTGCGTTGCCGCAGTGGGCGCCTGACTCAGGCTCACTGCTGGCGCCGCCGCCAGCAGTCCAGCCGCAATGAGAAGGACGAGCGCGCCTTTGAGGATGGAGGGAGCCTTCATCCGAACCGCCTTTCAGTAGATGCTACTCACTTCTTCGTCTTGCCAGGACGTCAAGTTACGCCTGCCCGATCGTGAGTCGACGATACGTGATTGAGACCAGCCCGGCCACGAGTGCGGCGACGAGCACAACGCCCCCGTGCCACACGAGGAGGTGGCCGATGACTTCCTGGTGGCTGCACGTGGCTTGACGAACGGTCGGAACGGTCGCCGCGAGCAAGCCCGCCATCGCGCCCAGCGACGGGACGAGCCCCCCCCACGATAGCGGCTGGCCCCTACGCACCAAGAGCCCGTACAGCAACCCACACGGCAGGGCCATGAGAAGTCCGGCACGAAAGCATGGCCATCCCTCGGCGATGAAGAGATCGGCCCCTCTGTCGGGCAGCGCCAGCACACTGCCGACAAGCAGCCCGAGGGTCAACGTGACGGGCGCCGCACCGCGCGGAAGCCGTCGAAGGGCACCTGGCGCCATGTGCTTCGCCAGAGTGAACGACAGCAACACGGCACCCAGCAGCGTCACACCAAGATTGCCGAGCCTCTCAGCGGCACTCATCTGCTGCAGCGCGACGACGCCGAGGATGGACATCTTGAGCGCGCCAACGACGACAAACGCCAAAAGTAGTTGCGCTGCCCTCACCCACAACGCTGGCAACGGCCTGACCGGTGCCAGCGACCGGCCCAATGCGACTTCGATCGTGCGGCGTGTACCGGGAAAAGGATCGGCACCGTGGCTGGACAGAACGGCGTCAATCCGATGATTCAGCTCGGCCTCGATACGGGCGCGATCCGCGTCTGGCGGTTGAGACATATCAGGCCTTCTCTCGTCCGAGGATTTCTCGCAGCCTTGTGTAGGCACGGTGCGCCTTCTGCTTCACGGCACCAATCGTTGAACCGGTTGCGCGGGCGACGTCCTCCAGACTCATGCCCGTCACCTTCAGCATCACGATGACGTCCCGCTGACTGTCCGGTAGCGCGGCGAGCAGGCGGAGAGCTCTCCCGTCGGCGTCAGGATCGGAGGCGGCCGGCGCCGAGCGTTCGGGAATCACCGCCATCGAGACTTCCCGCGCATCTCGACGGCGCGTCCGTCGGTATCCGTCCAGCCTCGTGTGCCGCGCAATCGCGAAGACCCACGGCAGCACCGGCTCGGGAGCTCGATAGGTGTGCCGGGACCGATGGATGCGAATCCAGCAGTCCTGCAGCAGGTCCTCGGCTTCGTGTCGAGTCGCCCGCGTTGCGCCGAAAGAGCGGAGCAGCCGAGGCGAGAGCAGCTCGATCAGTCGTGCGACCGCTCGTGCGTCAGCCTGTTGGTAGCGCACCATGAGGTCCGGCAACTCCCGCTCCCAGTCGGAGGATGTCGGGCTGGCTTCACGCATCGAAGGTCGAACTATCCCACAGCTCAGAATCGAAAGAGTCGATTGACCTTGATGACGAAGCTCCTGTTCCGCAGTCCTTGCGGTGCCAGCGTCGCCGTGTCGCGCTCCTCGTTATAGACGACGAACAGCTCGCTACCAGGCTGGTACTCCCAGCGCAGACGCGCATTCGCGCTCAGTGTGTTCGCGCTCGTGGTGTACTGGACCAGCGCGCTGGCAAACACCAGCGGTGTCACTGTGTAGGTCAGTCGCGACGTCACGAGGGTCGCGGTGAACACGCCCTCGACCAGTCTGACCGCGTTGATCGAGACGCCGGGCTCGAAGAACAGCTGCCCGGCGAGCTTGGCGCGCCCGCCGCTGAGCCCCACCGTCGTGCGACGGCCGTCGTAGAAGGTTCCGTGTTCAACCCAGGCATAGCCGGACAACGGCCGCTGCGGTGCCACGGAATACGCCGCGCGCGCATTCGCGAAGTGATAGCCGCCCACCGGAAGCATCACGCCAGGAGCAATCCGGAAAGGCTGGGGAAGAAACTCGTAGGTGCGGTTGTGGGTCAGGACGAGACGGTCGCCTGACTGGAAGTCCACGGCGAACGTGCCGTCGACGAGACGGCTTTCCAGTCGTCGCGAGCCGTTCTCGATCTGCGAAACCGCACCCGTCAGCCAGAGCTTTCGAACGACCTTACTCGCGCGTGGGCGCGGGCTGAATCTGGCGAACGCGTAGTGCCGCACGATATCGTCGCGGCGCACATATCCGGCATCAGGACGGAAGTTGTCGCCAACAGCCAGCCGCTCCAGCTGCAGCCCATACCGGTCGCCGGCGTAATCCAGCTGCGCCCGATAGCTGGATTCGTTCCCATTGAGCCGGTCTGGTGTCCGCGCCCAGTACGTGTTGAACGTCAGATTCGTGAAGAACGAAAAGGCGCCGTCGATACCATACGTGTCGCTGTGGCCCGATCCCCTCTGGTCGACAGTCCGTCTCGTGACGATCGCGCCGACGCTGCTCCGCCGAAACAGGTCGCGCTTCACCCGGACGACCGCGAAGTTGGCGCCAGGCTCTCCAATCCTCTCATCGCCCGCTGACTGGATGGTCAATGCGCCGACGCTGAAGCGACCGAGCCGGCCCGTGAGTCGCCCGCCGGCATGAATCGGCGCCGCCCGTGTGCCGTTGAGGCCGATCCGGCGACTGTAGAAGAGGACCGGCACGTCACCCCCCGCCGTGACCGAGGCCCCGCCGAATGCGAACAGCCCCTGATTCTCGAGAAAGAATTCGCGCTTCTCCGGAAAGAACAGGCTGAAGCGTGTCAGGTTGACCTGCTGCTCGTCGGCCTCCACCTGCGCAAAGTCGGTCCGGTAGGTGAAGTCGGCCGTGAGGTTGGGCGTCAGCCCGTACTTCACGTCGACACCGGCATTGCGACCCAACGCGTCCTCGGCGCCGATTCCGGCGGTCGCGCTCCCGAGCGCGTAGGATTTGACTTCGAGATTCTTCGACGGCGGCGGCGCTTCGATCCCCACCACCGTCGGAGCGAGTGACGCCGCGAAGATGCCCCCGCCCATTCCCAGAAACCGCGGCAGTGCCGTGATGAACGACAGCTCGTTCTTGGACGCGTTGATGCGTCGCGCCTGGAAGCCCCACACCTGAGCCGCTCCAGGCCGGTAGCGAAGCGACTTGAACGGGATGGCGATCTCCACCGTCCATCCATTGTCGAACCTACCGACCGCGACATCCCAGACAGGGTTCCAGTCGCCGTTGTACTGGCGCTCGTTGGTGACCTGGCCCTCGTACCTGCCGCCATTGGGCGCGACACCGAACTCCACCCCGTTTCGCCGGTCGTAGAAGGTATCGAACAGGAAGGCGATGTTGTCGCCCTGCCAGAGATTGCTGTTGTCGCGGCGCATGTCGTTGACGACCAGTCGCTCGGGATGGGTTTCCCAGTTCCGAAATGTGACGTAGACGTTCCGGTCATCGAAGAACAGCCAGAGCTCGGTCTTCTCAGTCGCGGACGCTCCAGCCTTGGGCTCCATCTGGACGAAGTCCGAGATCGACGGGACGGCGGTGTAGATCGCCTCGTCGAGACGCCCATCCACACGCAAGCCTCCGGTCAGGCGAAGGGCCCGAATCGTGGCTCGGCCTGATTCGAGAGATCCCGGGCAACGACCGCAGGAGCGACAGGCGGCGTCGGACCGTCGATCGAAGCGGAAGAATGCTGACTGGATTCGGCCGGGCGCGCTAGGAGTAGTGCACAAACGAGCCAACCAGGCAGCCGCGTGGAAATCATGCTGACGGGTTCTTCGCTCGTCCGAGTCGAAAAGTCACGGTGTCGATGGATTGCGGCTCGCGCGTAGCCACGGCGAGCGCGCGCATCAGATGACCGCGCCCTTTTTGGTCGCATCTGAACGCCCCAATCCCGATTTCGAACAACAAGAGCGAGGCGCCTCTCCGTAATTGTTTGGCTGGTCACGCGTCGCGACGTGGCACGCGATATGCCTCACGCCCGACCTCAAGACGGGCGGACCTGCCAATGCTCATCGACCTTCGTCACCTGTTGCGAAACTTTCGCCGGTCACCAGCCAGTGCGGCAACAGCGGTCTTGACGCTGTCGCTGACGCTCGGCGTCGGCGCGTCGATATTCGCCGTCGTCGATGCTGTACTGCTCACGCCGCCACCGTTCGCCGATCCCGATGCCCTCGTCATGCTCGGCGAGATACTGCCCGGCGAACCCGCTTCAGCGCCCCGAACGGTGAGGTATGGCACCGTCGAGGACTGGCGCGAGCGGGCGGAATCGCTGGCATCGATTGAAGCGGCCGACGGGACACATCTGACGCTGACGGAGCTCGGGGCGGCCGAGCGGTTACACGTGACCGACGTCACACCAGGATTCCTGCCGCTTCTTGGTATCGCGACCGCGCGTGGGCGCATGTTTGAGGCCACTGATCTGGGCCAGCCTGTCGTCATCCTGACCCACGCGTTGTGGCGCACGAAGCTCGCGGCCGATCCTGCAGCGATCGGCCGACAAATCGTTCTCGGGGGTCGCGCGCATACCGTCGTCGGCGTGCTGCCGGAACAGTTTGTCTTTCCGCTCGACCAGGTTGACCTATTTCGGGCGCTACCACTACCGGCTGACCCGGAGGCCCGCGCAGGTTACCGCCTCGGGGTCATGGCCCGTCTCGCCGGGAATGTCTCGTCAAGGGACTTGGCAGCGGCGCTGGACAAGGTCAGTCGACGATCCTCGCCGCCGGCGCAAGTTGTCGCGAGGCCTATCTCGGTGAGGATAGCCCGAGGCTCTACGAGAACGCTCGGCCTTCTCGCGGGGGCGGCCGCGCTCGCGTTGCTCATCGCGTTCGCCAATCTTGCGGGGTTGCTGCTCGTGCGATCCATCGATCGCCGGCGAGAGCTGGCGGTGAGAACGGCTCTCGGCGCGCGCCGGTCCGAAATCGCACGGCAATTGTTGCTGGAGGCCGAGACGCTGGTCGCCATCGGAATCGCGGGTGGCGTGCTGCTCGCGTTGTGGCTCACACCAGTCGGGAGCCGTCTGGTCCTGGAGCCATTCGGTGACCTGGCGAACCGCGAGGTGGCGGTGAGCTGGCGCGTGATTGCTGTCGTCGCGATGGTCGCGGCGGCCTGCGCGGGATTCTGTGGACTGCTACCGGCCTTTGTCGCGTCACGAAACAGTGTGGTTGACGTGCTGGCTCGCGGCGTCACGCCTGCTCCGCGCGAGCTTGGTTTGCGCCGCGTGTTCGCCACCGGCGTGATTGCGCTGGCGTGCGTGCTGCTCGTCTCACTGACACTCGTGGGCCGCAGCCTGAGCAATGTGCTCAACGTCAACCCGGGATTCGACGCGCGCGGCGTGTTGACGTTGCCGCTTTTGGTCCAGTACCCCAACCCGGAGCGGACATTGTTTTTGTCGGCGCTTCACAGTGCGCTCGAAGCGCGTTTGGGACCCCGCACGGTTTCCGTCGTCAACGAACTGCCGTTGACACACGACGGGGGCCGCCGGTTCATGCGCATACGGCCGACTGATCCCGCACGCGAAGTCGTACTGCGCGAAGCGGGGCCGGCCTACTTCGATGTGATGCGGATCCCGATTGTGGCCGGCCGTCCGTTCGACGCGCGCGACAATGCCGCGGCTCCGTCCCGCGTGGTGGTGAGTAAGTCACTGGCGGAGCAATGGTTCCCAGGCGAACAACCGATCGGGCATCAAATCAGCTTGGGGCCCGGGCCGCGTGCGCCAATGGCGGAAATCATCGGCATCGCCGACGATGTCAAGCATCGCTCGCTCGATGCTGAGGGGTTCTGGCCAACCGTGTACGCGTCTGTATGGCAGGAGTCCTCAAGTTCGATGATTCTTGTCGTCCGAAGCCAGCGCTCGGACACGGATGTTGTCGCCGCCGTGCGTGAAGAAGTGGCGCGGCTCGACCGTGACGTGCCCGTACTCGCCGTGCGATCGATGCAGGATGTGGCCGCGGTCTCACCAGGCGTGCCCACGCGGCGCGTGCTGACCGCGACGTTCATGGGATTCGCGCTGCTGGCGATCGTGCTCGGCGGAATCGGGTTGTTTGGTGTCGTAGCGCATGACGTCGCATCCCGGCGTGCGGAGCTTGCTCTGCGCCTTGCACTGGGGGCCGATCCGATGCGCATCCTCATACGCACCCTCGGGCAGGGCGCGTGGATGGTGGGAGCAGGCCTGGTGGTGGGAGGCGTCTTGTCGATCTGGGCGACCGGCGCGCTCAGCGCCTTCGTGTTCGCGACGGGTCGCTTCGATCCCCTCAATGTCGCCGTGGTGGCAGCGGTGCTGATGGCTGTTGGCGCCGTCGCTGTCCTGCCTGCGGCGCGGCGCGCGGCGCGTATCGATCCTGTGAGTGCCCTTCGGAGCGAATGACATTGCACTATCGAGTGGCCCGAGGGAAAAGGTCAGGATTGTCGGTGAAGATCGCGTCCACATTCAGCTCCGACAGGTAGTAGCGCATCTCGTCGGTCACCGTACTGAAGCGCGCTGAAGCCGAGGCCGGCGCGCGGGTCGTGAACGTGTACGGCGTCACGGTGAGTCCCGCCTCGTGCGCGGCCTTCACGATCTCGGGCCTCCCGTCCAGCAGCCCCTTCGCCGGGCCGATGCCCGTGGCGAACCGAGCGATGTCGGCCAGTCCTTGCTTCGTCAGCCACTTGCCGCCATCGCGCGTGTCGATCAGGAATGTTCGCGGGATGGCGGGAAGCCGCCGCGTGAGATCCCGCAGCGGCTGATCGTCGAACGACTGGACGATGATCGAGCCCGCCGCGCGCCGGTCGAGTCCGAGCCTCGTCGCCGACTCGGCGAACAGCGTCGTCTGGTCAACGCCGCGTGAACGGTAGAGGCCCGGTGTTTTCAACTCGGGGTAGAGTCCCGCGGCTGTGCCGACCACGGCGACGGCTTCCTCCCACGTCGGGATGCGCTCGCCAGTGAATGTGGTATCGAACCAGCTGCCGGCATCGAGCCGCTTGATCTCAGCCAGCGTGAAGTCGATGGCGAGCCACTGCTTCCGTCCTGCGGCCGGATCGACGACGGAGCGGTCGGGGAGGATGTCCTCGACGTTGGTCGTGCGTTCGAGCGACTCGTCGTGCAGGCAGATGAGCACGCCATCCTTGGTGACGGCGAGGTCCTGTTCGACGTAGTCGGCGTGTTGTTGCATCGCCAGACGGTAGGCGGCCAGCGTGTGCTCCGGGGCGTACGCGGAGGCGCCCCGATGCGCGACGAGCTTCTTGGATCCTTGAGCCTGCGTGCCGGATACGGCGGACATGATCGAGATGACAGCGGCAGCGAGTAAGCAGATTCTACGCATGCCGCACGGTAGCAAGGTGATGCGAATGTCCGGTGAACGCGATGTGACGGCGATGTCGCAGTAGAATCCCGGCGATGCGAATGCCGGCCCCGCTAGGGCAATCCGCCTCGGACTTTGCGGACGTGGCGGAACGAGTGGCTCCCCGCCTTTTCCGCATCGGAATGCGGATGTGCGGACGTCCGGACGAGGCGGAGGACCTCGTTCAAGACACGTTGCTCCAGGGGTTCCGGAAGTGGCGCCAGTTCGAGGGCCGCTCCGATCCGGCGACGTGGCTCTACACCATTGCCGGACGACTCTGTCAGCGCCGTCATCGGCGGCGAGCCGGAGAACCGGCGCGGATGGAATCTCTGTCGGCGGTGCTGCCGTCGCCGGGGGATCCCGTGATCGCCCTGGCGTCGGCGGGCCGCGGGCCGCTCGACGAGCACATCCGCAAGGACGCTGAGCGAGCCGTCTCCGAAGCGCTCGCGCGGCTTCCGTACGCGGTTCGACTGCCCGTCGTGCTGGCAGAGATCGCGGAGCTCTCGACCTCGGAGATCGCACGGATCCTCGCGCTGAAAGAGGCCACGGTGAAAACGCGGGTGCATCGCGCGCGCCTGCTGCTGCGCCGCGCGCTCCTCGAGCACCTGCCGGTTCGCCCTGCGCCGCCACCGGATCACGACCGACAGGTGTGCCTCGATCTGCTCCAGGCCAAGCAGGACGCCATGGATCGCCGTGTGCCGTTTCCGTTCTCGTCGGAGGAACTGTGTGAACGTTGTCGTTCGGTGTTCGCCGCCCTGGACCTCGGACGCGACACGTGCGTGAACCTTGGGCGCGGCCAGTTGCCCCCGGCTCTGCGCGATCTGATCGAGCGGCAACGGGGAAGAGAGAGAACACCCGCCATCCGCCGTCCTCGTCGCGCGCGCCGATAAGTCCCATCTGATCGGTAAAAGTCAGCGGTCCCTCGAGCCGGGATGGCCGTCCGTCCACGCCACTGACTCGAGCTGCTCATCGAGAAGTCCTTGACGCGCATGGTGTTGGCCGCGTCCAAGCCGCCTCCACATCGGCACGCTCGACCTGGAATGGCGATTGCGGTCCTCCCAGCCGCTTCGCTGGTGAAACCACATCGACGCGCCGTGTCTCTCACCAGATAGCGGGCCAAGGTTCGACCGCAGAAGGGGAGTGGCGCAACGTGTTCTGCAGCAGCGCGAGGCGGGTTGTCGTGGGAGTGCTCGCGGCCGGGATCCTGGCCGGAGCGGACGCGCTCGCGCAAACGCCGCTCACCCTGGCCGATGCCATGCGCCGGGCGCGGACAACCACGGCGGCGGCGCGCGCTCTGGCGGCCGCTGACAACGAGGCCGCCGAGCGTGTCCGGCAGGCGCGTGCCGGTTTCCTTCCGCGTGTCGATGTCACTGAAAGCGTCCAGCGCGGCGACCAGCCGGTCTACGTGTTCAGCTCGCTGTTGTCCCAGCGACGCTTCACCGCCGCCAACTTCGCGATCGATGCGCTCAATCATCCATCACCGGTGACCAACGCACGCACCGGCGTGATGGTGGAACAGTCCCTGTACGACGGGGGGCTCACGCGGCTCGCCGTCAAGGGCGCGGAGATCAGCCGCGACATCGTGGCTGCCACCAGCGCGGGCGCACAGCAGGATCTGGCGCTCGGCTCGGCTCGCGCGTTCGTGCGCGTCCTGCAGCTCGAGTCGGCGGCGCGCGCGAGCCAGGCGGCGGTCGAAGCCGCCGAGAGCGACCTGGCGCGCGCGCGTGCCCGGCGGGACGTGGGGCTGGTCACCGATGCCGACGTGCTCGACGTCGAAGTCCACCTCGCAGACATGCGGCAGCGTGCGCTCGGCACAACCGCGGATCTGGCCGTCGCGCGCATCCAACTGAACGAGATCATTGGCGCTCCACTCGATGAGGTCGTGACCATCGTGGCTCCCGGCGCGCCGCCCGCGTTCCCGTCTGTCGAGGCCCTCATCGGCGAGGCGCTGTCGTCGCGGCCCGATCACCGCGAGGCCGACCTCCGCACGACGCTCGCCGCCAACGCGCGTGGCACGGCGCAGGCCGCGTTCTTCCCCCGAGTCGGCCTGCAGGGCGGATGGGAGTTCAACGGTCAGAGGTTCACGGAACAGCGAGCGAGCTGGATCGTGGGCGCGCAGGTCCAGATCAACCTGTTTCGCGGATTCGGCGACGCCGCTCGGGCAGCCGAGGCCAGGCACGCCGAGCTCCGCGCACAGGCTGAGCGCGAAGGCGTCGACCGCGCGATCGAAGTGGGCGTCAGAGCCGCGGCCGCCCGCCTGGATGCGGCGCGCGCGCGCGAGCGCGTGGGACAGGCAGCGCTGATGCAGGCGCGCGAGAGCCAGCGCATCGTACGCGACCGCTACGACGGCGGCCTGGCGACGATTGGCGACGTGCTCCGCGCTGCCAGCGCCGTGCTGGAGGTCGAGTCACGAGCGACGGCCGCGCAGATGGACGTGATCGTCCAGGCCGTCGAGCTCGACCGGGCGGCTGGTCGGCTGTGAATGTGAGCGTGCCATGTCGCGAGAATTAGCCCGAACGAATCGACGCATGACCCTCATCGCCGGGCTCCTGGCGGTCTCGGCGGCCGGGTGCGGCGGAGCGCAGGCTCCACAGCCAGAGGTGAACACCGGTGTCCCGCTCAGCGTGTCAACGGTGGTTGCGGCGGTGACGCCGATCGCAGAGCAACTGGAAGCCGGCGGTGTCGTCGCCGCGAACGAGACGGCGACACTCACCAGCCGAATTGTCGCCCCGGTCATGAGTGTTCGCGTCCGCGCCGGCGACCGCGTGCGAGCCGGCGATCTGCTCGTCGTGCTCGATGACCGGGCGACGGCGGACCAGGCCCGCGGGGCCGAAGCCTCCGTTGGCGCGGCACAACAGGGACTGACGGTGGCCACGGCAGAACAGGCCACGGCCGCTGCCGAGCGGAAGCTGGCCACGGCCTGGCACGCTCGCATCGCGTCCCTTCACGAGCGGCGCTCGGCCACGACGCAGGAGCTCGATGAGGCCGAGGCCCGCCTGTCGAGCGCCATCGCGCGCGCCGAGGGCGCGAGCGCACGCGTCGCGCAGGCGAGCGCCCAGGTGGCCGCCGCTCGCGCGGGGGCCGACGCCGCGGCCACGACGCAATCGTTTGGTCTCGTCAAGGCACCCTTCAACGGACTCGTGACGGAGCGGCTCACCGATCCGGGCAACCTTGCGTCGCCAGGCACACCGCTGCTGCGTCTCGACTCGGCAGGCGCGCCGCACGTGGAGGTCAGAGTGGATGAAGCCCGCGAGCGGTATGTGCGCGTGGGCGACCGCGTCGAGGTGCGCTTCGAAGCAGGCGCCGGTGCGTCGCGGGCCGTCGAAGGCGTGGTGACCGAGATCGCCCGCGCAGTGGCCGCCGGCGAGCGATCCTTCACCGTCAAGGTGTCGTTGCCGAGTGATCCTGCGCCTCGGACGGGTACGTTCGCGCGGGTGCGCTTCCGCGGCGCCAGCCGCGACGCGCTCATCGTCCCGGCGAGCGCCGTCCGGCGCCAGGGGCAGCTGGCCACCGCCTTCGTCGTCGAAGACGGCGTCGCGCGCCTGAGACTGCTGCAGACAGGCTATGAGGGCGCCGAAGGCGTTGAAGTACTCGCCGGCCTCGATCGCGGTGAGGTGATCGTGAACGTGCCGCCGCCAGGACTGACCGACGGCCGGCGCATTGTCGCGCGTGAGCGGCAGACCGGAGCACGGCCATGAGCCAGCGTTCCGGTGTGGCCGGCCGGCTGGCCGAGACCTTCATCCATTCGAAGCTGACGCCGCTTTTGATCGTGGCCTCGCTCGCGCTCGGCGCGTTCGCCGTCGTCGCTCTTCCCAGGGAAGAGGAGCCGCAGATCGTGGTGCCCATGATCGACGTCTTCGTGGATGCAGCCGGCGCGACATCAGTGGAGGTGGAACAGCGCGTGACGCGGCCCATGGAAAAGCTGCTCTGGGAAGTGCCGGGCGTCGAGTATCTCTACTCGACCTCGAGTCCGGGGCAGTCGATGGTCGTCGTGCGCTTCTACGTTGGACAGGACGAAGAGCGCGCGCTCGTGCGGCTGAATCAGAAGCTGGCGGCCAATGTCGACCGTATACCACCCGGCGTCAGTCCCCCGCTCGTCAAGGCCCGGTCCATTGACGACGTGCCCGTCGTCGCGGTGACGCTCTGGGGTGCCCGGTACGACGACCATCAGCTGCGCGAAGCCGCGGCACAGGTGCGGGAGGCCATCGCGGAAGTGCCCGACGTGTCCGAGGTCACAATCGTCGGCGGCCGGCCGAGGGAGGTCCACGTGGACGTCGATCCGGCCAGGCTGGCCGCGGCCTCGCTCGATCCCCTGCGTATCGCACGTGCGATCGAGGAGGCGAACGCGCGATCGACGGGGACCGGTCCGATCAGCGGCGGCGGCGTCACGCGACTCCAGGCCGGCAACTCGCTCGATCGCGTGGACGCGCTGCGCGACGTCGTCGTGTCTGGCGCGGCCGGTCGCTCGGTGCTCCTGCGTGACGTCGCGGTCGTCACTGACGAGGATGCCGAGCCCGTGGCCTACGTGCGGTACCACTCGCGGACGGAGGGAGCGCACCCGGCCGTCACCGTCTCGGTGGCGAAGCGCAAAGGCGCCAACGCCATCACCGTGGCGCGCCTCGTCGAGCAGAAGCTCGACACGCTGCGTGGCGTCGTGCTCCCGCGCGACCTGGCTCTGAGCGTCACCCGCAACTACGGCGAGACGGCGGCGGAGAAGTCGAACGAGCTTCTCTATCACATGTTCCTGGCGGTCATCTCGGTGACCGTGCTGATCGGGATCGCGCTCGGGCGTCGCGAGGCGGTGGTCGTGCTCATCGCCATTCCCGTGACGCTGGCCCTGACCCTGTTCGCGTTCCTCCTCTATGGCTACACGCTGAACCGCATCACGCTCTTCGCGTTGATCTTCTCGATCGGCATCCTCGTTGACGATGCGATCGTCGTGGTCGAGAACGTGGTGCGCCATGCGCGGATGCAGACCGGCGAGCAGTCCGGCCTGGCGACCCTGACCGTGCGCGCGGTGGACGAGGTCGGCAACCCGACCATCCTCGCGACGCTCACCGTGGTGGCCGCGATTCTGCCCATGGCGTTCGTTGGCGGGCTGATGGGGCCGTACATGCGGCCGATTCCGATCGGCGCGACGGCCGCCATGCTGTTCTCGCTCGGCGCGGCGTTCATGGTCACGCCCTGGGCGGCGGTGCGGCTGTTGCGCGTCGGGCACGGAGATGCGCAGGGGACCGAGGGCGCGGCCACGCGTCTCTATCGCCGGATGATGGCGCGGCTCATCGACAGCGGACCGACACGCCTGATCTTCCTGGGTGCCGTGGCCGCGCTGTTGCTGGCGGCGGTCGCACTCGTGCCGCTTCAGCTGGTGACGGTGAAGATGCTGCCGTTCGACAACAAGAGCGAGTTCCAGGTGATCGTCGACATGCCGGAGGGGACGCCGCTCGAGCAGACCGCGCGGGTGGCCGGCGCCCTTGCGGGCGAAGCGCTGAAGGACCCTGGCGTCACCGACGTCCAGAGCTACGTGGGCACCGCGGCGCCATACAACTTCAATGGGCTCGTGCGGCACTACTTCCTCAGGCGCGCCCCGCATCTGGCGGACCTGCAGGTCAACCTGCTCGCCAAGGATGACCGACGCGAGCAGAGCCACGAAGTGGCCAAGCGGGTGCGCGAACGGCTTCTGCCCATCGCCGCGCGCTTCAACGCGACGATTCAGGTCTCAGAGGTACCGCCAGGCCCGCCGGTGCTGCAGACGCTCGTGGCCGAAATCTACGGACCCGATCCAGGCCGGCGTGTGGAGCTCGCCCGGCAGGTGAAGAAGGTGTTCGAGGCGACTCCCGGCGTCGTCGACGTTGACTGGTATCTGGAATCACCGCAGGCCAAGACCACCCTGGTGGTCGACCAGGATCGGGCCAGGGCCGCGGGCGTGTCGCCGTCGGATGTGGCGGCGGTGGTCCGGGCGGCCAGTGACGGCGCGCGCGTTGGACTGCTGCACGATCCGGTGTCCAGGGAAGACGTGCCGATCGTGATGCGGCTGCCGCGTGAGGCGCGCGGCTCGCTCGAAAGTCTGCGACAGCTTCGTGTCGAGGGCACCCACTCGGTCGCGCTCGGGGAGCTGACGCGTGAGACGCGAACGACTGAAGATGCCAGCCTCTATCACAAGAACCTGCTGCCGGTGACCTACGTCACTGGCGACCTCGCTGGTGCGGCCGAGAGCCCCGTGTACGCCATTCTGCAGATGAACCGGGCGCTCGAACGGTTCGTCTTGCCGGAAGGGTACGCCTTCGACATCTTCAACACGCGGCAGCCGTTCGACACCACGAAGTACGCGATGAAGTGGGATGGCGAGTGGCACATCACCTACGAGGTCTTCCGGGATCTCGGGCTGGCGTTCGCGGCCGTGCTGGTGCTCATCTACATCCTGGTCGTCTGGTGGTTCCAGGGATTTGGCGTGCCGTTGACGATCATGGCGGCGATTCCGTTTTCGCTGGTCGGCATCCTGCCGGCGCATGCCGCCATGGGCGCGTTCTTCACGGCCACGTCGATGATTGGCTTCATCGCCGGTGCCGGCATCGTCGTCCGCAACTCGATCATCCTGGTGGACTTCATCGAGATGCGCGTGCGCGAGGGGATGCCGCTCGGCGAGGCGGTGGTCGATGCGGGGGCGGTTCGCTTCCGGCCGATGGCGCTGACCGCGGCGGCGGTGATCGTCGGCTCAGGGGTCATCCTGTTCGACCCGATCTTCCAGGGGCTGGCGATCTCTCTGATGGCCGGTGAGGTGGCGTCGCTAATGCTGTCCCGCGTTACCGTGCCGGTCCTCTATTTCATGGCCCATCAAGGCCGGCGCAACGAGGCCGGCGGCGCCGAGCCGTTGCCGGCACCGGCGGGGGCAGCCTCATGACCGCGCCGTGGAGACTCGAAAGGAGATTTGTCATGACCGTCGAACGCGCACTCCGCCTGATCGCTGGGGCTCTCGTCGCGCTCAGCGTGCTGCTCGGCATCTACGTCGACAGCCGGTTCCTCTGGTTCACCCTGTTCGTCGGGCTGAACCTGTTCCAGTCGGGCTTCACGAACTGGTGCCCGATGATGGCCATTCTGCGGAAGGGCGGACTGACTCGCGACAGGGGTGAATCGACCGTCGCCCCGACGTGCGGGCCGTGATGCGATGACTGAATCGAGGAGGCTGTGGCGATGAAATATTTCAGACTGTATTCCGACAAAGGCGGTGAGAGCCGCTTTGCCGAAGCCGAGCTCGCGCTCGATGAAGCGGACTACCGGCCGCCAGCACCGCTTCTGTTCGTGTCCCACGCCTTCCAAGCTGGTGGCCTGCAGTTCGTCAGGCTGCCTGGCGGCTGGACCGGTGAGGGCATCCATCCACCGAAGCGACAGTTCCTGATCTGCCTGGACGGCCACCTCGAGGTCACGGCGAGCGACGGCGAGAAGCGGTCATTCGGGCCCGGCGACCGTGTGCTGATGGAAGACGTGAACGGCAAGGGCCACCGCACCCACGTACGCGGTCCACACGACTGTGTGGCGGCCATCGTGCCGATTGATTGACATCGTCGCACCCCAACCCGCACGTCGAGCGACGGATTAGGGCCAGCGTGCGAGCATCTGGCGCAATTCGTCGCGATGGTTTGATTCATCGGCGATGATTGTGTCGAGCTGCGTCGCCAGGCCGTATTCGGTGGCGGCTTCCGCTTGCCTCCGTCGCGCGACGTATCGCTCGAGGGCCTCGACCTCCGCCGCGAGCGCGGCCTCCAGCATGGCCTTTGGCTCAGAGACGACGGTCACGGGTGCGGCGACCGCCGCCGGCGTGCCGCCGAGCGCGGCGATCTTGTCGGCCAGGATTTGCGCGTGCCCGAGCTCGTCCGGGATCTCGTTGCTGAAGAACGTGCGGAGCTCCTGACGATAGGGGCCCTGCACGATGCTGGCATAGAGCCGGTACATGATGATGGCCTGGAATTCACCGCGGAGATCCACGTTGAGTCCTTCCAGAAGCTGTTGTTTCGCGTCGTGAGTCGTCACAGGTCCTCCTCACGCGTCGAGCGGCGCAATCACGCCGTCCCGTCGCGCGATACGTCGAACGTGCCGTAGGCGAGAGCGCCAAGGCTGCCGCGTGGCTGTCACGCGATCATGATCTTGCGCGGGAACTGCGAATTGTCCTCGAGGAATGTCTTCTTCCGCCCGAGCTCTGCCGCGGTCGGCTGGGTCACGCCGTTGACGTCGGTCGCACGCGACACGAGCGTGTGCTCGCCAGCCGTCGCCCCTTCCCAGCGGTAGGTGAACAGCTTCCACGAATACTGCGTGTTCGCCGGATCCAGCGTCGCCCGCTGCCACGGTCCCTCGTCCACCTTCACCTCGACGGAGCGGAGCGGCGTCCCATCGTTCAGCACGAAGCCCATCACCTGGTGGGCGCCTGCGGTCTTGCGCACGCGGGCGATCACCGACTTCAGATTGAGCTTCGTCACTTCCGTCTCGACGAACTGCGTCTCGGCGTCGGTCAGTTCGCCCGTGCCGCCGACCGCGCGCACGGTGCGGTACCACCGCGCCTGGTAGTTTCCCAGGAACCGGTTCTCCTGCAGGCGGATCTCGGCCAGCCATTTCACGTTGGCGACGCCGTACCAGCCGGGCATGATGACCCGCAGCGGGAACCCGTGGTCGCGGTCGAGTGGTGTGCCGTTGAGCGCCCAGGCGAGGAGCGGCTCGGACTTCATCGCGTTCTCGAGGGTGATGCTGCGTGCGAACTGCTGCTGCACCTTCAACGTGTTCTGCCGAAAGACGACGTCCTCGTTGCCTTTGTCGGCGCCGAAGAACACCACCTCGCGTGCCTTGTCGTCCACACCAACGCGTCGTAACACGTCGCGCAGCCTGACGCCGGTGAACCGGCCGTTGGACGACAGCCCCTGCACCGAGCGCGGGCTGTTTCCCGAGCATTCGTAGCCATTGACGACATCGACTGCACGCATGGACTGCAGGTCGGCGAGCGAGAGCTCCATCGGCTTCCCGACCAGGCCGGTGAACTTCAGCCGGTAGGCGGCCGCGGCGATCTCCGGCTTGTTGTAATGCTGGATGAAGAAGAACTGATCGGTTGGCGTGAGCAAGCCGTCAATCTTGCGAAGGTCGAGGAAGCGATTGTTCCCACCGGGTGGGCTGAAGTTGAATGTCGCGGGGACGTCCGTGAATGGGACATCGACGTCACCTTGCGCGAGCGCCGGGAGCGCCCACTCGGGCACGAGCGCCAGCGCGCCGGCGGCCACCAAACCTCGCTTCAGCGTCTCTCGCCTCGTCATCTCTGTTGCCATGGTCTCTTCCCGCGAACGATGTCGCTGTTTGTCGATGAAGAACGCCGGAGACTATGGTAGGTCGGCTTCCTCGTCGGGTCAAACCGCGCCATGACTGGTAGAATCTGCAGGCAACAGACGCCTGAGAGGCGTTTCCAGATACGAAGGAGTCCGACATGTCTTCCGATCGTGGCCGTCGAACGTTCATCTCTGCGCTGGCCTCGCTCGCTGGCGTCGCGGTTGCTCGGCCCTCGGCTGCGCAGGCCGCCGCACAGGCGCCAGGCCGGCCGCAGGCCCCATGGGATTTGGCGTGGCTCGATCAGCTCACAGGCGCGCACAAGCAGCTGTACGACTTGGGTGGCCTCGATCTCGACGTCGATCCGCGCCCGCTGCGCTTCGCGCGAAATTTCCTGGATACGTTCCGCGATGTGTACAGACTCGAGTTCCCGGATATCAATACCGCGGTTGGCATTTCCGGGCCGGCGTTTCCGATGAATGCGTCGGACAGGCTCTGGGCGAAGTACCGTCTCGGCGAACGGTCGAAGATTGTCGACCCGACGACAAAGCAGCCGGCCGTGCGCAACGTGTTCCTCGACGGCGGCGACATCAGCGTCAAGGCGATGCAGGCGCGCGGCACTGTGTTCTGGCAGTGCAACGTGGCCCTCGGAGTGGTCGCACAGCAGCTCGCGACGGCGACGAACATGCCCGTTGAGGAGGTGCGAGCAGACTTGGCCGCGGGTCTGAATCCCGGCGTGAGACTGGTCCCATCACACGTGATGGCACTCGCGCTCGTTCAAGAGCGCGGCTTCACGTATATGAAGCCGTGACCCTCAGGCTTTGACCAACTCACCGCGCCGGAGCCGGCGGTACAGTTCCAGTGCGTCGCGGATGATGGTGACCGCTTCTTCTGGTCCGAGCAGGTCTTCGACGATGACCTGCTTGTGCTCGAGGGCCTTGTAGTCCTCGAAGAACCGGCGCAGCTCGCGTAGCAGATGCCCGGGCAGTTCGTTCTTGTGCATGAAGTGGGCGAATGCCGGATCGTGGACGCTGACGCTCACGATCTTGTCGTCGATGCCCTTCTCGTCGCGCATCCGCATCACGCCAATCGCCCGCGCCTCGACGATCGTCAACGGATAGACCGGCTCCTGGCTCAACACCAACGCATCGAGCGGATCGCCGTCGTCGCAGTACGTCCGTGGGATGAAGCCGTAGTCGGCGGGGTAGTGCACGGCGCTGTACAGCACGCGGTCGAGGCGGAGCAGGCCGGTTTCCTTGTCCAGTTCGTACTTGTTCTTGCTGCCCTTCGGGATTTCGATGACGACTGGGAATGCGATCCCGACAGTCGTGTCGTCGACATAGCTGTCATGCCACGGATGCATGACCGTGAGTCTACCCGAACCGATACGGATTCTTTACCTCGTTGTTGGGCTCTTGACACTCCGGCTCGCCAGACTCCAGATGCGCGCGCACCCTGCGCCGCAGTCGAGGAGGTCTGAATGGATCGTCGTTCCTTTCTGAGAGGCACCGCGAGCGCGGCTGCCGCCATTCCACTGACGGCTTTCATGAGCCGGGCCGAAGCGCACGGCTGGCATCGTCCGGTCACGCCGGGATACGGTCCGCTCGTGGCGACGCCGGACCAGACGACGGGTCTGCCGTTGCTGCATTTGCCTGAAGGCTTCACGTACTTGAGCTTTGGATGGACGGGCGACCTGATGTCGAGCGGATTGCCGACGCCGGGTTCGCACGACGGCATGGCGGCCTTTCCGAGCCGCCGCCACCGTACGCGTCTGGTGCGGAATCATGAGCGCGGTGCCGGTACTCCGTTCAGCAGCGCGTACTACGACATCCAGGCTGGTGGCGGCACCACCACGCTGGAGTTCGACACGCGTAAAGGCGAGCTGGTGTCAGCGTACGACAGCCTGAGCGGCACTATCCGCAACTGTGCCGGTGGTCCAACGCCGTGGGGAAGCTGGCTGACGTGCGAAGAGACCACGCTGTTCACCACGGTGCCGCACGGATACATCTTCGACGTCCCGGCCGACGGGTTTGGCGATCCCACGCCGATCCGTGACATGGGCCGGTTCTCACATGAAGCCGTCGCGATCGATCCGCACACGGGGCATGTGTACGAAACGGAGGACGCCGGCGGCTCGTCGGGCTTCTACCGATTCGTTCCGCGCCGGCGGCATCGTCTCGCCGACGGGGGCCGCCTCTACATGCTGAAGGTGAAAGACACGCCGGACGCCAACCTCGGCGCCAGCTATCCGAACGGCACGCAGTTCAAGGTCGAATGGGTCCGCATCGAAACGCCGGACAACGAATCCTCAACCATGCCGGGTAACTTCGTCTGGTCTCAGGGCCGGGCTCAGGGCGCGGCCACCTTTGCGCGTCTGGAGGGCTGTTGGCACGGCGACGACGGGAAGATCTACATCGTCTCGACGAACGGCGGAATCGGGCAGGGACAGATCTGGATCTACGACCCGCACCGGGAGAAGATCACGCTGCTCTTCGAGTCGCCAGGCGCCGAGGTGCTGAACGCTCCGGACAACATCACGGTGAGCCCGCGAGGCGGCCTCGTGCTGTGCGAGGACGGGTCGGGCGAGGAGTTCGTGCACGGGCTCACGGTCGATGGAGAGATCTTTCAGTTCGCGAAGAACAACGTGATCATCCCGCTCGATCAGGCGCGAAACGGGATCAGCGGCAACTTTGCAGGCTCGGAGTTCGCGGGGGCCTGCTACAGCCCGGACGGCCGCTGGCTGTTCGTGAACGTGCAGAGCCCAGGCACCACGTTCGCGATCACCGGCCCCTGGAAGTGGGGAGGACTGTAAACCTCGCAGAACCGGCGCAGCTCCGGCCTCACGTGGGCGGGCAGCTGCGCCGGTTACCGCGGCTTCGTCGGCGCGCGGTAGAGGAGGACTTCGACCTTTTCGACGGTGACCAGGCCCTCCTGCACCATGAGATCGAGCTGCGGGAGAAACGCGTCGATCTTGTCAGCCGCGTCGACGATCTCGATCACGACGGGCAGATCGGTGGAGAGTCGCAGGATCTTGGTGGTGTGGAGACGGCTGTGGGCGCCGAAACCAACGAACCCCTTCCAAACCGTCGCCCCCGCAAGGCCCTCCTTCCGCGCCTCCTCGACGATTGCCTGGTACAGGGGAGCCCCGTGCCAGCGATCGGCTTCGCCGATGAAGATGCGCAGCAGCTTGCCGTCAGTGGGAATCTTCATAGCACTCGCCTCACACCGCACGCCCTGCGACGAATCCCGCCCACAGCGCCATGAACCCCAGGAGAACCTGGCCGGCCACGTTCGCTGCGGCGTGCATCACCTGGCCGTCGCGCAGCAGCTCGAACGTTTCGAACGTAAAGCTCGAGAACGTGGTGAATCCGCCGAGCACACCAATAAGGAGGAATGCTCTGGCCACTGGGCCGACGGTGAGGCGCGACTCCGCAAGACCGACGATCACGCCGAAGGCGAGACAGCCGACCACGTTCACCACGAACGTTCCGT
The DNA here is from genome assembly GCA_035293405.1 of Vicinamibacterales bacterium. Taxonomy (GTDB): domain Bacteria; phylum Acidobacteriota; class Vicinamibacteria; order Vicinamibacterales; family UBA2999; genus Gp6-AA40. The sequence continues at coordinate 35,662 of DATDOE010000126.1, read as the reverse complement.
AAGGAAAGAAACCCGGCGTCAGGCGATGGACGGCGCCGCCCAGCACGTAGCGCGCAATCGCACCGAGGGCGCCGCCGATGCCGATGGCGAGGAGCTGCATCCGGCGGCAATTGTAGCCGCCTTCGCGCTCCGCGCTTCGGCGCCCGAGGCTGACCCTACTGCGTCGGCCGGTACAGCTCCAGGCCGCCTTCCGCGTCCACGAACTCGAGCCGGAACGCTCGTAGCGCGAAGTTGCGCAGGGCTTCCGGCGCGCGCGAGGAGTCGATGACGACGAATCCGACCCGCGCGTCGCGGATGAAGGAGGGGCCTCGCTCGACGAGCCCCGCTTCGCGAGAGGGCGGCAGGCTGCCGCCTTCGCTCAACACGAACAGGGCATCGACCACGTCGTTTTGGCGGATCTCCAACACGCGCACTTTGGACACCCGAGACAGATAGCCGCCAATGAGCGGTTTGCCGTGAGACGTCTGGTAGAACTGTGTGCGTGCCGTGAAGTTGCCGACACTCGATGTGCCGTCCCGGACGCCCGTGGGCAGTTCCAGCACCCGCACATCTTCCGCTGCGGCGGCGACGCGCTCGTAGAACTTCGGAGCGACTGCGGCGTGGAGCGTCAGCGGCGCGGGCAGCAGTTCCACGATGAGCAGCACGGTCGCCGCGGCGATGAACCAGGGCCGCCGGTGCGGGTAACGTCGGCCAAGCCATTCGAGCGCGGTGGCAAAGAGCACGGCCACCGCAAGCATCATGACGACGGAAAAGCGAGTCGGTGCCCGGGCGAGGCCGACGATGGGCACGTAGCGAAGGAGTGCCCACGGCCCAGGGACGTAGGTGTTCATGCCCGCCACGTGCACGAACGGACCGAGCGCGAGGGCGCCGAACGCGATCGCCACGCCGGCCCACCATCGTGATGGCCGCCATCCGGTCCACCACGCGGCCAGCATGGCCAACACCGCGATGAAGGGGATCGATGCGACGTTCTCCAGGTACCCACTGGGCAGCGCTGTGAGCCAGCCAGCGATCGCGGGAGGCGCCCAGGCGTGATTGGGATTTGGCAGGACGAAGGCGAGCAGGTCGATGCCCGACGGACTGCTGCGCCAGTGGACTCTCGCCGTCTCGAACCCTGCTGTGGCGATGCGTACGCCCACGGCGTAGAGCACAGGCGAGAGCAGTACGGTGGCCACCAGTCCGGTGGCGGTCACGAAACACACCACTCTCCACGAGTCTGCGCGACCTTTGGGTGTGAGCGACGCGCGGAACTCCCACGCGATCCGGAGCAGGCCCAGAGTTGTCAGAGCCAGCATCGGCGTGTACAAGCCGCGCATGGACACTGGAAGCCCGAGGAGCGTGAGCTGCCATCCGCCGGTGATGGCGAGGGCTGCGACCAGACCTGCCGTGCACACCAGGAGCACGTCGAGCGCCCATCGGATGGCGACCGAATGGCCGGAGCGCGGGCTGCGCTGGATCGACAGTACTCGCGCGATGAGGAACGCGGCGCCGATCAGCAGGCAATAGACCGCGTAGTACACGTCAGTGGAGGCCGCCCACGAGACCACGATGCCGAGCGCGACCGCATCCCTGAACCGCTCGTGGCCGTCCGCCTTCAGCAAGACGAGCAGGAAGATCGCCAGCGGTGCCGCTGCGACGAGACTGAAATGCCCCATGCCGCGTGTGACCAGCAGCGGGCTCCAGGCGAACAGGAGTCCGGCAAGCCAGGACTCGGCTGCGCGCCCCGTCACGTGCCGTGCGAGCAGGAACGTCGAGTAGGCCGTGAGGACCGTCATCACAAGGTAGATGACGTTGAACGTGGCGATCACGCCGAGCCACGGGATGAGCGGGAGCGCGAGGAGGTCCTGGAACGCCGTGTAGTTGTGGAGGCTGAGGTTGGCGTCGCGGGTCAGCGAGAAGATGGAATCGGTGAAGTACGGCAGCCGGTGATGTTCGAGCAGCTCGTGCTGGAACACCCACTGGTTCCACACGTACACACCCGTATCACCACCCGGCGACCCGGTGAGATGCGTGCCCAGGTGGAGCGGAAGTGGCCACGAGAAGACGATGGCCACGAGCGCGTATCCAGCCAGGACACCAAGATGCGACCCCCGCAAGCCGCGTCTGAACATGTTGAGGAAGGCGCGGGGAGAATAGCAGAGGTGGGCGAAGTGGAAAAGTTGAAAAGTGGAGAAGTGGAAAAGTAAGGGGAAAGTAAGAAAGTAAGAACGTAGAGGCGGGTCTTTAGACCCGCCTAGAGAAAACGGAGCGATCAGCGCGCGGTATACGAGAACTCGCTCCCCGCCATCTCCGCTGAGTCCAGCGAGTGGGCCGCTCGCTCGGCAAGGTGCACTTGCGCTGCCCGATCGAGACGGAAGGTTCCCGCGCGTAGATCCGCGAATTCCCGCGCATCGATGTTCGCGCGCATCAGCCCGTAGGGCGCGTGTGTGTTGGTGTGGAGAAGATAGTGACCGATCTCGTGCGCGACGGCCCTGCCGAGCACGACACCAAGTCGGTGGTGCTGCACGGCCGGGAGATCAGTCCCCTCTTGCTCAGCCCGGACAGTTCATGTGAAACGGTGAGACGCAGGTTCAGGACGGGAGCCGGTGCCGAATGGAGGGGCGGATCCTGGAATACGGCCGTGGGGGTCGTTTCGGCGACTCCCACGACGATGCCAACGAGCACCAGCCACCAGCGACCACTGGTAGGAGTCATCCTTACCGACGTCAACATAGCATCACCTTGATGTTACATGTATGTAAATTCTGACTCTTTATCGGTTCGGACCATCTCGGCCGCCAGCTCCCCGCTGGGGCTGCCTCCCACGGTCCTGATGCTTTTCGCCCAAATCCAATTTACACGACAGTAACGATCACGTCACACGCCGATCAATCCCGCTGGCTACAGTCAGAGGCGTTCCGTTGCTCTCCCTTACGCATCAATCACTGAGGAGCCTATGAGTTTTCCAGGCAAGGCCAGAGGAATTCTGCTCGCCTTCGCGATGGCGCTGACACTGGTGCCGTTGTGGGCCCAGGCGCAGGGCAAAGCATCAACGGTCAGAATTGTCGGGCTGGTCCGCGACGAGACCAACGCCATCGCGCTGCCGGGCGTGCCCGTAGAGGTCGTCGGGACGAAGGAAGTTGTCTACACCGACGTCGACGGCCGTTACGTCCTGCAAGTGCCGCCAGGCAAACACCAGCTCAAGATTGCCCTCGAGGGCTACCAGGAACGGACCATCAACGTCGAGGCCACGGACCGTACCCTCACAGCAGACGTCGGCCTGACTATGGCGCGCTTCGCCGAGACGGTGACCGTCACGGCTCAGGCCATCGACGTGCAGACCTCGTCGGCCGAAGCGCAGCTCATCGAGCGCAAGCAGTCGTCGGTCATCTCCGACAACGTCGGGGCGCAGGAGATGAAGAGCAACGGTGACTCCGACGCCGCCGCGGCGATGACCCGGGTGACGGGGCTCTCGCTCGTGGACAACCAGTTCATCTTCGTTCGCGGCCTTGGCGAGCGCTACAGCAACACGACGCTGTCCGGCTCGGTCCTCCCCACGACCGAGCCAGACAAGAAGGTCGTCCCGCTGGATCTCTTCCCGACCGGACTCATCGACAGCGTGCAGGTCAGCAAGTCCTACTCACCTGACAAGTCGGCGGAGTTCGCCGGCGGTCTCGTGCAGATCGTCCCGATGAAGCTGCCGAACCGGCCCGTGGTGGACTTCTCGTACGGACTCGGTTTCTATTCGACGGCCACGGGCAAGACCCTTGGCTTCAGCCCGCTGGGTAATCGCGACGTGTGGGGGTACGACGATGGCGCCCGCGCGCTGCCGTCGGGGATTCCAGACACGAAGATCGTGCGGCAGGGCATCTACACACCGGACGTCGGCTTCGGCGCGAGCGACATTACGACCTTCGGAAAGCTGTTCGAAAACCGATGGCAGCCGGTCAATGAGAACGCCAAGCCAGGGCAGAACTGGAGCGCGACATTCGGGAACCGGTTCAAGAACCTGGGCGTCGTCGCGAGCGTCACGCACTCCTACAAGGAGCAATTCCTCGACGAGGAGCGGCGCTTCTATCGCATCGGTGACGATGGGGCGCTCGATGCGACGACCGACTACGACATTCAGACCGGCAGTCAGAAAGCGCAGCTTGGCGTCGTCGGCAACCTGTCCTACCAGTTCAATACCAACCAGCGCATCTCGATCGAGAACTTCTACACCCACAGCGGCCGCGACGAGGGGCGTTTCTTCGAGGGACGGAACGTCGACAACTCCCGTGACCTCCATAACTTCCGGCTGCAGTTCATCGAAGAGGGGCTGCTCTCGAACGCCGTCGGAGGCGAACACTTCTTCCAGAATCTCTCGAACAGCAGGTTCGACTGGCGGGTGAACATCGCGCGAGCATACCGTGACGAGCCGGACCTCCGCGAGACGCTCTACGAGCGGCCGCTCGACAGCGCAGCGAACGTTGTCTACACCTATGCGGACGAGTCCCAGAGCGGCTTCCGCATGTTCAACGAGCTCGACGACGACACGAAGGACTTCACGGCGAACTGGGCCACGCTGAGCGCGGGCGGCGGCAGGCCGACGCAGTACAAGTTTGGCGTCAGCTACGTGGATCGCGGGCGCGACTTCCAGTCGCGGCGGTTCCACTTCATCCCGATCACGACCCAGAAGGCGGACACCGGCAACCTCCTCTTCAACAACAGGCTCTCGCCGGAAGAGATCTTCGTCCCGAGCAACATCGGTACAGCTTTCCGGCTCAACGAGGAGACGCGCCCGACCGATGCGTACAGGGGTGACCAGACGACGGCATCGGGGTACGGCATGGTGGACGTCTCCATTACCGGCCGCACGCGGCTCATCGCGGGCGCACGCGTCGAGCGGTTCGATCAGACAGTCACCACGCAGGATCCGTTCGGCCTCTTCGCTCGCGAGGTGCAGGCGCAGAACAAGAACACGGACGTCTTCCCGGCCGTGAACTTCGTGCTCGGGGCCACTACCAACTCGAACCTCCGCCTCAGCTACAGCACGACGGTCAATCGGCCCGAGTTCCGCGAACTAGCGGAGTTCGAATTCACAGACGTGGTCGGCAACCGCGCTGTGAAGGGGAATGCCGACCTGCAACGCGCCCTGATCCAGAACGTGGACGGCCGGTGGGAGCGATTCAGCGGTGGCCGGGGTGTCATTGCGGCCAGCGTGTTCTACAAATACTTCGACAAGCCGATCGAGCGGGTCGTGATTGCGGCGGCCAACCCGATCGCCACGTTCCAGAACTCCGACAATGCCAGGAACTTCGGCGTCGAGCTCGAGGCGGCGCATCAGCTTGGCGAGAACTTCTTCCTGAATGCGAACTACACGTTCGTGGACTCGAGGATCACGCTGTTGCCTGAGCAGCTCGGCGTCCAGACGTCGAGCGAGCGTCCGCTCGCCGGGCAGTCGAAGAACCTGTTCAACGTCGGCGGGGAGTTCTCGATGAGGGGCTTCTCGACGCGTGTTCTCTACAACTACTTCGGCGACCGCATCTCGGACGTTGGCGCCAACGGAGCGCCGGACATCATCGAGCAGGGGCGCGGTTCGCTCGATCTGGTGTTCGCCCAGCGGATTCGCAGCTTTGGTGTCCGGCTGTCCTTCGACAACCTGACCGACAGCGACTATCTCTTTACGCAGACGCTGACGAGCGACGAACCCCAGCGCCTCTACAAGCTGGGCCGCACGGTGTCCCTGTCCTTCAGCTTCAACGTGTACTGAGACCCGCCATGACCATGACAAGGAGCAGACGAGGCATCATGCATTTCTCACGTATCGCGTTTGGGATCGGCGTCGCGGCGGGTCTGGCCATTGCGTCGACCGCCAGGCTGTCCTCCGAGCAGGCGCCCCCCGTCAACGTGCCCGGTATCGACAAGCCGGTGATCGTCGTGACGGGCGAGATTACAGGCTCCGAGACCTGGGTCAGCACGAACTACTACGTGCTTCGCGGGGCAGTCTTCGTCCGGTCGGGCGGCACGCTCAACATCGCGGCTGGCACGCGAGTCATCGGTGAGGCGGGCAGTGTCGGTACTCTCATCGTGGAGCGCGGAGGGCGATTGAACGCCATCGGCACACCCACCGCCCCGATCGTCTTCACGAGCGACCAGCCGATCGGGCAGCGGGGCCGCGGCGACTGGGGAGGCATCATCATCAACGGCCGCGCGCCGCTCAACTTCGAAGGTGGCGAGGCGGCGGGCGAGGGAGATACGGGTGTTTTCGGAGGTACGGACCCGGACGACAACAGTGGCAGCCTTCACTATGTCCGCGTAGAGTTCTCGGGTGTGGAGTTCAGTCCGGACAACGAGCTGAACGGCATCGCCTTCCAGGCGGTGGGCCGTGGCACTTCGGTGCACCACGTCCAGGCGCACATGAGCCGCGACGATGCCATGGAGTGGTTCGGTGGGACGGTGGACGGAAAGTACCTGGTGATGTCCAACGCGGCCGACGACCAGGTGGACTGGACCTTCGGCTGGACAGGCCGTCTCCAGTTCGTCGCGGTAACCCTGCGCGGAGACGACGGGGACAACGGCATCGAGGCCGACAACAACGAGTTCAATAACGAGGTGCTGCCGCGTTCCCATCCCCAGATTTACAACATCACGCTCTGTGGCGATCCGGATACGAGCGAGGGAGGCGAGAGCGTACGTGCAGCCAACATCCGCCGTGGCACGGCTTTCACGATTCGGAACTTCCTGGTGACCGGCTTCAAGACCACCGGCTTCCAGATCAGCGATGCCTCGACGACCGCACAGGTGAACAACGGGACGTCTCAGATGGGCGCCGGCGTGGCCTGGAACATTCGCAACAGCACCACCGGCGTGAACGGGGCCGTGATGCACTCCAGCGTCACGCCCTTCATCGCCAGCGGCCGGTTCCCGAACGTGCTGTTGAACGTCGAGCCCGGCCTCCCGACGACCGCGTGCTCGAATCACGCGGCGCCAAACTTCCAACCGACTGGGAGCGCCACGCTCGCGGGCGGCCAACTGGCGCCGATTCAGCCGCCCAACGACGGCTTCTTCGATGCGGTCACCTTCATCGGTGCGGTGCCACCGGCGCCGGCGGCGAACTGGATGGACGGCTGGACGTCGTTCCCGCAGAACTGAACCTCCAACGCCCACACAACCCAACTCCCAACACCGCGCAGCGCGCGTGGCGTTGGGGCTTGGGAGTTGGTGCCCTGGGAGTTGACGGAGTCTTTCCCCCGGTGAGAATCCTCTTTGTAGCCTTGGCGGTTTCCGCCGCGGCGTGCAGTCGAGTACCTCCGCTCGCCAGTACCCACGATTCGGCATCGTCGCTCGCTTCCGCCGTGCTGGGGGCGGTCGAGCGTCGCGACAGAGCGGCGCTGGAGGTTCTCGCCGTCAGCGAGTGGGAGTTCCGCGATCACGTATGGCCGCAGCTTCCGGCGGCGCGGCCGGAACGGAACCTGCCGTTCTCCTACGTCTGGCTTGACCTGAAGCAGAAGAGCGCTACCTCGCTCAACCGGACGCTCGCGACACACGGTGGGCGGCGGTACACGCTCGTTGATGTCACCTTCTCCGGCCAGACTGACTACGCTGATTACCGCGTGCATCGCGAGGCCGTGTTCGTCGTGCGCGATGCCACGGGTGCGCAGATGTCGCTGCGCGTCTGTGGGTCCATGCTCGAGAAGGACGGTGGGTGGAAGGTGTTCAGCTATGTCGTCGACGAGTGATGCGAGCGCTGTAGTACGCTCGTCACCGATGGCACACGATTCACGCTTTGCCAGACCGCTGGTCGCTGAGGCCACAGGGACCGCGCTCCTGCTCTGTGCGGTGGTCGGTTCGGGCATCATGGGTGACCGTCTGTCCGGCGGAAGCGTGGGGCTCGCGCTCCTGGCGAATACCCTGGCGACCGGCGCGGCGCTGGTGTGCCTCATTCTCACGTTCGCTCCGATCTCGGGCGCTCACTTCAATCCGGCCGTGACACTCGCAGATGCCTCGCAGGGTGGCCTGCCGTGGCGACGCGTCCCTGCGTACGTCATTGCCCAGGTCTCCGGCGCCTGCGTCGGCGTCCTGGTCGCGCACGCGATGTTCGGCGAGCGCCTGTTCATGTTGTCGAACCGTGTGCGCAGCGGTGGGAGTCAACTGCTCAGCGAGTTCGTCGCGACGTTCGGCTTGATGTGCGTCATCTGGGGCTGTTCCCGCTCGCGCCCCGCGTCAGTGCCGTTCGCCGTAGGTGCCTACATCACCGCCGCCTACTGGTTCACCGCATCCACGTCCTTCGCCAATCCGGCGGTGGCGCTTGCCAGATCCCTCACCGACACGTTCGCGGGCATCCGTCCGGCTGACGTGCCTGGGTTCGTGGCGAGTCAGATGCTGGGTGCGCTGGCCGCGACGATGCTGTTTCGATGGCTGATGCCGCCAATGTCCTCGCGCGGTGGCGACGCCGTGCGTCCGGCGAGGGTCGAAAGCGTGTGATGAAGACGGTCATCTTCGCCTGCGTGCACAACGCGGGGCGGTCGCAGATGGCCGCCGCGTTCTTCAATCAGCTCGCCGACTCCGCGAGCGCGCATGCCGTGTCGGCCGGTACCAATCCGGGTGATCGCGTTCATCCCGAAGTCATCGCGGTCATGCGCGAGTCCGGTATCGATCTGTCGGCCGCGGTGCCACGGAAACTGACGTCCGAGCTGGCAGCCGGCGCCGAGATGCTGATCACGATGGGCTGTGGAGATGAATGCCCGGTCGTGCCCGGCGTCAGGCGCGACGATTGGCCGCTCGACGATCCGAAGGGTCGCAGCCTCGCGGAAGTACGCAGAATCCGCGACGAGATCCGGAATCGCGTCGCCGAGCTGTTGCGCACGGGGGTCTGACCCCAGCTCTGACCCCAGTTTTGACCCCGACTCTGACCCCAGTTCTGACCCCGACTCTGACCCCCTGACCCCAGCTCTGACCCCGTCTTAGACAGCACGCACGGGCGTTGGCAAGGTGATCGTGAACACCGCTCCCCCTCGTTCCGCGTTGTCAGCGCGTGCCTCGCCGCCGTGCAGCTCGACGAGATGCTTGACGATCGCGAGGCCCAGGCCGGTGCCGCCCGGCCGTGAGCGGGATTTGTCGACGCGGTAGAACCGCTCGAACACCCGGGCCAGATCTTCAGCAGGGATCCCGGGCCCCGAATCGGCCACGGTGATCGTGTACACACCGCTGACGCGGGTTGCCCCGAGCCTCACGTCGGCGCCGTCGGGCGAGTAGTTGACCGCGTTCTCGAGCAGGTTGCGCAGGATGTCGTGGAGCTTTGCGGGGTCGCCGTCCACGTGCGAGGCCTCCGGCGGAACGTCGATCGCAATCCGCTGACCCTTGCCCTCGATCGCCGGCGCCAGGTCCACGATCACACCGTTGAACAGCTGCCGCACGTCGCAGTGCGCCATCTCGAGCGCCTCCTGACGCGCGTCGAGCCGCGCCAGCCGCAGCAGATCCTTGACCAGCCGCTCCATCCGCGTCGTATGCCGCGCGATGATCTCGAGGAACTTGTGCGTGCTGTCGCCATCCGCCGGGTCGTCGAGCAGTGCCTCGACGTAGCCGCGGATGGCGGTGAGCGGCGTCCGCAGCTCGTGCGACACGTTGGCGACGAAGTCACGGCGGATCTGGTCGGCCCGGCGCAGGTCGGTGATGTCGTGGAGGACCAGCACCGCGCCACCGCCGCCCGTGCCCGAGACGGACCCGGCGCGCGCGACGAACGTGCGCCCGGGGTCACGAGAGAGCGCCACCTCCTGGCTGCCCACCTCTTCGCCCCGCAGTACCGAGGTGAGCTGCGCCGCGATGTCCGGATGTCGAATCACGGCGAGATATGGGCGACCGATGGCGGACGCATCGACGCGCAGCATCTCCTGCGCCGCGCGATTCACGAGCTGCAGCCGTCCCTGGCGATCGACCACGAGCACGCCTTCGACCATGCCGGCGAGGATGGCGGCCATCCGCGCCCGGTCCTGCGAGAGCTCCTCGATGCGCCCGCCCAGCTCTTGTACCGACGCATCGAGCGCACGCGCCACCGAGCCGAGTTCGTCCGTGCCGTAGTCGTAGGTGGAGCGCGAGAGATCGCCGGTGGAGTAGCGGTCCGCGACCCGTGCGATCGCCTGGACCCGGCGTGACAGCGGCGCCGACAGAATCCACGACACGAGCAGTGCCACCGGAATGGCAGCAGCAACCGCAACCAGCGTGACGTTTCGGATCGTTGCCAATTGCGCACCGACGTCGGTCAGTGGAAGAGCCACGCGCACGTAGCGCACCACCGGATGCGATGCGCGAGCGGCCACATAGACCATGTCGGCATCGACCGTCGTGCTGTGGCGCTGGCTGGTGCCGATGCCGCCGTCCCGGGCGGCGACAATCTCGGGTCGGGTGAGGTGGTTGTCGAGCGTGGTCAGGGCCTCGACCGTCTGTGTGGAATCGCCGAGCACGCGCCCGTCTTCGGCGACGAAGGTGATGCGGCCTGAGACCAGCTGACCAAGACGGTCGGCTTCGCGATCGAGGTCACTCCCCTCGATCCCGGTGGCCTGCGACAGCAGATCAGCGATCAGACGCGAGTCGTCGATCAGCCGTTTCTCGATGGCGCTGCGCTGCTGCTTGCCGACCTGCCACGACACCAGACCGGCCAGCGCGACGAGCGAGATCGCCGCCGCGACCACCGATCCGACGAAGACTTTCGTGCGAAAGGAGGCTCGCATCACACCGGGAACATGGAACCTGTCAGGATTGCGAGTGTTCCACGAGCTTGTAACCAAACTGTTTCACCGTGACCAGCGCCTCGACCAGGTACGGCAGCTTCTCTCGCAGCCGCCGGACATGAACGTCCACCGTGCGGGTGCCACCCGTATAGCGATAACCCCAGACATCGCCGAGCAGCAGGTCTCGAGAGAGCACACGTCCCTTGTGCTGCAGCAGGTACTGCAACAACATGAACTCCTTCGCGGTCAGCTTCACTTCGCGGCCCTCGTCGAGGACCATGTGCCGGCCGAGGTCCATCAGGAGCGGACCGAACCCGAGCGTGGGCTCCGTGGGCTCGGCCCGCTTCGAGCGCCGCATCAGCGCGCGGATGCGGGCGACGAGCTCGTTCGGGCTGAACGGCTTGGAGATGTAGTCGTCGGCGCCGAGCTCGAGCCCGATGATCCGATCGGTCTCCTCGGCGCGCGCCGTGACCATGATGATCGGAATCGAGGCCGTCGTCTTGTCGGAGCGGAGAGCCCGGCAGACTTCCAGGCCACTGAGGCCCGGCAGCATGACGTCGAGGATGACGAGGTCCGGAGGTTGCCGCCGCGCGTCGGCCAGTGCCTCGTCACCGGATCCGGTGAGGTGGACTCTCCAGCCGGCTCGTGTGAGATAAAGCGCGATCAGTTCGGCGATGTCGCGGTCGTCTTCGGCGACCAGAATGTCCACGTCGCGTCATTATCACACGCGGTTTCAGACGGTGCTGAATAGCACGCGAATCAATCCGTACGCGACCGCGCCGATGAGCGCCGAGGCCGGGATGGTCAGCAGCCAGGCCCAGACGATTTGCCTCGCGACGCCCCATCGCACGGCGGAGAGGCGCCGCGTCGAGCCGACGCCGACAATCGCCCCGGTGATCGTGTGCGTCGTGCTGATGCCGGTACCCATCGCCGTCGCGGTGTAGATGGCCAGCGCCGCACCGGTTTCAGCCGCGAAGCCGCCGATCGGCTGGAGCTTGGTAATCTTCGACCCCATCGTCTTGATGATGCGCCATCCGCCCGAGAGCGTGCCGAGGCCGATGGCGGAGTAGGCCAGGAGCTCGACCCAGAACGGAATCGGCAGCTTGCCCGCGAGATCCCGCTCGAGGAATCCGCCGGTGAACAGCGCACCCGCCATGATGCCCATCGTCTTCTGCGCGTCGTTGGCGCCGTGCATCAGGCTGAATGCCGCCGCCGACACGAGCTGCATTTTTCTGAAGAACCCGTCGACACGCCTCGGCGTGCTGTGCCTGAACACCCAGTGACTGGCCGTCATCAGCAGGAAGCCGACCGTCATGCCAATGACCGGAGCCACGACGATGAAGATGATCGTGCGCGTCCACCCCGAGACGATGATCGCGGCGAACCCGGCCTTCGCGATCGCGGCGCCGCCATAGCCGCCGAACAGCGCATGCGAGGAGCTGGTGGGCAGCCCGAAATACCACGTGATCAGATCCCAGATGATGGCGCCCGTCAGCCCGGCGAAGATGACCGCAAAGGTCACCACGCTCAGGTCCACCATGCCTGACCCGACAGTTTGCGCGACGCTCGTACCGAACAGGAACGCCGCGGCGAAATTGAAGAATGCCGCCCAGATTACGGCCTGGCCGGGGGAGAGCACGCGCGTCGACACGACGGTGGCGATCGAGTTGGCGGCGTCGTGGAATCCGTTGATGTAGTCGAAGATCAGGGCGACGGCAATCAGCGCGAGGACGGCAAGCAGCGTATGGTCCATGGGCAGGGAGGCGGGTGCTGCGCGGTCAGCCGTTCTTGACGACGACGCCTTCGAGCAGGTTGCCGACGTCCTCGCACCGATCGGTCGCGGCCTCGAGGAAGTCGAAGATCTCCTTCCACTTGATCACGGCGATGGGATCGCGCTCTTCGTCGAAGAGCGCCACGATCGCGTCCTGGTGAACGCGGTCCGCTTCCCGTTCCAGCTGGTTGACACGCGCGGCGAGCTCGAGGACGCCCTGACTGTGCTTTTCCAGCACGCCGAGCGCCTCGGTGATGCGATCGGTCGAGTCGCAGATGATCTCCGCCAGCCGCCGCGCGGCCACCCGGACCTGCGTGATCTTGTACAGACGAACCACCGCGGCCGCGGCATCGATCGCATCCATCACGTCATCGAGCGAGATCGCCAGGGCGTGGATGTCCTCGCGGTCGAGTGGCGTGACGAACGTCCGGTTGAGCCGGTCGATGATCGAGCGTGTCCGGCCATCGCACGCGTGCTCGATGTCCTTGATGACATCGGCCTTGGCCATGTCCGGCGGGTTGCTGGCCAGCATCTGCCGAAGCGTCCTGGCGCCGACGCGGATCTCTTCGGACAGGCCGACAAAGTCGGTGAAGAAGTGTTCTTCGCGGGGAAGCAGACTGAAACGAGCCATGTCACCTCTGCAAACCCTAGAAGGGTAGCAGATTTAACACACTCGTTACATTGCTGTTACAGCGGGCCCTTGTGCCAGGGACCGGTGATCGCGAACGTCACACCGGGCGTCTGGATGTTGACGAAGAGCCACCGGCCATCGGGGCTGTAGCAGGCGCCCGCCCATTCTGATTGACGGTAGTCGCCGGGTTGAACGACGCCGTTCGGCGACGCCGTGAGGTTGATGTTGTTCTTCGCGAACGTAAAGACCTGGCCGTCCAGATTCAGACCGAGCAGCCGTTCGGCGTCGTTGGTCGTTGGCCCGGCGTTGTCTTCGCACATCAGCAGGCCGCCGCGTGGCGTGACGGTGATGTTGTCCGGGTTCTCAGTCTCGGCGCTCGCCGGCGAGTCGTAGATCAGCCTGACCGTCTGCCGGCGCGGATCGAACTCGAACAGCTGCCCTTCGCCGGCCTGCCCGCCGTCGGTCGAGAGGAAGAATCCGGTCTGGTGTCCCCACCACGCGCCTTCGAGCCGGCGGAATCTGGCCGCGCCGTTGGCTCGGCCCTGCTCATACACCGACGTCGACGCGGCGGTCGGGTCCTCGATCGTGACCCACTCGACTCTCCACGTCGTCCCGGGCGGAAACGCGCCGCCGAGGTCAGCTTGCCAGACGCCGGCCACCTTCAGCATCGAGAGCGTGCCGCCCTTCCTGAGCCGTCCGTACTGATCCGGGACGAACTGATAGAAGCCGCAGTCGTTCGAATCCTCCGTCTGGTACAGAAAGCCGGTCCATGGATCGACCATGAGCGCTTCGTGCGAGAAGCGGCCCATGTCCTTCAACGGTTTTGGATCGCCGCGGAAGGGACCGACTTCGAAGCACCAGCCGTGGTCTGGCTCGGCCGTCTCCTCATTGGTGATCCAGGTGCCCCACGGTGTCACACCGCCCGCGCAGTTGCGCACGGTGCCGGCGAGCGTGGACCACGCGTGCTCGAATCGGCCACGGCGCGCGTTGAAGATCACATTGGTCGTTCCGCCCGCGCCGTCGGTCCGATACAGGATCTTCGGGCTGTCGACGTACGGCACTCCGAGCGCGGGCTCATGATTGCGGACGAGGATCAGACGGCCACAGCGACTGAAGAACCGGTCGCTGAGCCCATCGTCGCCGAAGTCGCGATCGTTGTCGTTGATGTTGGAGTACCACCACCACAGGTGTCTGCGCGCATGGGTGTCGCCGAACGGCGAGGGTCCGAGGAGCCCGCGGCCATGACCGACGTCGGCAATCACCGCCATGCCATCGTGCAGCCCCGGTGTGGCCACGCCGTCCGACATGGGATCGCCCGTCCATCCGTAGGACATGTAGCGAAAGCCTTTGGGCAGTTGGAGCAGCGGCAGCCCCGTGGTCTGGTCGAGCGTCGGGATGACGGCGCCGTACGGACTGCCGCCCACGAATGGTTCACCGTGCGCCTTCTTGACCGCGAACTCCTGGAGCGCCGATACCCACACTGCGCCGGCGCCGACGGCGCTCCGGCGGACGAACGTCCGTTGATCCGAGTGCATGATCCCAGTCATCGTCGTACCCCCAAATGTGTAGCGAACGGACGCGCGTCGGCACGGGAGTGAACAGCGTCGCGCAGACGCGCACGACCAGAGTCCGATCGCGTTGCGACAATGATCGGTAGACGCGGTAAACAATGCGGCACAGGCGCCGCACGGCTTCAGATGTGATGTGGATGTGATGCCGACGAACGCGACGGCGGCGGTCGGCGCTCTACGTCGACTGGTGACGCGCCGGCTACAGCCGGCGCTCTACTTTCTGCCGACCCAGGTGAAGTTCACGCCAGCGCCGCCAGCCGCCGCGGCGGGCGCCACGGCGAACCGCGCCTCGCCTCTGCCGATGGTGACGGTGCGACCGGCGATCATGCCGATGGCGGCTCCGAACGCCACGTCGCTCAGATAGTGGCGCTGAACCTGAATCCGCGAGGCGGCGACGTAGGTCGCGACGGTGTAGGCCGGGATGCCCGCTTTCCAACCGAGGTGCCGCTGCAGCACGGCCGCCGTGGCAAACGCCGATGCCGAGTGTCCTGACGGGAACGAGTAGCTCGTGCCGTCCGGACGTGCCCGTCCGACCGCCAGCTTGACGCCCTGGGTCATCGCCTGCGAGACGAGCTGCGCCCGAACCAGGTCGGCGCCGATCAACGCCACCTTGGGCTTGCCGATGGCGCGGCCGACGGAATAGGTCGCCATCGCCGCGCCAAGCTGGTAGGTCGCGGCACCGATGGTCTCACCGGCCTTGAAGACACCGTGCATCGACCGAGAGCTCGAGAAGCCGTTCGACACGCGCTTATCGGCCGGATGCCCAACCAGAGAGGCCAGTCCGCCCATGGACAGGATCACGGCCGAATCCAGGGACGGCAGTCTCCGGAAATCCGACAGCGTATCGGTGAAGACGTTCCGGAGATTGGGGGAGAAATCCGTGGTCTCGAGTGCCGGAGACGTCACGGCAAACGGCGATGGCGAAAGCGTTTGTGCCCAGGACTGGGACGGGCAGATGGCGAGGCCTGAGACCACCGAGGCGGTCAGTATCAGCGCGTGAGCCTGGTGTCTCATTCGAGTCGGCCTGTGTTCAGCGAGAGTCGGAGCCTCGGTCTTGGTCTGTGTCGGGTAGTGACGATCGCCGCGGCGCCGTTTCACTTATGACGACCGACTACGGAATTCGGTCGAGCCCGATCGTCTGCCATCCCTTATCGGTCTTGCGGAAGGTGAATGTTACGGGCGTATTCCAGGCCGGATGCTCGGAGTGGGTCGTGCGCACGGCGACGGTCATGAAGTCTCCGCCGAGCAGTGTGGCCGACGCCACAGCGCGCGGCTCCGTGGCACGCGTCTCTTGGGGATCTCCGGCCGCTGTTCCAGTGGCATTATCGAACCGCGACCACGTCAGGGTGTACGACGCCGGCGATGTGGTTATGCCCGCGGCGACGGCCGCATTCTCGAACGTCAGCGCGCCGTCGGCGCCGAGACGGGGATCGACGAGTGGGTTCACCCCCGTCAGCCACGCGCGAAGAACCTTGTCGCGTCGTGTGATGAGCGTTGACGCGACGTGATCGGCGGCGCCCGGCTCGCTGAACCGCGCTTTGGCGACGATCGCCCGGATCGTCTCGTTGGAGAATTTCGACACCAGCCTCGCCGCCCAGAAGGCATCGTCGGCCCTCAGGTTATCGAAGGCCGGGTTTGGATACTCCGGCCGCCAGGCGATCGGATCGAAGAAGCTGCCCTCGAACCTGCCGACCGACTTCGCGTCCTCCCAGTAATCCACGAAAATCCAGGGCCGGACGTAGAGGCCCAGCGTGGCCAGCGTCTTCCAGGAGGGCGCCCACTCGAGAATGTACTCGTTGCCCGCGCGCGGCGTCTGCGCCATCGTGCTGCCGCTGCCGAGGGTCGATCCGAAGTCGAACATGTAGTGCCTGATGTACTGGCGGCCCGCAGGACCCTCCAGCATGTCCAGGCTGTTGAGCCCGCGCGAATCGTCGTGGTTGACCCAGGCGGCGAAGACACGGCTCCCGCGCAGCTCGCGCCGGTGCTCGTGCGGATGGATGTCGTTCGGATCGTCGGGGCGCGTTCCGTGGTACTTGAAATAGCCGAGTGGTTTTCCGTCGGCAAAGCGGCTGAGCGTGGCTCGGTACTTTCCGTTCGACGACCGCGCCGCCTTGGCCAGCAGAGCCCGGATGTCCTCTTGGGCCATGCGCTTTTTTTGACCGCGCATGTCCACCGTGGTCGCCGTTGGCGCAATGATGATTCTGGCGGGATCGACCTCGACGATGTAGCCCTGCACGACGTTGTAGCCCAGCGCGTGATAGATGGCCGCGCCGATGACCTCAGCGCCACTGGCCATTTCGGGGTTGCCCGGTGGATCGAACTTGATCTGATACAGCCGCCCGTCCGGATCGACGACGCGATACCCGGGCGTGATGCCGCTGCTCTTGCCCTCGACGACCGGCCAGGCGTCGACATTCGGCGCGTCGCTGGTGTTGGGGCCGCGCACGATCTCGTCGAGCGTCATCGCCCGGCGGCCAATGCGGTTCGTGAACCACATCGAGTCCGGGACTTCGTCGACCGTGTTGACGTTGACCGCGGCGATATCGCGACGGTCGCCCGGCTTGAGGAACGTGTGCTCGGCGAAGTCGTAGGCGTTGCTGCCGCCGATGGCCGTGGCCTTCCCGGCATCGAACGCCTTGTCGTCGTCCACCTGCAGCGGGTCGTCCGGGAAGAACGCCGGCACTGCGGCTCTGGCCGTGGACATCAGCGCCGCACCGATGAGGCCCGCAATCACCAGTCTAGAACGCATTGCTGAACCTGAGGACGAAATGCGCTCCCGCGCGGCTGCCGAATGCGCCCTCGACGCGAAGGAAAACGCCGTTGACCGAGCCGAACCTGAAGCCGATGCCGTAGTCGGATTCGAGGTCGCGCAGGTTCAGGTCCTCGACCCGCGAGGCGACCTTGCCCGTGTCATAGAAGAGCGCGCCATCCACGGCGGTGAAGATTTCCCAGCGGTACTCCGCCTGCAGCAGTAGCGCGTTGCGGTCGCGAAAGCGGAGGTAGCGGAAGCCGCGCAGATCGTTCGGGCCACCCAGTGTGCGTTGCAGATAGAAGGGTACTTCGGCGCCCGCGTCGGCATCGGCGATCGACACGAGCCCATGCAACGCGAGGATCCGCCGATCGCGGAGGAGTGGAACGTAATGCTGGACGTCGGCTTCGACGCGATTGAACGAGAAGCGATCCCCTTCCGTGTCCTCGAATCGCTGATACGCGACGCCGTAGCGGCCGCCTCGCCGCGGGTTGCCTCGCGGCTCGCGCGTGTTCACGTCGACGCTGGCTTCGTACTTGAAGAAGCGCGCCGGCGCGAGCACACCAGGCGCCGACGCGGGGCCGAAGACACTGAGAATCTCACCAGGCTCGATGCCCGCCTCGATGGTCGGCCTGAGATGATCCACCGCGGCGCCGACGTTCAGCCACGAGGTCGGACGGTAGACGCCCGTGACGCCGAACACCGTATTGCCGAGGCCATAGGTGACCTCGTCGTCGCGGCGCGAGTCGGGCCCGAGGCCGAAGAAGTCCTCTTTGGGAAAGTCGTAGCGCTGCGCGTGGAGGTCGATTCCGACGCGGCCGCCGGCGAGGCGCGGCATCTGCAGCCGCGCGTCGATCATCCAGTACCTGGTGAATGAGGCGGCCGCGAACGTGTTGAGGTCGGCACGCCCGCCGAAGAGGCCGGCCCATCGGTATCCAGGGCCGACCGAGAAGCCGCTGCCGGATGTGATGTTGCCGATGCGGGGATAGAGCCCTTGCGCGGGATTCAACAGGCGTTCGAACAGCCGGCCGTTCTCGAGGTCGAGCAGCACGCGCTCGGCACGGCCTGGCTCGGGCGGACGAAGACGACGGGACTTCTCCTCACGCTCGCGCTGCGCGATCTCGGCGCGGGTCTCGGGCTCTTGCGCTTCGATCGGGGCCATCGCGACCGCGATGAAGATGAGAGCGGCCACCGGCCGCAGCAACCGCCGCCCGCGCGTCATGCCGCCTGCTTTGTGGTCTCTGCCCCGGCGAGCTTGCGATGCTCGCGGACGATACCCAGCACAATGAGGAACCAGACGGCCACGAGCACCACGTTGACCATCGCGAAGCTGCGAACCGTGAACGCGAGCTGCACGCCGGCGAACACGACCACCGCCTGCAGCAGATCCCCCGTGCGCACGAAGAAAGAGTCGATCGCCTGCTTGGCCTTGTACTTCGCCTCACGGCTCGTCGGCAGGAACAGGGCGTGCCGCGTGGTGTTCTGAATCGAGTAGTCGGTGCTGTTCTCGAAGATTTTCGTCCATTGCACGACCGCGAGGACCGGCACGACGGCGATGGCCGTGTAGCCCAGTGCAGCGATGGCGGGCAAGATGAACAGCGCCCCGCGTACGCCGATGTGTTTGAAGATGCGCGAGACGAAGAACGCCTGCAGCACGAACGACAGCAGATTCACCGACGTCTGGACCGTGCCCGACATCGTGCCGATGATCTGGGCTTCGGTCAGTCCGGCGGCGGCGCCGGCGGCGATGCGGCTGACCGCTTCAGCCTTGAAGAGCGTGTTGAGCATGAAGCCGCCCAACGTGTTCACGAGATTGAACACCAGGACCAGCATCGCGATCAGGAGGAGGTAGCGATCCTTCAACACGAGCTCGAAGCCGCCGCTCTTGCCAATCGGCTTCTCGGCCTCGGCCGCCGCCGCGTCCCTGCCGCCGGCGTGCTCGCGTCGATGCACCAGGATCGTCAGGATCACCGGCACGACCAGGCCGACCGCCGCCAGCAGCATCAACGAGTAGGCGCTGGTGCCCTTGAACAGCAGCGTGGTCAGTCCCGAGCCGGCGAGCGCTCCAAGCGATGCGCCCACGCCGACGAGGGGAAACAGCCGCTTGCCGCGCTCGTTGGTGTAGATGTCGTTGGCAAAGGACCAGAACTGGGCGACGGCGACCATGTTGAACACGCCGACCCAGATATAGAACGCGACGCCGACCTGCAGCCCCGCCGATCCGAGCGCGTAGAAGATCAGGAGGTGCGAGGCGAAGAAGAGGGTCACGCCCGAGATCAGCCAGACGCGGTTCACGCGCGAGGCGAACGCCGCATAGGCGGGCACGAACGCGAAGAGGACCAGTGCCATCGCCGCCGAGGCGTAGCTGGCGGCCACCGCGCCGGCTTCGCTCAGGATCAGCGCGTCGCGGACGATCTTCAGAACCGAATAGAACGCCAGCAGGTAGAAGACATTCGTGGCCAGCAGCATTGCGCTGACGCCTTCACCGGCTCGCACGTCGGTGACCAGCGACAGCACGCGCTCCAGAATGTTCTTCCGGGGCGGCGGGAACGCGGTTTCAGATGGGGCCATTGGCTACGCGATGCTACACCGAGACCATGCCCTGCGGGGTCTCTGGCCGCGGCGGCGTCGTCGTCAGAGGGCCGGTGAGCAGGGGCAGGTGCACTCGCCACCAGCTCTCAGCGTGATCCGACGTCCATTCGTCACGACTGCGACAGCTGCACGCCAGACGGAACACCTCGCCGGCATTCTGCGGGCGCAGGTTCGGATCCTTCTGGAGGCAGGACATCACCAGCTCGTCGAGCTCACGGGGGACCGGCAGCTCCGTGCGCTGCGATGGCGGCACGGGCTCGGCATGAAGATGCTGCATCAGCATCTTCATCGACGTGTCGGCCTCGAACACCAGCTCGCCGGTGAGCAGGAAGTACGCGACGCACCCGAGCGCATAGACGTCCGCCCGCCGGTCCACCACCGAATCGCCGAGGATGGTTTCCGGAGCCATGTAGGCGGGAGTGCCCGGCGTCGTCTGATCCATCGTGACCAGTGACTGCCCGGCTCGGCCGCCTTCCTGGTATTTCACCAGGCCGAAGTCGAGCACCTTCGCGAAGTCGAACTCGAGACCCATGCGACAGACGTAGATATTGGCGGGCTTGATGTCGCGGTGGACGAGGCCGCGCGCGTGCGCGTCGGCGAGCGAGTGACACACCTGCCGCAGCAGATAGATGACCCGGTTCGGGGGCAGCGGCCCGAATTCGCGCACCAGCGATTCCATGTCGCGTCCGGCGAGCAGCTCCATCACGTAGTAGAACGTGCCGTCCTGTGTGACGCCGAAGTCGAACACCTGAATGGTGTGCGGTGAGCTGAGGGCGGCGGTGGCCTGCGCTTCTCGCTCGAAGCGTTTGAGCATCACTCGGGCTTCGGCATCGTTACGGGCGCCAAGTACCTCGGGCCGGACCAGCTTGATGGCTGCATCACGTGCGAGCAGGCGATGCTCGGCCTTCCACACTTCGCCCATGCCGCCCTGCCCGAGGCGCTCGACCAGCTGATAGCTGCCGAGATCCTGCGCTTCGCGCAGCCGGCGGCCGAGGCGCTGCAGCACGCGGGCGGGCACGACCGCCACGAACGCGCATGCGTAACTCGGCCAGCAAATCACGAAGATGTAGACCGGTGAGTACGCGGGTCCACCGAGGAGCCACGCGACCGCATAGGCCAGCGGATCGAAGGAGGCCGAGACGAGCGCCGCCGTCAGCATCTGCCGAGGCGTCGTCGGCGCGATCATCGAGTAGATCAGGATCAACAGCGCGATCCACGACACGCGCAGGATGTCCCCCGCCACGGGCGGGACCGCCCATGCGTTGAACGCGGCGATCCCAGCGGCGTGCATCATCATCATGACGATGCCGGCCTTGCTCTTCTCTTCGAGCGTGGTGTCGGATTGCCTGAGGTACAGGCACATGATCCCGGAGCCGATCGATCCACAGAGCTGGATGATGATCGATCGCCAGTTGCGCTCCCACCCTTCCCACACGAGGGGGAGGATGAAGGAGTCCAGCACGAGCGCGAAGGTCCAGAGGACGAAGCCGACCGTCGTGAAGACGACCAGACGCTGCGCCTGCTCGGACAGGAGCTCGGTGGGCAGACGAGACGTCGTTCGACCGGTCTCGGTCGGGCTCGATGTCGGCGTCTCCTGGCGGGCGATGATCCGGCGATCGTGCGGTGCGGGCATCACGTCCTAGGCGCCGCCGACGCGGCGGCGCAGCTCCTCTAGATTCAACATGATCGACTCGTTCGAGCGCAACAGATCCGCCAGGATCTCATCGCGCGGGCGGGAGTCCTTTGATGCCTCGTCAGGCCGCCCGAGGAAGGGCCCGAGTCTCTGGCTGATATCGGCCGGCAGCACACCCTCGAGATACTCAACCGCCGTACCGCGCAGCTTGGGGTCGTCGGTGTGCAGTCCCCGATAGGCGATCTGCAGCGGCGAAGCCGGCAGGACGAGCGACAGCAAGGTGAAGACGTGGGCAAGGCTCTGGCCGGCTCGGCCCTTCAGAAACTCGTCCACGAACGACAGGTCTTCAGTATCCACGGTGTCGAGCAGCCGGTGGCTCTGCCACACCGGCCGTCCCACCGCGACCTCTTTCCGGACCACGTCGAACACGCGCTCGCGATCGATGCGAATCCGCCCGTTCTTCTCGAGAATGGAGGCGAGCGACCGGCCACATTGAAACCGAACTTCGAAGCGCATGTCCTCGAGGCCAAGGAGCAGTCCGTCAACGGCGCGTTGAGACACGCAGATTGAGAACACACGTGCGAGCCGGCGGCGGACCGCAAACGGCTGATTGGGATCGAGCAGGGCATCGATCAGCTCGCCGACGCGCTCTTCGGCCACTTTGCGCAGGGCGCGTACCGCATCCTCGGCGACCGGATCCCAGGCGAGCAGCGGAATCACATGAGGGATGAGGGGCGCCGGCAGGCCCTCTTCGTCCCGGAGCACGCTGAGGATGCGCTCGCGATTCCGCGACTTGAGCGCCATGATCTCCACGACCTCCGGGTCCGAGATCGGTGCCGCGGCATCGAGCGTCGTCATCGCGGCCGTCGTGCGATCGCGCGTGAGCGTCGTGAGGCCGGCGGTGAACGGTGTCCGCAGGGTACGAAGCACCGCCGTGCGCGTGGTGATGTCTTCTACGTCCGACAGATCGAGCTCGACGGCTCGATTGATCAGGCTGCGCTCGAGCGTCTGGATGTATCCCTTGCTGAGAAGGCGGGCCACCAGCATCGCGATGGCCGAGCAGGCCACGGCGGCCAGGAGGAGCAGGGAGTAATGCAGCGCCGCCGGCAGCAGGATCAGCAGCCGAACGAGCGCCCCGCCGATCGCGTCACCCAGGCGGTCGAACCCGACATCGATGATCGACTTCGCCGCGCGCTTTTCATCCGCGGGAATCGGCGTGTAGAAGATTTCGTACCCGGTGCGGAAGAGGGACCCGCGGAAGACGGACTCGCCCGTGCGCGCGACGAGGGCACCCGTCAGTCCCGGAAACGCCAGGCCGACCAGGCCACCCGCGGCCAGTGCCAGCGACGGCGTACTCGCGGTGAGGCCAAGCCCGAGCCGCTCGAGCGCGAGCGCGCTCGAGGTGGTCTGCACGATGAACGAGAGGAGACTGACGCCGGCGTAGTAGAGCGCGAAGAAGCGCAGCAGGCTGTCCCCACGCCCGAAGGTCTCAACCGCCTGTGCCTTGAAGACGTAGTCGGCCAACGTCGCGCCGATCGTGCCAAGCAGAACGAGCGCGGCAAGGTTGCGGAGATACGGCGCCTGCGCGAGCACGTGCAGGCCCGAGCGCGGCGACTCGGCGGCGAGATCGGGTGGCGCGACGATGATCGTGGGGTGATCGGTGCTCGGGGCCGAGGTGGCCAGGCGCCTGATCTGCCAGGCACAGAGGACGTTGATGGCGGCCAGTACCGGCAGCATCGCCGTGACACCGGCCATCGCCGCGACGCGCTCCGCGACGAGGGCGCCGGCGAGGCCGCTGAGAGTGCCCACCGCCGCGATGCGTCCGAAGTGATGTCTCGCGGTGTGTGGGTCGAACCGTTCGCTGGCGATCAGCCAGAAGCCGGAGCCGAGCATGGGGCCGAGGCCCGAGATCTGGAGGTACACGAACCGCGCGGCGAACACGGGCATCGCAAACGTCAGTGCCCACGAGACCAGCAGCAGCGCCGCGCTCACCTCGAACGCGATCGGCACGAACCTGGCCGGCGAGATTTGTCGAAGGCCGCGCGAGCTGGCGATGACCAGCAGGATCGACAACGCGGCCGTCCCGATCACCATGAGGGGAAGGGTGGTCACGTCCAGGTTCGCGAGGTACAACGCGTCCCGCGTGGCCTTCCCGGCGATGAACTGGGCGCTGACGGCCCCCGAGCAGATCATCGCGGTGATGACTGCCGAGTCGGACCGGGGTGGGGAAGAGGCCATCAGGACTGTCGGGTTCCGGGGCACGAACGCGACTCGCGCGCTGAAACCCCATGGAAAACGCTGAAAAGACGATTCATCGTATCACCCCGCCCGCACCAACCTGCCCGCATCGGCGACCAACGCATGAGGGTGCCGTATGATGCGTCGAGCCCAAGAAATCCGTCGGGCCTGGTGCGGGTGTATGCCATGAGGAAACACGTCTTCCGGCCGGTGGCGAGCGCCGGCGCGCTCATCATTGCGCTGTGGTGCCCGGCCGCGCTCGCGCAGAGCCGGCCACCTGCTGCCGCGATACCGCCACCGCTGGCTGACCTCGACGGCTCGATCGAAGCCCTGGTTCGCACGGTCGATCCATCGGTCGTCCAGATCTTCACGACCGGCCTCGCTCCGAGTCAGGGGGTTGTGGGTACCCAGTCTGAGCTGGTCACTCCTGTTCGCGCGAGTGGATCCGGCGTGGTCGTCGAGACGACGGGATACGTCGTGACCAACGCGCACGTGGTGCGCGGGGCGTCGAGGATCAGCGTCGAGGTGCCCGTCGCGCCGGCCGGTCAGTCGCTGCTGGCGCGCCGCAGTCGAGTCGTGCCGGCGCGGCTGGTCGGCCTGGACGAGGAGACGGACATTGCCGTGCTCAAGATTGAGGTCGGCGGTCTTCGCGCGCTGCCGTTTGGCGATTCCGATGCGCTGAAGTCGGGCCAGATGGTGCTGGCGTTCGGCAGCCCGATGGGACTTCAGAATTCGGTCTCGCTCGGCATTGTCAGCGCCGTGGCGCGACAGCTCGAGCCCGAGTCGCCGATGGTCTACGTGCAGACCGACGCCTCGATCAATCCGGGCAACAGCGGTGGTCCGCTCGTTGACGCGAAGGGTCGCCTCGTCGGAGTGAACACCCTGATGGTGTCGCCGTCAGGGGCCAACAGCGGGCTTGGCTTCGCGGCCCCGAGCAACATCGTGCGTGCGGTGTTCGACCAGATCAGGCAATCGGGTCGCGTGCGTCGCGGCGAGATCGGCGTGCGTGCGCAGACGGTGACGCCGCTGCTGGCGGCGGGTCTCGGCCTGACGCGCGACTGGGGTGCGGTCCTCGCCGATGTCACACCTGGAAGCCCGGCCGATCGGGCCGGCTTGAGCATCGGCGATCTCGTCCTCGAAGTGGACGGCAAGCCGATCGAAAACGGACGGCAGCTGCACGTCACGTTGTATCGGCGGGCGGTCGGCGACGTGGTGAAGCTCGCGGTGCTGCGCGATGGACAGCAGAAGACGGCGCTCGTGTCAGTCGCCGAGCGCCCCGATGCGCTCTCGACGATTACCGCGATGGCCGACCCGCGGGAGAACGTCGTGGCGCGTCTGGGCATCCTGGGTGTGACGCTCGAGCCCGAGGTCGCGGCGTTGCTGCCGATGCTGCGAGGCAAATCCGGCGTCGTGGTGGTATCGGCGACCGCTGGCGCGTTCGATTCCGATACGGGCGGACTCCAGCCTGGCGACGTGATTCACGCGGTCAACGGCCGATGGATCGTGAACCTGGCCGCGCTTCGCGCGGCGGTGGACGGTGTGAAGGCCGGCGATCCGGTCGTGCTGCAAGTGGAGCGGCGTGGTGTGCTCACCTACATCGCGTTTGCAGTGGACTAGCCGGGTCAGTCCGAGCCGTGCTCCTCTTCGAGCTCTTCCCACTCTTTGTCGCGCTCGTCGGCGTGATCGTCGCCATCGTGCTGTTCTTCAAGGACCGCCGCGCGCGCGCCGCCAATGAGCCCGAGACGCCGATCGCACAGCCCACACATCCACCGCCGGGCGCGGATCCTGAGCGCACCGGGCGACGACCCAGCATGAGACCCTAGGACAACTAACGCGGCCATCGAGTCGTCTATTCGTACGCGCCGGGTCCACACAACGGGACCAGGCCTACGCAGTCGGGTCTCAGTCCCACAACCCGAACACTTCAGGAGCAGGCGTCAATGGCCACGCTGATACAAGATCTCCGGTTCGCACTGCGGTCCTTCGTGCGGGCCCCGCGATTCACCATCCCCGCGATTCTCGCGCTCGCACTTGGCATCGGCGCCACCTCGGCGACCCTGAGCATCGTCCGTGGTGTCATGCTCGAGCCGCTCCCATATCGCGATCCGGATCGGGTCGTCACGGTGTGGGAGACCAATCCGGGCCGGAACATCGGGCGGAACGTCATCGGGCAGGCCAACTTCGTCGCCTGGCGCGAACGGCAGCGCTCATTCGAGAACCTGGGGATGGTCGGCCCGGCGCGATTGAGCCTGATGATCGGGAACTCGCCGGCGGAGATCGAGGGCCTCTTCGCCTCCTCAGATCTGTTTTCGGTACTCGGCGTCCAGCCTGCACTCGGCCGCGCGTACACGTCGCGCGAGGACGAGCAGGGCAGCGACCAGGTCATCATCGTCAGCCACGACTTCTGGCAGACGCGGCTTGGTGGGAGGTCCGACGTCATCGGCACCACGATCGGCGCGAACGGACGGCCGCGCACGATTGTGGGCGTGATGCCTGACGGCTTTACCGTGGTCGGTCAGAAGGCGGCATTTCTCATTCCTTACGGCTGGGTCATGGAACGCCTTCGCGCGGCCCAGGGCCGAGGGACGTCCTACGGAATCGCGCGGCTTCGCGACGGCGTGACGCTGGAGCAGGCTCGCAGCGACATGCGAAACATCATGACGGCGCGCGAGAAAGAGGCGCCCCGGCTCAACACCGGCTGGTCGGCTCTTCTGGTGCCCGTGCATGAGCAGATGGTCGAACAGATTCGGCCCGCACTGCTGATCCTCACCGGCGCCGTGCTCCTCGTGCTGCTGATTGCGTGCGTCAACGTCGCCAACCTGCTCCTGGCACGAAGCACCGTGCGTCAGCGCGAGCTCGGCATTCGCGCCGCGCTTGGCGCGAAGCGCCGGCGCTTGCTCGCGCAGTTACTCAGCGAGAGCCTGCTGCTCGGCGCCGCGGGCGGGGTCGCGGGACTGGCATTGGCGTTCGCGCTGCATCGCGGGTTGCTCGCGCTGGTCGCGGACCGGATTCCAGTGCCGCGGCTCGATCAAGTTGCGCTCGACCTGCCGATGTTGGGCGTGACCATGGCCATCGCTCTTGCCACGGGCCTGCTGTTCGGTTTCGTGCCGGCCATCATCACGTCGGGTTCGGTCAATGAGTCGCTGCGCGAAGGAGGCCGTCACGGTGGAGGGCGCAGGTCGCGCCGAATCCTCGGCGGGCTGGTGGTCGCGGAGGTCGCCGTCTCGCTGGTCCTGCTCGTGAGCGCGGGTCTGCTCATCCGCAGCTTCATTCGTTTGCAGAACATCGATCCCGGGTTCAGATCCGAAGGCCTTCTCACCGCGCGCGTGCAGACGCCGGGCATCCGATATCCCACGCCTCGTCAGATCGCCACCTTCTACACCGACGCCCTGGCGCGGATCGCCGAGCTCCCAGGTGTCGAGCAGGCCGCGGGTGTCACCTTTCTTCCGATGGCCCGGGGCGGTGGCATGCGGACTGGCTTCTACCGCAGTGACCAGCCGGTTCCTGCCCCAGGACAGGGCCCGTCGACCGATGTGAGGCCGGTCACGCCCAACTTCTTCAAGACGATGGGCATCGCGCAGGTGGCGGGGCGTGATTTCACGCCTGCGGATCAGATCGACTCGCCTCGCGTGGCAATCGTCAGCGAGGGCCTGGTCCGGCGCGCCTTCGCCGGCGAGAGCCCCATCGGCAAGCGCATCGACGTGTTCATCGGCAACGCCGGCCCGCCGTACGAGATCATCGGCGTGGTCAAGGACATCAAGATCGCGTCCCTCGAAGGCGAGATCTTTCCGATGGTCTACATCCCGCACCGGCAGCTGACGGTCGGCTCGATGACGTTTGTGATCCGCACCACGCTCAATCCAATGTCGCTCGCGCCCGGTGTGACTGCCGCGGTTCACTCGCTCGATCCCGAGCTGCCGGTGGCCGATGTTCAACCCATGGACGACGTGGTGGCGTTCACGATTGCCCGCCCGCGCGTGATCATGACGCTGCTCGTCGCCTTTGCGTTGATGGCGATTCTGCTTGCGGGTGTTGGCGTCTACGGCGTGATGGCCTACTCAGTGGGGCAGCGCATGCAGGAGATCGGCGTGCGGCTGGCGATGGGCGCCACGAGCGGCATGGTCTTCCGGCTGATTATCGGCCAGGCCTTTCGCCTCACGCTGATCGGCCTCGTCATCGGGCTGGTCGTGGCCGGGGGCGTGACGCGCGTGCTGCAGGCGCTGCTCTACGAGACCGAGCCGCGCGATCCGTCTACGTTCGGGATCGCGGCGCTGGTGCTGCTCCTCGTCGCGATGCTGGCCTCGTTCATGCCCGCGCGCCGCGGCACCCGTATGGCGCTCGCGGAGGCGCTGCATCCGGAGCAGTAGATCGACATAGCAACGTAGGGGCCGGCTTCAGCCGGCCCTGGTCCGCCTGAAGGCGGACCCTACGACTGTCTGACCTTGGTCGCCTGAAGGCGGACCCTACGTACTCATTTTCCAGCGAGGCTTCGGGCCCAGTCGTCGATGAACCCGGCGGCCAGGGCGCTCCAGCCCGTCTGATGACTGGCGCCGCAGCCACGGCCGGTCTCGCCGTGGAAGTACTCGTGGAACAGCACGAGATCGCGCCAATGCGGATCGTCGGCATACCGTGCATCGCCGCCGTAGCAGGGACGATGACCCGACGCGTCGCGCAGGAAGATCGACGCCACGCGGCAGGAGATCTCGCGCGCCACCTGGCGCAGCGTGAGGTGACGGCCCGAACCGGTCGGGCATTCGACGGTGAAATCGTCGCCGTAGAAGTGGTAGTAGCGCTCGAGAGCCTCGACCAGCAGATAGTTCAGCGGCAGCCAGATCGGCCCGCGCCAGTTCGAGTTGCCTCCGAACAACGCCGTTTTCGATTCTCCCGGGCAGTAGTCCAGACGATGCTCGTTGCCGTCGTAACGCAGTACGAATGGATTCGCCTCATGGATGCGGGAGACCGAGCGGATGCCGTACGGCGAGAGGAACTCGTTCTCGTCCAGCATGTACCGCAGCACGCGCTCCAGCCGTTCCCGTGAGGAGATGGCGAGAAGGCGTCGTGCGCCGTGACCATGATGCGACGGCGACAACGAGCTGATGTGCCGCGCGAGGTCCGGGCGATTCGTCAGGAACCATTCGAGTCGCTTCTTGAAGCCCGGGAGGCGATCGATGGTTTCCTGGTCGAGCACTTCGACCGCACACAACGGCAGCAGGCCGACCATCGAACGGATCGGCATCGGCACGACATGTCCGTCGACGTACAGCCGGTCGTAGTAGAAGCCGTCCTGGTCATCCCACAACCCCATGCCGCCGAGCCCGTTCATCGCATCTACGATGGCGACGAAGTGCTCGAAGAACTTCGACGCCATGTCGGCGTAGGTCGGGTCTTCGCTCGCCAGCTCGAGGGCCATCGACAGCATCGTCGAGCAGTAGAACGCCATCCACGCCGTGCCGTCGGCCTGCTCGAGGCGTTGCCCTGAGGGCAACGGCTGCGACCGGTCGAAGACGCCGATGTTGTCCAGGCCGAGGAAGCCGCCGGCGAAGAGGTGCCGGCCGTCCACGTCCTTGCGGTTCACCCACCAGGTGAAGTTGAGCAGCAGCTTCTGGAAGACACGGGCCAGAAACTCGCGGTCGCGCTGTCCCGGCGGCGCGGTCATCTTGTAGACGCGCCACGCGGCCCAGGCATGCACCGGGGGATTCACGTCCGACAGCGCCCACTCATAGGCGGGCAATTGACCGCTCGGGTGCAGGTACCACTCGCGGAGGAACAGGATGAGCTGCTCCTTGGCGAAATCGGGGTCGAGCTTCGCGAACGGAATCATGTGAAAGGCGAGGTCCCACGCCGCGTACCACGGGTACTCCCACTTGTCGGGAACCGAGATCACGTCGCGGTTGTACAGATGAATCCAGTCGCGGTTGCGGCCCTCTGCGCGTCCCGGTGCGGTCGCCGGCTGACTGGGATCGCCTTCGAGCCAGTCCTTCACCACGTAGTGATAGAACTGCTTGGTCCACAACAGTCCCGCGGCCGCCTGCCGCACGACCATGCGGGCGTCGCCGGTGATGTGTTGCGGAATGACGCCGTCGTAGAATGCGTTTGCCTCCTCGCGGCAGCCCTCGAGTGTCTGTTCGAACCCCACGCCGAATCCGTCTTCGCTCGATGTGGACGCGGAGGCGTCCGTCAGACGGAGCCGGATGACGGAGGCGCCGTGGGCCGGCACGTCGAGGGCGTAGTGAAGCGCCGCCTTGGTCCCGGCTTCGGCGGGATTCACGGCATCGGTCTGTCCGTGCACGACGTAGTCGTGGAAGGCGTCTTTGACGTAGCGCGTCGGATTCGCGGTTCCGAACAGCCGGGCGTAGTTCGTTTCGTTGTTGGTGAAGAGGAGGGCCGGCCCGTGTCCGTCCGACTCTCCCAGCAGCTCGAAGGTGCCCAGGCTCGAATGCTCGGCGATGACACGTGCGCCTGCGCCTCGCTTCATGCTTGGCTGCGGCCAGTACCCCTCGCCGGTTCGTCCCCACGACCACGTGTTGCGAAACCAGAGCGTCGGCAGGACGTGCAGGCGGGCCGGCTCGGGACCGCGATTGGCGACCTCGATGCGAATGAGCAGGTCGTTTGCTGACGCTTTGCCGTACTCGACGGTGACGTCGAAATGGCGATTCTCGGCAAACACGCCGGTGTCGGTCAGCTCCAGCTCAGGGTCATCCCGTCCACGGATACGGTTGCCCTCGGCGAGCTGTGCGTACGGGAAGGCCTGTTGCGGATACTTGTACAGGCCCTTCATGTACGAGTGCGTCGGGGTTGAATCGAGGTAGTAGTAGCACTCCTTGACGTCTTCGCCGTGGTTGCCTTCGTTGCCTGTCAGCCCGAACAGCCGCTCCTTGAGGATCGGATCGCGCTCATTCCACAGCGCCAGGGCGAAACACAGGCGGCCCTGCCGGTCGCAGATTCCCAACAGCCCGTCCTCGCCCCACCGGTAGGCCCGGCTGCGCGCGTGCTCATGGGGGAAGTATTCCCACGCCGTGCCGTTGGGGGAGTAATCCTCGCGAACGGTGCCCCATTGCCGCTCGGACAAATAGGGTCCCCACCGTTTCCAATCCTGCTGGCGGGACCCGGCCTGCTGAAGCCGTGCCGACTCGCTCATTCGTGAACGCGGGGGCGGTGCCATGTGGGAGTGTCGCTCGACAGACGAGGCGACTCAGCCTCGCTAGCGTACAAGCACATCGTGTTCGCTTGCGGACGCAACGTCAATCTGGATCGGTGCCTGCTATTGCCAGGCGGGTCTAAAGACCCGCCTCTACGAAGGAAGGCGCACGATCTCCTCCGACGTGTAGAGGCGGGTCTTTAGACCCGCCTTCTGTATCGCAAGAAACGTCAAGAAGCGGACGCGACGATCATGGGCGCCATTCAGATGGCGATGACCATCTGGGCCATGGTGGCCATTCGCGACGCCGACCAGCCGTTGTGGTTCTGGATCGCCGGCATCGTCGTCATGGTGCCGGCCGCGTGGTACGGCGGCTGGCATCGCGGGAAGCGGACCGCGCGTCCGACGGCCGGCTTCGGTCAATCGCCTCCGCCGCCGCCTTTGAACTGATCGTCCTCTTCGGCGAAGAGGATGTTGAAGCTGGTCAGCGATCCGTAGCAGCCGCTCACATACCCCTGCAGCTTCACCTTCACATCGTCTGGCAGGTCCGAGGCGTTGACCTGCTGTTCGAGCGTGCGCAGGCGATTGCGCAGCATGACGACCTTGTGGAAGAAGGTCTCGATGGGCCACGTCTTTTCCTGCAGGCCCGGCGTGCCCGGCCGCAGGGCCATCGTGCCGCCGCGCCATTTCTGAGCCGGGGCCACCGGTGTGATGCCGGCTTCCTCGCGGATGATGCGGCGAAGCAGCAGCTCGAGATCCTCGGGGCGATCATGCAGCGTCATGGGCGGCGCGGTCCTTTCGCGATCACTGACGAGAGGGAACGGGTCGGATGGGGTGTGTGTCGAGCGCGTCGAGCTGGTGCCGGTACTCGTGCTGGCGGCGGCCGCGGGGCGCGACGAGGCCTGCGCGTCGAACCTCGGGCCTCCCCGAAAATTGTGCTGGCTGTCGCAATAGTCGCACTGCACGCGGATGGGCCGGCCGGCGGCGTCGACGACGATCACCGTGTGGATGCGGTCGACCTTGCATGCCCGGCAGGCGTCCTCGACGGATTCACCGGCGCGATACACGCGGGAGCCTGACATCGCGCTATCATCCCACCGATGAAACCGTCCGACTGCATTCTCTTCAGTGGCGGCGCGCCCGGCGCCGAGGCCACCTTTGGTGCATGCGCTGAACGTCATGGGGTCGAAGAGGTGCACTTCACCTTCGACGGCCACAAGATCGACCGGCACCGTGGCGTGCGGGTCCTCAATCATGAGGAGCTTCTGGCCGGCGACGTGAGCCTTGAGTACGTCTCCCGCCTCATGCACCGGCGCTATACCGAGGGGCCGATCCTGCGGAAGGTCCTGCAGACGCTGTGGTATCAGGTGAACAACGGCCAGGAGATCTACGTCATCGGCTCGATCCTCGAGGACGGTACGGTGCGTGGTGGGACGGGCTGGGGCGCCGAGTTCGCGAAGCTGTGTAACAAGCCGCTGTACGTGTTCGACCAGGAGCGTGACGGCTGGTCGCATTGGACCGGCGAGGCGTGGCAGTCACTCGACGCGGCGTCGGCCCCTGTGATCACGCATCCGCACTTCACCGGAACCGGGACGCGCACGCTGCGCGACAACAGCGCTCGCGCCATCGAGGCGTTGTTCACGAGGTCGTTCACGTAAGGAATCGGAGGAGTGACATGACAGTGCGTCGATTGGTTCTCGCGTCGGCACTGCTCGTCGTCGTCTCGCTGGCCGGCGTCCGCGCGGCCGATGTCAGCGGCAAGTGGAGTGCGACGTTCAACACCGATGCCGGTGAGCAGCAATACACCTACGAGTTCGCGGTGAAGGGCACCGAGCTCACGGGCACCGCGAAGGGCAACCTCGTGGGCGAGTCGAAGATCACCGACGGCAAGGTCGACGGTGACAAGATCTCGTTTGTCGAGAACGCGAACTTCCAGGGCATGCCGTTCCGCATCGAGTACGCCGGTCAGCTGACGTCCGCTGACGAGATCACGCTCACACGCAAGGTCGCCGACATCGCGACGGAGCAGTTGGTGGCCAAGCGCGTGAAGTGAGCCTGAGTGCTGAGGTCGTAGAGGCGGGTCTTTAGACCCGCCCCATTCCACGCACAAGTGGTATATCGCGCCGCGGCCATGCCGGGCTACCGGCGCCGGCTCCCGCCTTCGCGCTCTGCGCTTCGGCGCGCAAGCCGCACGCCGGGAAAGCTCGCGCCGCTCGTACTCTTCGCTCCCGCCGCGAGTAGTGCCGGTTCGATCGCCTGCCATCGCGGCATGCACCGTCATTGCTGATTCGTCCGCCACGGAACGCAGGGCACATTGCGTGGACACAACTTAGGTGGTGCGGAAGGGGGACTCGCTCTTGACAGGGTTTTCAGATCGGGCCCACATCTAGCGATTTCTGATGATCGCGATCCGTCAGAACCGAGAAATCTGCACCACAGCCAAGTTGAGCCCCCAGATTGCCCCCGCGAAGATCCGTCGCTCGGCTAGCAGTGTGGTGTCCGGCCTTGGGGTCGATCTCGGTCCGGACTTTGGGTTGTGACGGGGCCGAGGAACCGCACGGTCGTCAACAGACAGGTGATAGTGACTCGCGCCCAATTTCCGGCGCCGGCTGATTGAAAATCCGCGGCCCAGCCTCCGACCAATTTGTGGCCCGTGAACGTGCTCGTGAAATTTCAAAGAGAAACTGGGATCGTGGCGTCGCCGTCGTCACACTTGCCGCATGTCGCCATTGCGGAGGGTGCGCCGTCCTCGTTTGCTCCTACGCTCGACGAGATAGCTAGCAAGAGCCGCTAACACTGCCAGCGCGAATACGATACGCACGGGCCACTTGAAGCGCTCCGAGTGGTCGAAGACAAAAGTCGTACAGAGTGGCGCTCGACATCACACAGTAAACATCGCACGTCTGAACAGAATGTAGCGTCTGTCTCTGGCCGTATCACGGTGTCTCATAGCCCTGTCGCCTTCCGTGTTTCGTGCCGTCCGCCCGCGCCAATGTGCCCGCCGAAGTAGTCTAGCCTGCGGCCCGGCATGCGATCATCCCGACATGCTCATTGGCAACATCGTGTCAACCATCGGGCTTGCACTGGAGATGGTCGGTGTCGTGATGTTGGCGCGATACGGCTTGGCGGCATGGATCACACCGGAAGGTCACGTCTTGCGCCATCACGGCGATGACATGGGGTGGAAGCCGCTGCCGGAAGCGAAGGCGTATGCTGACAGGTGCTTGCGTTGGTTGCGGGTGGGGTGGACGCTGATCGTGTGTGGGCTCGTCGGTCAGGCTGCGGGCCTGTGGATACCGTCGCTGTGGCCGTGATCCGCTCGCAGCTCAAAGGCTTCCGCGTCTATTGCGATGAGAGCAATACCGACGGCGGAAAACCACATCCGGTCTACGGTGCCATCCTCGTCGCGCTCGACGACATTCTTACCGTGCAGCGCGAGATCAAAGACTGGCGACAACGAGAAGGCATACACGACGAAATCAAATGGCACAAGGTTCATGGCTGCCCACGTTTAACCAAATACAAGTCCCTAGTCGATCTGCTTTTTTCGCTAGCTAAACGGCGGCAACTGCTCCAGTTCAAAGCCATCATCCTTGACAGACGTGCGCCTGAATACCGCGCATATAGCAAGGGGGACGACGAACTCGGTTTCTACAAGTTTTATTACCACTGGCTGCTGGGGTATTTCGCAAAGTTTCCGCTCAGGCATCAATGCGACTTGCGAGTGCTCATCGATGAGCGCCCAGTTAAAGGCGACCCTTATGCGAAACTCTTTTACACCCTGAATAACGGCATACGGAAAGAGTTGAACGCCACGAGAGATGTCGTTACGCGAGTCGAACCGCTGAACTCAAAACAATCCGACCTGCTGCAAGCAGCGGATGTGCTGATGGGTGCCGTCGGCTTCCACAACCAAGACTTTCACCTACGCCCGAACGCCAATAAGGAAAAGGTCGAACTAGCCAGATACATCGCCGCCAGAGTCGGGCTGCGCGACCTGAAGCACGAGACGCATCCCCTCAGGGAAGACTTCAAGATTGTTCGTTGGTATTGGCCCGGCCAACCAAGGCAGCGATACAGAAGGCGCGCCGCTGATAATCCGCGCCCCAGTAGCCGTCGCCGCGTCAGTCAGTAGTGACCGGTGCGTCGATTCTAGTGAATCGTTCGACCGTCAGCTCGACTCTCAGCCCGCCACTCATACCGGCACGCGACACTAGCCCTTCATCGCAGACGAAGTGTGTATTCGACCTCTGACAATTGCCGCTTCAGGTCTGATACGTCGTTTTCAAGCTCCGAGATTCGATTCTCAAGAGCCTCGTTCCGGTGAATGACGTCACTGATGTCATTACTGGCGTCCCAAAATGCATCGTTGGCGTAGTCACGGGCGTAGCTGGTGGCGACGGCGACAGTGAGGGCTGTCCACGCGATCAGTCCGACCGCGACTGCAACGATCAACGTGCGTGGTGTTAGGGTCGCCAGTTGCGGGAGCTTCAGGAACTTCATCACTCACCTAGTACCCCGCCGCAGTGGTTTTGATCGGTTGCAAGGCGGGCAGTTCGTCTGCCGATAGTAGCAGCCTGATCGTCCGGGGTTGGCGCGGAATTCGACTGATGAACCCGCGCCGCTCGAGCGCGACGATCATGTCGTGGAC
>DATDOE010000125.1:0-7821 GCA_035293405.1 Vicinamibacterales bacterium | reverse complement strand
ATTCTCGTGGTGGATGACGTCGACGCTTCATCGCTTTCCGGACGACAACGCGTTCGACCATCAACGCCAGATCGCCGACCTCGATTACCTGACGAGGTCGCGTGCCGCGATGACGAGCCTCGCGGAGCAGTACGTGGGGCTGCCGGCGGAAGTCTCGTTCGAATCTGCCGGCCTATAGAGGAATCAGTAGGATGGCGTGAACCCATGGCTCAGGTCCGGGATATCCTGTCGCGTCAGGTCGTTTTCGATGGGATCGCGGTGAGTCATGGATTACGTCACGCTGGGCCGTACGGGTCTGCAGGTGTCGCGGGTGTGCCTGGGCTGTATGAGCTACGGGCAGGCAAAAACGCCCGGGCTGCTCCAGTGGCACTGGACGCTGAGCGAAGAGGACAGCCGTCCCCACATCAAGCGAGCGTTGGAATCGGGCATCAATTTCTTCGATACCGCCAACGTCTACTCGAACGGCGAGAGCGAGGAAGTGCTGGGCCGCGCGATCCGCGACTTCACGCGCCGCGACGAGGTCGTCATCGCCACCAAGGTGTGGGGTCCTGTTCGACCGGGTCCGAACGGCCGCGGCCTGTCGCGCAAGGCCATCCTGTCCGAGGTGGATAAGAGCCTGCAGCGCCTGGCCACCGACTACATCGACCTCTACATCATCCACCGCTACGACTACGAGACGCCGCTCGAGGAAACCCTCGCCGCGCTCAACGACCTCGTCCGCGCCGGCAAGGTCCGCTATCTCGGCGCCTCATCGATGCACGCATGGCAGTTCATGAAGGCGATTGGCATCCAGCGCGCGAACGGCTGGGCGACCTTCGTCTCCATGCAGAATTACTACAACCTCCTCTATCGCGAGGACGAGCGAGAGATGCTGCGCCTGTGCGTCTCCGAAGGCGTGGGCGTGACGCCATGGTCTCCGCTCGCGCGCGGCAAGCTGGCCCGGCCGTGGACCGAGGACGCGACCACCGAGCGCGCCAGAACCGACGCGTTCGGAAAAGCGCTCTTCGTCAAGACGGTGGACATCGACAAGCTGGTGATCGATCGCACGAACGAGATCGCCCGCGAGCGTGGAGTGCCCCCGGCGCACATCGCGATGGCGTGGCTGCTGAGCAAGCCCGCGATTACGTCGCCGATTTTCGGCGCCACCAGGCCTGAGCATCTCGAAGATGCGCTGGCGGCGCTGTCGGTGAAGTTGTCGGACGAGGACATCACCCGTCTCGAAGAGGTGTATCAACCCCACCCGGCGACGGAGGGATATTCCTGAGACTTGGTCAGCCACTGATCGTCCGATACTCTTGTGGCGTGCACGGCACGGTGCCGTGCGCTCGCGGCGGCCACATCCGATTGGAGAACCATGTCCTCACCTGCCAGCGATCGTCCGGCGTCGAAGGTCGTCGACCTCGAAGTCAAGGATGCTCGCGTCATCTTCATGCCGATTTGGGAGAGCCTCGAGGAAGAGGTTGGCCGGGAGAAGCTCCGCTTCCCGAAGGAGATCATCCTGCTTGGCGGAGCGCCGGGGGCGGGCAAGGGGACACAGACGCAGTTCATCAACGAGGCTCGCGGGCTGACGTGCCCGCCGATCGTGATCAGCGAGCTGCTGACGACTCCTGAGATGGAGGCGCTCAAGGCGCAAGGGGGCATGGTCGGTGACACAGAGGTGGTGACCGTCCTGCTTCGGAGGCTCCTGGTGCCGGCGTATCGAGACGGGGTCGTGCTGGACGGCTTTCCGCGCACGCCGGTGCAGGTCGAATGTCTGAAGCTGCTCGTCGACAAGATCGGCGAGCTGCACGACCAGTTTGCCTCCACGCCACTGGCGATTCACTTCCGCCGGCCGACGATTCACGCGATGGTGCTGTTCGTCAGCGAGAGCACGAGCATCGGCCGGCAGCGCAACCGGGGGCGCGAGATCGCCAAACACAACAAGAAGGTCGCCGAGACCGGCATCGGCACGCCCATCGAGCTGCGCGCGACCGATTTGTCCGAAGATCTCATGCGGCGGCGCTATCAGGTCTTCAAGGAGCAGACGTGGACGGCGCTCACTTCGTTGAGACAGCTGTACCACTATCACTTCGTCAACGCCGAGGGGCCGATCTCGGAAGTGCAGGAGAACATCCTCAAGGAGCTCAAGTATCAGAGCTCCCTCGAGCTGGACCCGCGCACGTTTGAACGGCTGCAACCGTTGCCCCTCGCCGAGGAGCTCGTCGTGCACGGCCGGCAGGAGCTGGTCAAGCGGCTCGACAGCTACGAGTTCGAACACACGCAGCTCCTGAGTCAGATCGTCGAGCTGGTCAGAAGCAAGTTCATGCCGATCATTACCCGACACGCCCTGTCGGGCCGGGCGCACGTGAACTCGGAGGATCCGATCTTCAACGAGCCGCTCGCGATCCCGATGCTGATCGACCTGTTTTCCGAGCGCGGCTATCACGCCGTCGTCGACAAGCACATTCAGGAAGTTCCTGAGCGGGTCGATCTGGCCACCGGTGAGATCAAGTGCCGGGCGAAGACCGTGTACCGCATCCAGATTCGCTTCGAGGCGTCGAGGATCCGGCGCGGGTGACCAGTCCACCATCGTCCGTCCATCGTACGTAGTGTCCGGCTTCAGCCGGACCGTGGCAGAATGCAGGCACCGCAGTTTCCTGAAGGAGGTCTGCTCATGAAGCGACCGTTCCGCATCGCCCTCGTGTTGAGTCTCGTCTCGCTCGGCGCCGCCACGGCCGCGTGGGCGCATCACTCGTTTGCCGCCGCCTTCGACATGAACAAGCCGGTGACGGTTCAAGGGACGATCGTGCAGATCCGCCTGGAGAACCCGCACTCATGGTTCTTCCTCGATGTGAAGGACGCCAGCGGCAAAGTGGAGCGGTGGGCCTTCGAAGCCGGGACGCCAAGCGGCATGGTTCGCAATGGCTTCAAGCCCGGCCTCATCA
The DNA here is from genome assembly GCA_035293405.1 of Vicinamibacterales bacterium. Lineage (GTDB taxonomy): Bacteria > Acidobacteriota > Vicinamibacteria > Vicinamibacterales > UBA2999 > Gp6-AA40. The sequence continues at coordinate 4,897 of DATDOE010000125.1, read as the reverse complement.
AGAAGGGCGTCGAGGTCACCATCAAGGGGTTTCACGCCAAGGACCCCACTCAGAACATGGGGATGCTGCGAGAGCTGGTGACGGCTGATGGCACGTCGTACGGCATGTTCGGGTCCCAGCAGGGACCTGCCGCCCAGTAACCGCGCGACGGGCTTGAAGGAAGGGTGCCGGACATGACGCCTCGTCTGATGACCACGATCGTCACGGCTGGATTCGCATTCGCGCTCGCGTGCTTTGCACCGGCCCTGGTTCGTGTCGCGGCCGAACAAGATGCCAAGCCAGTACCGCGCATGGCCGACGGCCATCCGGATCTGTCTGGCGTCTGGTGGGGTGGCAGCGACATCGGCGCGGCGCGGGGCCGCGGTGCTCGCGGCGGTGCGCGAGGCGGCGCACGCGGAATACCGCCGCCGACATTTGCCAGCCTCTATAAGCCCGAGGCCGCCGCCAAAGCGAAAACGCTGAGCGACAAGGACGACCCGACCCTACGCTGCGTTCCGACGGCATTCGGCACGCTGAACGTCAGCCTCTATGACGTCGGCGCTGTCGGACAAATCATCTCGACGCCCAAGATGATGGTGATGCTGACCGAGACCTATCACGGGTTCCGTCTGGTTCCCACCGACGGGCGGCCACATCGCGACGATGTACCTCCCGCGTACCGTGGAGACTCCGTGGGCCGTTGGGAAGGCGACACGTTCGTTGTGGATACGAAGAACTTCACCGACAACACCTGGATCTCTGCAGAGGGACGAGTGTCCCACCATTCCGACGCCTTGCACATCGTGGAGCGCTATCGGCGCGTGGACGCCAACACGCTCGAAATCGACGCCATCGTCGAAGATCCGGAGGTGCTGACCGCGCCGTGGACGGTTCCGAAGCAGACGCTCGTGCTCGCACCGTTCGATCGCATCATGTCGCTGAATTGTTCCGGCATCGAAACCCAGGCGCTGATGGACGCCGCCGCCAAACAGAAGTAACTCACCTTTTCTCGAGCCGCTCCACGAGCGCGCGGGCACGCAACAGCACGCTGTTGCGCTCGAGCAGATCCTGTCTTGCGGACTCCGGCATGCTGAGAGCCTGCGCCGTGATGTTGACGAACTCGACGTCGGCGAGTCCAGGGTCCGGCGGCTCGGCGCCCAGCGGAATCACGGCATAGAGCAACTTCGCGAGCCGCTCTCGTAGCGTGCTGAGCGGGCCGCGCTCTTCGTCCTTCAACAGCTCCGGCACCGCCTCGACGCGCGCCAGGCGGTACGGCTTGCGCTGATCCTCGCTGAGCACGCGAAACGTGGTCAGGCCGCGGAGCAGGATCCCGTATCGGCCGTCGGGCAGCTGCTCGTAGTCCTCGATCACGCCGGCGCACCCGATGCCGTAGATCGGCGGCCGCCCTTCGTAGTCCTTCTCGAATCCCGGCCGCAGCAAGACCATGCCGATGATCCGGTTGCCCTTCAGCGCATCGGCAACCATCTCGCGGTAGCGCGGCTCGAAGATCAGAAGTGGACGTGGCACGCCCGGGAAGAGCACCACCTCTGGCAGGGGAAACAGCGGAATCTCCGCCGGAAGGGTGGCTGTCGCGTTTGCCGCCACTTGTGCCGAGACCGGCGGAGCGAGAGCCACGAGCAGAACAAACGCGATGACGACCATTTTCACGCGCGCATTCTGTCACGGCGGAACCGTTTGGAGTATCCTCACAACCTCAACCGCAACATCATCAACGGCGAAGGCCGTCAGCGCCATGGAACAGCCGACGAAGGGACTGACACGGCGCGCCTGGCTGCTGGGCGCGTCCGCGGGCGTCGGGGCGCTCGTCGGGCGCCAGTGTCTCTTACCGACCAACGATCCGGGCCCACCGTTTCCGGGTGCTGATGCCGACGTCGCCGCGGCCCGTGGCCTCGTCTTGAACGACGCGAGCCTTCTGTCTCCCACACCGGTCCTGTCGCACGTCACGATCCGCGACGATGACCGAGCGGCCGCCATCGATCGGATTCGCGCCGCGTTGGCCGAGGCGCGCTCCGCGGGCCGTCCCATCATCGCCAGCGCGGCACGCCATTCCATGGGCGGCCAGAGTCTGGCGAAGAATGGCACCGTCGCCACGCTCGATCAGCAGTGGCTCGAGGCGGACACCGCGCGCAAGGTCTATCGCGTCGGCGCCGGAACCCGGTGGTCGACCGTCATCGCCAAGCTCGACGCCATGGGCTTTTCCCCGGCGGTCATGCAGTCCAACAATGACTTCGGCGTGGCCAGCACGTTCTCGGTCAACGCCCACGGCTGGCCGGTGCCGTTCAGCGGGTGCGGCAGCACGGTGCGTGCCTGCGCCATGCTGCTGCCTGATGGAACGGCGGTCACGTGCTCACGCACGGAGAACGGCGATCTGTTTCGTCACGCGATGGGCGGCTACGGACTGTTTGGCGTGATCACCGAGCTGGAGCTCGACATGGTGCCCAACGCCCTGCTCCAGCCCACGTTCGAAGAGGTGAATGGTCCCGATATCGGCGCCCGCTTCGCCGAGCGGCTGACGGCAGATTCGTCGATTCAGATGGCGTATGGGCGCATGGACGTCGCGCTCGACCGCTTCTTCGAGCGCGGCCTGCTCATCACCTATCGGCCGGCGAGCGATCAACGCCGCATTCCGGCTGCGTCGGGCTCCGGCTTCATCAGTCGTGCGGCGCGCTATCTCTTTCGTGCCCAACTCGAGTCCGATCGGGCGAAGCGGTTTCGCTGGTGGACCGAGGCAGGGCTGGGACCGCGGCTGTCCGGCTCCGCCACCCGCAACAGCCTGATGAACGAGCCGGTGATCACGCTTGACGATCGCGATTCGTTCCGCACCGACATCCTCCACGAGTACTTCGTTGCGCCGGCCCGCTTCCGTGAGTTCGTACAGGCGTGCCAGGACGTGATCCCGGCGTCGTACCAGCAGCTCCTGAACATCACCTTGCGGTACGTGAACACCGATCGGGACAGTGTGCTTGCCTACGCAACCGAGCCGCGGATTGCCGCCGTGATGTTGTTCTCACAGGAACAGACCGCTCGCGGCGAGGCCGACATGGCGCGAATGACGCACGCGCTCATCGAACGCGTGCTGGCGGTGGGCGGCACCTACTATCTGCCGTACCGGCCGCACGCGTCGCTGGACCAGCTGTCGCGCGGCTATCCGCGTGCATCGGAGTTTGCTGCGAAGAAGCGCGAGGTCGATCGCGATCTTCTCTTCCGCAACCAGGTCTGGGACGGGTATTTCGCCCGTCTGTGAAGCGAGAGGCTCACTGTGGGAAAACTGCGCTGGATTGCGCTCGTGTACATGCTGATTCTGCTTGCGGCGGCATCGCTGAACTACATTCCAGGCCTGACCGACGCCGAAGGGCGGGCGTTCGGCGTCTTCGCCCTCGATATCTACGACGACGGTCTCCACATCGCGTCGGCGCTCTGGGCGGGCATCGCTGCCGCGATGTCCAGCCGTGCGGCGCGAGTGTTTCTCTTGTACTTCGGGTTGCTCTATTTGTCTGATGGCCTTCTTGGCCTGGCGGCGGGATCGGGTTATCTCGACCTTGGCATCGTCAACCACGGCGTGGTGGATCTACCGCTGTCGTTCAAGATCCTGGCGAACCTGCCGCATATCGGCGGGGGTGGGTTTGCGATCCTGTCGAGCGTGCTCTTTGCGCATGAGGCCCGCTGAATGCGCAGACTGCTGGCGGCTGTCTGGGCGGCTATCTGGAAGGTCGCCAAGTGGCCGATGGCCGCTGCCGTGGTCGTGCTCCTGCTGCTGTTGATGCCGGTGGCGTACGTCGAAATCGCTTGCCGCGGAGAGCCGGGCACGCAGACCTACAGGTCCGCGATCGCGGATCCCGCTTTTCAGCGCAGAGAGGCGAATACCTATCTGACCTATCCCGAATGGCACATCGTGTATGCCTACGACGGCCTGGCCGAGGCGCTCAAGACGGGTGACGAACATGCCTTCGACTACATCAGGAGCGTCTCGGCGTTCTGGCGCTCCACGTGCGCCCTCATGCGGGTTGCTGACGCCCATGGCGGCGCCGACGGGAATACGCGCGCGATGATCCACACGATTGGCGTGAGCTTTACCACTGAAATGGGCGTGAAGGGAGCCTACGAGGAGACCATCGGGCGTGCTGCCGCGTGGCTGCGCGGGCGGGACAAAACGCCGCAGGATACCTTTGTCTCAGAGATGGCCGTGGACTACGCGGCGTTTCTGCGCCAGACGCCCTGGTACAAATATCCATTCGGGCGCAAGGCGCGTGAGCTCTGGGCCGCGCCCGTCGATGGAGTGGTTCGCGGATGGGAGCGGCGCCTGGGCCTTGGCCTGGAGTTCACAGCGAAGGCGGCCTACGCAAAAGTCCTCGCCGGTGCTGCCGCGAACGCACCGGCGCAGCTGGTCATCCGCAGCATCGTTGCCGGCCTCGACGAAAAGACGCTGTCGAGCATTCCCGGCGTGCACGTCATCGGCGCGCGCCCCGGTGGCGTGGAAATCGAGACACCGCGCTACGACCTCTTCACCAGCATCCTGGTAGACATCGCCCGGCGCGGTGGCACCATCAGCGAGATCGCCGGCAACGACGACATCATGGTGAGCGTGACCATCCCCGAAGGCTCCGACTCGCGCCTGCAGCAGGGCACCGTGATCATGCGTTTGAAGCGCGATGGCTTCCGCAGCGAGCGCCTGCTCGTCGACATGAAGGTGTCGGGCCTCGCCGCATTCCTGAACGCACATCCCCTCGGCGATCCCGGTCTCGAACACGTCTTCGACTACTAGTACCTGGCCGCAGTGGATCTGACCGGTTCAGGCGGCGGCCTGGGTGCGACCAGCGGGCTGGGGATACACCCGGCCAAGCTTCTCGCGAGCACGGTCGACAGTAAACATCCATTTGATGCGCGCCGTCTCGGCGTT
>DATDOE010000124.1:0-6526 GCA_035293405.1 Vicinamibacterales bacterium | reverse complement strand
ACCGCGAGGCGCTGCTGGCGCACGCGCGGCGGCAACTGCCCGACTACATGGTCCCGAGCGCCGTCGTCGTCCTCGACGCCCTGCCGCAGACCCCCACCGGCAAGCTCGATCCCAAGACCCTCCCCGCGCCCGACTACGCGGCGACGCACGAGTACATCGCTCCGCGAACAACCGTAGAGGAACTGCTGGCCGGCATTTGGACCGAAGTGCTCGGCGTGCCGCGCGTTGGCATCGAGGATGGATTCATCGAGATCGGGGGCGACAGCATCCTGGCAATTCGCGTCGCGTCACGCGCACGCCGGGCCGGATTGGAGCTGACACCGCGTCAGCTGTTCGAGTATCCGACGATCGCACAGCTCGCGGCCGTCACTGGCGTCGGTGCGAGTCCGCCACGGGCGGAACAAGCGCGAGTCGAAGGGACTGCCCGTCTCGCGCCTATCCAGAGATGGTTCTTCGAGCAGGAGCTCGCAATACCGTCGCACTACAACCAGACGCTTCTCCTGGAGGTTGACGCATCGATCGGCGATGACATCGTCGAGCGGGCGCTGGCGGCAGTGCTGGAGCATCACGATGCGCTGCGCCTGCGATTCCGGCGGACCGACGCTGGTTGGCAGCAGTGGCACGCCGAATCGAACGGCGTGGCTCTTGAACGGATCGACCTGGCGGGCTTGTCGCGTGAAGAACAGGACGAGCGACAGCGTGCGGTCGCGGCGGAGCAACAAGTGAGTCTCGACCTCGAGCACGGGCCGCTGGGGCGCGCCGTGCTCATCGATCGTGGCGCGGGCCGTCAGCTACTGCTCGTGCTGCACCACCTCATCGTAGACGGCGTGTCGTGCCGAATCCTGCGCGAGGATCTCGAGCGCGCGTGCGATCAGGCGGCTGCCGGTACCACGATCGATCTCGGCCCGAAGACCACGTCCTATCGGCAATGGGCCGATGCGCTACAGACGTACGCTGAGAGCGATGCGGCCGCCGCAGAGGCCGCGCACTGGCTCGGGCAAGGGGCCGACGGTGTCGGATCGCTCCCCGAGGACGCCTCGCTTGCAGATACGTCGGGTCGTGCAAACATGCTGACGGCGCGTCTATCGGCCGATGCGACCCGTGCGCTGCTGCGCGAAGTGCCTGCGGCATATCGAACGCAGATCAACGACGTGTTGCTCTGCGCACTCGCCGAGACCATGTCTGCGTGGAGCGGCAGCTCGCGCGTGCGTGTGGCGCTCGAAGGCCACGGCCGCGAGGAACAGCTCGTGTCCGGCGCCGACCTCACGCGCACCGTGGGTTGGTTCACGACGGTGTACCCGGCGGTTCTCGATGTGACCGGCAGCACCGGCGCCGGCGATCGACTCAAGCGCGTCAAGGAACAGCTCCGCGCGGTGCCGCAGCGCGGAATCGGCTATGGTGTGCTCCGCTACGTGAGCACCGACGCGAGCCTCCGGCAGCAGCTCGCTGCGCAGGATGAGCCGCAGATTCTCTTCAACTATCTCGGCCAGTTCGAACAGGAAACTGCCGGTTCCACGCGCATCCGCTACGCCCGGGGGCCGCGCGGCCGGCATTCGGCCGAAACCAATCAACAGCGTTACCTCCTCGACATCAACGCGACCATCAACGCCGGATGCCTCGAGTTGCAGTGGACATACCAGGAGGACCGTCATCGTCGCGAGACCATCGAGCGGCTCGCCACTGCCTACCTGCGAGCGCTCGAGGGCCTCGTCGCGCATTGCCTCAGCCCAGACGCCGGCGGCTGCACGCCATCGGACTTCCCGCTCGCAGGGCTGACGCAGGACGAGTTGGACGTTGTCGTTGGGCGAGGCAGCGGCATCGAGGATCTCTACCCGCTCTCGCCGATGCAGGAAGGGATGCTCTTCCACGCGCTGTCTGGCATCGGCGCGCAGGCCTACCAGGTTGAGAGCGCCTGCCGGCTCGAAGGCGATCTCGACGTCGCGATTCTGCAGCGCTCGTGGGCCGACGTCGTGAGCCGCCACCCGATCCTGCGAACCGCCTTCCTGTGGGACGGCTTGCGGCGCCCGCTGCAGCGGGTCCATGCCGCCGTGGAGATCCCCTGGCGCGTCGAAGACTGGCGGTCTCTGTCCGAGGCCGCGCAGCTCGAAGCGCTCGAGCGGCACATCGAAAGCGATCGAGTCCTCGGCCTCAGACTGGACGAGGCGCCGCTCATGCGCTGCGCCCTCTTCCGCGTCGGCGACAATGCCCAGTGGTTCGTGTGGGCTCGGCATCACCTGCTGATGGACGGGTGGGCGGGGCGGCGTGTGCTGAGCGAGGTGTTCCGACTCTACGAAGCGTGGACCACCGGCCAGGCCGTTGCACTGAAGCGTGTTGGTCCCTATCGAGACTACGTGGCGTGGCTCGGGCGGCAGGACGTGGCGGCCGCGGAGCGGTACTGGAGGCGCGTGCTCGCCGGCTATACGGTACCGGTCGCGCTGCCGTTCGAGGCGGAGGCCCACGTGGGCGACGGCCGGCCCGCCAAGCGCAGTGCCGCGCTCCCGTCCGACCTGACTGTTCGTCTCGAAGAGGCGGCGCGGCAAAAGCAGGTGACGCTGAATACGCTGTTGCTCGGGGCCTGGGGATTGCTGATCTCGCGCTATGCCGGTGAAGAAGACGTGGTGTTCGGCGCCACGGTGTCCGGCAGATCGGGAATGCTCGAAGGGGCCGAGGACATGGTCGGCCTCTTCATCAATACGCTGCCGGTTCGAATCCAGGTGCGCGGTGACGCACGGCTCGACGCCTGGCTGCAGGATGTGCAGCGCTCGCAGATGGAGGCGCGCGAATACGACTACGCTCCGCTCGTTCAGGTGCAGCAGTGGAGCGAGCTGCCGCCAGGCGCCCCGCTCTTCGACACCAACTTCATCTTCGAGAACTATCCGGTCGAGCGCGGCTTCAGTGCGGCGGCGCAGTCGCGGCTGCGAGTCACTGCGGGACGCGACATCGAATGGAGCAACTATCCGCTCACGCTCGTGGTCTGCCCGGACCGGGAGCTGCGTTTCCATCTGAGCTACGACGCCGCTCGCATACCGGAAGACGCCATCGAGCGAATCGTGACTCACTTGACGAGGCTCCTCGAGGAGATCGCGACCGGTGTTGACCTGCGACTCTCCGAGATCGAGATCCTCGGCGACGCGGAGCGGGCACAGCTGACCGCATGGAGTGACTCGCGCCGTGGGTACACACAGCTGGCCGCACATGCATGCGTGGCCGATGCGGCGGGCCGTGCTCCGCAATCACCGGCCGTTCTCTATGGCGATCAGGTGATCACCTACGCATCGCTGGAGCGCCGTGCCAAGGCCGTTGCACGGCGGCTGCGCGCGCACGGCGTCGGGCCGGAGACGCGCGTGGGCCTGTGTATCGGGCGCACTCCCGATCTCCTGGCCTGCGTGCTCGCCATCTGGAAGGCTGGCGGTGCGTTCGTGCCGCTCGATCCGAGCTATCCCGCTGAGCGGCTGGACTGGATCATCTCGGATGCGGAGCTCCCGGTCATCGTGACCGCCGGGCCCGCCGCTCAGGCGCTTCCGCGGCACGACGCGATCGTCGTGTCGATCGACGACCTGGCGGCGGACGAGGACGATGTGGAGCCGTTCGACGAAACACCTGTGGCGGCGTCGAACCTGGCCTATGTCATCTATACGTCCGGCTCCACCGGTCGTCCGAAGGGCGTCCTGGTCGAACACGGTTCGCTGGCGAGCCTGCTCGCCGTGGCGCGCGAGCTGTTCGGCGTTTGTCCTGGGGACGTGATGCCGGCGTTGGCCTCTTACGCGTTCGACATCTGGCTGCTCGAAGCGTTCCTCCCGCTCACTGCCGGCGCCGCTGTCCGCACCGTCGACCGTGAGCGCGTGCTGGACGTGCCGGCGTTGGTGGAGGAGGTGGCCGACAGCACTCTGCTGCACACCGTGCCGGCGCTGATGCGCGAGGTGGTGCAGGCAGAACGGAAGGCGCCGCGGTTACGCCGACTGCGTCGCGCCTTCGTCGGTGGCGATCGCGTTCCGGCAGACCTGCTCACGTCGATGTGTATCGCGCTGCCGAGAGCCGACATCAGCGTGCTCTATGGTCCGACGGAGGGCACGATCCTGGCCACTGTGTTCCCGGTCGCACACGGCGACGAGATTGTTGGACACCCGATCGGGCGGCCACTCGGGAACACCCGCCTCTACGTCTGCGACGCGCGAAGTCGCTTGCAGCCGATCGGTGTCGCGGGCGAGCTCCTGATTGGCGGACCGGGGGTGAGCCGTGGGTATCTCGGGCGGGCTGGCCAGACTGCCGCCTGCTTCGTGCCCGATCCGTTCTCGGCAGATGAGGGCGCGCGGCTGTATCGCACGGGCGACCGTGCACGATGGCGTTCGGACGGCACGCTGGAGTTCCTGGGTCGCATCGACCGTCAGGTGAAGATCCGCGGCTTCCGGATCGAGCTGGGCGAAATCGAAGCCGTTCTGCGGCAACACCATGCGGTGTCGGACTGCACGGTGCAATTCCGCGAGGATCAGCCAGGCGAGCCCCATCTGGTCGCGTATGTCGTCGGCGCCGCGACTGCGACAGACCTGCGCGACCACCTGCAGCGCGCCGTGCCGGACTACATGGTGCCCTCCGTCATCGTCTCGCTCGAGCGCCTGCCGCTCACGCCCAACGGCAAACTGGACGTGCGAGCGCTACCCTCCGCGACCGCGTCCACGGCTGACGAGATCGTCGGATCGCGCACGCCGGTCGAGGAAGCGCTGGCGGAGATCTGGACCGACGTGCTCCGCGTGGCACGGGTCTCGGTCACCGACAATTTCTTCGCGCTGGGTGGCCATTCGCTGCTCGTGATGCGGCTCGCCGGCGACGTCCAGGCGGCGTTCGGCATCGACCTCCCGGTGCGCACGGTATTCGCGCTCCCGACGCTCGAGTCGATGGCGGCCGAGATCGAACGCCGCATCTATGAGGACACGCTCGCGATGCCCGAGGCGGACGCGCAGCAGGCGATCGACCTCAATAGCCAGCTTCAGGATTGATTGGAGAGCGGGACGTGGCATCCGAACAGGTGATCGAACCGCGGGCGGCGGCACTGTCGCCGGCCAAGCGTGTACTTCTCCAGGCGAGACTGAACGGGCTGCACCGGACCGCGCCCATTGCTCGCCACGAGCCGCGCGATCAGGCACCGACCTCGTTCGCGCAGGAGCGACTCTGGTTCCTCGATCGCGTGGGGCACGGCGGTGCTGCATACAACCTGGCCGTCCCGCTGCGGATCAGCGGCGCGCTCGACGTGCGTGCGCTCGAGTGTGCGTTGGGCAACATCGTGGAGCGGCACGGCGCGCTCAGGACGATCTTCCGCGAGATCGACGGCGTGCCCGTGCAGATCATCCAGCCTTTCAACGGCTTCATGCTGCGCCAGATCGACGTGTCGGCGCTCGCCGAGAGCGAGAGAGAGGCAGAGGCACGCCGTTTCGCGATAGAGGATGGAACACGGCCATTCGATCTGTCAGCGGGTCCGCTCATGCGCGCGACGTTGCTGCGGCTCGCGCTGGAGGAACACCTCCTGCTCCTGTGCATGCATCACATCGTCAGCGACGGATGGAGCATGGGCGTGTTCTTCCGCGAGCTCTGGGCCGGCTACGACGCGTATCGCGTTGGCGGTGCGCCGCAGCTGCCGGAGTTGTCGCTGCAGTATGAGGACTTTGCGGTGTGGCAGCGCTCGCAACTGCAGGGCAAGCTGCTGGAACGCCATCTCGACTACTGGAAAGACCGACTCGCAGGCGCGCCGGAGCTGCTCGCGCTGCCCACCGATCGACCGCGCCTTCGGGTGGCGTCCTTCCGCGGCAGCGCGGTGCCGGTCGTGGTTCCCGCCGGTCTGCTCGACCAATTGCGTGGGCTGGCGCGTCGCGAAGGCGCCACGTTGTACATGGTGGTGCTCGCCGCATTTCAGGTGCTGCTTGCCCGCTACTGCGGAAGCGACGACGTGGTTGTCGGCACGCTGGTCGCCGGGCGCGGCCGCAGCGAGCTTCAGCCGTTGATCGGTCTGTTCATGAACACGCTGGTGCTGCGCTCCGATCTCTCGGGTGATCCCACGGTGCGTGAAGCAATCGCTCGGGCCCGCGAAACGGTGCTCGGCGCATACGAACACCAGGATCTACCGTTCGAGCAGGTCGTCGCCGAGATCCGTCCGGAACGGAATCAGAGCTACTCGACGCTGTTCCAGGCTCTGTTCCAGCTCGAGACCGAAGAGCGCCGCGGATCGGTGCACGATGGTCTTCACATTCGAGGCGTTCATCTACCGCGGCAAAGCGCGAAGTTCGATCTGACGCTCGACCTCGCCGCGCACGCCAACGGAATCGGCGGCGTACTGGAGTACAGCACCGATCTCTTCGACAACGACACGGCACGCCGCATGGTCGTGCACCTCACGCGGGTGCTGGAGCAGATGGTGGCGGATCCGTTGAGGCGGCTGTCGGCGATCGATCTGCTGACGACGGCGGAGCGGACCGAGGTGGTGGAGACGTGGAACCAGACGGCGGTGCCGGTTGCGCCGCAGTGCGTCCACGAGCTG
>DATDOE010000123.1:0-94303 GCA_035293405.1 Vicinamibacterales bacterium | reverse complement strand
GGAAGCCAGGTCGTGCGATCCGATCGGTCCGACGCTCATACGTGGTCCCAGGCGCGAACACGGCAACCAGGGAGTGGAGATGCGGTGAATGATCGAACCATGTGGCCTTGACTCCGACCAGCCTTCTCATGGAAGCCCGTGGTGAAAGTCCCGCTGCATTCGACGAGCGATGCATCCCGCCTGGCGGCGTTGCTCCTCCGTCAAATACTCCCGGTATTCTCGGTCGTCGCGCCTTGCCAGCCGGGCGCCTCGCTCGTCTCGGTGCGCCGCGGGACTTTCACCACGGACTGCTAGCCGTGCAGCGGATGCTGGTGTTCGCGGCCGGCGTCATCCCCGGTTGCGTGACGATCGGCGCGCTGAATGCGGCCTGGTACGGGTCGCCTCTGATGTCAGGCTACGGTTCGTTGAGTGCGGTATACGACTGGGGCAACATCGGGCCGAACCTCATGCGGTACCCGAAGTGGGTGATTGAGAGCCAGACGCCCATCGTGCTGGCCGCCTTCGCGGCGCCATGGCTGATCGGGCGGATCACGCACGACGACGGGATACGCACTGACGCCCGTCTCGTCGCCGTCTCCTGGGTGTGCTTCGTGATCGCGGTGCTGGCGTCGTACGTCTTCTACCAGACGTTCGAGGTGTGGTGGTTCGTGCGCTTTCTGCTGCCCGCCTATCCGCCGCTCCTGGTGCTCACGAGCGTGGCGCTGCTCGCCGCACCCGCGCGTCTCCCGTTCACGTCCCGCGTGCTCGTTCCCATCGCCCTCCTCGCCATCGTCGGCTGGCACGGCTTCAGCTACGCGCGCGATCACGAGGCGTTTCTCGCGCACCGAGAGCGGAAGTACGCGATCGTCGGCGACTACGTGTCGCGCCGGCTGCCGGAGCGAGCGGCGCTCCTGTCCAGCCTGCACAGCGGAAGTATTCGCTACTACTCCGGCCGGCCGACGGTGCGCTCCGATCTGATCCCTGAGACCCAGCTGGACGCCACGCTCGACGAGCTTCGCCTCCACGGCTATCACCCGTACATCGTGCTCGAGGCGTTTGAGGTGGCGGAGTTTCAACGACGATATGCGGCACACAGTCCCCTCGGGGCACTTGACTGGCCGCCGATCGTCCAGCTGCGCCCTTCGAACATCAGGATTTATGATCCGGCGGACCGAGTCTCGTCGCGCGCGGGCCGCGCGCCGCTGGCCGAGATCGTGCCCTAGCAGCCCTGTCCATGACCGACATCAACCCGCGATCCACCGACTTTCAGGACTACCGGCGCGCCGTTCGCGAGCTGTGCGCCGGATTTGGCAGCGACTACTGGCGCTCGCTGGACGAGCGCGCCGAGTATCCCGAGGCGTTCGTCAAGGCGCTCGGCGATGCGGGATGGCTGGCGGCGCTCATCCCGGAAGCGTACGGCGGCGGTGGGCTGGGCGTGACCGAAGCGTCGGTGATTCTCGAAGAGGTGAACCGCTCCGGCGCCAACTCGGGCGCCTGCCACGCGCAGATGTACATCATGGGCGCCCTGGTGCGGCATGGCTCCGAGGAGCAGAAGCGCCGATACCTTCCCGACATCGCCTCGGGCGCGCTGCGCCTGCAGTCGTTTGCGGTGACCGAGCCGACCACGGGCACCGACACCACGAAGCTGCGCACCATGGCCGTCCGCCGCGGCGACCGCTACATCGTCAACGGACAGAAGGTCTGGATTTCGAGGATGCAGCACTCCGACCTGATGCTACTGCTGGCGCGTACGACGCCGCTCGCCGACGTCGTGAAGAAGACCGACGGGCTGTCGATCTTCCTCGTCGATCTGCGCGGCGCGCTGCAGAACGGCATGACCGTCCGGCCGATCCGGAACATGGTGAACCACGAGACGAGCGAAGTGTTCTTCGAGGACTTCGAGGTGCCGGCGGTGAATCTCATCGGGCAGGAAGGCCAGGGGTTCAGATACATCCTGGACGGCATGAATGCCGAGCGGATCCTCATCGCCGCCGAGTGCATCGGCGACGGCTACTGGTTCATCGACAAGGCGCGGACGTATGCCAACCAACGCATCGTCTTCGATCGTCCGATCGGCAAGAACCAGGGCATTCAGTTTCCGATCGCTCGCGCCTACGCCAACGTGCGCGCGGCCGACCTGATGCGGTACGAAGCGGCGCGCCTCTTCGACAGCGGGGCGGCGGCGGGCGCCGAGGCCAACCTGGCGAAGCTGCTCGCGGCCGATGCGTCGTGGGAGGCCGCCAATGCGTGCCTGCAGACGTTCGGCGGCTTCGGCTTCGCATCGGAGTACGATGTCGAGCGCAAGTTCAGGGAAACGAGGCTGTACCAGGTGGCGCCGATCTCGACCAATCTGATCCTGTCCTACATCGGCGAGCACGTGCTCGGCATGCCGCGGTCGTTTTAGATGGATCCTGTTTCTCGATTGACCCGGAGTCTGCTGTTCGTGCCGGCGTCGCGTCCGGCGATGATCCAGAAAGCCGCCACGAGCGCCGCGGACGTCGTGTGCATCGATCTCGAAGACTCGGTCACGCCCGACGAGAAGGCCGCGAGCCGCGGCCACGTCATCCGCGCCCTGCAGGAGCTGGACTTCGGGCGGCGCGTGCGGATGGTGCGCATCAATGCGCTCGATACGCCGTTTGCGTACCGCGATCTCATCGACGTCGTCGAGGCGGCAGGCGACCGGCTCGATCTGGTCATGATTCCCAAGGCGGGGTCGGCCCGTGATGTCGAGTTCGTCCACACACTGCTGACACAGATTGAAGCCAGCCGGCGTGTGACCCGGCCGATCGGCATCGAGGCGCAGATCGAGACGGCGGCGGGCTTTCTCTTCGCGCGGGAAATCGCCGCCGCGTCACCGAGGCTCGAGGCGCTGATCTTCGGAGCCGGCGACTACGCGGCCTCGATGCGGATGCCGTCGGCCGCGATTGGCGAGCGCGATGCCCATGATGAGGTGTACCCGGGCCACCGCTGGCACGCGGTGATGCACACGATTGTCGCCGCCGCGCGGGCGAACGGACTGCGCTGCATGGACGGCCCGTACGCGGGGTACAAAGACACCGCCGGACTCGAGCGCGCCAGCCGCATCGCCCAGGCGATGGGCTTCGACGGCAAGCAGTGCATTCATCCTGCGCAGCTCGCGACCGTGAACGCCGTCTTTGCTCCGTCCGAGGAAGAGGTCACGAGAGCCGCCGCGATCGTGCAGGCCTACGACCTCGCCGTCGCCGCCGGTCAGGGCGCCGCTACACACGACGGGCGGATGATCGATGCGGTCAACGTCCGAATGGCGCGGACGATCCTCGAGCGCCGCCGCCTCATCGGCAACCCTTGAGCGCTTCGAAATTGAACGATCCGAACCCGCCTTCGCCTGACGGCTTCGGCGGGGCAAGCGATCTGCCGCTGACAGGCACCCTCGTCGTCGCCGTCGAACACGCCGTGGCGGCCCCGTTCGCCAGCCGCCAGCTTGCCGATCTCGGCGCGCGGGTCATCAAGATCGAGCGGCCCGGCGCAGGAGACTTCGCGCGCGGGTATGACGGCACGGTCAACGGGCTGGCCAGTCACTTCGTGTGGGTCAACCGCTCGAAGGAGTCGTTGACGCTCGATCTGAAGCGGCCCGAGGGCACCGACGTGCTGCGTCGTCTGTTGTCGCGCGCGGATGTGCTGATTCACAACCTGGCGCCTGGCGCGATGACACGCCTTGGCTTCGCATCATCCGCGCTGCACGCGCAGCACCCGCGGCTCGTGGTCTGTGAGATCTCCGGGTACGGCACGACCGGCCCCTACCGCGACAAGAAGGCCTACGACCTTCTCGTGCAGAGCGAAGCCGGCCTGCTTTCGATCACCGGCACGCCAGAAGTGCCCTCGAAGGTCGGCGTGTCGATCGCCGATATCGCCGCCGGCATGTATGCGTTCTCGGGGATTCTGGCGGCGCTGTTGCGGCGCGCGCGCACGGGTGCCGGCGCCGTGCTCGACGTGTCCATGTTCGACGCGCTGGCGGAGTGGATGGGATACCCGGCGTACTACACGGGTTACGGTGGAACGCCGCTGCCGAGGAGTGGTGCGGCACACGCGGCCATCGCGCCGTATGGACCGTACACCGCCGGCGACGGGAAGGTCGTCTACCTCGGTCTCCAGAACGAGCGCGAGTGGGCCCGGTTCTGCGCCGACGTGCTCGAACAACCTGGCCTGACCACCGATGCGCGCTTCAACTCGAACGCCGCCCGCGTGGAGCATCGCGACGCCATGGACGCGATCATCACCGCGGCCTTTGCGAGGTCCACCGCGGCGGACGTCGTGGCTCGCCTCGATGCGGCACACATCGCGAGCGCGCGGATGAACACGATCCACGAGTTCCTCGAGCATCCGCAGCTCGCTGCCCGCGACAAGTGGCGCATGGTGGACTCGCCGGCCGGCCCGCTTCGCGCGCTGGTGCCGCCGTTCGGGCTGGACGATGTGGAGCCTCGGATGGACCCCATACCGGCGCTCGGCCAGCACACCGACGCGATTCTTCGTGAGCTGGGCTACGACGAGGCGACCGTGCAGGAGTGGAGAAAACAAGGAGTCGTCTGAGATGGGCTCTGGGCTCCGGCGTTTGGGAGTTGCCCGCCGTCGCCTGACGAATGCCGTAATGAGCGTCAGGCTTTGGCGAGGCCGCGCCGAAGCGCGCGGGTTCGTG
This sequence comes from Vicinamibacterales bacterium, assembly GCA_035293405.1. Lineage (GTDB taxonomy): Bacteria > Acidobacteriota > Vicinamibacteria > Vicinamibacterales > UBA2999 > Gp6-AA40. The sequence goes on along the minus strand of DATDOE010000123.1, from coordinate 89,652 downwards.
CGTGCGAAGGCGGGGGAGTTGGCACAGAGATCGGGTTGGGAGTTGATCCAGTTGGGAGTTACCCCGCCGACCATCCTCCATCGATGGGCAGTACGGCTCCCGTGATGTCGGCGCTCTCCGGTCCACACAGGAAGACCATCAGCGCGGCGACGTGATCGGCGGCGATGAAGCGGCCGGTTGGCTGCTTCCCGGCGAAGAAGCGGCGCTCAGCCTCCGCGCGCGCGAGTCCGTCCTTGGCCATCGCCGCGAGAATGGCGGCCTCGTGCACCGGCGTTTCAGCAGTCCCAGGGCAGACGGCATTGCACGTGATGCCGTGTCCGACAGTTTCCATCGCCACCGCGCGGGTCATGCCGATGAGCGCCGTCTTGCTCGTGACGTAGCCGACGCGATTCGCGGCGCCGCGTATGCCGTAGATCGACGAGACGTTGATGATCCGGCCCCAGCGGTTCTGCTTCATGCGCGGCACCGTGAGGCGAATGGTGTGGAACGCGGCCGACACGTTGACAGCCAGACCTTCGTCCCACTGCTCGACCCCGAACGCCTCGACGGGCGCCGTATGCCGGACAACGGCGTTGTTGACGAGGACGTCAATCGAACCGAACGCGTCGGTGGCCGCCGCCACCATCTGCTCGATCTCCTCTGGACGACGCAGGTCGGCCTTGCAGTACATCGTGCGCACGCCGTGCTGCTGATGGAGGTCGTCGCGAATGGCGGTCGTATCCGTCGACGGTTCAAGACCGTTCAGGACGATGTGGCAGCCGGCCGCGGCCAGCCGCTGCGCAGCGGCGAGGCCGAGGCCACGGAGGGACCCTGTGATCAGAGCGCACTTGCCCGCAAGCGCCTGCGTCACGGCCGCCGCTGATGCCCGGATCGGGAGTGCGCGCGAGGGAGGAGTGTGAAGGCCAGAAGTCGCACGATGTTGTATGGTAAAGCACCGCGGAGGTGAGCGTGGCGGTAAAAGAGGGTTGGACCGGACGGGTGTACGAGGACTTCGAGGTCGGGGACATCTACGTCCACCCGCTCGGCCGGACGATTCTGTCGGTGGACAACAGCTGGTTCACGCTGCTGACCCAGAACATGAATCCCATTCACTTCGACCACGCCTACGCGGCGCAAACCGAGTTCGGCAGACCGCTCGTCGACTCGACGTTCACCCTCGCGCTCGTCACCGGCCAGTCCACGATCGATCTCTCGTTCAACGTCATGGCGAACCTTGGCTGGGACGAAGTGCGCCTGCCCAATCCGCTGTTCGAGGGCGACACCGTCTATTCGCGCAGCGAGGTGCTCGACAAGCGCGAGTCGAAATCACGCCCGAACGTCGGCATCGTCCGCGTGAAGACGACCGGCTTCAAACAGGACGGCGTCATCGTCATCGAGTTCATGCGCACCTTCATGGTCTACAAGCGGGGGCAGGTGCCCGCGACCGCTCGCACCCGCATTCCCGAACCCAAGCAGTGAGCGCCGTTCGCGACCTCGATGTCGCCGTTTTGCGGGAGACCGTGGCGCACCTCCTCGTCGAAGCCAACTACAACATTCCTGCCGACGTGCTCGACGCGCTGCGCGCGGCGATCGTGCGTGAGGAATCGCCGCTCGGCCGGCGGACGCTCGAGCAGCTCGTTCGCAACTACGAGGTCGCCGCGTCCGAGCGCGTGCCCGTGTGTCAGGACAGCGGCGTGGCGGTGATCTTCCTCGAGGTCGGTCAGGACGTGCACTGGGTCGGCGGCGCGGTGCGCGACGCGATTGACGATGGCATCCGTGAAGGCACCCGCAGTGGGTATCTAAGGCAGTCCGTGACTGGCGATCCGACCCGCCGTCTCAAGATGGCTGGCGATGCCGCGAGCGGCGTGATTCACATCGATCTCGTGCCCGGCGACTCCGTGCGGTTGACGGTGGCGTCGAAGGGCTTCGGCGGCGAGAACATGAGCGCCCTTCGCATGCTCGTGCCCGCTGACGGCGTGCGCGGCATCACCGACTTCGTCATCGACACCGTCGATCGGGCCGGCGCCAATGCCTGCCCGCCGGTGATTGTCGGCGTCGGCATCGGCGGCACGTTCGAGGCCGCCGCGCTGCTGGCGAAGAAGGCGGCGTTCCGGCCGCTGACGATGCGCCATCCGCGTGCCGATCTGCGTGAGCTCGAAATGGAACTGCTCGGGCGCGTGAACGCCCTCGGGATCGGACCGCAGGGGCTCGGCGGTGTCGTCACCGCGCTCGCCGTGAACATCGAAGTGCTGCCCACGCACATCGCCGGGTTGCCGGTCGCGGTGAATCTCGGCTGTCACTCGACGCGACGGGTGACGGTGGAGATCTAGATCGTTCGGATCGTTCGGGTCGTTCGGGTCGTTCGGGTCGTTCGGGTCGTTCGAATCGTTCGGATCGTTCGAGTTGTCGGGAGCCTGCCTCGCCGAAGCCGTCAGGCGAAGGCGGGTCGTAAATCAGCGATGATCATCAGCCTGGATTGCCGGAATGGGTTCCCCGAGTCCGAGTTCGCACAGCTCACGGCCGGCGACTCCGTCGAGCTGACCGGCCGCGTGCTCACCCTTCGCGACGCCAGCGCGGCGAGACTGGCCGGCGCGCTCGAGCGCAACGAGCCGCTGCCGGTCTCGCTCGACGGGCAGATCCTGTACGCCGTCGGCCCATCGCCGGCCAAGCCCGGGCAGGTGATCGGGTCGGCGGGTCCGACAACGACCGAGCGCATGGGCCGCTACCTTCCGGCGCTCTTCGCCGCCGGCGTGCGTGCGGTGATCGGCAAGGGCGAGCTGCACGGCGATGACATGACCGCGTTCACCGCCCGAGGCGCGATCTATCTGGCGGCCATCGGCGGACTCGGCGCGCTGCTCGCCAGGCAGATCGTCGCCGCCTCGGTGCTGGCCTATGAAGACCTCGGCCCCGAGGCGCTCTACGGCCTCGATCTCGAGGCGTTTCCCCTCGTCGTGATCATCGACCGCGCTGGACGCAATTTCCACGAGACTACCCGGGCCCGATGGCGCAAGTCCCTGTAGCTGCGAATCCCGAGTCCCGGATCCCGAGTCCCGGAACCTGACAGATCCGATATCTCGACACCAAACGTGTCAGGGCTTCGGGCCGATTGAGGCCCAGATCCTGAGCCTTCTGCACGGACGTGGCCAGAATCCCGACCGGTACAGCTCTTGCCTCTCCAGGAGGCATGAGTCCTCGTGTGTCTACGAATCCCCCGACCTACGACATCTCCCAGACGGAGAAGGGTTGGCTCCTTGTCATCCAGAACGAGCACTGCTCCGTGATGCAGGTCTTCCGCTCGGCCGACATCGCGCGCGATGCCGTCGGCCGCATGACGGAATTCTTCGAGACGATGCGCACGCAGGCGCCCGCCGCCCGTCAGGCCGCGTAAATTTCCCGCCTCGCCGGTCCACAAGGACCAGCCACCTCTACCAGCAAAACTGTCGCGAGCGTGCCTTGGTGTGCCCGAAGGACGATCGGTCACCGCCGTCGGTCGGGCGGAGGTACGATACGGCTGCAACAGTTCACGTAGCAGGCCGTTTGGGAAAGACAGCAAGGAGATTCCCGTGGAGATGCAAGAGCGGGCGGTAGGGCCGGTGGTCGTGGTCGAGCTTGCCGGCAAGCTCGTTGCCGGTGACGGCGATGGGCGGTTGAAGGACAAGATCAACAGCCTCGTGCAGCAAGAGCGCAAGCAGATTCTGCTGAATCTTTCGGGCATCTCGTACATCGACAGCAACGGCCTCGGCGAGCTGGTGGCGTCGCACTCGACCGTGTCGAGGCACGGCGGCCACATCAAGCTCGCGGGCCTGACCAAGCGCGTGCAGGATCTGCTCGCCATCTGCCGGCTGCTGACCGTCTTCGATGCCTATGACACCGAGGATGAGGCGTTGAAGAGCTTTGCGGTGACCGTTGGGACGACGTAAGCGGTCCGGCTGAAGCCGGACACGACGATCGACAGGCGATGGCAACACACGAGGTGTCCGGCTTTAGCCGGACGCCGCGAGGTCAACGACCCAGTCTTCGAGACCTGGCTTCGCCGCCGGGTAGCGCTGAAGCACCTGCGGGTCGTGGCCCGGGATGATGTGGCCGGGTGAGTCGGCCAGCTTCTTGAGCGTGGCGTAGCCTTCGAGCGTTTCGGCCACGCTGTAGGTGATCGGGAACACCCGGCCTTCGTTGACGTGCGCGTAGAGATGGGTGGCGTCCGCGGCCAGCACGACGTGGCCGCGGCGCGTCTTCACGCGCAGGCACTGCAGGCCCATCGAGTGGCCGCCGATGTGGTGGAGCGTCAGGCCGGGCGCGAGCTGATCGTCGCCGTCGTGAAACGCCACCCGTCCATCGAACACCTTCCGCACCATCGCCACGACGTCGTTGGCCTCGAACGGGATGCGCTGATGTGCGTGGCACATGCACCGTCCGGTTCCGTACGCCATCTCACGGTCCTGCAGGTGATAGCGGGCGCGGGGAAACAGGTCGTGGTTGCCGCAGTGGTCGTAGTGCAGGTGGCTGATGACGACGTCTTTGACCTCGTCCGGCTCGACGCCGATCGCCTTCAACCCCTCCGCCACCGGCCTGATGATCACCCGCCCGCGCCTGGCGGCCATCGCCTGGTCGAAGCCGGTGTCGAGCACGAAGGTGCCGTGTGGACCGGTGACGACCCACACGAAGTAGTCGAGCGGCTGCAGGATGTCGTGCGGATCGCCGTCGATGTAGTTCTCGCGCGCCTTCCGATCGTGGTGCGCGTAGCGGACGGCGTAGACCTCGTGGACGTCAGACATTGAATTCGCGGCCGCGCGTCTCAGGCCCGCTCCATACGGCGATGCCCGCGAGCATCGCCGAGGCGAGCATCGCGGCGCTCATGCCATTGACGGCCGAGATGCCGCGGTCCTGCATCGCCCCCAGGACATACGGCATGACCGCGCCGATCGCCGCTCCGGCGTGATAGCAGAACCCGGGGCCAACCCCGCGGACCTCAGTGGGAAACCGTTCGACGGTGTATGCGGGTGCCATGCCCCACACGCCCATGCCGAAGAAGCCCATCGTCAGGGCGCCGAAGACGAGAGCCAACGTGCTGCCGCCGTACAGGAAGAGCGGAAGCGACGCGGGGCCAAGAATCAGCGTCGCGGTGAACGCGCCGCGCCGGCCCAGCCGTCCCTCCGACAGCCGCCCCCACGTCGCGGTACCGAGAATCGCTCCAACGTTGAACGCGGCCAGAAATGGCAGCAGGTTGGTCCGTCCTGCGTCGCGCAGCACCGTCGGATACCAGAAGTTCAGGGAGTAGTAGATGCACATGAACGCGCCGATGACGAGCGTGGTCTGGATCGTCGTGCCGAGCAGATCGCGCTGGAAGAGGCGCACGACTGAGAGCTTCGGCTCGTGTGCGGCGGCACCAGTCTCCTTCAGCCGGCGCTGACGCTCGAGCCAGACGGGACTTTCGGCCACGCGGGAGCGGATCCACAGCGTAAAGAGCGCCGGGACGATGCACACCCAGAACATCGCGCGCCAGGCGAAATCCGGCGTGTCGCTGAAGAGTGGATATAGGAACTGAAAGGCCGCCGCCGCGAAGAGATACCCCCAATACCAGCCGCCCAGCAACAGGCCGGAGACGAGACCGCGCAGCCGCGCCGGCCAGTGTTCGAGCACGAGCGGCATGCCCGCGGCCCACTCACCGCCCATGCCGAGGCCGAAGAGTGCACGCAACGCGAACAACATCGCGTAGGACGTCGAGAAGCCGCTGAGGGCCGCGAAGAGCGAGAACCACAGCACGGACAGCATCAGCGGCAGCTTGCGCCCCCACTTGTCCGCCGCCGTGCCGGCGATCGTGCCCCCGACGAGCCGCATCATGAGGGTCACGGTGCCCAGGAGACCGGCGAGCGCCCGATCGACCGTGAAGCTCTGCTGGATGTCGATGATGATGAACGCGAGGATGTTGAAGTCGAACGAATCGACCACCCATCCGAGAAACACCGCCCAGAAGGCGCGCCACTGATCGCGCGTGACCTGCCGGTACCACGGACCAGCGATCGGCGGGTCGCCTGAAATCGTGCGAGCGGCCGAGACCGCTGGTGTGCTCACGTCGCGGATTCTAGTTGCGTGGCCAGGCTTTGTCGAACCATCAACGCGGCCTGCGTTCGCTTCGGGACGCGTCATCGTTTGTACTCAGGTGAAGCGCCAGTGTAGAATCGCTGGGGTTTCCACACGGCTGCCCTCCTTCTTGGAGCAATCATGAAACGTCTCATTGCCGCGGCGGCTGCCGCGGGAGCGCTGATGTTGTGGTTGGACGTCGGTTCGGCGCAGCAACCCTCGACGCTCAGGATCGCCGCCACGACCGCTGGTGAGCTGCGCACCTGGGACAGCTACGTCACCGCCCAGCAGCGAGCCGGGGACCTGCGCCCGCTGAGCGTTGAAAGCGATCCCTCGATTCCCGCGCGGACGATCGAGCGTCTGCAGCAGTATCACCAGGGTGTTCCCGTCTGGGGAGCGCAGGTCGTTCGCGACTCCGATCGCGGCGTGCCGGAGTCGATCTTCGGCGAGGTGTCGCAGGCACTGCCCATCAGCACGCAGCCAGCCTTGTCCGGCGCGGCCGCCGAGCAGCGGGTCATCGGTATCGGCGGCGCCGACGCCACGCTGCTGCGCAGGCCGACGCTGACGATCCTGCCGCTCGCCGGCGCCGAGCCGCGCCTGGCCTACATGGCGGTGGTCTCGGCCGAGAGGTCCGTCTTCCGCATCTTCATCGACGCCAACACGGGCAGCGAGCTGCTTCGGTACTCGGAGATACAGACGCAGTCGGCGGTGGGCACGGGTCAGGGGCTGGTCGGCGGGGCGAAGAAGATCTCTGTCCTGCAGCAAGGCGCCGGGTATGTCGCGGATGATCGCCTGCGGCCGCCACTTCTGACGACGTACGACATGCGCAACAACCTGACGCGGGCCCTGAACGTGATTGACAGCGGCGCCGCGCTGTTCGCGTCAGATGTCGCCGCCGATTCCGACAACCAGTGGACCGATGTGCCGACGGTGGACGCCCACGTCCATATCGGCTGGACCTACGACTACTACTTCAAACGTCACGGGCGGCGAGGGCTGGACAACCGGGACCGCCCGCTCGTGACTATCGTGAATGCCGTGTCGCAGCAGGGGGCGCTGTCGCTGCCGCCTGACCTGATCGATTTTGCGGTCAACGCGTTCTGGTGCGGGCAATGCGGCGCGGGTAACGTCGGCCTGATGTTCTTCGGCAACGGCATCCCCTCCAATTTCACCTTCGGGGGGCAGACGTGGACCTACCTCGCCGGCTCGCTCGACATAGCCGCGCACGAGCTGACGCACGGCGTCACGGAGGGCTCATCGGGGCTCATCTACCTCAACGAATCGGGCGCGCTCAACGAGGCCTTCTCCGACATGATGGGCACCAGCGCCGAGTTCTACTTCCAGCCTGCGGGCGCCGGCATCGGTGAGGCCGACTTCTTGATTGGTGAGGACTCGATTCGTACGCCAGGAGGTGGCCGGCAAGGTATCCGCTCGATGAACAACCCCGCCGCGTTTGGCGATCCGGATCACTACAGCATCCGTTACACCGGCAGCGGTGACAACGGCGGCGTCCACATCAACTCCGGCATTCCCAACCACGCGTTTTACCTGTCGATCGTCGGCGGCACCAACCGCGTATCCGGCCTGGCCGTGACCGGTGTCGGGCTCGCCAACCGCGAGCAGATCGAGAAGGTCTTCTATCGTGCTTTCGCGTTTCTCCTGCCGGCGAACGCGACGTTTGCCACCGCGCGTGCGGCGACGATTCAGGCGGCACGCGACCTGTACGGGGCCAGCAGCGCCGCCGTGACCGCGGTCACACAGGCCTGGACCGCAGTGGGTGTGCTGTGAGGAACATGATCATGAACCGTACGGCAGCAGCCATCATGGTCATCGCGTTAGGTGCGGCGGCCACTGCAGAAGCCCAGACACGCCCCGTCACTCGCCCCGCGCCGCGCCCGCAAGCCGCACCGGCCCAACGCTTCTTCGTCGGCGTGGACTTCGGAGTCCAGATGGGCACCGAGGATTTCAACGACCTCGTGCCGTTCACCGCGAACGCCGAGCCGGGTAACTTCGCCACCGCCTACGACGTGAAACCAGGCCCGATGCTCGGCATCTCGGTGAGCGCACGAGTCTGGCAGCGGCTGGCGGTTGGGATCGCATTTACCGGATTCGCGGCAGATACCGATGGCGCGCTCACGGCGTCGGTCCCGCACCCGTTCTTCTTCAACCAGCCGCGCACGTTGAGCGGTGATGTCACCGGTCTCACGCGCTCGGAGTCGGGGATTCATCTGCAGGTGCGAGGACTCGTGCCGGTATCGAACCGCATGCAGTTGACGGTCTTCGGCGGGCCCTCCTTCTTCATCGTCGATCAGGACATCGTCAACGGACTGCGCTACGACGACTCGTATCCCTACGACGTCGCGACGTTCCTCGCCGGGGACTCCCAGAAGTTCACCACCGATGCGGGCGTCGGGTTCAACGTCGGCGCGGACGTCAGCTACTTCTTCACGCGGCGCATCGGTGTCGGCGGCATGGCGCAGTATGCGACCGCCACCGTGGAGATGCCCTCGGGCGGTACCGGCACGGTCGACGTCAAGGCCGGCGGGTTTCAGGTCGGCGGCGGCCTGCGCCTGCGCTTCTAGCGGTGGTCTAGGGATGTAGAGGCGGGTCTTTAGACCCGCCTGGTTCACGGCGTTCTTCCTTACAAGAGATCAAGAGGCCAAGAGTTTCTCGCTGGAAGAGACGTCTCCTGGCCCCTGATCTCCTGTAGACTCGCCGATCGCAAGACGGCGCCCTCGAGGCGTACGTCTCAAGACCACATATATGGCTTTGCGCGCCGGCGACCATCTGGGCCCGTACAGGCTCGAGTCCGCACTTGGCGAGGGCGGAATCGGTGAGGTCTGGAAAGCGCGCGAAATGGCAACGGGTCGATCCGTTGCCCTGAGGTTCCTGCCAGCTCCGCCGCCTGACGAGCCGCACCGCTTTGCGCGATTCGAACGCGACGTGCGGATTCTCAGCTCGCTCAACCATCCAAACATTGCGAGGATCCATCGGTTGATCGATGTCGATCGGGTGCGAGCGCTCGCGTCCGAATGGGTAGACGCGCCGTCCCTTGCCGAGCGCCTCTCCCGGGGAGCCATCCTCATCAAGGAGACCCTGCCGATCGTCGCGCAGATTGCCAATGCCATCGGCGCCGCGCATGCGCGCGATGTAGTTCACGGCAATCTGAAACCGGCCAATATCAAGCTGCGTCCGGATGGCACGGTGAAGGTACTGGACCTTGGCATCGTCGAGGTCTTCGAGCCGGAAGGGGCGCCATCCCGCGCCGAAACAATACCCTCCGCGTCGGCGCGTCTGCTGAGTGTCGTTACCGGCACTGCCGCGTACGTGAGTCCGGAACAGGTGCGTGGTGCGCATGCCGATTCTCGAACGGACGTGTGGGCGTTCGGATGCGTTCTGTTCGAGATGCTGACCGGGAAACCGGCGTTCGGTGCGGCGGATCTTGCTGAAACGATGGACCTCGTAAGCAGCTCTGAACCCGAATGGACGCTGCTGCCTCCCGCGATGCCCTCGTCACTCGATCGAGTCGTGCGCTGCTGCCTCGCCAAGGACGCGGCCCTGCGCTTCCAGCGCCTGACCGACGTCCTGGCCCCGATCAGGGAAGCGATTGGCGAGCAGGGCGCCGTCGAAGCCTTTCTTCGGCAGTCCCCACTGCGTCGGATGTCCCACGTTCGCGTCGAGCCCCGTTGGACCACCGACATCTGGCCGGAGATCGAGAAGGAACTGCCAGCGCTGAAACGCTGGGCGTCCAGCCGATTGCCTCGGGATTTCGAGATCGATGTGGAGGATCTCGTTCACGACGTCGCCATATATGTCATCGGGAGACTCGAGTACCTCGGGCCCGACCATCGAGGCGCAATCGCGGCCTTCCTGCGCCAAGCTGTCGCGCTTCGAATTCTCGACATCCGGCGTGCGCATTCCCGTCAGTTCTAGAATCAGTGCCTCTGTGCCTCGGTGTGTCGTAATCGAGTGAACCAGGCGGGTCTGAAGACCCGCCTCTACGCGACTTACTTCGATCTATGCGACGCGGCGCGTGGGATCGATCGCCAGCCACGCGAGCGCTCCGGCGGCGTAGACGGCGGCGGTCACGTAGAGCGGAAGCGTCCACGATCCCAGCCGATCGACCATCAGTCCCACGACCACGGGACCGACGAGCCCGCCAAGATTACCGAACGTATTCATGAAGCCGGTCACCACGCCCGCGTGGGCGGAGCCGACGTCGAGGCACACGGCCCAGCACGCGCTCAGGGCGAAATCGGCTGACGCCAGCGCGAACGCCAGGAGCAGCGCTTTCCCAACCGGCGAGGCCACGAGGATGGAGGCGAGGATCAGCGCCGCGCAGGTCGAGAACGCGGTGAACCCCAACACGACGCGTCCCGTGCGCAGGCCTCGCGTGCGCGACAGGCGGTCGGTACACCAGCCGCCGGCGAGGTTCGCCGCGCCCGCCAGCAGAAAGGGCAGCGAGGCGAACAGGCCTCCAGTCAGCAGGGAGAATCCCAGCTCTCGAATCAGGTAGGTCGGCAGCCACGTGAAGTAGAAGTAGAGGCCGTAGCCGAACGCGAAGTACATCGCGCAGATCGCATAGAGATTGCGGCTGGTGAGCAAACGCCGCCAGGGCGTGCGGGGCTCGGCCTCCTCCTGTTGCGGCACATCGTCCTGGCAGATCCACGCGAGCTCGGCCGCGTTGACGTCAGGATGATCGGCCGGGCGATCGCGGTAGGAGCGGTACCACACGACCGCCCAGACGATGCCGAGCGAGCCGAAGGCAAAGAAGCTGGGCCGCCAGCCCCACTGCTGGATGAGCAGCAGCGCGACGGGGGCGGTGATCGCCCCGCCAAGACGCGAGCCAAAGAACAGAACGCCGTTGGCCATGCCACGCTCGCGCGCGGGGAACCACGTGGAGAAGCTTCGAACCGCGTTGGGAAACGCGCCCGCCTCTCCGGCGCCGAAGAGGAACCGGATCACGACCATCGACCGCAGGCCCTGCGCCAGCCCGGTGGCCATCGTGAACGCCGACCACCAGAGCACGATGCGCGTGAGCACGCGCCGGGGCCCAATCACGTCGCCCAGCCAGCCGGATGGGATCTCGAACAGCGAGTAGGCGAGCGTGAAGGCGCTGAAGACGCCGGTCATCTGCACCAGCGTGAGGCCGAGGTCCTGCATGATGAAGGGCGTCGCGACCGAAATGCAGACGCGATCGAGGTAGGTGGCGATGGCGAGGAGAAACGCCATTCGGAGCACGCGGTACCGCACGCGAGACCCTGGGCTCCAGGAAGCGTCGTCGCGATTCACCACGGTTCGAACATGAACACGAACGGAGAAGAGAGAACAGAGAAGCGTGAACGACTCTCCGGTTACTGGAGCTTGTCTAGTCCTTCGTTCAATTCAATCGACGTGCCCCAGGGGTCGGTGATGAATGCGATCGCCAGGCCGAGCGCTTCGACCTTTCGGTAGGGCACGTTCAACGTGATGCCCATCGCTTCGAGCTTCTTGCAGAACCCCTCGAGGTCCTTCACCTCGAACCCGAGGTGTTCGATTGCACGGCCGGTGGTGCCGATGACCGGGTCCGGAGATGGCGAGAAGTTCAGGGCGACGCCTGGCAGGTCGGCGGCGGGGAAGTTGCCGCCGTTTCGAGGCTTGGCGCCGAACACCTTCACGTACCACGCCTGCATCTCGGTGTTCTGCGGGCCAAAGAAGTGCACGTGATGCAGCATGATGGGCATCGCCTGCTGCTTGTTCTCCACCAGCTCGACCTTCACGTCATCGGGGCCCATCACGAAGGCAATCGACACATTCGCGTTGACCGCGGCGATGTCGTCCACCACCGGCTGCGTGGCGGCCACTTCCGTTCTTGTGATCACCGCATAGCCGTTGGCTTTGACCTTGTCGATCGTCTGCCGCAGGTTCGGCACCGAGAAGCCGATGTGGTTGACGGTCGTGCCCTTCGAGCCGCCGGTGGGGTTCTGCTGCCTGAAGAAGATGAACACGTTGGGGAACTTGACGACGTCGAGGTTCTGGGGCCCGAACGTGATGGCGGTGCCTCCGAGCGTGTCGGCGAAGAACTTCATCTGCGCCGGGATGTCGCTGGCGGCCAGGTGGTGATGCCCGTAGACGATCGGGCCGTCCTTGGCGGCAAGCAGCTGCGCCGACGCTGGTACTGCGTAGGTGATGACGAGCAGCGTCAGGGACGCGGCGAGGAGCCTACCTGGTCTCATCGAACACGACCTGCACGTTGGGCTTCAGCCGTTCGGGCATCGGCTGCGCATAGCCCTTGAACCGCTCCGGCACCTTCCAGCTGCTCGTGACCTCGTCGACCGTCTTTCCGGCCTTCTTCGCCGCCTGAACGTTCTGCACGAAGTCGCGGATGAACTCCGAGTATTCCTTCACATCGGCGATCGTCATCATCGGGCTGTGTCCCGTGATCACCGCGTCGATGTTCCTGAGCGCGGCGGCCTTGCCGACCGTGTTGGCATACTCGACGGCGCTGCCGCCGTTGTTCTTGTCCATGATCGGCATGCCCTTGTTCGGGAACGCATCGCCGGTGTGAAGCACGCGGTGGAACGGGAACACGACGAAGGCATCGCCGTTGGTGTGGGCGCGGCCGAAGTAGTACAGCTCGATCTTCTCGTTGCCCTTGCCGAGCGTCATCCGGCTCTTGAAGGTCCGCCTCGGAAGCCCGACCCAGTTGTTGTCCTTGAAGATGTTCGGCTGCGGGCCCGTCTGTATGCCGTAGACGGGGTGCATCTCCCTCATCAGCTTGGCGGTGTTCTCCTGCGTGATGACCTCGACGGTCGGCGGGAACTCCACGTTGCCGCTCACGTGATCGAAATGCGTGTGCGTGTTGATGATCGTGGTGACCGGCTTGTCGGTGATCTTCTTCACGGCGTCGATGATCGGCTTGCCCCATCCGGGCAGCTTCGCGTCAACCAGCACGACACCGCTCTCGGTGATGAATGCTGCCGTGTTGCCACCGCCGCCGCGAAGGACGTAGAGCGTGTCCTTCAGTTTCTCGATCTCCACCACCATCGGCGGCGCCTGGCCCCCGCGGCCCGCTGCCGGTGGCTGCTGCATCGCACTGACCGCCGCCGACAGCGCGCCGGCGACGATCAGCGCGCCGAGTACGATTGCTCTCCTCATGGATGTCTCCTGTGATCCAGGGCGGGTCTGACCACCTTCGCTCTGCGAGCTACGGTGGTCCGCCGTAGCCTTGGCGAAGGCGGAAGACCCGCCTCCACGTCACGCAACCACGAAGTTCACGAAGATCGCGGAGGTACGAAGACCTAAATGGTTTTTCGTGTCCTTCGTGATCTTCGTGATCTTCGTGATCTTCGTGATCTTCGTGCCTTCGTGGTTCGCTTGACTGTCAGTCGATCCCGAACGCGAGCAGCACGTTGCCCGGGTTGCCGACGAAGCCGCCGTATCCGGAATTGAAATAGAGCATGCCGCCCGAGACGATCGCGCCTGGGCCTTCGAGCCCGCCGCCGTTGGCCTTCACCCCGTTGATGGTCGGGAACTCCTTGTTGGTATCAAAGGTCCAGAGGATCGATCCGTCTTTGGTGGAGTAGGCGCGCATGCCGCCGTCGAGCGATCCCGAGAAGACGGCGCCGGGAATGACCGTGACGGCCGCACCTTGCGAGGCACGGCACGTGGGCCGCTTGGGATCGCACAGCCGCTCCTGAGGCTCAACGCTCCAGGCCAGCGCCCCGGTGGCCAGATTCACCGCACGAATGCCACCAGGCTTGGGCGAGAGGAGATCAGAGACGCCGAAGTAAGCCTGCTGCTCGTCAACCGCGCCGCCCCACTGGCCGCCAAGGCCGCTGCCCTGACCGATGCGGTACTGCCAGGCGATCTCTCCTTCTTTGTCTGGATCGAGCGCGTAGGCCACCCCCGACTTCTGCGGAAGCACCAGCAGGTCCTTGCCGTTGACCGTGACCAGGCTCGGCGAGGCGGAGAAGTCGTAGTCGGGTCCCATCTTGGCCGGGCAATTGGGGTTGTCCGGGTTCTCCGGCCGGCAGCCGAGCGTCCAGTTGTCGTTGGGCGTTATTTGATTGACCCACTTGATCGTGCCGCTCTTCAGGTCGAGCGCGATCACCGCATCGGTGGTCTTCTGCGACGGGTCGGCGTAGTTGTTGCCGGTGGCGATGTAGACCATGCCCCGCTTGGTGTCGATGGTCGGAGAGGACCAGATGCCTCCGCCGGCGGGGCCCCATTGCTGCACGCCGTTCTTGTTCCTGGCGCGCGGCTTCGGCTCGTCGATCGTGTAGCGCTTCCACAGTACTTCGCCGGTGTTGGCGTTCAGCGCCGACACGCTGCCGCGGAAGGTGCAGCATTCGTACTTCGCCTGACCACCCTGGCCCTCTTCACTCAGGCCCTGCACGGGCACGAACAGCCGTCCGTCGTGGTAGGTCGGCGCGCCGGTGATCCCCGCAAACTTGTGGTCGTCAACCTTGCGGACCCAGATCTGCTGACCGGTGTTGGCGTCTACGGCGTAGGCGTTCGCGCGCGAATCGCCAAAGAACACGGCCTGACCGGAACGCGCTCCGTTCTTATACGGACCGACCGCCAGCGCCGACCGCACGCCGCCTTGCGCCTTGTAAGTCCAGTAGGTGCAGCCGGTCTTTGGATCGAGCGCGTGCACTTCACTGTTCTCACTCGCGACAAACAGTCGGCCGCCGGCGATCGTCGGCTGCGCTCGCGCGCTGGTCACGACCGAGTAGCCGAACGCCCATTTGAGTTTCAGCTTCGGCAGGTCCGCCGCCGTCAGGCCGCCGTTCTTCTGATATCGCGTGTTGGCGACGTTGCCGCCCCAGCTACTCCATTCCCCGGTGTTCGCAGGCGCGCGCATCGGCGGCGTCGCGGTGCACTTGTTCACGACGACCGGTGGTGCGACGGGCGCGAACGTCTTGCCGGTGAGGAACTCGGACACCGCGCGCTGCTCGGCCTCGGACAAGCTGATCGCCTGGATCTGCATGCGGCCCAGCGTCAACGAATTGAAGATCGATTCCGGCGTCATCTGCCGGAGCACTGCCGGCGTTGGCGCGGTGGTCTGGTTCTCGCCGTGACACGTGGCGCACGTCTGCTTGAACACGGCGGCGCCATCCGGGCGCTGCTGGGCGGGCGCCGGAACGGCGAGCGCGATGAGGAGTCCAGTGATGAGCCCAGCCTTGACGAACATGAGTCCTCCGAAAACGATTTCACTGCGGCGGGTCCAAAGAGCAGGACCCGCCCTACTCTCCCACCGGCTACCAGCCATCTTCAGCGCAGGGGCTATGATACGCGGGAATGCTAGGGAAACTCCCAACTCTCAACCCCCAACTCCCAACCCAAAGCCGCCAACTCTCGAAGTTGGCGTGTGCGCTCTGTCTCGTGGTTTTTGGGAGTTGGCTTTTTGGAAGTTGGGAGTTGACGATTGCGCAAGTGCCACCGGCGGATCCGCAAGTGGCATTCAGACTGATCGTGGTCAGTTCCGCCGAGAAGGCGCAGCAGATCGTCGAGGAAGTGACCGGAGGCGGAAGCTTCGAGGCCATCGCCCGCGCGCAGTCCACTGACATGTCAGCGCAGCAGGGTGGCCTCATCGGACCCATGGCGTTGTCCGAGCTGCGTCCCGAGCTTCGTGATGCGCTGCGCGATCTGGCGCCGGGGCGTATCACTAGCGTGCTTCGGATGCCGACCGGCTTTGCGATCGTGCAGCGTGTGGAGCTGTCGTCTGGTTCCTCGATGCGCGGCGGAGAGATGCTCGCGGTGGCGGCGGTTGGCAGCGTCCGCGCGACGATCAGCGTCGATGGGTTCTCAGAGGCCAACACCGCGCTCAACAGCGTCTCGAAAGACGAGGATTGGAATCAGAGCCCGCGGACGATCTGCGATCTCCGGCTGCAGTCGGTGGCCAACGTGAAATCGGCGCTGACCGGGCGGCTCGGTCCCAAGCTCGCTGAGACCCGGGCCACATTTTCTGCGCAGGATGTGATGGAGGCGCACGTCGCGCTCGGTCAGCTCCACGCCTACGACGGCGAGATGAAGGAGGCCATCACGCAGTTCGAGGCCGCCTCGATGATCGCCGAGGCCGGGATACCGGCGGCGCTGCCCGATCTGCGTCAGAGTCTGGGTGTCGCCTACCTGCACAAAGCAGAGATGGACAACGGCCTCTACCGCGCGCCTGGCGATCGCTGCCTGCTGTCGGTGCGCGGTGGCCAGCCGCTGCAGAAGACCGACGATTTCGACAAGGCCGTTGACTATTTCACGAAGCTCCTGAGCGCGCGTCCCGACGATATCGAGGCGAAGTGGCTGCTCAACGTCGGATACATGGCCACCGGCGGCTACCCGGCCCACGTGCCTGCTCGCTACGCGATTCCAACCGCGGACTTCGCATCAACGGAAGACGTCGGCCGATTCGTCGACGTGTCCGCGAAAGCCGGCGTCGATTCCTTCTCGTCGGCCGGCGGCGTGATCGTGGACGACTTCGACAATGACGGAGTCCTCGAGATCCTGACGTCGAACTTCGACAGCTGTGGCCAGATGCGTCTGTTCCGCCGCGGCCCGGACGGGACGTTTGTCGATCAGGCAGCGAAGGCCGGGTTGTCCGAACAGCTGGGCGGGCTGAACCTGCTGCAGACCGACTACAACAACGACGGCTGCCGCGACGTCCTGGTGCTGCGCGGCGGATGGGAGCTGGCGCAGCGCAAATCGCTCCTGCGCAACAACTGCGACGGCACGTTCACCGACGTCACCGTGGCGAGTGGCCTGGCGAAGCCCGCCACCAGCACGCAGACCGCCACCTGGACCGACATCGACAACGACGGCTGGGTGGATCTCTTCGTGGGCAACGAGGACTCGCCGTCGCAATTGTTCCGGAACCGCGGCGACGGCAGCTTCGAGGACATCGCGGCCTCGGCTGGTGTGGCGCGCACGGCGTTCACCAAGGCGGTCCACTCTGGTGACTTCGACAACGACGGCTACCCGGACCTGTATGTGTCCAACCTGCGGAGCGCGAACCTGCTCTTTCGCAACAACCGCAACCGCACGTTTACCGAAGTGGGCGCGGCGGCCGGCGTGACCGGCTCCGACCGCGGCTTCCCGGCGTGGTTCTTCGACTACGACAACGATGGCTTCGACGACCTCTTCGTGAGCAGCTACTTTCTGTCGATCGAGGAGAACGCGCGGTCCTATATGCGGCTGCCGCAGAACGCCAAGACGATGAAGCTGTATCGGAATCTGGGGAACGGCAGCTTCAAGGACGTGACCGTCGAGGCCAAGATGGCCAAGGTGTACATGCCGATGGGGTCGAACTTCGGCGACATCGACAACGACGGGTTCCTCGACATCTATCTTGGTACCGGCAGCCCGTCGTACGCCGCGTTGAAGCCGAGTGTGCTGCTCAGGAACAAGGACGGGAAATCGTTCGTTGACGTGACGGCCTCATCCGGGACCGGCGAGATGCACAAGGGTCACGGCGTCGCCTTCGCCGATCTCGACAACGATGGCGATGAGGAGATCGTCTTCAAAGTGGGCGGGGCTACGCCGGGCGATGCGCACGCGTTCCGTCTGTTCGAGAATCCCGGCCACGGCAACGACTGGCTGGGCCTGAGCCTCGTCGGCGTGAAAACGAATCGCGCCGCCATCGGCGCGCGCATCAAGGTGACGGTCGAGACTCCGGCTGGTCAGCGCCGCTCGTTGTATCGGACGGTGAACAGCGGCGGGACGTTTGGCGCCTCACCGCTCCAGCAGCACATCGGCCTCGGCAAAGCCGCGCGCATCGTCGACGTGGAAATCTTCTGGCCGGCCAGCAACACGCGGCAGCACTTCGCGAACGTCGCGAAGAATCAGGTCGTCGAGATTCGTGAGCTGACCGATCGCGCGACACCGCTCGTGCGGAAGCCGTCGCCGCTGGGAGGCACTCGTGCCAACTGAAGCGAAATTCAAAATTCAAAATTCAAAATTCAAAATGACGAGGGCTGTTTGCATTTTGCATTTTGCATTTTGCATGACGACGATGGCTTTTGCCGCCGACCGGGTGTTCACGGTCAAAGGCATGGTCGTCCGGGTCGATCCCGCCGGGCGCACGTTCGTCGTCTCGCACGAGAAAATCGTCGGGCTGATGGACTCGATGATCATGCCCTTCGATGTGCGCGACGCGAAGGACCTCGAGGGTGTGGTGCCAGGCGCGATCGTCGAGTTCACGCTGACCGTCGGGGACAAGTCGGCGTACGCGTCGAAGATCATCGTGCGCCGGTATCAGAGCGTGGAGCAGGACCCGCGCACGGCGCGGCGGCTTGCGGTGATGCGGCAGATGGCCGGCCTGGCGTCGAAACCGCTGGAGGTTGGCGCGCAGGTGCCCGACTTCAGCTTGATCGACCAGGCGCGGCAGCGGGTGACCTTGTCGAGCCTGGCCGGCAAGGTGCTGGCGATCAACTTCATCTACACCCGCTGCGCGCTCCCGCAGTTCTGTCTGCGCGTTTCGAACACCTTCGGTGTGTTGCAGAAGCGGTTCCAGAAGGAGCTCGGCCGCGACCTCGTGCTCCTCACGATCACCTTCGATCCGGAGCGTGACACCCCGGACGTCCTGGCCACCTACGCCGCGCAGTGGAACGCGGACCCGAAGACGTGGCACTTCCTGACCGGACCCGTCACCGACGTCCGGAAGGTCTGCGCCCTCTTCGGTGTGGAGTACTTCCCCGATGAGGGGCTGATGAATCACTCGCTGAGAACGGCCCTCGTCGATCGGCAAGGAAAGATCGTCGCCAGCATCGAGGGCAACACCTACACGCCGGAGCAGCTCGGCGACCTGGTGTTCACGGCGTTGACCGACTGACCAGGGCGGGTCTAAAGACCCGCCACTACGCAGCCGCCCGAGACCAAGGCGGGTCTAAAGACCCGCCTCTACACAGCTAGCGCCAGCTCAGCCGCACGGCAAATCGTGCAGTCGTCGTTGACAGTCCCCACCGCGCACGATAGCTTGGCACCCTCCTGACAGCCGCCTGAGGTCACGCCGTGCCGTTCGATGAGATTTTTCAGCCGCTGAAGTTTCGCAACCTGACGCTCAAGAACCGTGTCCTGCGGTCGAATGTCTCCGGGCGCTTCGACAACTACGACGGCTCCGGCAATCAGGCACGCATCAACTGGGAGGTCAAGTTCGCCAAGGGCGGCGTGGGCGCCATCATCTCGTCGTTCGTCCCCGTGCAGCTCCGCGGCCGCATCGTTCCCAACTACGCGATGATCGACGAGGACAGCCGCATTCCGTTCTGGCGGAAGGTGGGGGAGGCCGTGCACGCGCACGACTGCCGATTCATCCTGCAGTTGAGCCACAGCGGACGGCAGCGCGATCTCCCCGGCATCGAATACGCCACCGGGCTCAGCTCCACCGGCAAGCCGGATCCCTCACACGGCTTCAGGTGCGAGCCGATGACCGTGGATCAGATCCACGAGGTGGTGGCGGCCTTTGCCGAAGGCGCACGGAGAGCCCGGGATGCCGGCCTCGACGGCGTCGAGCTTCACGGCGCGAACGGCTATCTGATTACCCAATTCCTCAGCTCGGCCATCAACGACCGGAAGGACGACTACGGCGGCACGCTGCAGAACCGTGCCCGCTTCGTGCTGGAGATCGTGCGCGCGATTCGCGCCCGCGTGGGCGACGACTTTCATCTCCAGATGAAGATCAGCGTGCAGGAGTGGAACGACGCCGTGGCCACGTTCGGGCTCGGGCCGTCTGGAAACACCGCCGACGAGTCGGTGCAGGTCTGCCGATGGCTGGTCGAGGCAGGCGTGGACGCCATCCACGTGTCCACCGGCAGCTTCTTCCCGCACCCGAGGAACCCGGCGGGCATCGACCTGCCGGTGAAAGAGCTCGAGAAGACCTACGACTCGATGATCTCGTCTGGCGATCGCGCCTTCCGCAACTACGTGCTGCTCCGGAGCCTCCCCGCGCTGGCACGGAAACAATGGAACGACGCCGCGCCCAAGCCGGAGGAGATCGAAGGCGCGCTGCTCCCGGACGCGCGCACGGTCAAGGCCGCGGTCACCGTACCGGTCATCGTGACCGGTGGCTTTCAAACCGCAACGGTCATTGCCGGCGCGTTGAAGCGAGGCGATTGCGACGCCGTGAGCATCGCGCGTCCGCTCATCGCCAACAACGATCTCGTCGAGGTGTTCAGACGCGGGCAGGACCGCGCCGATCGCCCGTGCACCTACTGCAACCGTTGCCTCGTCAACGTGGTCGAGAATCCGCTTGGCTGCTACGAAGAATCGCGCTTCCCGTCACACGACGCGATGGTGGCGCAGATCATGTCCGTCTTCAGCCCCCCGCCTTTCGCGTAACGTGGAGATCACTCAACATGTCTGACCTGATCGATCGACTGTCCGGGCTCCTGAAGAGGCGTCCGTGGTACCAGCTGCCGCGCCTGATCGCGATGGTGCGTCTGGGCGAGATCCGAAACGAGCTTCGCGAAAAGAATCTCCACGACACCGAGGAGCCGATCCTCGAGCGCGCGGATCCGGCAGCCAGGCTGGATCCGGCGCTGCGTGACAGCCGCACGACTGACGGCACCAACAACGACCTGACGTATCCGGCCATGGGGTCCGTCGGCCGGCGCTTCGGTCGCAACTTCGCGCTGAAGGACGTCGTCCCGGATACACCGAACCTGCTCGTGCCGAGTCCCCGCGTGGTCAGCCGGGAGCTGATGACGCGGGAGCAATTTCAGCCGGCGACGATCCTGAATCTCCTGGCCGGGTCGTGGATTCAGTACATGGTGCACGACTGGTTCGTGCACAAGCGCTCGAAGACCGACTTCGTCGAGATTCCGCTGGCGCCTGGGGACGACTGGACCGATCCGAAGATGCGCGTGCCGGCCACGGAGCCTGACCCGGCCCCGCCGGGCTCCAAGCGGCCACCCGCCTTCGCGAATCTGAACAGCCACTGGTGGGATTCGTCGCAGCTCTACGGGTGCGATGCCAACACCGCGAAGAAGGTGCGGACGATGACCGGCGGCAAGCTGCGCATCGAGCCGACGGGTCTTCTGCCCGTTGACCCGGAAACCGGCATCAGCATCAGCGGGTTCACCGACAACTGGTGGATCGGGCTGGCCATGCTCCACACGCTCTTCACGTGGGAGCACAACCACATCTGCGACCTGCTCGCCAACCAGTATCCGACGTGGACGGACGAGCAGCTGTTCGTCAAGGCGAAGTTGATCAACGCCGCGCTCATGGCGAAGATTCACACCGTCGACTGGACGCCGGCCATTATTCCGCATCCGATCATCAAGGTCGCGATGAACACCAACTGGAACGGCCTGGCCGGCGAAGACCTGCAGGACGCCCTCTCCTTCATCGACGACAGCGAGATCCTCGGCGGCATCGTCGGCTCCAAAGCGGACCATCACAAGGCGCCGTACTCGCTCACCGAGGAGTTCGTGGCCGTCTACCGGATGCACCCGCTGCTGCCCGACGAGATCGTCTTCCGGTCGCTGGCGACGGGCCGCGTGGTCGAGACGCGGCAGCTCGATGAGGTGGCCGGCCGTCGCACGCCGCAGATCGCCGAGCGCGTGACCATGCCGGACATGTTCTATTCGTTCGGCGTGTCGCACCCGGGCGCGCTCACCCTGCACAACTATCCGAAGACGCTGCAAAACCTCAAACGAGACGATGGCGAGCATCTGGATCTGGCCGCCGTGGACATCCTGCGCGACCGCGAGCGCGGCGTGCCGCGCTACAACGAGTTCCGCCGCCTGATTCACAAGCAGCCGGTGAAGTCGTTCGACGAGATGACCGAGAATCCCGCGTGGCGGAAGCAGATCAAAGAGGTCTACAACGGCGACCTCGAGAAGGTGGACCTGATGACCGGTCTCTATGCCGAGCCGCTGCCGCCGGGATTCGGCTTCAGCGAGACGGCGTTTCGCGTGTTCATCCTGATGGCCTCGCGCCGGCTGAAGAGCGATCGCTTCTTCACCGAGAGTTGGACTCCGGAGGTCTACACCGAGCTCGGACTGGACTACGTCAAGAAGAACTCGATGCTGACCGTGCTGCGACGACATTTCCCGCAGCTCGAACCGGCGCTCTCGGGTGTGCAGAACGCGTTCGCGCCGTGGAAGCCGGTGACCGCGCCGGCTGAGACGGTCGGCGGCGGCCGGTAGGGCTGGCGCGTCGTGCGACTCACAGTGACGCCGCGTCGCGCGATGGCGCTCGCCTCCCTCGTACTCATGGGAGTACTGGCCGTACGAGTCGTGTTCGGGACCGACACGCTTGCCGCGCAAGGCGACGTCGTCGAGCACTTCAAGTACGGCGCGTTCGGCACCGAGGAGCGGGCGGGCGTGCCGTACTGGATCTGGCGCGTCCTCCCGATCGTGTTCGCCGACAAGCTGCCGAATCGGCCGGGCGACGGCTATGCCAGGCTCGGATTCATCTACGAATCCAGCGCGCGCGATCGTCCGATCGGCACGACCAACGCCGGCGGGCTGTTCAAGCTCGCCGGGCTCAATTGCGCCACCTGTCACGCCGGAACGATTCGCGACACGCCGTCCTCCCCGCCCCGCATCGTGCTGGGCATGCCGGCCAACCAGATGGACCTGCAGGGCTACGCGCGTTTCCTGACCGCGTGCGCCCAGGATCCCCGCTTCACGGCGTCAAATCTGATCGCCGCGATCGAACGCGTGAATCCGGACCTCGGGTTCTTCGAGAAAATCGCCTATCGACTGTTTGTGGTCGGGCGCACCCGTACCGGCATCCTCGATCGGGCCAAGCAGAACGAGTGGTTCGATCGGCGGCCACCGCAAGGTCCCGGTCGCGTGGACACGTTCAATCCCTACAAGGTGCTGTTCGGGTTCAACATGTCGGCCGACGACAGCGTCGGCACCGTGGATCTGCCGTCGCTGTGGAACCAGCGTCCGCGTCGAGGGCTGTGGCTGCACTGGGATGGGAACAACGATCTGGTCGAGGAGCGGAACAAGAGCGCCGCGATCGGCGCCGGCGCCACGGCGGATTCTCTGGATCTCGCGTCGCTGGCACGCGTGGAAGAGTGGATCCTCGATCTGAAACCGCCGGCGTATCCAGCGTCGCGCATCGACGCTGCGCGCGCGGCCCGGGGGCGGACCGTCTATGCCGCCGAGTGCTCGTCGTGCCACGACTTCGGCGCGCCGGCCATCGGTCAGGTGACGCCGCTCGAGACGATCGGGACCGACCCGGAGCGCGTCAACTCCTTTACAACCGAGCTCGCAGCCAGGATGAACACGCTTGGCGAGGGCAAGCCGTGGCGCTTCTCACACTTCCGCAAGACGCAGGGCTACGCCAACATGCCGCTCGACGGCCTCTGGCTCCGGGCGCCCTATCTGCACAACGGCTCGGTCCCGACGCTGCGGGCGCTGCTGTTCCCCGAGACGAGGCCCTTGCAGTTCTATCGTGCCTACGACGTGTACAACTGGGAGGACGTGGGCTTTGTGAGCAACGGCCCCGCCGCCGCCGCCGAGGGCGTGCCGTTCGATACGCGCGTCAAGGGCAACGGCAACCGCGGCCATCTCTACGGGCAGGAGTTGACGCCCGCCAAACGCGAAGATCTGCTGGAGTACCTGAAAACGCTCTGAGCGAGCGATAATGTGGACCGCCCAACATGAGGATTCTCCATGATTGCTCTTGATGTGAACGGCAAACGACACAACCTCGACGTCAGCCCGGACATGCCGCTGCTCTGGGTGCTGCGCGAGACGCTCGGTCTGACCGGCACCAAGTTCGGCTGCGGCCTCGGTCAGTGCGGGGCCTGCACCGTGCACATGGACGGTGCGCCCGTTCGCGCGTGTCTCACCGCCGCGTCCGCGGCCGCCGGCAAGAAGATCACGACGATCGAGGGACTGTCGCCGACCTCGGCCCACCCGCTGCAGGTGGCCTGGGTCGCCGAACAGGTACCGCAGTGCGGCTACTGCCAGTCGGGGCAGCTCATGTCGGCGGCGGCGCTGCTGGCCAAGACGCCTCGCCCGACCGACGCTCAGATCGACACCGCGATGCAGGGCAACATCTGCCGCTGCGGCACCTATCAGCGGATCCGTCGCGCGATTCACCGCGCCGCGGCCAAGGCCTAGAAAGAGAGACGTCACATGTCCCGAACATCACGTCTCACCCGGCGAACCTTCCTGAAGACGGCAACCGTTGCCGGCGGCGGCTTCATGATCGGCACGTATCTGCCGATGCCCGGCGTCGCGCGCACGGTCTCGGCCGCGGGCGTGCTCGAGCCCAACGTCTGGATCCAGATCAACGCCGACGACAGCGTGCGCATCATGCTGACGATGCTCGAGATGGGGCAGGGGGTGATGACCTCGATGCCGATGCTGGTGGCCGAGGAGCTCGACTTCGACTGGAGCAAGATCAAGACGGAATGGGCGCCGGCCGATGCGAGGTACGGCAACCCGAACTTCGGCGGTCAGCAGCTCACCGCCGGCAGCAACAGCGTGCGCGGCATGTGGAAGGTGCTGCGCGAGTCTGGTGCCGCCGCGCGCGCGATGCTCGTGACCGCCGCCGCGCAGACGTGGAGTGTTCCGGAGAACACGCTGACGACCGACAAGGGTGAAGTGATTCACCAGGCCAGCGGCCGACGCGTGAAGTACGGCGCGCTGGTGGACAAAGCGTCCACACTGCCGGTGCCGAAGACCGTCACGCTGAAAGATCCCAAGGCCTTCAAGGTGCTCGGCCAGTCGCTCGCACGCCTCGACGTTCCGGACAAGGTGAACGGTACCGCGGTGTTCGGCATCGACGTGAAGCTGCCAGGTCTGCTGACCGCGCGTGTCGTGCGGTGCCCGGTGTTTGGCGGCAAGGTCGCCAGCTTCAACGCGGACAAGGCCAAGGCGATCAAGGGCGTCACCAACGTCGTGCAGATCAGCGGCGGCGTCGCTGTCGTCGCCGACACCTACTGGGCGGCCTCACAGGGCGCGCAGCTGCTCGAGGTGAAATGGGACGAGGGTGCGCTGGCCGCCCTGAACAGCGCGGCGATCAGGCAGAAGCAGGTGGAGCTGGCACAGCAGCCCGGCAAGGTGGCGCGGAACGACGGCAACGCCGACACCGCGTTCACTGGCGCCACGCGTAAGTTCGAGCGCACGTTCGAAGCGCCGTTCCTCGCCCATGCCTGCATGGAGCCGATGAACTGCACCGCCGACGTGCGTGCCGATCGCTGCGACGTCTACGTGCCCACGCAGGGACAGACGGCCTCGCAGCAGGCGGCGATGCAGGCCTCGGGCCTTCCCGCGGACAAGGTGAAGATCCACACGACGTTCATGGGCGGCGGGTTTGGCCGCCGGGGCGAAGGGGACTTCGTGATGGACGCCGTCGAGACCTCGAAGGCGGTCGGCAAGCCGGTCAAGGTCGTGTGGACGCGCGAGGACGACATCCAGCACGACTACTATCGCCCCGTCAGCTACGCCCGGATGTGGGGCGCGGTCGATGGCTCTGGCAAGCCCACCGTCTTCATGCAGCGCCTCGTGCAACAGTCGCTGATGAAGCGCATCGGCGGCCTGCCTCCGAACGGGGTGGACTTCATCTCGCTCGACGGTGCCGCGAACCTGCCGTACGACATCCCGAACGTCAAGATGGAATACATCGAACACGATCCCGGGATTCCGTTCGGGTTCTGGCGCTCGGTCGGCGCCTCGTTCCAGGGCTTCGTGATCGAAGCGTTCATCGACGAGCTCGCGACGACGGCCGGGAAGGATCCGTATCAGTTCAGGCACGACCTGCTGGCCAAGGCGCCGCGGCATCGCGCCGTGCTCGACCTGGCGGCGCAGAAGGCCGGCTGGGGCACGCCGCTCCCACAAGGACGCGCGCGCGGCATCGCGGTGATGGAGTGTTTCGGCAGCATCCTGAGCCAGGTCACCGAGGTGTCGGTGAACGCGAGCGGCGCGGTGAAGGTGCACAAGATCGTCTGCAGCGTCGACACCGGCTGGGTCATCAACCCCGACACGATCAAGGCGCAGATGGAAGGCGGGATCGTCTACGGGTTGACCGCCGCGCTCAAGGGCGAGATCACGATCGAGAAGGGCCGCGTGGTGCAGCGTCACTTCAACGATTACCAGATGCTGCGTCACAACGAGATGCCGGAGATCGAGGTCTTCATCGTCCCGAGCACAGAAACGCCGGGCGGCATCGGTGAGCCCAGCACTGCGCTGGCCGCGGGATCGCTGGTGAACGCGATCGCGGCTGCAACCGGGAAGCGCATCTACAAGCTGCCAATCCGCGCCGAGCAGTTGCGCGGCGGAACGGCGTAACTGGTTCTTGGTTCGTGGTTGGTGGTTCTTGGTGAGCCACTGACCACGAGCAAGCCATAAGTCCCCCCCAAGTCCCCCAGGAACCACGAACCAAGAACCACGAACCAGTGATTGACATGCACATACTGTGTACCATACAGTGTGCGTCACACACTGTATGCCGCATAGGGCGACACATGGGATCTGACCAATTCGATTCGCTGCGACTCGAGCTTCGGCGGGGCTGCCTGGTGATGGCCGTCCTCGCCCAGCTGCGCACCGAGCACTACGGCTACACGCTCAAAAAGGACCTGGCCGACCGCGGCATGGACATCGACGAAGGCACGCTCTATCCGCTGCTTCGCCGGCTGGAGACCCAGGGACTGCTCGTCAGCGAGTGGCGTGAAGAAGACAAGCGCAACAAGCGGTTCTATCGCCTGTCGCCGGAAGGCAAGGGCGTGCTCAAAGAACTGCTGGCCGAGTGGCAGAGCATCAACGCGTCGGTGAGCCGCATCGTGGGTGGCTCCCGTTCCGTGGCATGAGGACCTGAATCATGGACCTTCTGGACAGCTACATTCAGACGCTGCGCGTCTTCCTCCCGCGGGACCAGCGCGACGACATCATCCGCGAGCTCACCGAGGACATCAACGCCCAGATGGCGGACAGCGCGTTGGAGCTCGGACGGCCGCTCACGCTCGATGAGCAGACGGCGATTGTGGGGCAATACGGCCACCCGATGTTGATGGCCGCGAGGTACCGGCCGCAGCGGCATCTCGTCGGCCCGGTCATCTTCCCGTACTACTGGCTGGTGCTGAAGGTCGTCCTCGGCCTGGTGATCGCCGGGCACGTGATCTCGGTCGTCGTGCTTCTCGCTGGCGGTGCGCCCTGGTCAGAGGTCGCCACGGTCGGCGGACATCTGGTTCGCACCGCGCTGACGATCGGCGGCTGGTTCACACTGCTGGCGGCTGTCACAGACCGCTCGCTGATCCGGTCAGGTGTGCTCGAGAACTGGAATCCGACGCGCATTCTTCCCCGCATGCATCGCGCGGGCACGGCCCTGCGGCGCATGGAGCAGGTCGTGGCGCAGCGCGGTCATGGGCGCCTGATGCCGCCTGGGCAATCGTCTTCGCTGGCGAGCCTGTTCGTCGGCGTGGTGCTGAGCGCGTGGTGGCTGCTCAGCCTGAAGTTCCCGGTTCTGCTGCTCGGTGGGGGCGCCACACTCGTGGCGTGGGGGCCCGCGATGGACCGCGTGTTTCCCTTCCTCGTGTTCATGCAGATCGTGGCGCTCGCCGAACACGCAGTCAGGGTGATGCGGCCCGACCGCACCGGGTTTCTCCGGTTGACGCGCGTCGTGTGGGCCGTAGGCTTGCCGATCTTCATCTATTTCCTCCGGACGGCCGACCATCAGTGGGTCGTCTGGCGTAGTGCGCCTGAGGCGCACGCACGGTTCGATGCGATTGTCGTGGTTGCCGGTCGCACGCTGTCCCTGCTGGACCTGTTCAACTACCTGATCTCGATCGCCTTGATCGTCATCGCGTGCGCCGGCGTCGCGCGCGTTCTGCTGTCGCTCGTCCGCTGGTTCCGCGGTCGCGGACCGAGCGCCGTTCACGTCTGAACAGACACAGGCGATGAAACTGCTCAATCACTACTTGCGGGCCGTCCGGATGTATCTGCCCATGCCGAAAGGGCAGCAGGACGACATCATCAACGAGCTGTCGGAGAACCTTCGCTCGCAGATGGAAGAGAGGGAAGCAGAGCTCGGACGGCCGCTCTCCGAACTCGAGCAGGAAGCGATGCTCCTGGAGCATGGCAACCCGATGATCGTGGCGGGCCGGTACGGGGGCAACCAGCGCAGCGTGTCGTTCGGCCGTCAACTGATCGGTCCCGAGCTGTTTCCGTTGTACATCCGGGTTCTGTTACTCAACTGGGCGATATCGATTGTCGTTCACCCGCTGATCGTGTTCTTCAGCACCAGACCGATGGGGATCCAACCGTTTCTCACCTCGGTCATCGGCCAGTTCGTGGTCGTGACGTTCATCTTCATCGTGATCGACGCCGTGCAGCGCAAGTCTCGTCAGCGATGGAGCTTTCCGCCGCCATACCTGCAGCCGATCCCTCGCTGGCAGTCGGTGGCTGGAGTCCTTTACTTCACCCTGATCGGTGCCTGGTGGGCGATCGCGCCGTACTACACCGCGCTGATCCTCGGCCCGGTGGCTGCCGAGGTGACGCTCGCACCCGCGTGGCACACGTTCTACTGGCCGGTGCTGCTGCTGATGCTGACCGGGCTGGTGCAGCGATCGCTGACGCTTGCGCGGCCGCAGTGGAACTGGCTGCAGTCGGTGACGCGCACGGTCATCAACGTGCTGGGCCTGGTGATGTTGCCGTTCATGCTCAGCGGCTACCCGTTCGTCCTTGTCGCGAGCACGGCGAGTGATCCTGCGCGCGCGGCGCGGATCGCCCTCGGGCTCAATACGACCATCTGGTGGAACGTGGCCATCTCGCTGTCCATTTATCTCCTGGTTACAGCCGGTTTCAATGCCTGGCTGAGCCTGTGTCACCTCCGCTACGAGATTCGGCGTCGTCGCACGGGCGGGAGCGTTGGCGTCATCCGCCCCGCATAGGAAAGAGGACTGTCTTGGCACAACACGATCGTCTTCACGCGCTCGACGCAGTACGAGGGTTCGCCCTGATTGGCGGCGTCGTACTACACGCCGCGATGTCGTATCTTCCTGGCTTCGGGGCCATGGGCTGGCCCCTCGCGGACAACTCGCCCAGCGTGGCGTTGGGCGTACTGTTCTTCGTCATTCACATGTTTCGAATGACGATGTTCTTTCTGATCGCCGGCTTCTTCGGGCGCATGCTGCTCGCTCGGGACGGTGTCCGCGCATTCGTGCGGAATCGCACGAAACGGATCCTGGTGCCGCTGGTCGTCGGCTGGATCGTGCTCTTTCCGCTGATCGTGGCGGCGATGGCTTGGGGCGCGGCGAAGTCGGGTATCGCGCTCACGCCACCTGCGCCGCCGGCCGGCGGCACGTTCCTGGCCTTCCCGCTCGGCCATCTCTGGTTTCTCTACGTCCTGCTGCTGATCTACGCAGCGGCGCTCGCGGCTCACTGGGCGTTCACGCGGATCATCGATCGACGCGGCCAGATCCGCAGCCGAGTGGACGGATGGCTGCGGATGCTGGTGCAGGGCCCGTTCGCGCCGGTGCTGCTCGCCATCCCGCTCAGCACGGCTCTGTCACTGACGTCGGGCTGGGGGAGATGGGCCGGAATTCCGACGCCTGACCAGTCGCTGGTGCCGAACCTTCCAGCGCTGATTGCCTTCAGCACCTCGTTCGCCGTTGGCTGGCTGCTGCACCGCCAGCCGGCGTTGCTCCAGATCTGGGACGCACGATGGCCGGTTCACCTCGCGCTGGCCGTGGTGTTGACGGTCACCTGCCTGTGGCAGGCAGGCGTCTCGCCAACGTCCGCCGCCGTGCCCGGCTGGCCGACCTTCGTCTACGCCTTCTGTTACGCGCTCGCCGTCTGGACCTGGACGTTCGCGATCATCGGCATCGCGCTGAGGTTCTTCTCTCAGGTCAGCGCCGTTCGTCGATACGTCGCGGATGCCTCTTATTGGGTGTACCTGGTCCATCTGCCGGTCGTGTTCCTCCTTCAGGCTGCGATGAAGGATCTGCCGTTTCACTGGAGCGTGAAGTTCCCTGTCCTGCTGGCCGTGGCTCTGGCGCTGTTGTTCTCCAGCTATCACTACGTCGTTCGATTCACGTTCATCGGCGAAGTGCTGAATGGCCGCCGACACCGCCGCGCAAGCACCGTCAACATCTCGACCGCAGCAACAGCACGGCCT
Organism: Vicinamibacterales bacterium; assembly: GCA_035293405.1. Classification (GTDB taxonomy): domain Bacteria; phylum Acidobacteriota; class Vicinamibacteria; order Vicinamibacterales; family UBA2999; genus Gp6-AA40. The sequence continues at coordinate 59,541 of DATDOE010000123.1, read as the reverse complement.
GCGAGCGGCGTGATGGCTGAACTCTCCTCTGCACGCAAGCGCTACGGAAAGACCGTGGCGCTCGAGGGTCTGGATCTGCAGGTCCGCCAAGGCGAGCTGCTGGCACTGCTCGGCCCAAACGGGGCCGGCAAGTCCACCGCCATCTCGCTGCTGCTTGGGCTGCAGCAGGCGGAGACCGGATCGGCGAGCCTGCTTGGCCAGTCGCCGGACCGTGTCGAGGCCCGCTATCACGTGGGCGTCATGATGCAGGAGGTGGTCCTCGCGCCGGAGTTGCGCGTCCGCGAGCTGATCGCGCTGACGACGAGCTATTACCCGGCACCGTTCACCGTGGAGGAGGTGCTCGAGCTGACGCACACGGCGCCGCTGGCGGACAGGCCGTACGGAAAACTGTCGGCCGGTCAGAAGCGACAGGCGCAGTTCGCGCTGGCCATCTGCGGCCACCCGTCACTGTTGTTCCTCGACGAGCCGACCGTGGGACTCGACATTCAGGCCAGAGAGATGTTGTGGGCGACGATCCGGCGCCTGATCGCTCAGGGATGCTCCATCGTGCTCACCACGCACTATCTCGAGGAGGCCGAGGCTTTGGCCGACCGCGTGGTGGTGCTCGCCAAGGGACGGCTGATCGCCTCGGGCACCGTCAACGAGATTCGCGCCCTCGTGGTGCGAAAGCACATCACCTGCTCCACGACGCTTGTCGCCGATCAGGTCGCGACCTGGTCAGGCGTCGACAGCGTCACCCGCGATCGGGAGCGGCTGCGGATCATCGCCACCGACGCCGAGGCCGTGGTCCGACGGCTGATGACTGAGGACGACGAGGTGCGGGATTTGGAAGTCCTTCGGGCGGGGCTTGCCGAGGCATTCACCGAGCTCACGCAGGAGGCCGCGTAATGACGTCCATCGCTGTCGATCTGACCCTCGACCGCTCCCGCATCGTGGAGATGCCGGCCGGCCGGCTGTTGCGCGCCTATCTCACGGAGGCGAAGTACGAGTGCGTGCGCATGCTGCGAGCGCCGGCGTTCGCGGTCCCGTTCCTGATCCTGCCGGTGGCGTTATACGTGTTCTTCGGCGTGGTGATGATTGGCGCCTCGGCCACGCCGAGCGCGGATCCCAACGTCGCGACGTACCTCTTCATGGGTTTTTCCGTGATGGGCGTGATGGGGCCAGGGATGTTCGGCTTCGGCGTGAGCATTGCGCTGGAACGTGAGCAGGGGCTGCTGACACTCAAGCGCGCGCTCCCGATGCCGCCGGCGGCCTACCTGCTCTCGAAGATGTGCATGGCCGTCGTGTTCAGCGCCATCGTCATGCTGACGATGGTCATCGCCGCCGCGACGCTCAGCGACAAGCTCCACCTGACGCCTGGCCAGTTCCTGGGCGTGTCGGCGATCCTCATTCTGGGGACGCTGCCGTTCTGCGCGATTGGCATGTTCATCGGCACGTTGATCTCCGGACGTGTGGCGCCGGCGATCGTGAACGTCATCTACCTGCCGATGATCTACCTTTCGGGCCTGTTCTTTCCCCTGCCCAAGTCCATTCAGGTCATCGCGCTGTTCTCGCCCGCGTTCCATCTGGACCAGCTCGCGCTCCTTGCCGCCGGCGTGGGCAGCATCCTTCCTGCGATGATGCACCTGGGAGCGCTCGTCGGCGTGACGGTGCTGTTCGGCGGACTCGCGATCCGACGACTGTCGCGGGTCGGTTAGTACTGGTTCGTGGTTCGTGGTTCGTGGTTGGGAGTTGCCCGCCGCCGCCTGACGAATGCCGTCATGAGCGTCAGGCTTTGGCGAGGCCGCGCCGAAGCGCGCGGGCTCGTGCGTGCGAAGGCGGGGGAGTTGGAAACAGGATCGGATTGGGAGTTGGGAGTTCGGGGTACCATCCACCGACTTGCCAAGAACCACGACCACCAAGAACCACGAACCAAGAACCACGAACCGGTGAGACTCAAGGACCTGGGCCCCGGCCTGCTTCTCGCCGCCACCGGGATCGGTGTCGGCGACATGGTGTCGTCCACCATCGCCGGCGCCGAGTACGGCCTGACGCTTGTGTGGGCCCTCGCCGCGGGGGTCGTCCTGAAGTTCGCCATCACTGAGGGCGCGGCCCGTTGGCAGCTCGCCACCGGCAATACGCTCATGGAAGGCTGGCGCGATCACTTGCCGCGTGTTGCGGTCCTGGCCTTCTTCATCTACTTCGTCATCTGGAGCTACTTCGTTTCGAGCGCCCTCGTGGCCGCCAGCGCGATGGTGCCGGCGGCGATCATTCCCTCGGTGCCGCTGCCGGTGTGGGGCTTCATCCACGCCGTGGTGGCGTTCGTGCTGGTCTGGTTCGGCCGCTACGATCGGTTTCTCGCGGTGATCAAGTGGTTCGTCGGCCTGAAGTTCGGTGCGGTCATCGGGTCGGTGCTGCTGATCGTCCTCTGGTCGGGCGCCGACTGGTCGCACATCGGCGCCAAGTCTGAGTTCACGACGTCGTATACGTTGTCCCTCATCGGCGGCGTTGGCGGCACGGTGACGCTGCTCTCTTACGCCTACTGGATGCGCGAGGCCGGATGGTCCGGCGCCGGGCGCATCCCGAGCGCGCGGTCGGACCTGACCGTGTCGTTCGCGCTGGTCTTCATCTTCTGCCTCTCGATGATCTTTCTCGCCACGCAGATTGACTGGGCGGGGCAGATTCTCGACGAGGGCCCGCGGCTCTGCCTGCTGCTGGCCGATCGGATCGGCGCCGAGATCGGGCCCATCGGCCGCGCCGTCTTCCTGATCGGGTTCTGGGGCGCCGCATTCTCCTCGGTGCTCGGCGTCTGGCACGGCGTGCCGTTTCTGTTCGACGACTGGATCCACCTGTGGAAGCGACAGACGCCAACCGGGCAGCGGGGCACCGCCTATCGTGTGTGGGCGGGGTATCTGACTTTGGCCGCCATCTCGGCGCTGCTGATTCGGCGGCCGGTCTGGCTGGTCTTTGCCTACACGGTCGTGGGCTCGATGTTCTTCCCGTTCGTGATTTCGACGCTGCTCTGGTTGAACAACTCTCGGCACGCGCCGCGCGTGACGCGTAACGGCGTGTTCGTGAATCTCGTGCTCGGTGCCGCCCTTCTGCTCTACGTCTATCTGGCGGCGCGATCGCTGCTCGCCTGAGGTCGCATGGTCCCGCTCTCGGTTCTCGACCTTGCGCCCGTTCGCGCGGGTTCAACAGCGACCGATGCCATGCACGAAGCCGTCGATCTCGCGCGTCACACCGAGCGGCTCGGCTACCTGCGCTACTGGTTCGCCGAGCACCACGGCATGGCCAGCATTGCCAGCTCGGCGCCTGAGATCCTGATCGAGCACATCGCGTCGGCCACGACACGCATTCGCGTCGGCTCGGGCGGGATCATGCTGCCGAACCACGTGCCGCTGCGCGTGGCGGAACAGTTCCATACGCTGGCGGCGCTGCATCCCGGGCGCATCGACCTCGGTCTCGGGCGCGCGCCGGGCACCGATCCCGCGACGTCCCGCGCCCTTCGTCCGTTCGACGGCGAGCAGTTTCCCGATCAGGTGCGCGAGTTGCTCGCCCTGTCGCGCCGCACGTTTCCGCCGGAGCATCCGTTCGCCGCCGTGCGCGTCGTCCCGGCCGATGTGCCGCTGCCGCCGATCTGGGTGCTCGGGTCGAGTGGCGCGATGGCGGCGTTCGCCGGATCGCTCGGACTCGGTTACAGTTTCGCGCGACACTTCAGTCCGAATCCGCCGCTGCCGGCCATTCGCGTCTACCGGCAGAATTTCGTCGCCTCGGAACAGTTTGCCAGGCCGCATGTCATTCTTGGCGTGTCGGTCATCTGTGCGCCGACCGGGGAAGAGGCGGAGTATCAGGCGGCGTCAACCGATCTCGGCTGGGTGCGGCTGCACCGGCGCGAGTTCACGCCGCTGCCGAGCCCCGACGAAGCCATCGCCTACCAGTACTCGCCTCAAGAACGGGTGATTGTCGAGGCCAACCGCCAGCGTCACTTCATCGGCACCCCGTTCAAGGTCGCCAGTACGATCCGGCATCTCGTGGAGGACACAGGTGCGGACGAGATCATGGTGACGTCGATGATCTACGGGCGCCACGAACGGTTTCGTTCGTACGAGTTGCTGGCCGCCGAATGGGGCCTGCGCCCTGATCCGGCCTGACACTCGATCGGCTGACTTTCTTCCCGGGTTTTCCTCCCCAAAGGCTCCCCGGCACGAGGAGAAGTCCAAAAATGCCGATGATTTTCGCCGTGTGCGGGCGTCCAGCACGGCAGGGATCTTGAGTAAGCCTCTGCATGCTCAAGGTCGAACTGCATGCCCATTCGGCGGACGATCCCCACGACGCGATTCCGCACACGACGGCACAGCTGATCGATCGCGCTGCGTCCCTGCAGTATCACGCGCTCGCGGTGACCCTCCACGACCGGCAGCTCGACCTCCGGCCGTACATGTCGTACGCGGCCGAGCGTGGCCTCACTCTCATCCCGGGGATCGAGCGGACCATTCAGGGCAAGCATGTGCTGCTGCTGAATTTCCGGCGGGGCGCCGAGGAGGTTCACACCTTCGAGGACGTGGCGCGGCTCAAGCAGCGCGAGGGCGGATTGGTGATCGCTCCGCATCCGTTCTTCCCCGCATGGAGCTGCCTCCGCGGGCTCATGGACCGTCATGCGGATCTGTTCGACGCGGTGGAATACAACGCGATGTTCACCGAGCTGATCAATTTCAACCGCGCCGCCGAGCGGTGGGCGATCGCGCACGGCAAGCCGATGGTTGGCAACGGCGACATCCACCGGCTGCGTCAGCTGGGCAACGCGTTTTCCCTGGTTGACGTCGAGTCAGGGGCGGACGCAGACGCGATCTGCGCCGCCATCCGTGCAGGCAAGGTTGAAGTGGCTGCGGCCCCGCAGTCGTTCTCCGCGGTCGCGGGTCTGATGGCGGAGATGATCACGTGCGACCTGCTCCCCGCGGGGTTCTGGAGTCAGCCGCCCGCGACGACTCCGCTCAGTGCCGCGCGACGCACCCCTCGTTGAAGTGCGTGAGCGAGGCGACCTTCAGCCGGAGCGGTCGCGGTGCTTCCTTGACCGGGCTGTTCTCGTTCCGGCCACCCTGCGTGATGCTCACCGGCCCGAGCTTTTTGGTGCTGACCTGGCTCGTCCCGCCGGTCATCGACCTCGGCACCGACACGATCCCTGAGATCTCGTCGTAGTGCCCGTTGTGCTCCTGCCGCAGCTGCTCCATCAGCTCGCGCGGGCCTTCCAGAATGAACTCCGACGCGTTCAGGGCCGTGACCTGGGGATCGGAATCGAACACCGGCTGCTTCAGCCGGCCGCTGCTGATGCAGCCCTTCACGACCACCTCGTACTGGTTTGATTTGACCTGGGAACGGCTCGGCGGGTTCGGCGCAGGTGGCGGCGAAATCGGCTTCTGCGCCAGGGCCGGGCACACGACCACCAGGGCAACGAAGGCAGACAGGGACGCGCACTTCATGGCTCCTCCGTAGGCTACGAGCTACCGGCTACCAGCTACCAGCTAGAATACCCTCTGTGCTCGTGACCGCCGAACTCACGCAACTGCTCCACGACGTCCTGACCAGCCGTGTCTACGACGTCGCCCGCGAGACACCCCTCGACGCCGCGCCGCGCCTGTCGGAACGGCTGGGCAACGAGGTGCTGCTCAAGCGCGAGGACCTTCAGCCGGTCTTCAGCTTCAAGCTGCGCGGAGCGTACAACAAGATCGCGCACCTGACCGAGAAGGAGCGTGCCCGCGGGATCATCGCCGCCAGCGCCGGCAACCACGCGCAGGGGGTCGCCTTTTCCGCGCAGAAGCTCCAGCTCCGCGCGGTCATCGTCATGCCGCAGACCACGCCGAGGATCAAGGTGGATGCGGTGCGCTCGATGGGCGCCGAGGTGGTGCTGGCGGGCGACAGCTACGACCAGGCCAAAGCCCACTGCGACACCATCATTGCCGAGACCGGCATGACGCTCATCCACCCCTTCGACGATCCGCTCGTGATCGCAGGGCAGGGGACGATCGGGGCCGAGATCCTGCGGCACAGTCAGGATCGCCTGTCGGCGGTGTTTGTCCCGGTCGGGGGCGGCGGTCTGATCGCCGGCATCGCGGGGTACATCAAGGCCCTGCGGCCGGACGTGAAGATCATCGGCGTGGAGCCGTTCGAGGCCGACGCCATGTACCGTTCGATGGCCCTCGGCCGTCGCATTCAACTCGAGCACGTGGGCATCTTCGCCGACGGCGTCGCGGTTCGCGAGGTGGGGGAGCGTACGTTCGCGATCGTGCAGCAGACGGTGGACGAGATCCTGCGCGTGACCAACGACGAGATCTGCGCCGCGATCAAGGACGTGTTCGACGATACCCGCACGATCATGGAGCCGGCCGGGGCGCTGGCCGCGGCGGGCATGAAGACGTGGGTGGAGCGTGAGGGGGCGCGGAACCAGTCGCTGGTCGCGGTGCTGAGCGGCGCCAACATCAACTTCGATCGCCTGCGCTTCGTGGCCGAGCGGGCCGAGCTCGGCGAGGCGCGTGAGGCGCTCATCGCGATCACGCTGCCGGAGAAGCCAGGCTCATTTCAGAAGTTCTGCGCGGTCATCGGCCGGCGGACGGTGACCGAGTTCAACTACCGTCTGAGCGATCGTCACCAGGCGCACATCTTCGTGGGCTTCGCGACGCAGTCGCGTCAGGACGGCGCCGCGCTCGCGGCTCAGCTCACGGCAGCCGGATACGAGACCGTGGACCTCACCGACAACGAGCTGGCGAAGCTCCACGTGCGCCACATGGTGGGCGGGCACGGACCACAAGTGCGCGACGAGCGGCTATGCCGCTTCGAGTTTCCGGAGCGGCCGGGCGCGCTGGGGCAGTTCCTCGAGAAGCTCGGAGGCCGGTGGAACATCAGCCTGTTCCACTACCGCAATCATGGCGCCGACTTCGGCCGGGTGCTGGCCGGGTTCGAAGTGAGCGAGCCGGAGCTGCCGGCGTTCCGCGCCTTTCTCGACGAGCTGGCGTATCCGTACACCACGGAGTACGACAACCCGGCGTACAAGTTCTTCCTCGGATAAATCGTTCGAAACGTTCGAGACGTTCGGAACGTTCGAAAGACGGAACGGCCCGAACGATCCGAACGATCCGAACGACCCGAACGATCCGAACGACCCGAACGATCCGAACGATCCGAACGACGATGGTCCACGAAGATTTCATGCACGCCGCCCTCGAGCAGGCGCGCCTCGGTCTCGCCGCAGGCGAGGTGCCGATTGGGGCCGTCCTCGTCGCGAACAACCGCATCATCGCGCGCGGGTTCAATCAGCCGATCGGCGCGGTCGATCCGACGGCGCATGCCGAGGTGCTCGTACTGCGCGACGCCGCGCGTGTCGTCGGCAACTACCGTCTGACCGACGCGGTCGTCTACGTGACGGTTGAGCCGTGCCTGATGTGTGTGGGTGCGCTCGTGCACGCGCGTGTGCGCGAGGTCATCTACGGCGCGGCCGAGCCCAAGGCCGGCGCGCTCGTCTCCGCGTCCCATGCCCTCGAGCAGCCCGGCCTCAATCACCGCTTTGGCGTGACCGGCGGCGTGCTCGAGGCCGAGTGCCGCGCGATCATCCAGGAGTTCTTCAGAGAAAAGCGGCGGGCCGAGCAGGTATAATTCAAAGTTCGTACGTAGAGGCGGGTTTTCAGACCCGCCTGGAGCGTAGCGCGCAGGCTTCAGCCCGCGCGGACACACACACGACCGGGAGAGGTACCGAAGTGGTCGTAACGGGGGCGCCTCGAAAGCGTCTTGTCGGGTAACCGGCACGTGGGTTCGAATCCCACCCTCTCCGCCAACTTGAGCTTGTTTAGAATCAACAACTTAACTGGTAACGTGGGTTCTCAGCGGGCAATGGCGCTTGGATTCGCCCTCGGACATGCCCCTAAGTTGCTGAAAATCGTGCGATCAGCTGGCACGTGGGTGCGGTCGGAACCCACGTTTCTTAAGCCATTCATGTCTCACGCTAGTCGGAGTTGACACCGAGAGCGCCATCCGGGCACTTCCGGCTGTGCGGATCACGCGCTTCCTTCGTTTCTCCAGTTAGCGCGAGTTCCCCGGACGTGTGGCCATGACCGTCACCGCGGGACGAGCGGTTGGGTTTGAAACGTCTGGAAAGCGCTTGGAATGTCTGATTGACAAACCGCCCGCTTTGAGTGCCTATTACGGAAACCAACGACGAAGACTCGGGTAGAGCGTGATGGCCACAGGGACGTGCAGAATCAGCTTCACGAGCAGCCGCAGCCGCGTCACGCGCGGATTCCATTTCGCCATCGGTCCGCGCAGGGGCTGTGTTTTCAGCCTCGCCGCCATTCCAATCGCCATCGCGGCGGTCATCTTCGGAATTCTCTCGATCGCGATCCTGATGGGCGCGCTCGTACTCCTGGCCCTCACGCTCGGGATCCGGTGGTGGTGGCTGCGCTTCAGGGCGCGCGGCGCCGCGAATGCGGGCGACGTTCTCGACACCGCGCCGGCGCTCGCGCTGCCGGCTCCGAAAAATGCACCGCGACTGAATGGGCCGATGGGTTCGCCGCAGTAAGAAGAAGCGTCTCGGAAGAAACGTCGCGTTTCACCCCGGCGGGACGCCAGAAGGATTCGGGAATGTCCGTAAGGATCGCCAACTCGCGAGGAGTACCCGGCACGCTCGGCAGCTTTGCGCGCACGGTGCACCAGCAACGTCCCGTCTTTCTCACGAGCTGCCACGTGTTGTTCGCGGCGGGTGCGGCGCGACACGATCCGGTCTGGCGCGTGCACGAGTCCGCCGGCAGTCGCAACTACCGGAGGATCGGCAGCGCCCTGCGGGGAAAGCGCGGCATCGTTCGCTTCCGCGGGGACGACTACTTCGTCGACTGCGGCATCGGCGCCCTCGACGAGATCGACGAGCTCGATGTGCCGATCGATTCGGCCGCACTCGCGTCGCACACGCCCGCCGCCCCGAAGCGCGGCGACCGTGTGACGAAGAACGGCGCCGCCACCGGCGCCACGACCGGCATCATCGTCGACACTTCTTATTCCACCACGACGGACGGGGACAGCGACGTCGACAGCCACGTTCATCACCTGGCACCGCGACAGATCCTCATCCGCTCTGCCGATCCGAGGCGGCGATTCGCCGACGAAGGCGATTCCGGCGCGCTGATCTTCGGCGAGGATCACGCGCCGATCGGCCTCATCTGGGGCACGACCACCACGGCGGAGAGCGTCGCGTGCCCCATCGGAACCGTGCTGCACGCGCTCAACATCCGGTTGTGCGGAGCGGCAGCATGACCACCGACGCGCAATTCAAAGCCGAAGATCGCGCGCTGCGCGATCTGCTCGTGTCCGGCGTCGAGCAAGAGCTGCGCGCGCTGCCCGGCGTGGTTCATGTCAGCGTCGGACTCAAGGAAGCATCGCAGCGCCTCGTCACCGACCGGCTCTGTATCCGCGTCTACGTGGACGAGAAAAAGCAACTCGACGAACTCGCGCCCGGGCATCGCATCCCGGCGCAGATCGGCGGCGTGCCCACGGACGTCAACGTCGTGCCGTCCGTCGAGTTCCAGGCCGACAACGGCCGCTATCGTCCCATCAAGGGCGGCATCCAGATCTCCAACGGCTGGGTCGATATCGATCCGCCTGGAAGTTTGCCGCGTGTCGTCTCCGGCACGCTGGGCTGCCTCGCGATCGACAACACCGATCAAGGCGAGATGTTTCTCAGTGCCCGGCACGTGCTGCGCGGCAATACGGTCGGCGACGGTGACGCTATCTACCAACCCGCGCCGATCTGGTTTCCGAACCGGCTGGCCCAGGTCCCGACGCCACATCACATCACCGGCGACGGGGACAAGATCGGATTTGTCCGCCGCGCCGTGATCAGCGCCAAAGTCGATGCCGGCATCGCGAGGATCGACGTGTCCTCGTGCTGTCACTGCTGTGGCATCCACTTCTCGAACGAGATCAACCGACTCAAGGTCGGCACGACACCGACGAGCAGCACGATCGTCGGCGACGAGGCGGCCACGGCTGGCATGACGGTGTTCAAGGTGGGCGCGGGCACGTTGCGCACCGAGGGGCGGGTCGTCGACGTGAACTTCCCGAGCTTCACCATCCCGGGCAGCACTCCGAGAACCTTCACCGGCCAGATCGCCATTCAGCAAACGAATACCGCCGTGCAGTTCAGCGACGTGGGCGATTCCGGCGCCGTGGTGATCAACGCCGCCAGCAAGGTGGTTGGCATGGTCTTCGCTGCCGGCAGAAATGCTCCCGGCGCACCGGCGGGTTTCGTGACGTTCGCGAATCACATCGCCCACGTGCTGTCGGAGCTCAACATACGCATTCCGTATGCTTCGGCGGTCAAGGTCACCGCGGCCGAGGCGCTGCTGGATGTGCCGCGAATCGCGGAAGCGAAGATCCCCGAGCCGTATCGCGTCTTGCGCGAGAGGCTTCAGCAGCACGCGCGCACTGCGCTGGTATTCGATCTTGGTCGCGGCCACGCCGACGAGATCATGCAGCTCATCAATCATTGCCGGCCCGTCACGGTGGTCTGGCATCGCGTACAGGGTCCGGCGTGGCTCGCCACGCTCATGGGTGCCGTGCGCGACGGTCACTACAAAATTTCCGCGCGGGTGAAGGGCATCGCCCTGCACGAAGCGCTCGAACGATTGCGCGAAGTGCTGAGCAAGCACGGCAGCCCGGCGCTGCGGGCGACCTTGCAACGACGCGAGGGCGACGCCCTCATCGAAGCAACGCGCGGCCGCTGCGATCTCAATGAGATCGTTGAGCGCCTCGCGGCCGAGCGCGAGTCCGAGCCGGCCGGAGTCCGCTGATGGCCGAACGCGTCAAGACCACCGCCGAAATCCGTGCCACGCCCGATGCATTCAAGGCCGCATGTGCGCGCGCAGCCGTGGCGTTTGGTCGAATCGCGGGTGTCATCAGCGTGGGCTTCGGCCTGAAGGAGACGCAGGGCACGTTCGGCGACGAGCTCGCGATCGTCGTTTTCGTGAGCGAGAAGAAGCCCGAGCAGGCACTGGCGTCCGCGGAGCGCATCCCACCGCTGTTCGAGGGATATCGCACCGATGTGCGGGCCGTCCCGCGACGGTCGCCGGGTGCGTGCGACAACACGTCGAAGTATTCGACGATCCAGGGCGGCATCCAGATCTCCAACGAGGGAGAGAGAATCGGCAACACGATCTTCCGCGCTTTCGGAACTCTGGGTTGCATCGTCCGCCGCCGGAATCATTCCGGGCGCGAGAACGTGTACATGCTGAGCAATGCACACGTGATGTACGCGAAGGGACACGGCCCGGGGGAAGCGATCGCGCACCCCGATCCTCAGAATGGCAGCGGCCTCGGGCCCATCATGGAGGGTGGTGCTTATCGAAACGTTGTATGGCCTCCGGGCACACCCGCGCCCAGCCCGCTTCCGGACCCGGCAAATCCGGATGCCGCCATCAATCACACCAACGAGACGTTCGTCGACTGCGCGATAGCGCGGCTCGACCTGGACAGCTGCTGCGGCTGCACGAAGGATTCGACCACCTTCGTGGAATCCATCATCGACCTCGTCACCGTCACTCCGCCCGGCGCGGGGCGTGGCGACGCTGTCCACGCATCCAATCGCATCGCCGACGTTCGCGATGTTTTCAACGACGTCAATTTCGTCGGAGAGGTCGTCACGAAAGTCGGTCGCACCACGGGCAGGACGCAAGGAAGGTGCGTGAGCGTGACCGTGACGGTTCACATCGTGGACGTCTTCGACACGGCCGTGCCTCCCGCGCAGATATTCGCCTACAACTGCCTCGAGATTGTTCCCGAGCCTCTCGGCACGCTGGACTGCAAGGGAAATGCCTGGTTCGCGGAGGAAGGCGACTCCGGCGCGCTGGTGGTTGATTCACAGAATCGCGCAGTGGCGTTGCTGTTCGGCGTACCGGACCCCGCCAGGGTGCCGCCAGAACCGCCGAACGCGAGCTGCGCCGCGGTTCACATCGTGCCCGTGCTCGACCACCTCGGCATCTGCATTCCCTGCGCAGCCGGTGCGACGGGACACGGCAGCTCTCTAGCTACCGACGGCTCCGGGCTCGCGCCGGTTCCACTGCCGCCGGCGCAGAGCACGCTGCAGGCGGGCCAGATCGTGTTCACCGCCGATGGCGGTGCGCGAGTCCAGCCGACCGCGATGGCTCCCGCGCCGATGGACGAAGCGCAGGGCCGGCGCATGCACGCGCTGCTCGAGGAATTTCGCGGCACGCGGCTCGGCGAGCCGTTGAGCGTCGTCATCGACGACGTGCGCCGCGAGCTTGGCTACCTGGTTCGCAACGTGCGGCCCGTGAAAGTCGTGTGGGGACGCCACCAGGGTCCCGCGTGGCTCGCGCATTTCCTCAACCACATCGCCGGACACGTGACGGCGATCCCGCAGGAAATCACAGGCGTCACGCGGCGCGCGCTGCTGACCGAAATGCGGACGGTGCTTGGCGTGTATGGCAGCAATCGGCTGAAGCACGCGCTCGACCAGCACGGCGACGCGGTGCTCTCGATGCTGACGTTCGAAGGCAGCGACAGCCTCGTGGATGTCGTCGAGTGGATTCGGAAGCGCGAGCACGCCAAGGATCTCGAGCATGCCGAGGACCGCGCGCGAGACGAATCACCCGCCGCCGAGGAAGTCTCGTGAGCACCGGCGGCACCATCGAAACCGTCGCGGTCGAGATCTCGAAGCTGCTGCGGCCGCTCGAGACGCAGCTCTCCACCACCGACGGTGCGCGCGCGTTCTTCGCGCAGATGGGATTCTCGCTGACCGGGCCGCAGGTGCAGGGCATCGCGGCGCCGTTCGCCACGCTGGCGGGGAACACCACCGACCTCGTCAAGATCACGGGCGCGATCATCGCCGCGGCCGAAGCCGAGGACTTCGGCACGCTGACGGCGAAAGGCATCGAGGCCATCCAGCGCATCGTGCAGGTGGTCGACGCCATCTCGACGCTGAGCGGATCGATGGGCGGGCTCGTCGGCCTGCCGGCCGACCAGGTCGCGAAGCGCATCTTCGACTATCTTCTGTTCCAGTACGTCAACGGCGCGCCGCAGGCCAACGACGTGCTCGAGTTGTTAGGCCTGCTCGAGCGCGAGGAGCAGAACCAGGATTCCCTCGATCCCGACGACCCGCCGTTCTCGATCATCAACTACCGCTTCGACCAGATCGGCCCGTGGTTCAACGACGGCGGCGCGAAAATCCGCGCGTTGTACGGCTGGGGCGAGAACAACTTCGACGGTACGAGGATCTTCGCGCTCATCGAGCGCATCGTGGCGCGTTACGGACTGCCGGTGCTGTTCGACGACACGGCGACGCCGCCGCGCCTCGATCTGGTCTTCGTCGAAGCGACCGCCAAGACCGATGTCTCGCCGCCGGGCCTGCTGCTGTCGGTCAAGAACCGCGTTGCCAGCGCGCCGATCGACATTCCCCTGAGCTCCGACGCGCGCCTCGAAGTCCAGGTCGCGTTCGAGTTTCCACCCAACGTCGGCATCGCGTTCGACCCGAGCGGCGCGGTCACGGTGATCCCGCCCGCGCCCGGCGCCGCGCTCAAGGGAGACGTCATCGCGCGACTCATCGCCGAGGCCACCGATCCACCCGAGCCGTTCATCCTGTTCGGCGAGGCCGGCGGGAGCCGCCTCGAGCTCAAGAGCTTCACACTGACGACAGGCGCGGGCTTCGGTTGGGACGGCACGCGTGCGAACGGCACCTTCCTGTTCGAAGGCGAGCTGCGCGACCTCAAGGTCATCATCGACACGACCAGCGGCGACGGCTTCCTCGCCAGGATCATGCCGGGCACGCGCATCGAAGCCGGGATCACGATGAAGATGGGCGTCTCGAGCGAGCACGGCTTCTACTTCAGCGGCAGCGGCGCGCTCGAAGTGCAGTTGCCGGTGCACATCGATCTCGGCCCGATCGCGCTCGAGCGGCTCACACTCGCCGCCAAGCTCGATGGCGGCAGCATCCCCACGAGCATCGGCGTCAACCTGCGCGCGAATCTGGGCCCGCTGGTCGCGGTGGTCGAGAACATCGGCGTCACGGCCACGTTCTCGTTCCCCGATCAGAACCAGGGGAATCTCGGGCCGCTCGACTTCGCGCTCGGCTTCAAGCCGCCGAACGGCGTCGGCCTGTCGCTCGACGTCGGTGTCGTCAAGGGCGGTGGCTATCTGTTCTTCGATTTCGACAAGGAGGAGTACGCGGGCGTGCTCGAGCTCGCCATCCTCGAGATCATCACCGTCAAGGCGATTGGATTGATCACGACGAAGATGCCCGACGGCTCGAAGGGCTTCTCGATGCTGATCATCATCACGGCGGAGTTCGGCACCGGCATCCAGCTCGGCTTCGGTTTCACGCTCGTCGGCCTCGGAGGGTTGTTAGGTCTCAACCGCACGATGAATCTGCCGCCGCTGGTCGAGGGCGTGCGCACCGGTGCCGTGAACAGCATCATGTTCCCGGAGAACCCGGTCGAGAACGCGCCGCGCATCATCGCCGACCTGCGGACCATCTTCCCGCCGTACGAGGGCAAGTTCCTCATCGGCCCGATGGCGAAGCTCGGCTGGGGCACGCCACCGCTGATCACCGCTTCGATCGGCATCATCATCGAGATCCCGGGCAACATCGCCATCGTCGGCGTGCTCAAGGTGGCGCTGCCGACCGACGACGCGGCACTGATCGTCATCCAGGTGAACTTCGTCGGCGCGATCGAGTTCGACAAGTCACGCCTGTATTTCTTCGCGGGATTGTTCGAATCGCGCATCGTGTTCCTGACGCTCGAAGGCGAGCTCGGCCTGCTGATCGCCTGGGGCGACGACGCGAACTTCGTTCTGTCCGCGGGAGGCTTCCATCCGCGCTTCAGTCCGCCGCCGCTGCCGTTCCCGTCTCCGAAGCGTATCGCGATCAGCCTGCTGAACACCGACATCGCGCGCATCCGCACCGAAACCTACTTCGCGGTGACCTCGAACAGCGTGCAGTTCGGTTGCAAGTTCGAGCTCATGATCGACGTCGACGTCGCCCAGATCGACGGGCACATGGCGTTCGACGCGCTGTTCCAGTTCTCGCCATTCCGCTTCGTGGTCAGTGTCTCGGCCGGGGTGTCGCTCAAGGTCTTCGGGATGGGGCTGTTCAGCATCCACCTGGAGTTCGAGCTCTCGGGACCCTCGCCGTACCGCGCGCACGGCTCCGGCTCGATCAGTTTCTTCTTCTTCGACGTCTCGGCGGACTTCGACATCACCTGGGGCGAATCCGAGGACACGATACTGCCGGCGATCGAGGTGATGCCGCTGCTGTCCAACGAGCTCGCCAAGGCGGAGAACTGGCGCGCGGAGCTGCCGCCGCAGAACAACCTGCTCGTCTCCCTGCGCAAACTATCGGAGTCCGAGAGCGCGCAGGTGCTGCATCCGCTCGGCTCGCTGCGCGTGAGCCAGCGCGCGGTGCCGCTCGACCTCGAGATCGACAAGGTCGGCAACCAGAAGCCCTCCGACGCGAACGACTTTGCGCTCGAGCCCACCGGCGGCCTGGTGCGCAGCGGCGACGTACAGGAATTGTTCGCGAAGGCGCAGTTCCTCGACATGAGCGACTCGGACAAGCTTTCGCTGCGCGCCTTCGATCCGCTGAAAGCGGGGCTCGTGCTGTCCGCGGGCTCGCAGCAGCTCGGCGCGACGCGGCTCGCCAAGCGCCGCGTGCGCTACGAGCAGATCATCATCGACAGCAATTACCTGCGTTTCCGTCGCCGCTACAAGATCTTCACGCGCGGGTTCTTCGACCACTTCCTCAAGGGCGCGGCGGTCACGACGTCGAAGCTGTCGAAGCACTATCAGGCGCAGCTCGACCCATTCATCAACGAACAGAAGGCAAAAGTCACGGATTCCGGATTCGCGGTGGTCCACACGGAGAACAACCAGCCCTTCGCCGCACAGTCGTACTTCGCGAGCGAAACGCAGGCCAGCCAGTTCATCGCCGCGCAGGTGGCGCAGAACCCCGAGCTGCACGACACACTGCACGTCGTGCCGCAGTACGAAGCGGCGGCCTGAGAGAACGCGCATGGCCAATCCCCTCGGCACGTATTCGTTCCTCTCCTACCTGCGCATCGGTCTCGCGAACAAGATCACGCAGCCCGATCAGGATCCGATCGACCTGCGCGCCACCTTCGACGTCAACCTGAGTCTCGAGGGCCAGCCGGTTTCGGGCAGCACCGTGCTCACGCAGCCGGTCACGAAGCCGGTGGAGCTCTACGGCCCCGGCGACATCGTCGGCATCGAGCCGCGCGCCATCTTCAAGACCGAGCCGCTCAACTGGATCACGAATTTCGAATCGAACTACCTGCCGTACGTCGATTTCTACGAGGAGGATTTTCCCTGGCGCTATACGCCGGCGCGCGCCGACGAGACGGCGCACCGCCTGCGGCCATGGATCGCGCTGGTCGTGCTCGAGGAGGGCGAGTTCGAGGACGGGCAGAACCTGCAGGACAAACTACTGCCGTTCATCCAGGTCGACGATGCGCCGAACAGGTTTCCGCCGCCCGACCAGCTCTGGGCCTGGGCGCACGTGCACGTCAACGCGGACATGGCGGCTACCGACGAGCAGATCTCCTCGACCAACATGGGCTCCGTGCTGCCGAAGCTCGACGCCGCGCTCAAGGGCAACGCCGACGTCGCGTATTCGCGCCTGCTGTGTCCGCGCAGGCTCAAGCCGAACACGGCCTATCACGCCTTCATCATCCCGACGTTCGAGACCGGACGCTGCGCCGGGCTCGGTCTCCCGGTTGCATCCGATTTCGCGACGCAGTCCGCGTGGGGCGCGGGCCAGGTCGAGTTTCCGTACTACCACCGCTGGTTCTTCCGCACGGGGATCCAGGGCGACTTCGAATTCCTCGTGCGCCTGCTCAAGGCGAAGCCGGCGGACCAGCGCGTCGGCCGCCGCGACATGGACGTGCAGCAGCCCGGCTGGAACCTGCCGGGCCTCGATCCCGATGGCGACCTCGGCGGAATCCTGCGTCTCGGCGGCGCGTTGCGCGTGCCGGAGATCGTCATCGAGGACATGGAGGACTATCTCAAGTACGAGAACTGGGCGGTCAACGGCTACCCGCAACCGATTCAAACCGGCATCGCGAATTTCCTGAATCTCGCGGACGACTATCAGAAACCCGGCGCCAACCCGCAGCCGATTCCCGATCCGGACGGTCCGCCGGATCCGGATCCGCTGATCACGCCGCCGCTCTACGGCCGCTGGCACGCCGCCGTCGACCGGCTGCTCACCGCCGCGAACGGCGACCCGGTGCCTGACAACCGCAACTGGATCCACGAGCTCAATCTCGACCCGCGCTTTCGCGTGCCCGCCGGCTTCGGCACGCGCGTGATCCAGAAGAACCAGGAGGAATACATGAACGTCGCCTGGCAGCAGGTCGGTGACGTTCTCGCGGTGAATCGCCTGGTCCGTTTCGCGCAGCTCACGCACGAAGCCCTGTTGCAGTGGCACACGCGGCAACTGCAACCCTTGTTGGCGTCGCAACCCGACAAGCTCATGCTGCTGACCGCGCCGCTGCAGAAACGCATCCTCATCGAGAGCACGCTGATCCCGATACCCGGCGCCGGTGCGCCCGTGGCAGGTGGCA
Organism: Vicinamibacterales bacterium; assembly: GCA_035293405.1. GTDB lineage: Bacteria > Acidobacteriota > Vicinamibacteria > Vicinamibacterales > UBA2999 > Gp6-AA40. Next base: position 41,935 of record DATDOE010000123.1, on the reverse strand, counting down.
CTGCGTCCGCTCCGGTGGCGGGCACGACCGTCGCGCCAGCGACCCGTACAACAATTGCCCATCAGCTCAAGTCCAGCCTCGTGCCGCCGGTCGCGGTGTCCGCGCAGATGCGCCGCATCCTTCGGCCGCGCGGCCGCGCCGTGAAGCGGCTGCCGTTCACGGCGCGCGGGCTCGCACCGCACACGCTGGTGCGGCGGCTGAACGCGCGCGAGGTGCTGCCCGCGCCCGTGAAGCCGGTACCCGCCGGTCCGCTGTCCGAGACGGTGCTCGCCGACGCCGTGCAGCCGCCGCCGCGGCCGCGCTGGCTGGCCTGGCTGATCGGGAAACTTCCGTGGCTGCCTCGCGCAACGCGGATCCTCGCGTTCGTTGCGTTGCTGCTGGCGCTCGTGCTGCTCGCGCTGGCGCTGCCGGCGTTGTTGTGGATCGTGGCGGCCATCGTCGCGGCCGGCCTGTTCTACGCAAGCGCGGTGATGCGACGTATCGAGCGCGAGCTCGCCGCGCCGCAGATCTTCAAGGACGGCGCGCAGACGCCGGAGATGGTGGCTCAGGCACCGAAGAGCCCGGACTTCCGCCTCACGACCGCGACGGAAACTTTCCGCCCGGGCACCGGCACCACCGACAGTGCCGAGGGCGTGCGGTTCAAGGCAGCGGTGGCCGAGATGTACTTGGTGGACGTGGCCGCGCGCGCGGCGGCGTACGCGCCACCGAAGCAGCCGCTGGATCTCGCGCGCATCGGCACCGGCATCGTCCAGACACTGAATCCCGCCGTCAGCCTGCCGCGGCTCGTGCTCGACCGTATCGTGCTGCCCGGCCGCTTCGTACCGAAGTTCGTCGTGATCGACGAGATCATGAACTACCCGCGCTTCGACCTGCCGATGTACAAGCCGCTGGTCGATCTCAACTCGGAGTGGTTCCTGCCGAACCTGAACCTCATCGAGCCCGACAGCATCACGCTGCTCGAGACCAATCAGAAATTCATCGAGGCCTACATGGTCGGCCTCAACCACGAGATGTCGCGCGAGCTGCTGTGGCGCGAGTACCCGACCGACCAGCGCGGCAGCTATTTCCGCCAGTTCTGGGACGTCAGCGGCTATCTACCCGAGGCCGGCGAGAATGTGGCGACGCTGACCGAGCGCCTCAAGGACATTCCGGAGATCCACACCTGGACTCCGCAATCCGAGCTCGGCGACCACGACAACCGCGAGATCAATGGCGAGAAAGAAGCGGAAGTGGTGCTCGTCATCCGCGGTGAGCTGCTCAAGCGTTACCCGACCGCCGTCGTCTACGCCCACAAGGCGAAGTGGCAGCTCAAGGAGAACGGCCAGATCAACAACCAGGTCGAACGCGACCTCGAAGAGATTCCTCCCGGCCTCGAGGACAAACCGCCACGCACCATCGTGAAGACGCCGCTGTACAGCGCCAAGATCGAGCCCGACATCTACTTCTTCGGCTTCGACCTGACAGCCGAAGAGGCGAAGGGCACCGACGGCTCGCATCCCGGTGACGAGAACAAGCCGGGCTGGTTCTTCGTCATCAAGGAACGTCCCGGCGAGCCGCGCTTCGGCTTCGATCTCGGCGGCCCCAGCGCCGAAAAGAACACCTGGAGCGACGTCGCCTGGGAAGACGTCGCGCCCGGCCTGCCCGAGGGCGGCTTCCTGCAGATCACCAACGCCACGCAGACCATCAACCTCACGATGCCGACCGACACGACGCAGGCCGAGTTCCAAGAGGAGAAGGATCAGCACCTGGAGGACATAGAAGTTTCCTGGAGCAGCGCGGCCGACGCGGCCGATCTCGCTTACGTGCTCTATCAAGTGCCGGTCATGGTCGCCGTGCACGCCAACGAAATGCTGACGATCAAGAAGTAGACGCACCCATGCCGCAGTTCGAGGACGCTCAGCAGAAACTCACCTCGGCCCGCGCCGCGCACGCCGGCGTGCAGGACGAGCTGTTCCGTACTCGCGAACGCCTCGCGCGCGTCGACAAACGGCTGCGCGAGCTGCAGCGCGTCGCGAACCCGAACGCGCCCGAAGGCGATGCGGCCGGCCGCAGGCTCGCGGAAGAAAAGCGCCGGCTGACCGCGCTGCTGGAGCAGGCGCGCACGAAGCTCGGCCGCTCCCGGGAAGATCTCGCGGGCGCGCGCGGCAGGTTCGATGAGTGGACCGATCCGCGCCGTCATCTGTCCGTGTTCAACGACGACATTCCGGTGATGTTGTTTCCGCTGCGGCTGGAAACGCGCTTCAAGGCCGTCAGCGTTCCGGGCGCGCCGCCGCAGATGCAGCTGTGGGTGCGCATCTTCCCGGACGAATGCCTGGTCGACACCTTCGATGCCACGCTGACGGAATCCGAGGTCAAGAACGCGACCAGCTTCTGGAGCGAGTATTTCCACGCCGCGGGAGTCGAGAGCGCCGAGCGCGCCGCGTGGAGCGTGCTCGTGGGCAGCCACGGCTCGGGGCGAGCGACGTGGATCATCCGGCAGTTCCGCCCGTTGAATCCGCTGAGCGCCGAGGATGAGGCGGGCGACGCGACGCTCGAGACGAAGCCGCAGTCCGTCGCCGCCGGCGAGGTGCTGTTGATCATCGCCGCGCGTGCTCCGATCCCCGACGCCGAACGCGCCGCGCTCGCGGATTTCTGGACGGCAACCTGGTCAGCCGATGGTGACGCGGGTGCCGAGGCAGATGCGTTCGACGCGCTCGCGGGCGCCGTCGGCGCGGTGCGCGCCGACGAGCTGCGCGAGACGCAGCGTCCCTACAATTTCAAGGAAGCGCCGCCCACCGGATTCACGCGCGAGACGGCGACGCGGCGCGTGGTGCTCGTGTTCCTGCCCGCCGCCGACGACACCGAAACGAAGTCTCAGTCGTGGAGCAAGGCGGCCTCGGCGTCGCTGCTGCCCGAGCGATTCGTGCTGCTCGGCTACCAGGGCCAGGCGGAAGTGCTCAACGAGCTGGGTCAACCCGTGCAGACGCCGCTGCACGTCAGCGCCGATCCGCGCACGGACGCGGAATCCCAGTTTCAGTTCGACGCCGACGGCAACCTGACGCTGGGCGATGAGCTGCGCTGGATGGTGGACTTCGACGAGGCCGTGAAACGCGGCATGGGCTTTCGCGTGACGTTGACGCCGCAGCAAGCCCGCGGCTTCGACCGGCTGTTCGTGCTCGGCGTGCGACTGAGCGCGAATGCGGCGCGTGGCGCATCAGACTTGCAGGATCTGTTCCTGAATCATCATTTCGGCAAATCCGGGTTCATGCTGCTGCCGCAAGGCTCGCCGACCAACAACACCGAAGAGAGCAGCTCGGCGTACTCGCGCACGGACGACCCCGACGCGAGCTTCGATTTCGTGTTCAAGGACAAGGCACGCTTCGAGGAAACCGACGACTGGCTCGACAAGCGCGATGGGCAATGGCTGGCCGAGGCGTTGGGCCTGGACACCGAGTGGCTGAAGCAGATTCCGAACGCCGGCGCGGTCGATCAATCCGAAGCGCGCGCGATGAACACGGCGCTGTGGCCGGCGACACTGGGCTATTTCATGGACACGATGCTCAAGCCCGTGTTCGACGACGACGCGCAGTACTACACGCGCTGGTTCTTCAATCGCTTCGTCAGCGGCCGCGGGCCGGTGCCGGCATTGCGTATCGGGCGGCAGCCATACGGCATCCTGCCAACGACGGCCTTCAGCCGCATCCGCTGGACCGATGGCGATTCGAAAGCGCCGCACCAGTTCGCTTTCGCATCGAAGTGGTTAGAGCAACGTCCCGGGCCGTTCCAGAGCTGGCTGCGACAGTACAAGTCGATCCTCGACGCGCTGCGCCTGCGCTGGGCGCAGCACGCGCAGGGTGTAGCGCACGTCGATTCGCCGGTTGGCGATCCGCACCAGACGCTGCTCGACATCGTGGGCCTGCATCCGGCGTCGGTCGAGTTTCACCAGCGCTACGCGAATACGCGCGACCAGGAGCACAACCTCGCCGTGTTGTGGCAGTTCTTCATCACGTGGCAGACGCTGCCCGCGAACGAGCTGCACAACGAGGCGTTCGAACTACTGGCGAACCTGGGCTACGGCGGCGAGGTCACGCCGCAGTTGTTCGACCTGTTCTGGAAGGTCACGGCCAATCCGCTCACCGGGCCGGCGATCCAGGCGGGCCCGCTCTCGGAGGCCGATCCGCTGCGGGTGGTGACGACGGACAACCGCAACTACATCCAGTGGCTGCACGAGTGGGCGCGGCTCTCCTTCGACACCATCCGCGTGCAGGATGGCTTCCAGGGCGGGCAATGGCCGAACGCGCTGCTGTTCATCCTGCTGCGGCACGCGCTCGAGCTCGGCTACTACGATGCCGGCATCCGGGTGCTCGACGATGCACAGTTGTTAGGCGACGAGCAAAAGGCCCGGCTGCGCACCGAGCCGCACTTCTTCCACGTCCAGCAGGCGGCGGCGTCCGCGCCCGCCGCCGCGGCCGCAGGTCCTGCGGTCAATGCCAGCCGCTACGAACTGTTGTACTCCGCGTATCCCGCGGTCACGGGGGATGCGCGCCTGTCGCTCGCCGAATTCCTGCCGTCGCGCATCGGCGACCTGTTCGGCACGCGTTATCTGAACGAGCAACTGCGTTCGCTCGATACACTCTCGCTGACGCCCACCGCACGGCTCGAGCGCCTCATGGCCGAGCATCTCGACTGCTGCACGTATCGACTGGACGCGTGGATGACGGGCCTCGTCAACTTCCAGCTCGCCTCGATGCGCTATGCGCGGCGCGGCGACGGCGAGGGAGTGGAGGAGGGTGCGCCGCATCGCAAGGGCATCTACGTGGGCGCGTACGGCTGGCTCGAGAACGTGCGGCCCGCCAACAAAACGCTCACGCCCGTGAAGCTCGAAGGCGAGCTCGATGAGGTCTTCAACCAGAAGACGCCCGGCGGCGTGCCGTTGCCGCCGATCGTGCGCGACGATGCGAACCAGGGCTACATCCACGCACCGTCCGTGAATCATGCCGTCACCGCGGCGGTGCTGCGCAACGGCTACGTCGCGAACGCGACGCCCGCGCAGCCCGACCTGCTCAAAATGAATCTCTCCTCCGAGCGCGTGCGCCGCGCGATGCGGATCATCGAGGGTATCCGGGGTGGCCAGAGCCTCGCCGCGCTGCTGGGCTACGAATTCGAGCGCGGTCTGCACGACCGCTATCAGATGGCGGAATGCGACCGCTTCATCTATCCACTGCGCCTGGTGTTCCCGCTGTACACCGCGCCCGAAGACCTGCCCGAAGGCACGTCGATCGCGTCGGTCGAAGCGCGCAATGTCGTCAACGGACTCAAGCTGCTGCGCCACGTACGCGCGCCGACGGCGAATCGCGCGTACCCGTTCGGCTTTCCGGACACCAAACTACCCAACGCCACGGGACCCCAGAGCGACGCCATCGACGACGAAGTCGACCGGCTGCTCGACCTGTACGACGCGGTCGCGGATCTCGCGGTTGCCGAGGGTGTGCACCAGGTCGTCATGGGCAACTACGATCGCGCCGCGGCGACGCTCGATGCTTACGGCCAGGCGACTTTCCCGCCGGTACCGGACGTCGTGCAGACGCCGCGCAGCGGCATCGTCCTGACGCATCGCGTCGGCCTGCAGTTCGACGCCGGCGCCACCAGCAGTGCGACCGACAATCCGCGCGCGAGGGCCGAGCCCGCGATGAATCTCTGGGTGAGCACGATGCTGCCGCCGCCGGCGCGCATCGGCTGCAAGGTGCGCTACCTCGATCCGGTGGGCGCCGAGCAGTCCACGTTCGTGACGCTGGCCCAGCTCGGACTGCAGCCGCTGGATCTCGTGTACGTACTGGATCCCGACAACCTGCAATCCGCCGCGAAGCTGGTGAGCGCAGTGTCGGGTGCCGACCTGGGCTCGCGATCCGAGCTCGATGACCGCGTCCGCGATTTCGTGCTGCGCCAGCCGGCGCTCGCTGTGCGGCCCGACCTGCTGCGCGAGATCTCGTACTTCGAGGGCAATACCGCCGACTTCTCGTTCGTCGACGTCGCATCGATGGTGCGCAGCCTGCGCGCGCTGCTGCTGCACTCGCGGCCGCTGCGTGCCACGGACATCGCGCTGCCGACGGAGGCGAAAGCGACGGTCGAATCCGCCGCCGCGATCTCGCGCACGCGCGTCGATTTCCTGCCCGGCGATCTCGCGGACGAGCGCGACAACCGGCTGGCGCCGCTGAAGACCGAGCTCGACGCGGCCTATCCCGACGCGGGCGCCGACGTCGCCACCGTTCTCACCGACATCGACGACTGGTTCGACCGCCTGATCGCCGCCTGCCGCGTGCTCGCGGGATACGGCCTGCCGCAGACCGGGCTCGGTGCGCTGCTCGAATCCCGCGCGGGGCTCATCCGCCGGATTCTCGCCAAGGCGAACACCGTCGCGCAGCGCTGGCAACGGCTGCGCGATCAGTTCGACCTGTTGATGCCGACGGTGCCGACGCTGCTCGACGACGCGGCGAAGATCGCGCGGCTGCTCGAGCTGGAGCGCCTCATCTCCACCGCCGCGACCGACCCCGAGGGACTGAGCGTCGCGCAGATGACCACCGCCGTGCAGGCGAAGGAGACGGCGTTCAAGGCACGGCACGATTCGCTGCTGGCGGTCGGCCAAACTACCCAGACCACGGTGGCGGGCGTGCTGACCGAGTTCGAGAACCTGCTGCCCTTGACGGCCTTCGAGATCCTGGAGACGACCGCCGCGGAGGAGGAGAACCAGATCGTCGTGGCCGGCGCGGACCTGCGCGCGCGCGTCACGCAGCTCATCACGGGCATCGACGCGCGCATCACCGCGACCTCCGAAAAGCTCATGGCGCACGACGCCGAGGCCGCGCCGGAGAAGAAGATCCAGCTGCTGACCGAGGCGGCGCACTTCGTGCTCGGCGACAATTTCGTGCTCGTGCCGACCTTCCGTGCCGGCACGCTGCAGGGCACGGAGTGGACGAACGCCTATCAATCCCGCGCGACGCTGCTCGACTTCCAGCGTGACGAACGCGACAACCCGTTCGCCGTCGATGACTGGCTGTACACCACCGCGCGCGTGAGCCAGAAGATGCACGCCGTCGAGAATCTGACCTTCCTCGCCGAAGCGCTGGGCACCGCGCCGCCATCGCTCGAGCCCGTGCAGTTTCCTTACAAGGCCGACTCGCCGTGGATGGCGCTGGAATTCCCGCCCGAGGCGAAGACTCTGCTCGAGAACGAGCTGCTGCTGTACACGGCTCACTACTCGAAGGCTTTCAACGCCGCGGAGGCGCAGTGCGGCCTGCTGCTCGAGGAGTGGACCGAGGTCGTCCCGAGCGACACCGAGACGACGGGCATCACGTTCCAGTTCGACAAGCCCAACGCGGAACCGCCGCAGTCCATCCTGCTGGCCACGCCACCACAATTCACCGGCGCGTGGAACTGGAGCGATCTCGTGGCGACGCTGCACGAGACGCTCGACATGGCGCGCCTGCGCGCGGTCGAGCCGCAGCAGCTTGACCGCGAGGCGATCTCAGTATTCCTGCCGGCCACCATCCTCGCGACCACGTGGCGTCCGATCACGATCGCGGCGGACCTCTCGATGGTCAACAACTACGCGAGCCGGATCACCACATGAACGAAGCGCTCACCATCCGCAACCTCACACCGGTGCTCACCGCCAGAACGCTGGTTCCGACGATCACGCGTTACAACCGGCTCGAGAGCCGCCCGCGCACCGACAACTTCGCGCGTGCGCTGCGCGCCGAGGTGCGCGATGCGTTGTGGATGGTCTGCAAGCAATGGCAGCTCGGCGAGTTTGCCGGCGACGATGCGGGTTCGCCCGTGAGCGCGAAGATCCATGTCACGGGGCAGCAGATCGCGAAGTACGAGCCGCTGGACAAACCCACGCAGGATTTCGACCTGGCGACGCCGCTCGAAACGACGGTCGAGCGCCGCAGGATTTCATTCGCGGCCGGCGATACTCCGCTGGCGCTCGACCTGCGCCTGCAGATGGGCCGGCGCTGGCTGCAGATGCTCCCGGCCTCCGCGCGCGACGCGTTCCGCCAGCACTACAAGATCGACGCGCCGGATCCCGCGTCCCGCGACGACGCCGCGATCTGCGCGCATCCGCAGGCGCTGCAGCAGTTCCGGGCCGTCGCCGGCCGGGCGATGGATGGCGGCGGCCTCTATCTACATTTGAAGGCTCTGCCCACGAACCTCGCGTCCGACGGAGTCGCGGGGCTCTCGGCGGGCGACGCGGCGGCCGCCGATGCGGCCGGGCCCGCCTTCGTCGACTGGTTCGACGCGCTGTATTCGCAGACGACCGAGGAAGAGGGGGATGCCTGGCAGCCGGCGCGCCTCGAATATTCGTTCGCATGCTCCACGGCGGACGGCGCCGGCAAGGAGAAAGTGCTGGCCGCCGACGAGTACTTCCACGGCCGGCTCGACTGGTACAACTTCGATTGGGACAAGAGCCGCGAGCAGCTCGGCGACACGCCTGTGCCCATCGAAGGCTTGCCGATGGACGCGCAGTTCACCACGCGCATGTTCATCCCGGCGCCCGTGCGATTCAACGGCATGCCTGATACGCGCTGGTGGGCGTTCGAGGACGGCAAGACGAACTTCGGCGACATACGCCCCGGCACCACCGACCTCGCCAAACTACTGCTGATCGAGTTCGGGCTCATCTACGCCAACGACTGGTTCCTGCTGCCGCACACGGTCAAGACGGGCACGGCGCTCAACATCCAGGGCCTCACCGTCACCAACAACTTCGGCGAACGCTTCTGGATCGAGGCCGCGGGCCGCGGCAGCGACGAGGCCTGGCAGCGCTGGAATCTCTTCAGCCTCAACATCAAGGGGCAGCTCGACGAGCCCGCCGATCTCACGTTGCTCGTGTTACCCACCGTGCCGAAGATTCAGGACGGCGTGCTGCAGGAGGAGTTCGCGCTGACGCGCGACGAGATGGCGAACATGGTGTGGGGCATCGAGACAAAAATCCCGTTGCCGAGCGGCGGCACGCGTGCCGGCAACGTCGCCGCCGGCGAGCTGCACGATCACCTGCAGGCGCAGCTCGATGCGACGGCGCCGCCCGCGGCGCCGATCGAATTCCAGGCCGATGTGCGCTACGACATCATGACCACCGTGCCCGAGCACTGGATTCCGTTCGTGCCCGAGCACGTCGAGAACGACAACCGGCAGATCCAGTTGCGGCGCGCCGCCATGCCGCGCTTCCTCGCGAACGATCCCGCGCCCGCGTTCGAGCGCGTGCGGCCGCGCACGACGTTGTTGCGCGAAGGTCTCGACGCCGGGCAGCCGTATCGTCTGCACGAGGAAGAGGTGCCACGCGCCGGCACGCACGTGATGCAGTCCTTCCAGCGCACCCGCTGGACGGACGGCGGCGTGTTCACCTGGCTCGGCGTGCGAAAGCAGACCGGCCGCGGTGAAGGCCACAGCGGTCTCGCGTTCGACAGCATCCCGCCGACGGGACGGCGTTAGCGGGCGGAGTTACCGCGCGGCGCTGCGCACCCCGACCTGCGTCATGTGGCTATGAAGAGCGGTGTCGAGGCCGACTTTGGTATCGAAGAACGCACGCTGCGCGTCGCCCCACGCCAAGGGGCCGGCCAGCACCTCGGCTACGGTAATCGTCGAGACCTTCAGCCACCAGCAAACGGCATCGACGGCGAAACCACTCCAGTTCGTGCGGTCAGGGCGAGCACGAGGTCGTTGATCGCGTACAGGAACGTGTGACCCGCGCTTGCAGCGCTTCCAAGCACTGAACCGACCCACCAAGGCCCCCGCCGTTGAGCGTCGAGAGCTCGAATCCGATGAACGATCAGCTGCCCGTTGGCGCCGAGGCCCAATTGCGGGCGCGAGACGCGAGCTCGTCGACGACGAGCCGCCAGTCGTGAAGAGTGGCGGGATCGAAGTCCGCACCGTTCGGCCACACGAGTGTGTGAACCTCCGGATCCAACAGCACCTGCCCGAAGAACTCAGGATCCTGAAGCGGGCCGTACAGCTCGCCGGCGAGGACCGGCGTGAAATCGATTGTCTGTTGTGAGCCATCGGCAAACCCCACGCGCAGAATGTGAGGGCCGACGCGCTCAAACGATTGGACTCGATGGAGAGGGTGCCCACTCATAGGCTCATTGTAACGGAGCAATCGGGAGAGCAGGCCGACCGCCCTGCAACCGCGCCCAATCAGCGTGGAGCTCTGTTTGATGAAGCTCCGCCCAGGCCTCGACGAGCCGCCGCTGCGCCCGTGGCAGATCGCCAGCGATCAACTCAATGGGTCGAGGCCGAAACACCAACGGCCTCCTGGTAGTACGCGTGGAAATGCGGCGTGTGATGAGGCGCGCCAGCCTCCACGAACATGCGAATGATGATGCCGAAGAACCTGCCGATCTCGGGCACAGCTCTCATTCTATGGTTCGACGAGGCCGGTTTTGCGAGTGACATCGACCCTTTCCGCCAAGAAAGTCGTCTGACGCATCCATAGCAAGTAGAATGGTTGCTGGAGTTGCGCGATGTCAGAGAAAGTCTCCACGATCGACGTCCGGCAGCGCATCGGCGACATGCTGAACCGCGTGGCGCTCCGTCGCGATGAGTTCGTCATCGAGCGGAAGGGCAAGGCCCTGGCAGCCCTGGTGCCGATCGAGCGCCTCGAGCAGATGCGACGGTTCGCACGACGACAGGCGCTTGATTTCATGACCGAGCAGAAGGGCGCCGGCCGTCTGACCGAGAGGACCGCGACCGACCTGTCCCTCGAGGCGCAGGCCTGGGCACGGAAGCCGCGCCGGAAACCCAGACCCAAGGCGACGTAGCGCGTGCTCCGGGTCGTGGTGGACGCGAATGTCCATGTCAGCGCGATCATCCGCCCCGAAGGACCGCCGGGGCGAGTGATCGAACGCTTCGTGCGGGACGCCGCGTTCGAGATCGTGCTCTCGCCGGCGATTGTGGAAGAAACGCTCCGCGCCCTTACGTATGCGAAGGTCCGGAAGTACGTTCGGGGCACCGTCGATCCTCAACTGTGGTTCGAGGATATCGTCCTCCTTGCGGAGTTGGTGGCTGGCGACTACCAGATGAGCCCGGTCAGCGCGGACCCGGACGACGACAAGTATCTTGCCGCAGCGCTCGAAGGGCGCGCGACCCTGGTCGTGACGGGCGATCCCGATTTATTGGCGCTGGAGGAGCACCAGGGCGTTCGAATCGTGAACCCGCGCGTCTTTCTGGGGCTGCTCGGCGGTTAGCATCGATCGGTCTGCAAGCGGGCGAACGTGAGCGACACATCGACGAAATCCACCGTTCCTGGATCGTTCCAACTCGGGGGCTCTTGAGTGTTTCTATTGGTTTGAGCGCTTCAGAATCGCCGCAAGTTGTTGAAGGGAGCGATTTCGCGCGGTCCGAATCCCACCCCTCTCCGCCAAATAGGTTCTTACAATTCAGCTACTTATATCCATCAGTTATTCTATTCTTCGCGCCGAAGTGTCGTTTGATGCCTTTGGTGGCCCTGCACTGCCCGGTCCAGACCTTTTCGAATCGCATCGGCGTAATATACCGCGTCCATCATGCGTCGACCCGCCAGGCCCACGTTGTCACACCGCCGCAAGCCGCCCGAGATGTCGCTCGAGACGTGGCAGCGCGAGCTGCGCCGCCAGTTCGGACGCGAACAACGGTTTGCGCTGACGAACGTCGGCACGGAGGCCGTGTTCTCCGATTTCGAAGTTCGCAACCCACAGAATGCCAGCCCCTACCGGGTCGCGATCCGCGGCGTGCAGCCTGGCGAGAACTACTGCTCGTGCGCCGACTTCGCAACCAACGCGCTGGGGACATGCAAGCACGTTGAGTTCGTGCTCGGGCGGCTCGAGCGGCAGCGGAAAACGGCAGCCATCCTCCGGCGCGGTTTTGCGCCGCCTCACAGTGAAGTCGTCCTCCACTACGGCGCGAAGCGTGAGGTGAGGTTTCGGCGTGGCTCAGAGTGTCCGCGCGCATTGGCGGCGCTGTCGGCGAAGTACTTCGATGCCCAGCACACATTGCGCGCCGAGGCCTTTACGACGTTCGAGTCGTTTCTCTCCAAAGCGGCCTCGCTCGACCACGATCTCCGGTGCTACGACGACGTATTGGGTTTCGTCGCCGAGGTGCGTGATCGTGCCCGCCGAACGGAACGGATCGCCCAGGCCTTTCCCCGCGGCGTTCGCGACCGGGCGTGGCGCGGGCTCATCAAGGGCGAGTTGTATCAGTACCAGCGCGAGGGCGCGTTGTTTGCCGCCCGTGCGGGGCGCTCGCTGATCGGCGACGAGATGGGACTCGGCAAGACGATCCAAGCCATCGCGGTAGCGGAAATCATGGCGCGCGAGTTCGGTGTCGAGCGCGTGCTCGTGGTCTGTCCGACGTCGCTCAAACATCAGTGGGAGCGAGAGATCGCGCGTTTCACGGATCGGAAGACGACGGTCATCGGGGGCCTGCGCGCGCGTCGCGAGCATCTCTACGCCGGCGTCACGACTTTTGTCACGATCACCAACTACGACACCGTGCACAGCGATCTCGACCTGATTGGCCGTTGGTCACCGGATCTGGTCGTCCTCGACGAAGCGCAACGGATCAAGAACTGGAATACCCGAACCGCCCGCAGCGTGAAGCGCATCGCCTCACCCTACGCCATCGTCTTGACGGGCACGCCGCTCGAGAACCGCCTGGAGGAGCTGGTGTCCATCGTCGAGTTCGTCGACAGGCACCGACTGGGGCCGACCTTCAAGTTCCTCGCCGAGCACCAGGTTCGCGATGAGCACGACAAGGTGGTCGGTTACCGCCACCTCGATCGGATCGGCGCGACGCTCTCACCGATGTTGATTCGTCGGGCGAAGAGCCAGGTGCTGGCGGATCTGCCAGAACGCCTCGACAAGAACTTCTTCGTCCCGATGACGCCCCAGCAGCACGCGCACCACGAAGAGAATCGCGAGGCCGTGGCGCGGATCGTCGCGAAGTGGCGGAGGTACAGATTTCTCTCCGAGGCCGACCAGCGTCGCCTCATGATCGCCCTGCAGAACATGCGCATGAGTTGCGATAGCACCTATTTGCTGGATCACGCTACGGACTTTGGCGTCAAAGCGGACGAGCTGGGCACTGTGCTCGGTGAAGTACTGGAGCAGCCAGGCACCAAAGTCGTCGTCTTCAGCCAGTGGCTACGAATGCACGAGCTGTTGGTACGACGTCTCAAAAAGAAGCGAATCGGGCATGTGCTGTTTCACGGTGGCGTGGAGTCCTCTCGGCGCAAGACGCTCGTGGATCGCTTTCGTGAGGACGACTCCTGCCGTGTGTTCCTGGCAACGGACGCGGGCGGGGTTGGTCTGAATCTTCAGCACGCCTCGGTCGTCGTCAACATGGACGTGCCGTGGAACCCCGCCGTGTTGGAACAGCGCATCGGACGCGTGCATCGGCTGGGTCAGAAGCAGCCCGTCCGAGTAGTCAATTTCATCGCGCAGGGCACGATTGAGGAGGGCATGCTCTCCGTGCTGAAGTTCAAGAAGTCCCTGTTCGCCGGTGTGCTCGATGGCGGCGAGAGCAGCGTGTTCCTCGGCGGGAGCCGGCTCACACGTTTCATGGAAACGGTGGAGAAGACCACGACAGCGATCGCGGAGCCAGTGATTGCCGAAGAGGAAGTCGTCGTTCACGAAGACCGACCGGGGTCTTCCCCGGCAACGCCGGCCGATCCTTGGGCAGCGCTCATGCAGACCGGCGTGACGCTGCTCGAACAGCTCGCCAACGCGTCTCGTGGGTCCTCGTCGGAGCCCGGCCGCGAAGGGTTGCGCTTCGTGCAGCGTGATCCACGAACCGGCCAGGACCATCTTCGGATCCCGATGCCGAGTGCCGAAGTCCTGGACCGCGCGCTGACAACCATTGCCGAGATCCTCGGACGGTTCAAACGGTGAGCTCATTCGTGTATCGGACGCCACGGACGCCACGCTGTTGGCGCCTCAGGCCCTGCCAGTAGACTGGTCGGATGGAAGTGAACCTCTCTCCCGACCTCGCGAGCAAGCTGGCGCGTGCGGCTGACCGGCGCGGCAATTTCGGCCGAGCTGCTGGCGCGGGAAGCCATCGAGCGGGCCGTCGACTACGACGACTGGTTCCTCCGCGAGGTCGACGCGGGGCAGGTGCTCTCGCACGAGGCCGTCGGTACTCGGCTCGACCAGAAGCGGATCGAACAGCAGTCACGTCGCTGAGGCGGCTCCGGTGGACGGAGGGTGGCAGCGGATGTCGAGCGGATCGCGGACTATTCTACTTACCGGATCGCGCGGAGCGCCTCGTGCGCGCGCTATGCGATGCGCCTGCCAGCTATCAGAGGCCGAGGGACATCGGCGCGTGACATTCCACCAAGAGTCAGTTCGAACAGCCTCCCCAACGGACCGATGGATGGCCCCTCGGACAATAGGCCGCCTGCTCACTGCGGCTACGTCTCCGTCGATGTGATTGGTATAGATCCACGAGAGAGTACGGCGATGAACGTCAGCTCTGGCCCTGTCGATCGGACTTCTTCCACAGAGGCTAAGATCGCCCTTTTCCGATCCCTCTTTCGGGGTCGCGAAGACGTGTACCCCCGTCGATTCGAGAGTCGGACGACTGGGAAGTCTGGGTATGCGCCCGCCTGCGCAAACGAATGGGTGCGTGGCATCTGCGAGAAGCCCCGCATCAAGTGCGCCGAGTGTCCCAACCGTCGATTCCTTCCGATGACGGACGAGGTCATCCGCTGGCACCTGTCCGGCTACCACTCCGACGGTCAACCCTTTGTCGCTGGTATCTATCCGCTGCTGCAGGACGAGACGTGTTTCTTTCTTGCCGTCGATTTTGACAAGGCCGGATGGCGTGAGGATGCTGCGGTCTTTCTCGAAACCTGCCGCCGCATGAACCTCCCATCAGCCATTGAACGATCGCGTTCCGGGCGAGGCGCGCATGTCTGGTTCTTTTTCGAGGAAGCCATTCCGGCGGCGTTAGCCCGACGGCTCGGGTCGCACATCATCACCGAGACGATGGAAGCGAGACCGGACATAGGGCTGGATTCCTATGACCGCCTGTTTCCGAATCAGGACACGATGCCGCAAGGAGGCTTCGGGAACCTGATCGCTTTGCCGCTGCAGAAGGGACCACGCAAGCAGGACAACAGCGTCTTTCTCAATCACGAGTTCGTTCCCTGGACCGACCAGTGGGCCTTTCTCGCAACCATGCGCAAACTGGGTCGAGCGCAGGTCGAAAGGATCGTCGAGGAAGCCGAACGACGCGGTCGCATTCTTGGCGTGCGGCTGCCACCACAGGACGACGGAGAAGATGAACCGTGGACAGCACCTCCGTCGCGTCACCGCAAAGAGGCACCGATCGTTGGGGAACTGCTCCCGGCGCTGGAACTGGTTCTCGGCAATCAGATCTACATCCCCAAGCAAGGGTTGCATCCGGGCCTCCGAAACCGGCTGCTTCGGTTGGCTGCGTTTCAGAACCCTGAGTTCTATAAAGCGCAGGCGATGCGGCTCTCAATCTTCGACACGCCGCGCGTCGTCGCGTGTGCTGAGGATCACCCCCATTACATCGGACTGCCTCGCGGGTGCCTCGACGACGTTCGCCAGATGCTCACCGACCTGGGTGTTCGCACGGCCGTTCGCGACGAGCGCCACAACGGCACCGGTCTGGACGTGAGGTTTCACGGTGAGCTCCGGCAGGAGCAGAAAGCCGCAGCTGACGCGATGCTACGCCACGAAACTGGCGTACTGGCGGCCACGACCGCATTTGGCAAGACCGTAGTCGCCGCGTGGCTCATTGCTCAGCGCGGCGTGAATACGCTCGTCCTCGTCCACCGGCGCCAATTGCTCGATCAGTGGATCGAGCGGCTATCGACGTTCCTCGACATACCCGCGAAGTCGATTGGCCGAATCGGCGGCGGACGAACCCGGCCGACCGGGAACCTCGATGTCGCCATCATTCAAAGCCTGGTTCCGAAAGGTATCGTCGATGACCGCGTTGCCGAGTACGGGCAGGTGATCGTCGACGAGTGTCATCACCTGTCGGCGCACAGCTTCGAGCAGGTGGTACGCCAGGCCAAAGCCCGATTCGTCATTGGGTTGTCTGCAACTCTTGCACGCAAGGACGGCCACCATCCAATCATCTTCATGCAGTGTGGGCCCGTTCGCCATCAGGTAAGCGCAAGGACACAAGCTGCGTCTCGCCCGTTCGAGCATTTTGTCCTGGTGCAGCCGACGGCGTTCCAGCCGAAGAGAAGTCCCGATTCCGACAAGCGCGTTGAGTTCCAGGCTCTCTACCAAGAGCTGATCGATGACGAGCTCCGCAATCGTCGCATCTGCGACGACGTGATGGAATCGGTGCGCGACGGGCGTTCGCCGATTGTCCTTACGGAGCGGAACGACCACCTCGACCTTCTGGAGCAGCGGCTTGGAACGAGTCTCCGACACGTCGTCGTCTTGCGTGCGGGGTTGGGCAAGAAGCAGCGGCAGGCTGTCACCGATCGCTTGGCCGCCATCCCTCGCGATGAAGCGCGGGCCATACTGGCTACTGGGAGGTACGTCGGAGAGGGATTCGACGACCCTCGTCTGGACACGTTGTTTCTGACGCTGCCGGTCTCGTGGCGAGGGACGATCGCGCAGTACGCAGGCCGCTTACATCGGCTCTACGATGGCAAGCGAGAGGTGCGCGTCTACGACTATGCGGACCTCAACGTCCCGATGTTGGCGCGGATGTTCGACCGACGTTGCCGCGGCTACGAGGCAATCGGTTACACGATTCTCCTTCCGGCGAGCGCCATTCCAGGCTGGCCGGTAGATGTGGTCCTTCCGTCGGATCCGGTCTGGAAGCGCGATTACTCGGGCAGTGTGCGAAGGCTCGTTCGAGATGGAGTCGACACCCCGCTCGCGAGCCTCTTCGTCCACGCCGCCCGAACGGTGCCTTCAGACGCCGAGGGCGCAGGCCGAGCGCGGAGTGCGACGGAAGCGTTCCTCTACCGCCGACTGGAAACGCTGCCGGAGACCAAGGGACGTTTCCGCGTCAACGTCGCGCTGCCGATCGCATTCGATGGCTTCGGACACTTGGAGGTCGATCTCCTCTGCACTGATGCTCGTGTGGCCGTGGAGTTGGATGGTGCTCAGCATCTCTCAGATCCGGTCGCGTACCGTCGGGACCGCCGCAAGGATCACCTGCTGCAGGAGAGTGACTACCTAGTACTGCGCTTCCTGGCTGAGGACGTGGGAAGAGATCTGGACTTGGTGCTCGATGCAATCCTGAGAGCGCTCAGCCACCGACAAACGGTATCGGCGGCGAAACCACTTCAGTTCGTGCGGTCAGGGCGAGTACGAGGTCGTTGATGTTCGGCCACACGAGTGTGTGAACTTCCGGATCTAACCGCACCTGTCCGAAGAAGTCAGGATCCTGAAGCGGGCCGTACAACTCGCCGGCGAGGACCGGCGTGAAATCGATTGTCTGTTGTGAGCCATCGGCAAACCCAACGCGCAGAATGTGAGGGCCGACGCGCTCAAACGATTGGACTCGATGGAGAGGGTGCCCACTCATAGGCTCATTGTAACGGAGCAATCGGGAGGGCAGGCCGACCGGCTTGCAACCGCTCCCAATCAGCGTGGAGCTCTGTTTGATGAAGCTCTGCCCAGGCCTCGACGAGCCGCCGCTGTGCCCGTGGCAGATCGCCAGCGATCAACTCAATGGGGTCGAGGCCGAAAACACCAACGGCCTCCTGGTAGTACGCGTGGAAGTGCGGCGTGTGATGAGGCGCGGCCAGCCTCCACGAACATGCGAATGATGATGCCGAAGAACCTGCTGATCTCGGGCACAGCGCTCTCATTCTATGATTCGACGAAGCCGATGTTGCGGGTGACATGATGAGTGACATCGGTCCGGCAGAACCTGCAGACAAAGGCTAGCGTCGGCAAGCGGCTGGGAAATCGGTTCCGTCGAACTGTCGAAGACGGAAAGAGTTGGCGAAATGTGGCGAACCGAGGCAAGCTACGGCGAACCGTTTTCGAAGACTCCCACCCTCTCCGCCAAATACACATCCAGCATCACGGCTTCCTCGCCTACTTGGATGAACGCAATCTGAGGGTGAATCCTTACAGAGGCCCGAGGCACTCATCATCCGTTCCCTGTTGATGCCGGCAGACCACCTGTTTCCATCCCACCACGACGACCGGGCCTCTACGTCTTCGGCAAGGCCGAGCGCCTGCGGGCCAAGCGCGCTCCTGGCGTTGCTGGTCGCCATCGCGACCGTGAGCCCCCTCCTCTTGAGCGTAGGGTGGTCCTCACGGAAACGCCGGCGCGTCGGCGTCACCCGGAAGAGGTGAGATTCAGTTCGCGCCTGCCACCTGCCTCCGCGGTGGCTCGTAGACACCAAACTGAGGAGCGTCGGTGCGCTCGTATGTCAAAACGGCGAGACCACTCGGCGTGGTCGCCAAGGACAGCAACGTGAAGCCGAGCGCCTCGCTCCGGGCGTGTGCCAGCAGGCGCCGCCCTTGTCCGACAACGATCGGGGCGATCGCGAGCCTCATTTCGTCGACAAGGCCAGCAGACAGCAGCGCGCCGGCCAGGCGCGCGCTGCCATGGATCTGCAGCTCACGGCCGGGCAACTGCTTCAAGCGACCGATCTCAGCGACCGCGTCGCCGCGGATGAGCGTCGATGGCGCCCAGTCTGCGCCTGTCAGTGTTCTCGACAGGACGTACTTCGGGAGACCGTTCAGCGCAGTCGCGACCGGGTCGTTGGGGTCGGCCATCTGGGGCCAGTCGCGGGCGACGTTACGGTACGTGTGCGCACCGAAGAGAAACGAATCGGCCTGCGCGGCCCAGGACGTCACGTGAGCCATCAGTGCCGCGTCGACGAACGGGACGAACCATCCCCCTCGCGTGAAGCCGTCGCTCGTGTCTTCGTCTGGGGAGCCGGTCCCTGCGAGACGCCGTCGAGACTGAGGAACTGTTGCAACACCAGCTTCATCGGAGACCTCCCGTGCCCGTCGCCGCCGACTCCACGACGCGCGCAAGTTGAGCGATGACCGTTCCCCAGCCGTCATCGAAACCGAGGCGCGCATGAAGTTGCTGTTGCTCGCCGTCCTTGTGCATGACATGGGCTGCGTACTTGGTCCCTTCGGCGCACGGTGTCAAGGTGATGATGGCGGTCATGAACGGGTGTGCTGCGGGGCGCCACCCCCTCATTAGGGCATTGGTGAACACGATGCGCTCGTGCTCTACGACGTCGAGAAAACACGCATCGAGGTGTGGCGCGAATCCCGCGTCGTGTTCGTTGATGTGGGTCACTAGGGCGCCGCCCGGTCGCACGTCCATCTCGACGACCTTGCACAAGGCCGGGGCCGGCACCCACCAGCGTTCGAAGGACCTGGGGTCAGTCCACGCGCGCCAGATGGCGCTCGGTGCTGCGCGAATGGTGCGTGAGATCTTCAGGTCTCTCGTAGGGTCGAAGTTGGGCGTCACTTGCGGGCTCCTCTGCGCGAAGCGCGGTGCCCCCGCTGGCTCTCGCCGGTTACGAATTGCTCGAGGCGGTCCGTCCGGGCCTCCCAGACGTGCTGCTGGGTGAGGAGCCAGCGTTGCGAGACCTCGAGGGTGTTGGGCCTGAGGCTGCACGTGCGAACTCGGCCCTGCTTCCGTGTCGCGATCCAGCCGCTGCCTTCGAGCACACGAACGTGCTTCAGGAACGATGGCAGCGCCATGTCGAACGGCTGTGCCAGGTCGCTCACAGTGGCTGGGCCGTGGCACAAGCGCGCGAGCACAGCACGACGGGTCGCGTCGGACAGCGCGAGAAAGACGCCGTCGAGCCTGGTTAAACTGTTATCCATATGGCTAAGTATAAAGCGGACAGGGTTGCCGGTAAGGGAGAAATGGGTAGCCCTGCTAGAGAGAAGGGCGGCAACGTCGAGCGCGTTCGGCGATGGGCCACGTGAAGCTGAGCACCCTCTGTGGGTGCCGGAATTCTGGCTCCTTCCGCCCGCTGCTCTGAGTGCGATTCATTCGCACCGTCAAAAGCTGACGTGGAGCGTCTTGACGGAGGATCAGAGAGGCGCAGCAGACGGCGGCGTTCGAGAACGCGATCGATGATGAGCCAGGTCAAGGCGGTCGACATCGAGCGGGAGAAGTGGATTCTGGTCACCAGTCCGTTCCGGCGAGAGCCTTGACGGATACACGGTATCCGTATATCGTGGTGTCGTGATTCAGTCGTTCGCGGACGTGACGACTGCGGACCTGTGGGCCGAGCGCAACAGCAGGGCGGCGCGTCGGATCCCGCGTGAATTGTGGCCTGTCGTGCATCGCAAGCTGACGATGCTCGACAGCGCTCAGCGGCTTGGGGATCTGGGCGCGGTGCCTGGCAACCGTCTCGAGGCCCTGGCTGGAAACCGGAAGGGCCAGCACGGCATTCGCGTGAACCAGCAGTACCGCCTCACCTTCCGATGGGAGAGCAACGATGCGCACGACGTCTGCTGCGAGGACTACCACTGAGAGCATCCCGCGTGATGCCTCGAGTTTGGGCCCCGCAGTTCATCCCGGAGAGATTCTTCTCGAGGAGTTCCTGAAGCCGCTCGAGATGACCCAGGCCGCGGCCGCGCAGAAGCTGGGGATGTCGACCGTGCGGCTCAACGAGATCGTCAGGGGGAAGCGCGGCGTGACCGCCGACACGGCGCTTCGCCTGGCGCAACTCTTCAAGACGACGCCGCAGTTCTGGATGCACATGCAGGCGAACTTCGACCTGAAGGCGGCCATCGCGCGACGACGCGTGATGAGGCTCGCGAGTCGGTCGTAGGCCACGGCCCTGTGGACGTGAGCTCGACGCCTCGGTACCGGTCCGCGCACGAGAGGCCATGAACGTGCACCTGCCTCCAGACCTGGAGAACAAGCTCGCGCGCGCGGCCGCTCGGCGTGGCGTCTCTATCGAGGTGCTGGCGGGCGAGGCCATCGAGCGCGTCGTGAACGACGACGAGTGGTTCATTCGCGAAGTGGAGGCTGGGCTCGCCCAGATCGACGCCGGGCAGCTGCTGACGCAGGAAGCGGTCGGTGCGCGCCTCGCGAGGAAGCTCTCGGAACACGACTCTCGTCGCTGACGTCGTGCGCGTCCTGCACCGCACCCAGCAGTAGCCGTGATGGGAAGAGGAGTTCGGCTGGTGCAACCAGGTGCAAGGCGCCGCGGCAGCAGCGGCATGGGCGGCAATGCCGCCGCTTTAGAATCTGTAAGTTACAGATTCTAAAGGGTCCTGTTGGGTTCGAATCCCACCCTCTCCGCCAATCTCAAGTCACTAAGAATGGCCACTTATACGATCCACATTCCTGACTGTACCTGCTCCCTCGTTTTTGCCCCACCTCTCGCCGGTCAGAACCCTCGAAACAGGCCTATTCCCGGCACGCAGGCTCCAAACCCACCCACATGCCAGCGCACTGAATAGGACGGCAGCCGAGAGTCAATCGCATCTCAGCGCCGTCGTAGGATCGATCATCGTCGCTCGTCGTGCTGGCAGATAGGATGCGAGCGAGCTCACCAAACCGAATTCGATCCCGTGGCGTACGCCGCGAGCGCGCTCGTCATCGCCACGGCATGCCTCATCGCCATGTCCGTTCCCATCCTTCGTGCCGCCAGCGTCGATCCGATCGCGACTCTCAGAAAGGACTGAGTCGCGGATGAATGGCGGAACCGTCAGTGCTGGCGAGACCTCAAAGCGAGGAGCGGATCACTTCTGGCTACGCTTTGATTCGAGTGCCTGATACGCGACCTGCCCAGGCACCAGCAGTTCCACTTCCGTGCCGGCCTTGACTCGACTCCGAATGGTCAGGGTGGCGGCGATCTTGTCGGCGCGTTCGCGCATGCCTGGGATGCCCCAGTGACCAAGTCGCCCGGTTTGCACCAGCTCCGGTTCGATGCCGCCTCCGTCGTCACGGACGATGACCCGCAGGTCTCGCGCGCCGTATTCGACCGCCACCTCGACGCGCGTCGGCTGCGCGTGGCGAAAGGCGTTGGCGATGGCTTCGCGGCTGATGCGGTAGGCCTCGTTGCGTGCGATGGGGTGTAGCGGCCGCGGCTTGCCTTCGACGATCACCCGGGCCTCGATCTGCCGGTTGTGCCCGAAGTCTTCCAGGTCGCGCGTGAGCGCGCGCTCCAATCGATCGTCGTCATCGCTGCCCGAGCGCAGGCCATGGACGGTCCGGCGCCCTTCCTCGATGACCTGAACGACGTGCTGCAGGATTCGGGCGAGCTTCGACGCGATCGGATGCCCCGCCGCTTCGCCCTCCAGGACATGCAGCTGCATCGACGTGCTGACGAATCCCTGCAGGAGCGTATCGTGCAGCTCCTGCGCGATCCGGGTCCGCTCCGACAGCCGCTCCTCGAAGCGCACGTTCATCTGCGCGGCGACGCTCCGCAGTCGGAGCCAATAGGCCGTCCACAGCAGCGCGATGCCGACCAACCCGACCGCCACCCGGAACACAGTCGTCTGGTAGAACGCTGGTGCAATCGAGAAGTCGAGGATCGCGCCCTCTTCATTCCACACGCTGTCGTTGTTCGAGGCGATGACGCGGAAGCGGTAGGCGTCTGGCCCCAGATCGGTGTAGAACGCCTCACGTCGGTTGCCCGCGTCCACCCAGTCGAGATCGCGTCCTTCCAGCTTGTAGCGAAAGCGGACCTCCTCGGGCGCAATCAGGCTGAGCGCGGTGAAGTCGATGCGCAGGTCGCGTACCGCGGGCGGCAGACGCAGGTTGTGCGCCGGATCGTGGGCGACGCGGTCGGCCGTGACCTGCTCGATATGCACCGGTGGCACGATGCTGTTGAAGGGGAGCTGCCCTGGCACGATCACGCTCGCGCCGTCGTAGGTCGTGAACCACAGCTGGCCATCCGGCGTCCGAGTGACTTTCGGACCGTACGATCCCGCTTCGGTCAACGTCCGGACGCCGTCGGTGTCGTCGTGAACGGCCACCTCGATGGTGCGATTCCCGTCACGCGTCCACGCCTCGATCTCCGAGCGGGCGATGTGCACCAGTCCGCACGCGGAGTACAGCCACAAGGAGTTGACGGCGTCTTCGATGACCCAGTGCACGCTGTCGCACGGCAACCCGTTGCGGCTGGTCAGGGTGGCCGCGCGACCGTCCTTCACGCGGCTCAGGCCGCCGCGCGTGGCCACCCACAGCGCGCCGTCGTGGCCGAACTGAAGGCTGGTGACCTCGCCCCGGCCGAGTCCGTCCGCGACCGAGTACGAGGCGTGGATGGTGTCGTTTTCGAAGTAGACCAGCCCACCCTGGAAGAAGCCGAGCCACAACCCGCCGCGCGACGGATCCAGCGCCAAGGTGCGCGCGATCCGGTTCTCGAACACGCTCCACGGTGTGATGTGGGAGACGCGGCCGTCTCGCACCGAGTACAGTCCGCGATCCTGATCGCTGATCCAGAGGTTGCCGGCACGGTCGCCCATCATCGCGTGGACGTACTTGCTTTGAACCGTCTCCACCCGATTCACGCGATTGTCCTGAAGGTAGGCGAGCCCACTCGGAGACGACACCCACACGCGACCCTGGCCGTCCTCGTAGAGTGAGCCGACCGTGTTGCTGTGCAACCCATCGGCGGAGCCGTACACCCTCACCTGGCCGTCTCTCCATCGGTTCAAGCCGTTCAGGGTGCCAAGCCACAGCGAACCGTCACGACTGGCGAGCGCCGAGACGACGCTGTCGGAGGAGAGCCCCTGCCGGCGTGTAATGGTGGCGACGGTGAAATGCCGGAAGCGGTCCAATCCGCCGAGCGTGGCGACCCACACGTTTCCTTCGCGATCCTCGAGGATGTCGGTGACGAAATCACCCGACAGCCCGTCGGTACGTCCGTAGCTATCGACGCGTCCGTGGTGGACGTGCAACAGTCCTTGGTCCTGCGTACCGATCCATAAGGCGCCGAGCCGGTCGCGCAGCAGCACGGTCGGCTTGAGATCGCGCATCGCGCCGAGCCGATACGGCTCGAGCACGCCGGCTTTGAGCTGCTGAATCTCCCGGTTCATGGCCGCCAGCACTGTTCCATCGGCGCTTTCGGTCACCGAGTGAATCTCCAACGGGTAGGCGACCGAGTGCAGCGTGGGCGTCGCGGCATGCCACTTCCAGAGACCGGTACCTGCGCCGACCCATAGGTTGCGCTGGTTGTCTTCGAAGAGCGAGAGGACGAATCGCCCGAACCGCCCGTCCTGGCCGTAACACTCCACGTCCTCGCCCCGAATCGCGCAGAGCGTGCCGCTGCCGCCGAGCCCGGCGCTCGTGCCGACCCAGATCACACCGCCGCGATCCTCGAGCAGCGACGACACGTACTGATTGGCGAGCGCGGGGTAGAGCCTCAACCGGCCGTCCTTCAATCGCGCCAACCCGGTGTCGAGGCCGGTCCACAGGCTCCCGTCACGCCCGGCGAGCAGCTTGACGACGAACCCCTTGGGGAGTGTGTCGGGCGAGCGCCACGGCATGAACCGCACGCCGTCGAAGCGCAGCACACCCTGCTCGGTGGCGAGCCACAGATACCCGTCGGCGGTTTGGACGAGCGACCGCGGATATCCCTTGAAGGCGCTGTTGCGCAGCGTCCATGTGGTGTGAGCGTATTGCGCAACGTCCAGCGACAGGTTCGTTGCCAACGCCGAGGCGCTGCACAGTAGAATCAGCGCGATGGACGCGGACAGCCGGATTCGAATCCTCACCGTCGATGACCATCCGCTCGTACGCGAAGGCATAGCGGCCGTCATCAACGCTCAACCGGATATGAATCTGGTCGGGCAGGCGATCGACGCCCGCGACGGGATCCGCCAGTATCGGGCGTGCCGGCCCGATATCACGCTGATGGACGTGAGGCTGCCAGACATGAGCGGCATCGACGCGCTGATTGCCATCCGGAGCGAGTTCGTCAACGCGCGGATCATCATGCTGTCAACCTTTCAAGGCGACGTCGAAATCCATCGCGCGCTCGAGGCCGGCGCACGAGGCTATCTCCTCAAGAGCATGCCGGCGCCGCAGTTGATGGCGGCCGTGCGTCAGGCCCACGGGGGGAAGAAGTGCGTCCCGCCGGAAGTGGCCGCCTACCTGACAGAGTATCTCACCGACGATTTCCTGACCCGC
Organism: Vicinamibacterales bacterium; assembly: GCA_035293405.1. Classification (GTDB taxonomy): domain Bacteria; phylum Acidobacteriota; class Vicinamibacteria; order Vicinamibacterales; family UBA2999; genus Gp6-AA40. Next base: position 16,849 of record DATDOE010000123.1, on the reverse strand, counting down.
CGCGAAGTCGAGATCCTCCGCCTGATTGCCGCAGGCAATCGCAACAAGGACGTCGCCGACGCGTTGTCGATCAGCGAGGATACCGTCAAGGTTCACGTCAAGCACATCATGGAGAAGCTGGCGGCCAACGACCGCACCGAAGCGGTGGTCATCGCCGTCCGCAGGGGCATCATCCATCTCTAGGGTCCCCATCTTCTAAGGGTCCCCATCTTTACTCATTCGGGGGTCCCGCGACTTCCTCGAAAGTGGTAGGCCGCCCTCACCCGTACGGGCGACGCCAAAACGGGAGAACCTGCCTAGTCTAGATGCCTTGCAACGTTTCTTTGCCGCATTTCCGTTGGGATTTCCGGGCGTGGGACTGCTGCTGCTGCGGCTCGTCCTCGCGATGGGTGTGATCGGCAGCGGCTCGGAGCGCCTGATGGCCGGACTCGGCGCGGCGGACGTGTGGGGCGGGGTCGTCAACGCGATGGTCGGCGTGATCGTCGTGGCTGGCGGCGCGCTCACCGCGATCGGCTATCTGACGCCGTTGGTCGCGTCCGTCGTGGCCTTCGTCGGCACCGGCGGTCTCGCGACACGCGTGTGGACGCTTGGATCGGCGGCCATTGTGGCCGATGGCGTACACGCCCTGATGCTCGAAATGGCGATCGCCATCGCCCTGGTGATGCTCGGGCCCGGTGGCTACTCGGTGGACGCATTGCGGTTCGGCCGGCGGGAAATTGTCATCCCACCCCGAATATCGCCAGACCCCTAGCCATGCTCGGGCCTGCGCTGATCGACTTTAGTGGTAGCCCGAGACCCCCTGAACGAAGGACGCGGGGGTGTGAGCGGTCTCGTATAGTCACGACCACGATGGCGAGCGACGGAAACTGGAACCGACCGACAGACTTCATGAAGATTCGGGAGAGTGTATGACCACAGACATGACGGCCTGCATACCCAAAGATGCGGTGAGGGCATCCATTCACGACTCCGGCATCGTCCTGTTCCACACGCAGAAGGGTCGCCTGTTCGCGGCCAACAGCGCTGGAGCCTGTATCTGGCAAGGGCTCGAGCGGCGGCTGCCGATCGACGCGATCGTGTCGGAGGTCAGCCAGCGGTACCGCATCGCCGAGGAGACCGCCCGCATCGACGCCGTGCGTTTCATCAGCGAGCTCGAGCGCGAGCGGCTCGTGAGCCCGATGGTGCAGCGATGACTCGCGTCACCTGTGTCTGCCTCGTGCTCCGTGCGCTCTACGAGCTGCTGCGCTACGACATCGTGCACGCGCTCTGTGGCTTCGGCCCCTTGCAGCGCGCGCTCGCCGGTGAGTTCGTCCCGACACGGACGCTTGACGCTGAAGAGGAAGAGGCGCTGTGTGACGCGGTCTTGACCGCCACCTGCCTCTACTGGAAGCCCGTGATGTGTCTCCAGCGTTCGTATTGCACGCTGCGGCTGTTCCGCTCGCTTGGCGGCGATGCCCGCATGGTCATCGGTTATCGCCCAGTGCCCTTCTTCGCGCACGCATGGGTGGAAGTCGATGGCCGAGTCGTCAACGATTCGCCAGCGTACCAGGCACGGCTGCACGTGTTGCACACGATCAAGTGACCGACGCACTTTCCACCTGGAGGCTACGACCATGACATCGACTGGTCAATTCTCGTGGACGCATTCGCCGGTGAGCGGGCATCCGCACGCGACGATTCTGATGTGGGACGGACGAGTGGACAACCCCGCCGATCTGCTCCAGGGGATCCGTCGGCCGGTGCCGAGCGATGGTGGGAGTGCCGCGGCCGTTCTCGCGGCGTACGCCCGCGATGGCATCAAGGGCCTCGGCCGTGTGATCGGCGATTGGAGCGTGGTCATCCACGACGCACCCGAAGGGGCGATTGTGCTGGCCAGTGACTTCGCCGGTGTCCGGCCCCTCTATTACCGGTGGCAGCTGGGGCAGATCAGTTGGTCAACCCGGCTCACCGAGCTCGTCGAGGCGACGGAGACCGAGGCGCTGGACGAGGAGTACATCGCGGGTTTCCTGTCGCTCGGCGGGTGTCCGAACCGCACGCCGTACGCAGGCATCTATTCGGTGCCTCCCGGGTGTGCGGTCTGTGCGACAGCGACCAGCGTGCACGTAGGCACGTTCTGGGCGCTGCCGACAGGCGACGTCATCCGCTATCGCGACGAGCGGCGCTACGACGAGCAGCTGCGCTGGCTGTTTCGAGAGGCCGTGGCCGTGCGGCTACAGACCGACGAGCCGGTGGTCGCGGAACTGAGTGGCGGGCTCGATTCCTCGTCGGTGGTGTGCATGGCCAACCAGCTCATACGCGGTGGCGATGTGCCGGCGCCGCGCCTGACCATGATCAGCTACGTGCATCGCGATTCGCTCGATACACCGTTCATGCACGAAGTCGAGGCGTTCTGCGGAATCCAGGGTGTCCATCTCTCGACGCACGAGCATCCGTTGACCTCGGAGGCCGAGGTCGGTCAAGCGCTCCCCGACGGCTGGGTGCCCCTCCACCGCGCCGTGTCGAGCGTGGCGCATGGCCTGGGCGCGCGCGTGTTCCTCACCGGTCAAGGCGGCGATCTGATGATGGGGAATTGGCCCGACGACAGCCTGCAGGTGGCGGCGCGGCTGCGCAGCGGCCGCTTGGGGTCGGCCTGTCGCGAGGCATTGGAGTGGAGCAAGGCGATGCGGATGCCAGTGACATGGACGCTCGCACGTGCGTTCCTCGCCGCGCTGCCGGCGTCGTGGCAGACCGACGCTGTCTACGAGCGTGAAGGCACGCTCCAACCCAGCGCCGAGACCTCGCTACGCCCAGATTTCTGCAGACGCAGCGGCGTAGGCCGGCGCGTGACGTGGTCGACCGAATGGATGCAGGCGCCTCCCGAGCGACGCAAGCACTTCCGGGCGCTGACGCTGATGCGCGAGCTGCGTGCGCTCGGTTGGGCCGAGCCCATGGAAGGCTGCGACTACACGCATCCGTTTGCGCATCGGCCGCTGGTGGAGTTCCTCATGAGCGTGCCGGCCGACGTGCTGTGTCGTCCCGGGGAGCCGCGGCGGTTGATGCGCCGCGCGCTCGGCGATCTGTTGCCGCGCCGGCTGCGCACGCGCAAATCGAAAAGTCTGTTCGGGACGCCCTGGGCCGAAGCGCTCAGACCGCTGGCCACCCGGCTGCTCGCGGAGCGAGAGTGGCACGTGGTCGAACGTGGCTGGCTGGATCGCCCCAGCCTGGCGAACCGTCTGCAACGTCTGACGCACGGAATCGAATGCAACGAGCCACAGCTGCGTCAAATCATCCTGCTCGAGTATTGGCTGCGGAGCCGCGGCGTCGGCCATGGGGCTGCGGCACTGCTCAGTGCGTGACTACCGTTAACCCGTCTCTTGTTCAAGAAGGAGTCCACGATGACCCGCAACAGTGAAGCGACAGAGATCACAAACGCCAACCTGAACCAGTATGAGCCGCCGACGCTCATGGTCGTCGGACGCGCGTCGGAGGTCGTCCTCGGCCCGCCCGGTGGTGGCTACGACGGACCGCATGGGATGACCTTCCCTGGGTTCGAGTTCGAGGACGACGGGGAGTAAGCAGCCGCACGAAAGAGAGTGTCCAATGGACGTCCTGGTAATTCACGATCAGCCGCATCTTCGGCAATTACTGTTCGACGAGGTCCGCCGTAGCGGCCTTGCGCCGGTTGCGGCCTTCGACCTCGAACACGCCTGCAGCGCCCAGTCGAGCTCTTCCGATTACGGCGTAGTACTCGCGGGAGTGCCGCGCGGTGAACGGCCGGTCACCATCGTCAAGCAGGTCAAGACGGAATGGCCGATGGCGGAGATCATCGTCATTGGAAGCTCGAGCGACCTTGCCGAGGCGACCGACGCCGTTCGGCACGGGGCGTACGACTACATCACCGCGCCGGCCGATCCGGCGCGTCTCAATCGCGCGCTGCGCGGCGCGGCCGAGCGCCGCGGCGTCGTCAGCGACCATCGCTGGCGAATGTCCGCCTGTGACTCCGAGGACGCGATCTTCGCCGACCCGGTGACGCGGGCGGTGTTTGCCAAAGCCACCCGCGCGGCCGCGGTCAACAGCACGGTGCTGATCACCGGCGAGAGTGGCACCGGCAAGGAAGTCCTCGCCAGGCGCATCCATCGTCTGAGCAACCGGCAGCGTGGGAAGTTCGTGCCGGTCAACTGCGGGAGCCTGCCCGAATCGCTCATCGAAACGGAGCTCTTTGGCTACAAGAAGGGTGCGTTCACGGGCGCCGCGAGCGACAGCAAGGGACTCATCGAGGATGCCGAGGGCGGCGTGCTGTTCCTCGATGAAATCGGCGACATGCCGCTCTCGATGCAGGTGCGGCTGCTGCGATTCCTCGACAGCGGCGAGATTCGCGCAGTCGGCAGCACGGTGGTCAAGCACGTCGATGTGCGCGTGGTGGCCGCGACCAATCGCTGTCTGCTCACGGAGGTGCGCGACCGGCGGTTCCGCGAGGACCTGTACTTCAGACTGAGCGTTGTGTGGCTGGAGCTGCCGCCATTGCGCGAGCGGCGGGCCGATATCCCGCCGCTGGTCGCGTTCCACACGCGGCGAGCGGCGACGAAGCTCGGCGTCCCGGTGCCGCGGATATCGGAAGCGGCGCTCGACATGCTCCTGCGCTATCGCTGGCCCGGTAATATCCGCGAGTTGCAGAATGCGATGGAGCAGGCGATCGTGCAGGACGGCTCCGGCATCATCACGCCAGATGCACTGCCGGCGTCAGTCCAGCGGGTGCTGTCGGCGATCGGCCCGGTACTCTCCTCGCTCATCACAGATCCTGGGGAGCAGCTGGAGACGGTGCTTCGGCAGCACCGAGGCAACCGCACGCATGCCGCCGCCGCCCTGGGTATCAGTCGGACGACGTTGTGGCGCCGGCTGCGTCAGCTGAACGCGCCGGCAGTGGGACTGCCCGTTCCGTGGGCGGCGCCGTAGTGGTGTCGACACGCACGTGGGTGTGGACTGGACGCTGAAGCTGAACCATGCGATCGAGGCTGTCTGCGAGGTCGACATCGGCAATGACGTGAACGCGTTTGCGTTACACTCTACGTCTCTTTTCCGCGGCTGTCTGACTCAAGGAAAGCAGCGGTGGCCGATGCCAAGGCGTGGTTCACTTCGTGCTTGTCATGGTGGCGGTGCGTCGGTCCTGGTGTTCGTGATAGCGGCGCTCCACGTTTACGTGGTCGCCGCGCAGAGTATTGTCGGCGGCTCGATCGGTGGTTACATCCGCGACGAGCAGGGTGGTGTACTGCCGGGTGTTCTGGTCAGCGCCCTCTCCGCGGACCCGCCAGACCGTCGCCTGGCCACCACCGATCGGGCGGGTTACTTCCGGATCACCGATCTCTCTCCTGGCGAGTACTCGGTCGCTGCTGAGCGCGACGGTTTTGCGAAGATCGTTCGTTCGCCGATCGTCGTTCGCGAGGGCCTGAGTCTCAGCGTTGACCTCACCATGATGGTCGGCTCGCTCAGCGACGTGATCACCGTCACCGCTGAGACGCCGATGCTCGAGTGGAAGACCGCTGTGCAGGCAGTGAACATCAGCGGGGATCTGCAGCGCGAGCTTCCGCTCTCGAGCCTCCATACGTGGTCCGACTTCCTGCTGCTGACACCGGGTATCGTCAGCACGCAGGCGCGCTTTCAGACCTACGGGCTTCATGGGACCACGCACCCATCAGGAGCGTTTCTCGTCGATGGTGCTGATGTCACCTCTGTGCTCCAGGGGTCCACAGTGTTCGCCCAGTTCGCCGCCGATACCTTCAGCGACGTTCAGGTGAAGACTGGCGCGGTCGATGCGGCCTCGCCGCTCGGTCTCGGTCCCATTGTCAATATCGCCACGCGCACGGGGACCAACGAGATTCGGGGATCGGCCGACCTGACGGCGCAGCCGAAGGCATGGAACAGCAGCAATACGCCCGGCGGCCAGGACCTGACGGTGCACGTTGCCCAGGTCGATGTCGGACTCGGCGGACCGATCGTGCGCGATCGCTGGTGGTTCTTCGGCAGCCTGCGCGTTGCGCGCAACGCGACGGGCGTTGCCCGGTCGCTGCAGCAAACGGCCTTTCTCGCCGCGATCGAGCCCGGGTTCGCTCCGTTCGACAACGACTGGGCCGGACAGTTCGGGTTCGTCAAGCTCACCGGCCGGATCTCGCCGAAGCATCAGCTGCTGCTGTCCTACAACCGGGACGTGGTCAGGCTCGGCGGCGCCCAGGCGAACGAGGCTGCCCTCTTCCGCGAGACAGTCCTCGGCGGCCCGATGTACTTCGGGCGCGTCTCGTCGGTCTGGAACACGGCGATGACGACGAGGGTTGCCGTGGGCTATAACGGCAAGCGGCAGCAGAATCGCACACTGCAGCCGAATACGACTGGCATCGCCGTGCATGAATCGGTCTTCACCGCCGGCGGACGACTGCTCGGGACCGGCGTCATCGCGGCGCGTGCCGCCTCGCCGTTTGCTGGTGTCGACTTCGACGTCGACATGTGGACGCTCACCGGCGACGCCACCTGGTTCACGCCCAGCCGCCTCGGATCGCACGAGCTCTCAGCCGGCATTTACCTGCAGCCACGCCGTCGCAACCGTTGGATCACGCGCTACAACAACGGCGGGTTCCAGCTCGAAGAGGTCGTGTTGCGGGATCCACGTAATCCCTCGGCGGGCGTTGTCCCGTTCCGCCGCGTCATCTACGACGTTCCCGAGGTCACCTCGCTCGCTGTGGACGGCCGCGACACTGCCGTGTACGTGCAGGATGCCTGGCAGCTCACGCCGCGGGTCACCGTCACCGGCGGCGTGCGCATCGATGCCATCCGGCGAGTGGACCGCAACTTCGACGCGGTCACGCAGGACAGCGTGGAGGTGGGGCCACGCGTCGGTGTCACCTACATGCTCAGCAGCGACCTCCGCCAGTCGCTTCGCGCCAGCTGGAGCCGCGTGCACGAGAACATGACGCAGAACGAGACGCAGGCAGGGACCAACCTGGCCGGCCTGCGTGAGCTGTACGACCCGGCGTTCGACGGCTCGTTCTCCACGGTATTCGCGACCCCGCCGCGCACGTCGCTCGCGAGCAACCTCACGATCGATCTCGATCGCTACCATCAGCAGTACGTGGCCGAGCTGATCGTGGGCTACCGTCACCAGCTTCCGGGTCAGGTAGCCGTCGATGTGAGCACGATGCGGCGTGCGTATCGCGACCGCCCGGCAGCGGTCGCGATCAACGGCATCTACGAAGGTGCCGTGTTCGCCGGGTATCGCGACGAGACGCAGAACGAGATCTATCGGCTCACGCCAAACCGCTGGAACTGGCCGGTCTCCACGTCCGTCCAGATCGAGGTCTCGAAGAGCACGAGCCGGCTGCGCCTGATTGCGGGCTACGTCCGCGAATACTCGCATCTGGCCGGGACATGGCAGCCCAACGATCCTGCCTCGTTCATCCAGCCTGATGCCTTTCGCCACGCCGGCGGCATCGGCTTCGTCAACGGTTGCACCAGCGGTCCGGCGTGCCCCGATGCGAACAGCCTGACCGCCGGCTTCGGCGGCGGCACGTGGCGGAACCACGTCGCCAACGGCGGGCTCACGGTGAATGCCCCGTGGGGCATTCACCTCGCGACCACCTACAACTTTCAGACGGGGCCGTGGTCGGGACCGATCCAGACCCTGATTCCGGCACCCGATCCCCGCTTCGGTCCTCCAACCGTCACGCTCTCAAACGGCCGCGTGGTCTCAAACCCGTTGGCGACGACGATTCGTTTCGCGTACGCGACGCGCGCTGACGAGCAGTTCCGACTGGCCCCGCTCCACATCTGGAACATCAAGCTCGCTCGTACTGTGTCGCTGGGCGCCCGTCGTCTCGAGACGGCGCTGAGCGTGCTCAACGTCACGAACCACGGCGCCGATCAGATACTGCAGCCAGGCGCGAACCAGCAATTCAGCCCCTTCTTCCACGTCGGCACCTCGCGCCAGTTCCCGCGCGCGTTTCAGCTCTCCATACGAATCGTGTTCTGACGCGCGGCGGCGTCGCGCCGGCCATGACGTGAGCGTGCCGCTGTTCGGCGGCTCGCACCGTGCGCGATCGCATCGCCTGATCTCAGCACCGCGCCTGAACGTTTCATCGGTTTCAGTGCACGTCTCGCGCGCAACGGCGACCGACGCGAACGACCGCAGACACGGCCCGAAAGTGCCCACCAGCGGCGAGGTACGCAGCTTGCTCATGACCGGCGCGGTGACCGGATGTGAACGGTCAGCCAACGCGCAAACGCCTGACGGGCACTGGTGCCAACGGGAAATGGCGGAAGCCTATCAGGTCCAGCAACACGGTCGCGCCTGCGTTCGCGTCCAGACTGCGAGAGAGTCACGTGGAAACCAGCCTACGCCCGTTCCCATCCGTTCACCCGCGTGAGCCGCGGTGGTACGTCGTGCAGACCCACCCGCACCAGGAACAGCGCGCCGCACTCAACATCGCCAGCTACGGCGCCGAGTGCTTTCTGCCGATGACGCGCCGCTCCGCGCGCGGGTCACGCCAGATGCGTGCCGAGCCGCTCTTCACGCGCTACCTGTTCGTCAAGTGCGACATCTGGTCGATGGCGCACAAGATCGTCTTCGTCCGCGGCGTCGCCAAAGTGCTCGGCACGAGCGCGGGTCCGACATCGGTTGACGAGTCGGTCATCGCCGAGATTCGCTCGCGCGTTGGCGCCGACGGCTTCGTCCGCGTCACTCCCGGGCTCGAGAGCGGCGACCGCGTGGTCGTCACGGCGGGGGCGCTGCGCGGCATCGTCGCGGTCTTCCACTCGTCGACCACGGCCGACGAGCGCGTGCGACTGCTGCTCACCGCGATCGACAGCTCGATCCGATTGGTGGTCGATCGCGACGAGGTCGAGCCGCTGCCGGCGGCATCGTAGACCGCGAACCGAGACGCAGAGAGGACCGGCATGACACCCGACGGCACGGCGCGGACGACGACGGAACGGGACGTGGCTGCGATCTGGTGCGAAGTGCTGGCCGTGAACCACGTGCCAGTGGACCAAGGCTTCGTGGCGCTCGGCGGCGACTCGATGGCGGCGATGCTGGCCGCCAACCGCATCGCCGACGTGTTCGGCGTCGAGGTGCCACAGCACGAGCTCCTCGACAACGAGATGACAGTACAACGGCTCGCCGCAGCGGTCGATCGCGGCGTGTTCTTCTCCTTCGACCAGGATGACGAGCTGGAACGTGCCCGAACTCGTTGACACGGTGCCGCTCTCGTTCAGCGAGCGGCTGATGTGGCAGACCGAATGTGCGCGGCTCGACGGCGTGCCATTCATCGATTGTGCGTCGAACCTGCTGATCGGGGCGCGCATTCGCGGCAGGCTCGATGTCCGCGCCTTGCGTCGCAGCGTGAGCGCCATTGTGGAGCGGCATGACGTGCTGCGGTCAACGGTCCGCGAGCTCGACGGCCAGCCGTGCCGCATTGTCGGGCCGGTCACGGGCGACGAATGCCAGTGCATCGATCTCCGCGATTGTCCGCTGGAGGTGCGCACGGCAGGCGAGGCGCGGATCATCAAGCAGGAGCTGGGCAAGGCGATCAATCTTCGCGTCGGGCCGCTGTTTCGCGCCATCCTCATTACCGTTGCTGATCACGAACACGTCTTCGCGTGTATCGTGCACCACCTCGTGTTCGACGGCTGGTCGAAGGCCGTGTTCGCGCGCGAGCTGAAGTCGGCCTACGAGGCGTACTCGTCCGGACGCGTGCCCGAGCTGCCGCTGCTGCCGCTGCAGCACGCCGACTACGTTCGGTGGCAGCAGTCGCGGTTCAGCGATGAACGGGTGGACACTGCGGCGATGGCGATGGCGGCGCGGCTGAGCCAGGCCTCCGCCAACGCGCTCACCGGCGCCTGCCGCAGTGGCGCTCGCGGCGCGGCGACGCGGACGTTGTGGATCGATGCGGAACGGACCGAGGCCTTGCGGCGGGCCAGCGGCGCACATGGCGTGACGCTCGCGGTCCTGCTGCTGTCCGTGTTCGTGACGCTGTTGCGTCGAGCGACGGGGCACAACGACGTGCTGGTCGGCGTGCCGCTGTCCGATCGCCGCCGGCCGGATTTCCAGGGGCTCATCGGGTTGTTCGTCGACGTCGCAGTGGCGCGGATGGACGGTGTGGCCTCCACCGATTTCGGTGAGACCGTCCGCCACGTGCGCGAGCGGCTCCGCGAGGCCTACGCGGCGCACCAGGCCGTGCCGTACGGCAGCTTCCTCCGCTGGGCGCACCAGCGCAGCGTGCACACGCCGAATCTCCGGTTTCTCTTCAGCTTCCACAACGATGTGCCGGGCGCCGAGATCGAACTGCCGGGCCTCGTCACCGAGGACCTCGGCGTCGTGGCGGGCCGCCAGCAGGCGCTCGCCGATCTCAGCCTGCTCATTGCCTGGCGTCAAGGCGGGTTGAAGTGCGTGCTCTCCGCCACGCATGCGACCGGCCTGGCAGATGACGTCGACCGCTGCGTCGAGTGGTTCGACGCGGTGGTGTCGTCACTCGATGACCGGCGCGTGCTCACCTGTCAGTAGGCGAATCGCCAGGGCGAACCGATGAACACGAGGCAGGGTGCCTCGACACTGCAGTTGATGCGGATCCTGTGGCCGTCGCGCGCTCGACGTGGAGCAGACGGTGTGGTTTCGAGTTCCTCGGAGGAGAGGTATGACGCAGGGTAACGGAGTTCGAACGGGCGTACGCGCGTTCATCCTGGAACACTTCCTCGTCGGCGAGTCGCCGGAGTCGCTGCACGATTCGACGCTGCTCATGACGACCGGCATCATCTCGTCACTCGCGATGCTGGAGCTGGTCGCGTTTGTCGAAGCACAGCACGGCGTGACACTGCGCCAGGACGATCTGACACCCGATCGTCTCGACAGCGTCGACTTGATCGTCGAGCTCATCGAGGAACTGGCGGGAGCGGGGGAGGTCCGCTGATGGCTGCCCGTTCTGCGACATCGCCGCTGGGGACGCTGGCTGCGGCCGACGATCGGCCGGCGATTGTCGAGCCCGGCCGTGGCGCGATCACATACGCCGAGCTCGACCGTCTCGCCAATCGGATTGCTGGCAAGCTGCGCGGGCTTGGCCTGAGGCCTGGCGCACGCATCGGCATCTATATGCGGCGTTCGGCCGACGCGATTGCCGTGATGCTCGGTACGCTGCGTGCCGGGTGCGCCTACGTGCCAGTCGATCCGCGCGCGCCGGCGGAGCGGATTGCCGACAGCCAAATCGACTGTCGCGTGCGCGCGACCTTCGTCGAGGAGCGATTCGAGCAGCCGTATCGCGCGGCGCTCGGCCACGCCGGCCGCGGCGACGATATCGCCATCCTGCGCCTCGGCCCGGTCGGCCTTGGCGTCGCCGCCTACGAGTGGACGGCCACCGACGCCGGTCCGGACCTGTCAGCAGCGAACGACATCACGTCCGGCGATCTCGCGTGCATCCTGTACACCTCAGGGAGCACCGGTCGCCCGAAGGGATGGATGATGAGCCGGGTGGCGATCGAAGCGCATGCGCGCTGGTGCCACGACTTCCTGGCGCCGACGCGGGAAGACATCTTCGCCAACCACGCGCAGTTCAGCTTCGGGATGTCGCTCTTCGACATCTACTCGAGCCTGGGATGCGGTGCGACGCTCGTGCTCGTACCCGATGAAGTTCGTCAGCACGGCGCTCGCGTGGTGGATCTGCTGGTGCGCGAGCGCGTGACCATCTGGTTCTCCGGGCCGGCCATTCTGTCGCTCATCGGCCAGGTCCAGGATCTCGAGTCGCGCGACCTCTCGGCACTGCGTGTCGTGGCGTTTGCCGGAGAAGTGTTCCCGCTCGCGCAACTCGAGAATCTGCGCGCCCGTCTGCCGCACCCGCGCTACTTCAATTTCTGGGGCTCGACTGAGACCAATGTCGGTGCGCACTACGAGCTGCCGAAGGACCTCTTGCTGGACGGGCCGCCACCCTTTGGCCGCCCCTGTGAGCACTACGAAGCTCGGGTCGCCGCCGAGGATGGTACGACGGCTCGTCCAGCCGCCACCGGCGAGCTGCAGCTGCGTGGCATCGGACTGAGCAGCGGCTACTGGAACCAGCCAGAGCTCACCGCCGAGAAGTTGTGCTGGGCTGATGACGGCGGCCAGCCGTGGTTCCGGACCGGCGATCTGGCCGTGCAGCTCTCGAGCGGCAACCTGCGGTACGTCGGGCGCATCGGACGCATGGTCAAGCTGCGGGGCTACCGCGTCGAACCAGGCGAGATCGAGGCGCGGCTGTACCAGCACCCTGGTCTCCGGGAGGCCGCTGTGGTGCCGGTGGATGGTCCAATGGGGCTGTCTCTGGTCGCACACATCAGCAGCGCCACCGGGTCGCGCTTGCCGGTCGTCGAGCTGAAGGAGTTCTGCGCGCGGAAGCTTCCCGCCTACATGATTCCCGACCGCTTCGAGTTCTACGATGCCCTGCCGCGAACGTCGAGCGGCAAGATTGACATCAAGGGGTTGGGCGGCCTGCAGGTCGCGGTGACGACGCGATGACAACCGCGACGGACGAGACGCTCGCGCCTCCCGAGCTCTCCGCCGACCTGCGCGATTACCTCGGCCGCATCAGCCGGCCCGAGTCGCCGGAGCTGGTGGCCCTGCGTGAACGCACCGCGGCGATGCCGTTCGTCTCCGTGATGGAGGGCTCGCCTCAAGTCGGACGGCTGCTCCAGTTCCTCATCCGCCTGACCGGCGCGCGGAACGTCCTGGAGCTCGGAGTGTTCACCGGCTGCAGCACGCTCGCGATGGCCACCGCGCTGCCGCCCGGGGGAACGGTCGTGGCGATGGATGTGAGCGAGCGCTGGGCCGCCATCGGCCGTGAGTTCTGGGCCCGCAGCGGCTGCGACAGCCGCATCGATTTGCGAATTGGTCCAGCCGACGCGGCGCTCGAGGCCTTGCTCGCGGAAGGGCGGGCCGGCACGTTCGACCTCGCGTTCGTGGACGCGAACAAGGACGGCTACGGCAGCTACTTCGAGCGCTGTCTCGCATTGCTGCGGTCGAACGGCGTCATGGTATTCGACAACATCCTGTTCGCTGGTCGCGTCCATCCGGCCTACACCGACGCGCGCATCCGCGCCGAAGAGCCGGGACGACCGAAGTCGCTGCAGGACTGCTACATCAGCTACGCCGCAGGGCTGCGCCGCTTCAACGACACGATCGCCGCCGATGACCGCGTGGACCTCGTCGTGCTGCCGATGCTCGATGGCGTGACGCTCGCGCGAAAGGTATAGGCGCATGCTGAGCAAATTGAATTCACGACTGCTGTCCGAGGTGGGCGCGGGCACCGCCATCGGCGAGCTGCTCCGGCGCTACTGGATGCCGATCGCCGCTGTCTCGGAGGTGGATCAGAAGCCGATCATCCCGGTGCGTATCCTCGGCGAGGACCTCGTGCTCTATCGGGACGCGCGCGGCCAGTACGGTCTACTCGACCGCCGGTGTCCGCATCGCGCGTTCGATCTCGCCTACGGCACCGTCGAGCCGTGCGGGCTGCGCTGCAGCTATCACGGCTGGAGCTTCAACGAAGACGGTCGATGCCTCGAGCAGCCGTACGAGGAGACGCGCAACCCGTCAACCACGTTCAAAGACCGCGTGCGCACGAAGTCGTATCCGGTGCAGGTCGCCGGCGGCCTGGTGTGGACCTACATGGGCCCGACGCCCGCGTCGCTGCTGCCCGATTGGGCAGGCTTCTACAGCCCTGGCTACACGATCACTTCCTTCGTGCACCTGCCGTGCAACTGGGTGCAGGTGATGGAGGGCTTCTACGATCCGGTTCACGTCGAGTGGCTGCACGATCGCTGGTCGTACCGGCTGCACGGCAAGGACGTGCCGCCCTCGCGTCCAACTCACACCTCGTTTCGCTGGGTCGATTTCGACTACGGCGTCGTCTTCCAGCGCCAGCTCGAAGGGTCTGAGCAATGGCTGGCTGACCGCACCGTGGTCTTCCCGAACATCGACGGGGCAGGCGGGCAAGGCTGGTACATGACCTGGCTCGTGCCCGTCGACGATCTGCATTGCATTGCCGTGTATCGGCTGACGATCACGAGCTGGAAGACACGCTTCGGCCAGATCGTGATCCCGCCGAAGGCGCAGGTCGATCAGAAGGACATCCCCTGTCATCGCACACACGTGTCGCTCGATCCGCTCCACGGGCCGACGAAGGACTTCGGCACTCACCTGATCAGTCAGGACTACGCCGCGTGGCTCGGCCCCGGACCGCTGGTTGACCGGACGAACGAGCGGCTGGCCGACAGCGACATCGGCGTGATCATGTTTCGCAAACGGCTGCTCGCGCAGGCGGAGCACGTCGCCGCCGGACGTGATCCGTTAGGCACCATTCGCGATCCGGAGAAGAACACGCGGATCACGCTCCCAGGTGCGCGAAAGAACTACGGCCTCCAGGGCGAGGGGCTTCCCGGTATGGTCGGGGACGACGATGTGATGTTGCGCGCGTTCTTGCCAGCCGACCTGCCCGACGAGATCAAGCAGGCCATCGACGAGACGATGTCGGCGCTGGTCGCAAACGGACGACCCACATGGTGGAAGAAGAAGGCGCCGGGCGGAAGCAAGATCGCGTGAGCGCCGTGACCCGGCTCTTCTGCCTGCCTTACGCCGGCGGTCGCGGCGCGATCTTCCAGCGCTGGCAGCCGGCGATGCCCGCCGACGTCGAGGTGTGTCCAGTGGAGCTTCCTGGCCATGGCCGGCGCATCGCGGAGACGCCGTGCTCGGACATGGCCTCGGTCGTCACGGCAGTCGCGGCTTCGATTGTCGATCGGATTCGCGAGCCGTTCGCCGTCTTCGGCCACAGCATGGGGGCGCTCATCGCCTTCGAGCTCGCACGCCGTCTGCGCCGTCAGTTCGGGGTCACACCGAAGGCGCTCTACGTGTCCGCCCGGCGCGCCCCGCACATCATCGATCCGCGCGCGCCGTGGTACGGGCTGCCGAGCGACAAGTTCTTCGCCGCATGGCGGCGGCTGAACGGTCTGCCGCAGCAGTCGTTCGTCAATCCGCGCGTGTGCGCGGTCGTGGAGCCAATCCTGCGCGCCGACTGCCAGATCGTGCAGACCTACCGGTTCGTCGATGACGATCCGCTCGACTGCCCGATCGTGGCATTCGGTGGCAGTCACGATGCGCACTGCAGCGCGCCCGAAATCGCGCTCTGGGCCGCACACACGAGGGCAGGATTTGTCTCAACGATCGTCGACGGCGACCACTTCTTCATCGAATCGAGTCGCCAGGAGTTCCTCCCGGCGCTGTCGGCGGATGTGCGCGAGCGGCTCACGCTCGTGACCCGCGCGTGAGCGCCGACCTGCGCCATTTCGCCAGAGCACGATCGGCTCGACACCTATGACATCGGGATTGGCAGACCAGCGCGTGCGGCCGATGGCAACGCCGCGGCATCGCGAGGCGATCTCTCGCCGGCAGGCCGGCAGCGCGGTGGCGCTCTCGTTTGCCCAGGAGCGCCTGTGGTTCATCGACCGGCTGAAACCGGGGAGCGCGGCCTACAACGAGACCGCCGAGGTCGCGCATCGTAGCGTCGCGTCGGCACATGGCGTGGCCGGTCCGCTCGATTGTCAGGCGCTGCAGCGCGCGCTCAGCGAGATCGTGCGTCGCCACGAAGCGCTGCGCACGGTCTTCCGCGACGAGAATGGCGCGCCGGTGCAGGTGGTGCTTCCGGCGGCCGGGGTGGAGCTCCCGACAGAAGACTTGTCAACGCGTCCGGCTGCAGAGCGAGATGCCGAGGTGCGTCGCCAGGCGATGGACCAGGCGGCGCCGCCGTTCGATCTTGCCGCCGGTCCACTGCTCAGAGCCAGGTTGCTCCGCCTCGCGAGCGACGAGCACCTGCTCCTCCTGTGCATGCACCACATCGTCGGCGACGAATGGAGCATGGGCGTGTTCTGCAGCGAGCTGACTGCGCTGTACGACGCCTACCGCGCCGGCAGGCCGTCACCCCTTCCGGAGCTGTCGCTCCAGTATGTGGACTACGCGGCGTGGCAGCGGCAGCGACTCGACGGCCCATTGCTCGAGCGGCAGCTGACGTACTGGAAGGAGCGGCTCGCCGGGATGCCTGACCTGCTCGAACTGCCGACCGATCGCCCACGTCCCGCCGTGCAGAGCGACCGCGGCGCGCGCGAGTCGATCGATCTGCCGCTCGAACTGTTGGCGAGTCTCCACGAGCTCGGGCGCCGCCAAGGCGCCACTCTCTACATGGTGCTGCTCTGCGCGTTCCAGATACTTCTCGCGCGCTATAGCAACAGCGACGACGTGGTGGTAGGCAGTATGATCGCCGGTCGTACGCGCCGAGAGCTCGAGCCGCTGATCGGGATCTTCGTGAACACGCTGGTGCTGCGCACCGACTTGAGCGGAGATGTCACCGTCGTCGACGCGCTGCGGCGCGTGGGTCAGATCACGCGTGGCGCGTACGAACATCAGGATCTTCCGTTCGAGCGCCTCGTTGCCGAACTGAAGCCTGAGCGAACGCTGAGCCACTCGCCGCTGTTCCAAGTGATGTTCGAGCTCCGCAAGGGTGATAGCGCGGAGAGCACGGCATCCGGGTTCCGGTTACGCCTCGGCGGCTCCGCCGAGACGACAACGAAGTTCGATCTCATGCTCGGGATCACGGCGAACGAGCGGCAGTTCCGCGCTCGCGTGACCTACAGTACGGAGCTCTTCGAGCGACGCACCGTCGCCCGCACGCTGCAGCACTTCACACGGGTGCTGGAGCAGATGGTGGCGGATCCGTTGAGGCGGCTGTCGGCGATCGATCTGCTGACGACGGCGGAGCGGACCGAGGTGGTGGAGACGTGGAACCAGACGGCGGTGCCGGTTGCGCCGCAGTGCGTCCACGAGCTG
>DATDOE010000122.1:0-243816 GCA_035293405.1 Vicinamibacterales bacterium | reverse complement strand
ACGGTGCAGCTGCGCGACGTCTCCAAGGTCGCCACCGCCATCGCCAAGGGCGACCTCAGCCAGAAGATCACCGTCGACGTCATGGGCGAGATCCTCCAGATCAAAGACACCATCAACACGATGGTAGACCAGCTCGGCTCGTTCGCTTCCGAAGTGACGCGAGTCGCGCGCGAGGTCGGCACCGAAGGCAAGCTGGGCGGGCAGGCCGCGGTGCCTGGCGTCGCCGGCACCTGGAAGGACCTGACCGATAACGTCAACGCGATGGCGGGTAACCTCACGGTACAGCTTCGGGACGTGTCGAAGGTGGCTACGTCGATCGCAAAGGGTGACCTGACTCAGAAAATCACGGTCGATGTGAAGGGCGAGATTCTCCAGATCAAAGACACCATCAACACGATGGTGGACCAGCTCAGCTCGTTCGCCTCGGAAGTGACGCGGGTCGCGCGCGAGGTCGGCACCGAAGGACGACTGGGTGGTCAGGCGAACGTGCGCGGCGTGGCCGGCACGTGGAAGGACCTGACGGACAGCGTCAACTCGATGGCCAACAACCTCACCGCGCAGGTCCGCAACATCGCGGACGTGGCCACCGCCATCGCCCGCGGCGACCTGGGCCGCAAGATCACGGTGGACGTCAAAGGCGAGATTCTCGAGCTGAAGAACACCATCAACACGATGGTCGATCAGCTCAACGCGTTCGCCGCGGAAGTCACGCGTGTGGCGCGCGAGGTCGGCACGGAAGGCAAGCTGGGTGGCCAGGCGCAAGTGCAGGGCGTCGCCGGCACGTGGAAGGACCTCACCGACAACGTGAACTTCATGGCCAGCAACCTGACGGCGCAGGTGCGAAACATCGCCGAGGTCGCGACGGCCATCGCCGGCGGTGACCTGTCCAAGAAGATCACCGTGGACGTGCGCGGCGAGATCCTGCTCCTCAAGGAAACGCTGAACACGATGGTCGAGCAGCTCCGCTCGTTCGCGGCCGAAGTCACGCGCGTGGCGCGCGAGGTCGGCACCGACGGACGCCTCGGCGGCCAGGCGGTCGTGCCCGGCGTGGGCGGCACCTGGAAAGACCTCACGGACAACGTGAATCTGCTCGCCGCGAACCTGACGACGCAGGTCAGGAACATCGCCGAAGTCACGACCGCCGTCGCGCGCGGCGACCTGTCGCGCAAGATCACGGTCGACGTGAAGGGCGAGATCCTCGAGCTGAAGAACACCATCAACACGATGGTGGACCAGCTCAACGCGTTCGCGGCCGAAGTCACCCGCGTGGCGCGCGAGGTCGGCACCGAAGGTCTCCTCGGCGGCCAGGCGCAGGTGCCCGGCGTCGCCGGTACGTGGAAGGACCTCACCGACAACGTCAACGTCATGGCGGCCAACCTCACCGAGCAGGTACGCGGCATCGTGAAGGTCGTGACCGCGGTGGCCAACGGCAACCTCGAGCAGAACCTCACCGTGAAGGCCAAAGGCGAGGTCGCCGCGCTGGCGGACACCATCAACAACATGACCGGCACGCTGGCGACTTTCGCCGATCAGGTCACGTCGGTCGCGCGCGAGGTCGGCGTCGAGGGCCGTTTGGGTGGACAGGCGAACGTGCCTGGCGCCGCCGGCACGTGGAAGGACCTGACCGGCAACGTGAACCTGCTGGCGGCGAACCTCACGACGCAGGTGCGCGCCATCGCCGAAGTGGCGACGGCGGTCACCAAGGGCGACCTCACACGGTCCATTCAGGTTGATGCGCGCGGCGAGGTCGCCGAGCTGAAAGACAACATCAACACGATGATCGACAACCTGCGGTTGACGACCGACCGCAACACCGAGCAGGACTGGCTGAAGACCAACCTCGCCCGCTTCACCGGCATGCTCCAGGGGCAGCGCGATCTCTCGACGGTCGGTCAGCTGCTGCTCTCAGAGCTGGTCCCGCTGGTGAATGCGCACCAGGGTGTCATCTATCAGATGGACATGGAGCCTAAGCCGCTCCTCAAGATGCTGGCGACCTACGCCGAGATCTTCGAGCATCCGTATCCCCAGCAACTGGCGCTGGGGGAGGGCTTCATCGGGCAGTGCGCACGAGACATGCGGCGCATCCTTGTCTCGGACGTGCCGTCGGACACGGTGCCGGTCGGGTCGGTGTTCTTCCAGGCGCTCCCTCGGAACCTGATGGTCTTCCCGGTGATTTTCGAAGGGCAGATCAAAGCGGTCATCGGCCTCGCCTCGCTGCGCGACTTCTCGGCGACCCACCTCGCGTTCCTCGAGCAGTTGACCGCGAGCATCGGCATCGTGCTGAACAGTATCGAAGCGACGATGCAGACCGAAGGCCTGCTCAAGCAGTCGCAGCAGCTCGCCGGCGAGTTGCAGACGCAGCAGAAGGAACTGCAGCAGACCAACGAGCAGCTGGCGCAGAAGGCGCAGCAGCTCGCGGAGCAGAACGTCGAGGTCGAGCGCAAGAACCAGGAAATCGAGCAGGCCCGGCGGGCGCTCGAGGACAAGGCCGAAGAACTGGCGCTGACCTCGAAGTACAAATCCGAGTTCCTCGCCAACATGTCCCACGAGCTGCGCACGCCGCTCAACAGCATTCTGATCCTCGGCCAGCAGTTGTCCGACAATCCCGAAAGGAACCTCAGCGCCAAACAGGTGGAGTTCGCGCGCACGATCCATGGCGCCGGCACGGACCTGCTCAACCTCATCACCGACATTCTCGATCTGTCGAAGATCGAGTCCGGGACGGTGACCGTGGAAGCCGAGGAGATCTTCTTCACGAACCTGCTCGACATGGTGGTGCGGACGTTCAAGCACGACGCCGAGAACCGCGGCCTGGGGTTCGAGGTCCGGGTCGATGCCGCCCTCGGCCGCAGCATCGTGACCGACTCCAAGCGGCTGCAGCAGGTCTTGAAGAATCTCCTGTCGAACGCCTTCAAGTTCACCTCTGACGGCGGCGTGCGCCTCAATGTCACCGAGGTCGCCGGGGGATGGTCACCGGGCCACTCGGTGTTGAGCCAGGCCGGGCGCGTGGTGTCGTTCGAAGTAGCCGACACCGGCATCGGCATCCCGCCCGAGAAGCAGCGGATCATCTTCGAGGCGTTCCAGCAGGCCGACGCCAGCACGAGCCGCAAGTACGGCGGCACCGGGCTGGGACTGGCCATCAGCCGGGAGTTGTCCAACCTGCTTGGCGGTGAGATTCAGCTCCGCAGCACGCCAGGCGTGGGCAGCACATTCACGCTCTATCTGCCGCTTCGATACGCCGGGCCGTCCGTGGCCGGTCGCAGCGGCGATGGCGCCGGCGCATCGCACGGCGTGACCTTGCAGGCGCGGTTCCCGGCAGTCCGTCTGCCGGAGCGTCCCCTGGAAGTCGTGGCTGACGATCGCGATGAGCTGCAGCCCACGGATCCCACGCTGCTCATTGTCGAGGACGACCCGCACTACGCACGGATCCTGATGGACCTGGCGCACGACAAGGGGCTCAAGGTGCTCGTCGCCCCGCGGGGCAGCGAGGCGCTGGCGCTCGCGCGTCAGTTCCGTCCGACGGCCGTCTCGCTCGACGTGTTCCTGCCGGACATGCTCGGATGGACGGTCCTCAACCAGTTGAAGCAGGATCCCGAGACGCGCCACATCCCGGTGCAGATCGTCACACTCGACGAAGATCGCCAGCACGGGCTGGCTCGGGGGGCGTTCTCGTTCATCACCAAGCCGACGACGGCCGCAGGGCTGGAATCGGCGATCGCGAAAATCACCGACTTCGCGGCACCACGGCGGAAACGGCTGCTGGTCGTCGAGGACAACGCGGCGGAGCAGATGAGCATTACTGAGCTGCTCGGCCACGATGATCTGGAGATCGTGCTCGCGGATACCGGCGCGGCCGCGTTGGCGGCGATGGCGGAGCAGCCCGTCGACTGCGTGGTGCTCGATCTTCGCCTGCCCGACATGTCCGGCTTCGACGTGCTCGATCACATCGGCGGGAACAAGGCCTTGTCAGACGTTCCGGTGGTCGTCTTCACAGGCCGCGAGCTGACCGCCGAGGAAGATGCGCACCTGCACACGCTCGCGCGCAGCGTCGTGGTGAAGGGTGTCGAGTCTCCTGAGCGCCTGCTCGACGAGACGTCGTTGTTCCTCCACAGAGTGGTGTCGACCCTGCCGGTCGAGAAGCAGCGCATGCTGGAGCGGCTGCACCGCTCCGACGAGGATCTGGTGGGCAAGGCCGTCCTCGTCGTCGACGACGACATCCGCAACATCTTCGCGTTGAGCAGTGTATTGGAACGTCGCGGGATGAGAGTCCTTTCGGCGAACACCGGGAATGAAGCCATCGACCTGCTCGAGACAACCCCCGATCTGTCGATCGTCTTGATGGACATCATGATGCCTGAAATGGACGGCTATCAGACGATGCAGAAGATCAGGCAGAAGCCGGAGCTCAGGCGGCTGCCGATCGTGGCGCTGACGGCGAAGGCCATGAAGGGCGATCGCGAGAAGTGCTTCGAGGCGGGCGCCTCCGACTATCTCGCCAAGCCGGTCAACACCGAGCAGTTGTTGTCCGCGCTTCGCATGTGGCTGCATCGGTAGGAGTACGACGATGACCGGGATGACGACGACGCGCATCGACAGGGTCAACATTCTCCTGGTCGACGATCAGCATTCGAAGCTCCTCACCTACGAGTCGATTCTCGGGCAGCTCGGCGAGAATCTGATCAAGGCGACCTCGGCCACCGAGGCGCTCGACTGTCTGTTGCGGAACGACATTGCGGTGGTGCTCGTGGACGTCTGCATGCCGGAGCTCGATGGCTACGAGCTCGCGGCCATGATCAGGCAGCACCCACGGTTCCAGCAGACCTCGATCATCTTCGTCTCCGCGATCATGCTGACCGACATCGACCGGCTCCGCGGCTACGAGTCCGGTGGCGTGGACTATGTGCCGGTGCCGGTGATCCCGGAGATCCTGCGCGCCAAGGTCAGCGTGTTCGCGGAGCTCTATCGGAAGACGCGCGCGCTCGAGCGCCTCAACGCCGAGCTGGAGCAGCGCGTCACCGACCGGACCGCCGCGCTCGAAGCGACGACCGCAGCGCTGCAGGAGGCCGACCGGCGGAAGGACGAGTTCCTGGCGATCCTCGCGCACGAGCTGCGGAATCCGCTGGCGCCGATCCGCACCGCGGTGCAGCTCCTGCGGCTGAAGGAGCTGCCCGAGGCGCAGAACGTACGGGCACGCGAAGTGATCGAGCGGCAGGTGCAGCACCTCGTGTGCCTGATCGACGACCTGCTGGATGTGTCGCGCATCACGCGCGGGATGATCACCCTCCAGCGCGAACCGGTCCTGGTTGGCGCGATCGTCGCCCGCGGCGTGGAAACCGCACGGCCGCTCATCGACGCCCGCCGGCACGAGCTGAAGCTGGAGCTCCCCGACGAGCTGCTCAGCGTGGAAGGGGACAAGACGCGCCTCGTGCAGATTCTGGGGAACATCCTGCACAACGCCGCCAAGTTCATGGAGCCTGGTGGCCGCATCACGTTGAACGTGAGTCGCGAGAGTCAGTTCGCGGTGATCAAGGTGAAGGACACCGGCATCGGCGTCTCCGCCGAGCTTCTGCCAAAGATGTTCGACCTGTTCGCGCAGGTGCATTCGAAAGCCGACAGTGCCCAAGGAGGGCTGGGCATTGGGCTCGCGCTCGTCCGTCGCCTGGTGGAGATGCACGGTGGGGCGGTGACGGCGTTTAGCAAAGGGCCAGGCTCTGGCACGGAGCTCACGGTGCGCTTGCCGCTGCTGGCCGTGGAGTCCTCCGCGGCCTCCATGCACGCCAGCTCGGCGCGGCAGATTCCACGCATGGCTGGCCGACGGATTCTGGTGGTAGACGACAACAGGGATGCGGTCGAGGCGCTGGCCCTGCTCCTCCAGCTTGCCGGACACATGATCCGAACGGCTCACGATGGTCTGGAAGCGCTCGAGGTCGCGGACACGTTCGAGCCCGAGGTCGTGCTGCTCGATCTCGGGATGCCGAAGATGGACGGCTACGAGACCGCCAGGCAGCTTCGCCAGCGGTTCGCGGACCGGCGGCTGACCCTGGTGGCGGTGACCGGCTGGGGGCAGCAGCAGGATCGTCAGCGAACGGCAGATGCAGGCTTCGATGTCCATCTCGTGAAGCCGGTCACCGAGTCCGACCTATTTCAGGCCATTGCCGTGGAGGGTTCCAGTGCCTCGGGGGCCGACGCCTCGGCGGCCGGGTGAGTCCCACGTCTGGACGCGCGGGTCATCCGCCGGGATCTGATTCGCATAGAATCAACCCACGCCGATCAGCGGCGCCAGGGACACATTCATGGGCCTCATACGAACCCTCAGCATCATTGCCAGTACGGCGATTGTCCTCGTGTCGGCCGGCTGTGCCGGCGAAGAAGGCGCGGCAGCGCCCGCGGCCGGCGGGGGCGGACGGGGCAGAGCGGGCGCGCCGGCCATCCCGGTGACCATCGGCTCGGTCGTGCAGAAGCCGATGCCGATCGAGATCACCGTCATCGGCGCCGCCGAGCCGTTTTCAACCGTCGCGATCCGCGCCCAGACCACCGGCCAGCTCACCGCCGTGAACTTCACTGAAGGCGATGATGTGACGCAGGGCCAGGTCCTGTTCGCGCTCGACCGCCGGCCGCTCGAGTCGGCACTGCAGCAGGCGCAGGCCAATCTCGATCGCGACGTGGCGCAGGCCGCCAACGCGGCCTCGATGGCCAAGCGCTATCAGGATCTCGCCGAGCGGGGTATCGCGACGCGCGAGCAGGTGGACACGTCACGCACCGCCGCGACCGCGCTCAACGCCACCGTCGATGCCGACAAGGCGGCGGTGGAGAACGCGAAGGTCCAGCTCCAGTACGCGACGATCTCCGCGCCCATCTCCGGCCGCACCGGCGCGCTGATGGTGCACGAGGGCAATCTGGTGCGGGCCAACGACACGACGCCGCTGGTCGTGATCAATCAGGTGGTGCCGATCTCGGTCTCGTTTGCCATTTCCGAAGCGCGCCTGCTGGAGCTGAAGAAGTACATGGCGCTCGGTTCACTACGCGTCACCGCCAAGTCACCGCAGGATGAGGCCGCGGCTGCGGTCGGGCGCATCGCCTTCGTCGACAATTCCGTGGACCAGGAGACCGGCACGATCAGGATCAAGGGCACGTTCCCCAACACGGATCGGCGCCTCTGGCCGGGGCAATACGTGAATGTCGTGGTCACGCTGACGACCGATCCCAAGGCGATCGTGGTGCCGTCGGTCGCGGTTCAGGACGGGCAGCAGGGGCAGTTCGTCTTCATCGTCGACTCCGACCAGACCGTCGCCCTTCGGCCGGTCGTGGCAGGGCGGACCAACGGCGCGGAAACCGTGATTGAAAGCGGCCTGAAGCCGGGCGAGACGGTGGTCACCGACGGCCACCTGCGGCTGGTGCCAGGCAGCCACATCAGCGTGAAGGGGCAAGCCACTCAACCCGCCGACCCGAAGGTGGCGTCATGAACCTCTCCGCGATCTTCATCCGGCGGCCGGTCACGACCACGTTGGTCATGCTCGGCATCATCGTGTTCGGCGTGCTCGCCTATCTCCAGCTGCCGGTCGCCGATCTCCCGAGCGTGGATCTGCCCACCATTCGTGTGAGCGCGGCCCTGCCCGGCGCCAGCCCCGAGACGATGGCCTCATCGGTGGCGTTGCCTCTCGAAAAACAGTTCGCGACCATCTCCGGGCTCACCAGCATCAACTCCACCAGCACGCAGGGCGGCACCGACATCACCCTGCAGTTTGATTTGAGCCGCAACATCGACGCCGCCGCGCAGGACGTGCAGGCGATGATCGGCCGCGCCTCCAGGCAGTTGCCGGCGCAGATGCCGGCGCC
Organism: Vicinamibacterales bacterium; assembly: GCA_035293405.1. GTDB lineage: Bacteria > Acidobacteriota > Vicinamibacteria > Vicinamibacterales > UBA2999 > Gp6-AA40. Next base: position 235,980 of record DATDOE010000122.1, on the reverse strand, counting down.
GCCGTCCTACCAGAAGGTCAATCCCGGCGACCAGTCGATTTTCTTCATCGTGCTGCGATCGGCCACCCTTCCCCTCTCGACGATCGACGAGATCGCGCAGACCAAGATCGCGCAGCGCATCTCCATGGTGAGCGGCGTCGCGCAGGTGAACGTGTTCGGCTCCCAGAAGCACGCCGTGCGCATCGACGTCGATCCGCGGGCGCTGGCGGCCAAGTCGATCGGCATCGACGAAGTGGCGAGCGCCATCCAGAACGCCAACGCCAACCTGCCGACCGGGACCATCTACGGCGAGCGAACGTTCGTCGTGCAGACCAACGGCCAGCTGCTGCGCGGCTCGGCCTACGGGCCGACGATCATCTCGTACAGGAACGGCAACCCCGTGCGCCTGGACGAAGTGGCGCACGTCTACGACGGCGTCGAGAACGACAAGACGGCAAGCTGGCAGAACGGCGAGCGCTGCGTCTACCTGTCGATTCAGAAGCAGCCTGGCATCAACGTCGTCCAGACGGTGGAATCGATCAAGGCGCTGTTGCCGGCGATCCGCGACCAGCTTCCGGCGTCGGTGTCACTCGACGTGCGCAGCGACCGCTCGATCACCATCCGCCAGTCGGTCCACGACGTGAAGCTGACGCTCCTCATCACGATCTGCCTCGTCGTGCTGGTCATTTTCATCTTCCTGCGGAACATCTCGGCCACGATCATCCCGAGCCTCGCGCTGCCTGGCTCGCTGGTCGGGACGTTTACGGTGATGTACCTGCTGGACTACAGCCTGGACAACCTGTCGCTCATGGCGCTCACGCTCTCGGTCGGCTTCGTCGTTGACGATGCGATCGTGATGCTCGAGAACATCGTCAGGCACATGGAGATGGGCAAGTCGCCGATGCAGGCGGCCTATGACGGTTCCAAGGAGATCGCGTTCACGATTCTGTCGATGACGCTGTCGCTGGTGGCGGTGTTCATTCCGGTGCTGTTCATGGGCGGAGTGGTCGGGCGTCTGCTGCGCGAGTTCGCGGTGACGATCACCGCCGCGATTCTCATCTCGGGCTTCATGTCGATCAGCCTGACGCCGATGTTGTGCAGCCGGTTCCTCCGCCCGCCGCACACCCAGCGCCACGGGCGTCTGTACAACGCCTTCGAGCGGATCTTCGATGGGTGGCGGCGGATGTACGACGTCACGCTGAGCGGCGTGCTGCGCTTCCGCCCGGTCGTGATGGCGGTGTCGATCGGGCTGCTGGCGGCGACGGTGTATCTGTTCATCGCCGTGCCGAAAGGCTTCCTGCCGAGCGATGACCAGGGCCGCTTCAACGTCAACACCGAAGCCGCGCAGGGGATCAGCTTCAACGACATGGTGCAGCATCAGCTGAAGGTCGCTGACATCCTGTTGAAGGATCCGAACATCGCCAGCGCGGGTGTGAATGTCGGTCTGGTCGGCAACAACGCGACCGGCGGATCGAACACCGGACGAATGTTCGTCGAGCTCAAGCCGAGATCGGAGCGCACGCTGTCGGTGGATGGCGTCATCGCGCAGTTGCGCCCGAAGCTCGCCGAGCTCCCAGGTATCCGCGTGTTCATGATCAACCAGCCGCCGATCAATCTGGGCGGTGGAGGACAGAACCGGGCGCTGTATCAGTTCACGATGCAGGACAACGACACTGACGAGTTGTACAAGTGGGCGCCGGTGCTCGAGCAGGCGATTCGGCAGATGCCCGGCTTCGAGGACGTGAGCAGCGACCTGCAGCTCAATAACCCGATGGTGACCGTCGAGATGGACCGCGACAAGCTGTCATCGCTCGGCCTCACGGCGAACCAGGTTGAAACCGCGCTCTACAACGCCTACGGCACGCGGCAGGTGTCGCAGATCTACGCGCCGAACAATCAGTATCAGGTCATCCTGCGCGTGGCTCCCCAGTTCCAGAACGATCCGGCGGCGATGTCGCTCCTCTATGTCCGCTCGAACTCGGGGCGGCTGATTCCCCTCGAGTCGGTGGCCCGGCTGAAGACGGAGGTCGGCCCGTTCCAGGTGAACCACTTCGGGCAGCTGCCATCGGTGATGATTTCATTCAATCTCAGTCCAGGGTTCGCCCTCGGCGAGGCCGTCACGCAAATCCAGAACACCGCGGCGTCCACGATTCCCGCGACCGTGTCGCTCCAGTTCCAGGGCACGGCACAGGCGTTTCAGGATTCGCTGCGCGGGCTCGGCCTCGTGCTGCTGATGGCGATCATCGTGATCTACATCGTCCTCGGGGTGCTGTATGAGAGCTTCACCGACCCCATCGTCATCCTGTCGGGGCTACCGTCGGCCGGCCTGGGCGCGCTGCTGACGCTGATGATCTTCAAGGTCGAGCTGAACCTCTATGCCTTCGTCGGCGTGATCATGCTGGTCGGCCTGGTGAAGAAGAACGGCATCATGATGGTCGACTTCGCCGTCGAGGCGCAGCGGCACGGCAAGTCACCGGCCGAAGCGATTCACGAAGCCTGCCTCGTGCGCTTCCGGCCGATCATGATGACGACGATGGCCGCGCTCGTCGGGACGCTGCCGATTGCGCTGGGACTGGGCGCCGGAGCCGAGTCGCGGCGCCCGCTGGGGCTGGCGGTGGTCGGCGGCCTGCTCGTCTCTCAGTTACTGACGCTCTACATCACGCCGGTGTACTACGTGTACATCGAGGGCCTGCGCCTGCGGCTCGCCAACCGCCGGCGCGTGCGTGAGCCTCAGGAGATACACGTCCCCGCCTAGTGGCCTGCCCACTGGGCGGCGATCAGGCCGTGACCTCTTCGAGTGTGGGGTAGTCGACGTACCCCTTCTCCTCGCCCGCGTAGAGGCTGTCGATACGCGGTGCGTTCAGCGGCGCCTGCCGTCTGAGCCGCTCCGGTAGATCGGGATTCGCCAGGAACGGCAACCCGAACGCCACGAGGTGTCCTTCACCCGATGCGATGGCCGCATTGGCCGAGTCGAGTCCGTAGCCACCGTTCACGATCACCGTTCCGCCAAAGAGGCGTCCAAGCGTCGGCGTCGCGCGCACTGTTCCCGTGGGGGCGGCCCATTGGCCGGCTACCGCCTCGGCGATGTGCAGGTAGAGAACCCCACGCGCGCCGAGCTCCTTCGCGAAGTACGAGAACGTCTCGATCGGTGAGGAATCGGACATTCCGAGCTGTGAGAAATAGGGGGAGATCTTGTAGCCGACACGCGCCGGCCCCCACACGCCAATCACGGCGTCGGTGACCTCGAGCGGGAACCGTGTGCGGTTCGCCAGGCTGCCGCCGTACGCATCGGTACGGTGGTTCGACCCATCACGCAGGAACTGGTCGAGCAGATATCCGTTGGCGCCGTGGAGCTCGACGCCGTCGAATCCCGCGGCCTTCGCATTCTCAGCCGCCGTTCGATATTGATCGACGACGCCAGGTATCTCGCTGAGGTCCAGCGCCCGCGGCGCTTCGAGGGGCTGTCGGCCCTGCCCGGTGAAGACCTCGCCAACTCCTGCAATCGCCGACGGCGCAACCGGCAATGCGCCGCCGTGAAAGTCGGCATGCGAGACGCGCCCGACGTGCCATAACTGCGCGAAGATCCGGCCGCCGGCCTTGTGGACCGCGTCGGTGACGGCCTTCCAGCCTTCGATCTGCTCGGGTGAATGCAGCCCGGGCGTACGGATGTAGCCGACGCCCTGCGGGCTCACCTGCGTGCCTTCAGTGATCAGGAGTCCGGCCGATGCGCGCTGCGCGTAGTAGGTGGCGGCCAGTGGATTGGGAACGTTGCCCGCGAGCGCACGGCTGCGGGTCATGGGCGCCATCACGAAGCGGTTCGGCAGCTCGAGATCGCCCAGGCGATACGCAGAGAAGATGCTCATGAATATGACTATAAAAAGTATAGCGACTATATGTCAAGCAGTTACTGGAGACTCAGCGATCGCAGTGGTACACTTATGGCGTTCACCATGAAAGCCTGCTCCGGAGAGACACCGGCACTGTGCTCGAAGTTCCACCGGGCGAGTGAGCTGATCGGCCGCCGCTGGACCGGCGCGATCATCTTCGTGCTGATGGAATCGCGCTGCCGCTTCGCGACACTGCGCGCGGCGATCCCGGACATCACCGATCGGATGCTCAGCGAGCGTCTCTCGGAGCTCGAGCACGAAGGCATCGTCGAGCGCACCGTCGTCCCGGACACGCCGGTTCGCGTCGAGTATGCGTTGACGAAGAAGGGCCGCGAGCTGGCGTCGGCCATCGACGCGATTGGCGACTGGGCGAAGAAGTGGATCGAGCCGGACAAATCGGCCGCCAAGGCCGACAAGTCTGAAAAGGCCAACAACGTCACGCGCATCCGCCGCCGCGCGTGAACCCTGACCTCGTGTCGCGTCGCTGGCGGGCTCTCCTGCCGCTGGTACTCTCGCTGTTCCTCACGGCCTCTCTGTTTGCACAGACGACCACGGTACGGGTCGAGGTGCGTCACCAATCCATGCCTGTGGCTGGCGCCGGGGTGTCCGTGAACGGCACGACGTACGCGACCTCCTCCACTGGCGAGGTTCTCGTGAGCGTGATCCCCGGCACCGTGGTGATCACCGTGGCGACGGAAGGATTCGAGCCGCTCACGTCGACGGTGACGGTCGCAGCCGGCCAGACGCAACCTGTCCTGTTCGATCTGCGGCCGCGAGTCTCAATCGAGGAGGCGGTGATCGTCTCCGCGACCAGAACCAATACCCGCCTGGAAGACCAGCCGATGCGCGTCGAGGTCGTGCCCGGTGACGAAGTGCAGGAGAAGATCATGATGACGCCAGGCGACATCTCGATGCTTCTCAACGAGACCAATGGCCTGCGTGTGCAGACGACCTCGCCCTCCCTTGGTGGCGCGAACGTCAGGATTCAGGGGATGCGCGGGCGGTACACGCACATCCTGGCCGACGGTCTTCCGCTCTATGGCGGCCAGACCGGTTCGATTGGTCTTCTCCAGATCCCGCCGATGGATCTCGGCCGGGTCGAGGTGATCAAAGGCGTCGCGTCCGCGCTGTACGGCATGTCCGCCATCGGCGGCGTCGTCAACCTCGTGTCGCGTCGTCCGCCGGCGGTGGGTCATGAGCGTGAGGTGCTGGTCAATCGGACAAGTCATGCCGGCACGGACGTCGTGAACTGGCTCGCCGCGCCGCTGGGCCCACGGTGGGGCTATACGTTTTCGGGTGGCGCCCACTTCGAGCAGCGATCCGATCTGGACGACGACGGATGGACCGACCTGCCGATGTACCGGCGGGTCGTCGCACGCCCGCGGCTGTTCTGGGACAACGGCGACGGGCGGTCGGCGCTGGTGGCTCTTGGTGGGATGGCCGAGGAGCGACAAGGCGGTACGCTGTCCGGCCGGGTAGCTCCCGATGGCCGGCCGTTTGCCGAGGACCTCGGCACCAGACGATTCGACGCCGGCACGGTGGCGCGTATGACGATGAAGGGCGGCCGTGTCGTCGCCGTGCGCGGGAGCGCCACTGTGCAGCACCACACGCACACCTTCGGAGACGTCGTCGAGATCGACGAACATCGCACGGTGTTTGGAGAAGTGTCGCTGACGGGCGCTCGCGGCCGGCACGTGTGGGCGATTGGAGGCGCGTTTCAGCGCGAGAGCTATGGCTCACAGGCCGCGTCCCGCTTCGACTACGCCCATTCCGTGCCCGGTATCTTCGTTCAGGATGAGTTCAAAGTGTCGCCGGTCGTGACGCTCGCCGCCAGCGGACGTGTGGATGTCCATTCCGCATTCGGCGCGTTTGTGAGCCCGCGACTCTCGGCGCTCGTGCGGCCGCACGAGTCGTGGGCGATTCGTGTGGGGATGGGACGCGGCTACTTTGCGCCGACACCGTTTACGGAGGAGACCGAAGCGACCGGACTCGTTCCCGTCGCGCCGCTCGGAGACCTCGAAGCGGAACGCGCCGACAGCTTTTCGGCCGACGTGACATGGGCCCGTGCACCGCTCGAGATCACCGCCACGTTGTTCTACTCTCGCATTCGCGACGCGCTCGCGGTTCAGGAGACGCCGCGCGCGGACTTTCCCTTGGGGGTTGTCAACCTCGAAGGTCCGACGCGAACACGCGGTACCGAGTTCATCGCGCGGTATCACCGCGAGGAACTGGACGTCATCGCCACGCACATGTTCGTGTGGTCCACGGAGCCGGCTTCCGGCGGCGGGCGCCGCGAGGTCCCGCTCAACCCGCGTCACGCCGCCACATTCGACGTGCTCAAGGAGATCGGGCCGGCGAGAGTCGGCTTCGAGGTGTTCTACACCGGCGAACAGGCGCTCGAAGACAATCCGTATCGCCAGCGCGGGTTCGGCCACGTGCTGTATGGCGGTCTGATCGACTGGGGCGTGGGAAAGTCCCGGATCTTCATCAATGTTGAAAACCTGGGCGACGTACGCGAGACACGGGAGCATCCGCTGGTCAGACCGACGCGTGACGTCGATGGCCGCTGGACCGTGGACGGGTGGGCCCCGCTCGAAGGCCGCACCGTCAACGGTGGCGTTCGAATCAGGTTCTAACGCTCGTCTTGCGACAGGTGATGCAGCACCGGTGAGATCTTCACGAACGCCTCGACGACGGCCGGATCGAAGTGCGTGCCCTTTCCCTTGACGATGAACTGCACGGCCTCGTCCTGCGACATCGGCACCTTATAGAGTTGGCGCGTCCGGATGGCGTCGTACACGTCCACGATCGCCATGACGCGTCCTGGAATCGGAATCTGCGTCCCCTTCAAGCCCTCGGGGTAGCCGCTGCCGTCCCACTTCTCGTGGTGGGTGTAGACGATGTCCTTGGCGATTGCCAGCGTCAGATCATCCCGGACTCCCGCTGCACGCTCGGCGTTCACGATCACATCGCGGCCGAATCCCGGGTGCTTGCGCATCTCGGCGAGCTCCTCGGGTGTCAATGCGCCGGGCTTGTTCAGCACGCGATCGGGCACGCCGACCTTGCCGATGTCGTGGAGCGGCGCCAGGCTGGCGAGCAGCTCGATGCGTGCTGGTGTCAGATAGTCGTGATAGGCGGGATGTGTCGAGAGCTGCTCGGCGAGGACGCGCGTATACCTCTGTGTACGGACCGAGTGACGCCCGGTCTCGACGTCCCTGATGCCCGTCAGTGAGAGCAGCGTCTGCACCATCAGACGCTGAGATGTCGCCTGTTCCTGTCCGGCCTTCTCCGCTCGCCGGCGCTCGACGGTCAGCCCCGCCGCCGTCATCGCGGCAAGCGCGGTGGTCAGGCCGATGGTCGGGAAGAGCGGCGACAGAAACGTGCCGCCGCCGGACATCATCAAGAACGACGCACCCCACATGGCGGCGCCGCACGTCGCCGTGCCAAGGACGCCCCAGAGGAGGCCGAAGCGCAGGAACAGAAGACCGGCAATGGCGCCGAGGCCGATCACCAGCTGCGTTTCGAGCGCGACACGGTGCTCCGGGCGCGACAGGAAATCCTGATGCAGCAGATTGTCCGCGGCGGTCGCCTGCACCTCGACTCCGGCAAAGAGCGTATCGAGCGGTGTGGCGACGACCTCGCGCGTCCCCAGGGCCGTCGTCCCGACGAACACGATCTTGTTGGCGAAGGTGTCGGGGCCGGCCTGGCCATTGAGGACGTCGGCGGCGGACACATACGGGAACGTGCGCTTTTCACCTCGATAGCGCACGAAGAGATTGCTCTTGCCGTCGAGCGCGACGGTGCGATCCTGTGAGCCGCCTGAGATCAGCAGCGTGGCGCTGTTCACGTTGGCGACGCGAATCGCCGATGGCCGGGTGCCGGTCGCCATCGAGACAGCGGCGAGCGACAAGGCCGGGTAGACGCGGCCGTCATACTCCACGAGCATCGGCACCCGTCTCAGGATGCCGTCCGGATCGGGGGCGGCATTCATGAACCCCGAGGCGCCCGCCGCCATCGACAGGCTCTCGAGATTGCACACCGCGCCGGTGGCATGAAAGAAGGGGCTGTCCGCTTGTTCGTCGGCGGGTTGTACGACCGCGAGGCCGAGTGGATGTTGGACGCATCTGCGGGCGGCGTGATGCGATCCATCGAAGGTCATCGCATAGCCCAGGACCACACGGCCGCCGCGAAGCGTCCGGGCCAGTGCGTCATCCGGGTGGACCTCGTCCCGTTCAAATCGATCCGGCTCCGCGAACACGATGTCGAGGGCGACGACGGCGGCGCCGAGATCGCGCAGCCGTCCGATGAGTCGTCCAATGATGTCCCGGCGCCACGGCCATTGCCCGGTGGTCGCCAGGCTGCGCTCGTCGACGTCCACGATCACGATGCGGTCGCTCGGTGCCCGAGTCGGGACCGCGCGCAACAGCGTGTCGTATACACCCGAGTCGAGGCCGGTGAGGAAGGCCGGCCGGTACAGAGAGAGAACAGCCGCGAGGAGTGTGGGCACGAGCCCGCAGAGGAGCACCAGCCGGCGAGGTCTGGAGCGGTGCGTCATCGCACCGTGATTTCGACGCGACGATTGCGAGGCTCGAACACGCCGTCGGCGGTCTTGACCAGGAGCTCGGCCTCGCCGTGCGATCGGACCTCGATGGCCGACGCGCCCAGGCCGGCCTCGATGAGCAGCGTTCGCACCGCGTTCGCGCGCCGGAGGCCGAGCTCGGCGTTGGACTGCGGCGTACCCGTCGTGTCCGTGTGGCCGACGACGACGACGTCGGGGACGGGCTGGCTCTTCACTGCCTGCAGCACGTCCTGCACCAGCTTCGCGCCTTCGTCGGTCAGCTCCTCCGAGTCGAAGCGGAAGAGCAGCGTGAAATGCCGCGACGGGGGAGGCAGCGTGGCGATGATGTCACCGAAGCGGCGCGTCACCTCTGACTCGTTCAGCACGCGCACGGTTGGGGCCTGGCTGGTGTTGACGCGGGTCGATGCCCAGGCCGTGGACAGTTCGGTCGAACCCGCGGAATTGGAGACTACGACGCGGCCGACGGTGCCGCTGTCGGAGTCGGGCAGCAGCACGACGAGCACCTGGCCCGGCCGCTCCACGTCGCGACTGGAGCGCAGGCTGCATGCGGAGAGGAATCCTGCGGCGACGAGTGTCGCCAGCAGGATGGTGATCCGAGACCGGACGTTCATTGCACGACTTGAATGGCGACAGTGGTTCCGCGCACGCCGACGATCGCGCCCGGCGTCTCGAGCCGGATCGAGTCAGGCGCGAGCTTCGCGATCTTGCCCGAGACGTACACCGCCATGCCGCGAACGAAGCTGAGGACGAGCCCGAGCCGGCCCTCGGCCGGCGTGAAGAGAAAGCTGTTGAGACGCACTTCGCTCCCCGGGCCGAGCGACACGCGGGTGTCGTCGATCAGGGTCACGCCGAGGCGGCCGTCGGCCCCCGTCCGCAGGCTGTCGGATTCGAAGACGACCTGCCCGATCTCGGCGGGCATACTGGTCCCGCCGCGAACGATGAAGACCTCTCCAGAGGCCAGCTTGATCCGTCCCGCCCCGCCGCTGGGCTGCTGAGCGAACGCCGGCGCAGCGAGCAACGTCAGCACACAGGCGCCGATCCAACGTCGAGCATGTTGTGTCATGGCGACCCTCCACTTCCTACGAGTGCACGTAAGCGCTAAAAACGTCTCGAGCGAGGAGCGCTCCTTGGTACTGTCGGAGGATGTGGTGTCTGACCGTAGGGGGGCGATGTCGATCGTAGAGCCGGGCCCGTCCGCCTTCGCCTTCGGCGAGACACGCGCCTGCTCAGGCAGGCGCGTGGACCGGCCCTGGTGGCTCTCTACGCGATCATGACCTTGCGAGGATGCTGCGAGTTGTCCTCGAGGAACGTCTTCTTGATCTCCAGGGCTTCCGCGGTCGGCTGCACTGCGCCAGTCACGTCGGTCACGCGTGAGACCAGCGTGTGCTCGCCGGGCGTCGCGCCACTCCACGCGCAGGTGAAGAGCTTCCACGAATACTTGCCGCTGGTGGCCGGGTCCATCGTGGCGGTCTGCCACGGCCCGTCATCCACCCGGACCTCGACGGATCGAATAGGCGTGCCGTCGTTCAGTACCACGCCGAGGACCTTGTGCCGGGTGCCGTCACGCGTGACCCGGGCAATGAACGACTTCAGCTGCATGTGCGTAATCGCGGTTTCCTTCCATTTCATGTCGCCGTCGATCATCTCGCCCTTCAGCGTGCGATACCACCGCGCCTGATACTTCCCGAGATACTGGTCCTCCTGCAGGTGGATGTGCGACAGCCATTTGACGTTGGCGACGCCATACCATCCGGGAACGATCAGCCGCAACGGAGACCCCTGATGCCTGGTCAGCGGCTCACCGTTCAGCGCATAGGCGAGGAACGGCTCGGGCGACAGCGCTTTCTCCCGCGACAGGCTCCGGCCAAACTGCTGGTCCACGTCGTACTTCTGGGTGCGGAACTCGACTTCCTCTTTGCCATGATCGGCGCCGAAGAACACGAATTCGCGGGCCTGATCCTTGACGCCGGCTTCGTCGAGCACGGCACGGAGTGGAACGCCGGTCCAGCGCGCGTTTCCGGACAGTCCCTGCAGCGGACGACGGTTGCCGGAGCACTCGAACCCGGCCACCAGCTCACGGCTGCGCATCTTCCGCAGCGCGTCGAGTGAGAGCGACAGCGGACGGTTCACCAGCCCGCTGACCTTGAGCCGGAATGCCGTGAGGTCGATCTCCGGGTGGCCGTAATGCTGGGTGGTGAAGAACGAATCCTTCGGCGTGAGCGGGCCGTCAATCTTCCGCAGATCGAACTGACGCCGGTCTGCGGTGGCGGGCGGGAACGTCTCCGGCAGATCCGTGAACGGCACGAGGACCTCGCCCTGCGCGAGGACAGGGAGGGCCCATTCCGGCAGGCCGAACGCGCTCAGACCGGCGACCGCGAGGCTGCTCTTGAGGATTTCGCGCCGTGTGTTCTGTCTCATGATGTCCGACCCCTTCTGGAGCAAGAGTCATATCACGAGGGACGGGTATCGAGGAACCTCCTCGACGAAATCGAATGATACCCGCCGAATTTGTAACGTCGCGCGAGGCAGAGCGGCTCGGGGGCTGTCCTCGGCTCAAGGAAGGTCATGCCGTTGCGTCGAACTGCACCGGCTGGGCCTCCGGCACAGCGATTGCCCCGTCAGGGTCTGGTCAGGCGCATAAGGCTCACTGACGTCGAGAACCCATGACATCGTTCAAGGAGTGCTGTTTATGATCCGGGCTGGAGTGTCACTCATCGTCGTGCTCGCCGCGGCGCTGACCACTGGATGCGGTGGCGACGAAGGCGTCGGCTCGTCGCCGACCGGTCCCTCATCGACGACGACCACCACGGTATCCTCGCAGCCGCAGCCGTCCTGCACTCCTGCCGCGCCTGGAAATCTCACGGTGGCCAGCGTCCAGGGTACCGTGGTCACCCTGACGTGGTCGGCGGTGAGCGGTGCGACGGAGTATCTGATTCTCGTCGGCTCCGGCCCAAGCAGCTCGAACGATCTGTCGACCAACACGACACAGACCAACTACAGCTGGACCGAGAAGAACGGCAAGCACTACGCCCGCGTCCAGGCCAGGTTTGCGTGCGGCTACAGCGGCTCCTCCAACGAGGTGGAGTTCACGATCGGATAAGCGCGCTGGCGAACTTCTGGCCGGACCGGCCAATCCACTGGACGGTCGGTCGGCCTGTTATGGTGCCGAGTGACCGTCAGCGCCGGAAGACCGGCTGGATCGGGTGGCTCGATGAGTACCGGGGCCGGAACCTGGGCGCCGGGGCGGCGGCCCACAGGTAGACGTCGTTGAAGCGCCGAAGAAACCCCTCGGCCGTCAGCGCCTCAAATGCGTTTGTACCGCCGCGTTCGTCCAGGGACCAGAGCCGCCGCGCCTGAGGCAGCGTCAACGCGATCCCAGGATGGTCCTGGAACTCACGGCGGATTCGGTTGAGCAAGCGAGCTTGCGACATACGTGCTCCCCACGTCGAGATCAATGGCACACGTCGGCGCATCAGGGGGATCCCGATGCGCGCGCGGGGGTGGTTGAGAGCAAGATCCGGCCCAGTGCAATCGTGCGCAACTGAGCGCCCGTGGGGGCAAGAGGGGTGTGTGGATATTCAACCGAAGGTGCTGGTGGTAGACGCCGACGCCGCGACGCTGACATCGGTCGCGAGCGTGGCCGAAGAGGAAGGCTTCGACGTCCGTACGGCTGTCGACGCTGACGGCGCCATCCGGCAGTGCCGGTCGGACTACATCGACCTGGTCCTGATCGCCCCCGGCATCGATGCCGCCTCGGGCGCGGACGTCCTGAGCTCGATTCGGATTCTCAAGCCCTCCGTGCGTGCGCTGTCGGTCGAAAGGCCAATCGGTCTCGATCGGCTGCACCAGCTGTTCGCCCGGCTCCGGACGGAGGCGTGGCACGTGCCGGGGTCGGCGGGTCTAAAGACCCGCCACTACGTCAACGAGCCCGACAGCTTCACAGCAGCCGAAATGCAGCCGCAGCGATGAGCGTCGGCAGGACCGCTCCGACGAACAGACGCCACGGATGAATCGCCCCGTCGAAGAATCGGGCCAATAGCGCCTGTCCCGCGGGATTCGGGGCGTTGGCAATCACGGTCAGGCCACCGCCGGTGACCGCGCCCTCGACCAGCGCGATCTTCAACCGATCGTCGAGCGCGGGTACCAGCGTTCCCAGATAGGTGATGAGCGCGTTGTCGTTGAAGGCCGTCAGCACCGTTGAGCCGAGGAAGAGGGGGATCTCTCCAAGACTCCCGAGTGTGGGGGCAATCCACCAGCGCTGGAGCCCGCCGTGGATCACCAGCCCGGCGAGAAAGAACCCGACCAGCAGCGGCGCCCTCAGGTCGAGACGGCTCTGATAGCGCGAGGTCGCCTTCGTGAATCCCAGGAAGAACATGAAGCCGCCGAGAAACAGCACCGGGTAGTGGGCGTTCACGACGGTCCACGCGATGCACCCCGCGTGCACGAGTGTGACCCATGCCGGCGCGGGCAGCAGCGCTCCGCCCTCGTCATCGGGGTGCTCCACATCAGGCACGGGAGGGCGCGATCCGAGCGCGCGCAGCTCGCCGCGAAACATCGCGAAACAGACGAGCGTCGATGCCGCGATTGCCAGCACCGCGCGCCAGCCGAAGTGGCTGAGCATGAATGCCGTGTCCCAGCCCCACGGGCGCGCCACCATGAGGACTGGCGGGGCGGCGAAGTGGGTGAGCGTGCCGCCGATCGAGACGTTGACGAAGAGCAGGCCGAGCGTCGCGTACTTGAGACGCGCGCCGGGTTGAAGGTCGTAGAACTGTCGCGCAAGGAGCAAGGCACACAGTGTCATCGCCGCCGGCTCCGTGACGAGCGATCCCAGAACAGGGCCAACGGTCAGGATGGTGACCCACCACGCGGCGGGTGTGCAGCGGCCGGCGCGCGCGATCCATCGAAGCGCGGACTCGGCGAGCGCGACGATCGGCCTCGTTGACGACAAGGCCATGATGACGATCACGAAGAGCGGCTCGGTGTAATTCACCGTGTCGTTGAAGTAGTGCCTCGTCCCCTCCCACCCCACATGGATGATCGTGGCAATGAGCAGGGGAATCACCCATAGACCGAACACGACTTCCACTTCGCCCAGGAAGTGCAGCACCTCGGCCGGCACGCTCGGCGCCGGCGGCCGGCCAGCCTCGCGTGCGCGGGCATCGTGCGTGTGTTGGACGTGGTGGGCGAGGGCGGTGAACCTCGCGGCCAGGAACGTGTGGACGATGGCCAGAAGAAAGATCACGGTCGGCACGACCTGGAAGGGGTCCGCCGCGAGTTGCGCGCGCAGCGCGTCGATCAGTGTCTGGCTGCCCTGGAGCATCTGCTGACCTTAGTCGAGAGTCGCCCTGGCGGCAATTCGCATAGAATCCTGGGGAGAAGTGATCGGAGACCGCGTCGATCTTACGACGGACGAGGGGACGCTCGACGTCTACACCTTTCAGCCTGAGGGCCACGGCCGGTGGCCGGCCGTCGTCATGTACATGGATGCGTTCGGGATCCGGACGCAGCTCGGGGAGATGGCGCAGCGGCTGGCCTCGAATGGCTACCTCGTTGCCCTGCCCAACCTGTACTATCGCACGCCGTTCGCGCCCTTCGATCCGAAGCAGGTTGCGGCCGAGGGCGCCGAGCGCGATCGATTCAAGAGCATGATCGCCACCATCAACGGCCCGATGGTGATGCGCGACACGGCGGTCGTCCTGAGGCATCTGGACAGCAGTCCCGCGGTGCGGCCAGGCAACGTCTGCGCGCTGGGCTACTGCATGGGCGGTGGGTACGCACTGGCCGCTGGTGGCACGTTCCCCGAACGCGTGGCGGTGGCGGCGTCCTTTCACGGCGGCTCGCTCGCCACGGACAAGCCGGACAGCCCGCACTTGCTGGCGAGCAACATGCGGGCGCGGGTGTACGTTGGCGCCGCGGAAATCGATCCGAGCTTTCCCGAAGCGCAGCAGCAGCGTCTGGACGAGGCGCTCGCGGCCGCCGGCGTCAACTACACGATTGAGACCTACGCGAACGCGAAGCACGGCTTCGCCGTCAACGGCCACATGGTCTACGACCGCGACGCGTCGGAGCGGCATTGGGAGCGGCTGGTCCGGCTGCTCGCAGACACACTGTAAGCAAGAGTTACGGATCAATTCGAAGGAGGCATTCATGAGACGGGTCATCACGCTGGGTCTGGGGATGGTGTTCGTGCTGGCCGCCGCCAGCAGCGGCTTTGCGCAGGGCGGGCGCGGACGAGGGCCCGCGGTGCCGGCATGTACGACAGTGGCCTGTGACATTCAGGCCGATTGGGACGGAAACAAGGGGGCGATGGTCGGCATCGCGAACGCGATGCCCGAGGACAAGTTCGGCTTCAAGCCGACGCCGGACCAGGGCAGCTTCGGCGAGCGCGTGATGCACATTGTCGGCATCGACATCAAGTTGATGAGCACGCTGGGAGGAAAGACGCCGCCGCCGGCGGTCAACCTGAAAGCGACGTCCAAGGCGGAGATCCTGGCGGCGCTCAATCAGTCCATGGACTACGGCGCCGCGGTCTTGAAGGAGTTCAACGATCAGCAGCTCACCGAGCGCGTCACGTCGCTCCCGTTCATGGGCCCGACGGTCAGCCGGCTCCGCGTCGCCTATTTCTCGATCGCGCACAGCCAGGATATCTACGGCCAGCTGGCGGTCTATCTGCGACTGAACGGCGTCACGCCGCCGCGAAGCGTTCGACCCTGAGAAGCGGAGCTTACCCTCGCGTCACAAACACCGCGGGCGTGAATGCCAGCGGTCTCGGATCACCCGTGTAGCGGACGCGGGCGAGAAACAATCCGGACGCCGGCGCGGTCAATCGCGCCGGCAACCCTGACGGTGTGGTGAGGAGCGCGACCGCCTCGCCTGGCTCGAGCCCCCCTCGTCCCACTTCAACCAGCACGCCGACCAGGCGGCGCACCATCTTCCAGATGAAGTGTGAGCCGTCGACGCCAAACAGAATGAGATCGCCGTCCTCCTGCACTTCCAGGGCGTCGAGTTGCACCTCGGTCGATTTCTCTCGAGGGTCCTCGTCCGAGAATGCTCTGAAGTCGTGGAAGCCGACAAACCGCGCCGCCGTCGCGCGCATGCGCAGGACATCGAGGTCCTCCTTCACCCACCAGACGAACGACTTGGCGAACGCGGTGCGCCGCCGCGAGACCTGATAGAGGTAGCTGCGTCCGACCGCGTCATGGCGCGCGTGAAACTTGTGGGGGACTTTCTCGACGCGGAGAATGTTGATGTCGGCTGGGAGCTCGTCGTTGATCCGCCGGCGCAGCGGCTCGGGCGGCGTCGTCACGTGAATGTCGAGGTGCGCGATCTGCGCGAGCGCATGCACACCGGCATCGGTGCGGCCGGATCCGTAGAGCTCGAAGTGGCTCTCGCCCGTGGCCGTCTTGATCGCGCGCTCGATTTCGCCTTGTACCGTCTTCGCGTTCTTCTGAATCTGCCAGCCGCTATAGCGAGTCCCTGCGTACTCGATCGTAAGTTTGAGCCTCATTGAAGTTCGTCAACTCCCAATCCGAACCTGAGGCCAACTCCCAACTCCCAAGGCGGACTCTCTTCTTTGGGAAGTTGGGAGTTGGTACATGCATCGGGTTGGGGGTTGGGAGTTATCGCTATTGTGATCGCATCCTGTCGAGGACCTGTCCAAGCTGCCGGAGCTCCTCGCCATATGTCGCCCAATCGCCTGAGCGCTGCGCCTGGATCGCACGCTCGTAGTGACTCTGGGCTTCGGCCGCCAGCACGGTGAGCGCGGGGTTGGCCCCGGCGGTCTGTGTCTGTGAGGGTGCGGCCGGTGTTCCGGCAGGTGCAGGCGTGCTGGTCGCGCGGCTCCGGTCACCCTGAGGCGCCCGTGGTGCGCCGCCACTGAACAGGCGCGCCAGGCCGGCCTCGAGCGTCTCCTCCATCACGATGCGGTTTTCGTAGGCGACAATCACGCGGGTCAGCTCGGGGATCCGTCCTCCGGACGCGCGGAGGTACAAGGGCCGCACGTAGATCAGCGACTCCTCGATCGGAATCACCATGAGCGTGCCCCAGATGACCTGCGATCCCTGCTGATTCCACAGCGTAATCTGCGGCGAGATGACCTGATCCTGCGCGATCCGGGCCACGACCTGACGCGGGCCGAACACGAGCTTCTGCTTCGGGAACTCGAAGACCCGCAGCCGGCCGTAGTGCTCGCCGTCGCTGCGCGCCACCAGCCAGGCCGCCAGGTTGTCCCGCCGCCGCGGCGTGAACGGCAGCATCTGGATGAACTCGGCGTCCTTCTCGCCGGGCAGCCGCATGATCGTGTAGTAGGGCTGCATCGCGATGCTGCGCTCGTTGCCCTCGTCCACGCTCGGGATCTCCCACTGGTCCTCGCGGTTGTAGTACACCGCGGGCTGCGTCATGTGATAGGTCGCGTAGACCTGTGCCTGCAGGGCGAAGATGTCTTCCGGGTATCGCACGTGCTCGCGTATCGACGCCGGCATCTCGGACAACGGCTTGAAGGTATTGGGGAAGATCTTCGCGTAGGTCGCGGCAATCGGATCGGCCGGGTCCGACAGATACGCTGTCGTCGTGCCCTCATAGGCGTCGATGACGAACTTCACCGAGTTGCGGATGTAGTTGACGCTGCCCCTCGACGGATCTGACGGTGTTGAGTACGGATACAGCGCGCTCGTGGTGTAGGCGTCGTAGAGCCAGTAGAGGCGGCCGTCCGCGAGCACGAGATACGGATCGCGGTCGAAGGCGAGGAAGGGCGCGATCGTCTCGACCCGTTCCTTGATATTCCGATTGAAGAGGATCTTGCTCTCCGGACCGATGTCGTCGCTCAAGAGGATCTGATACGAGCCGAACCGCAGCGCGAACAGGAGCTTGCGCCACAGCGTTCCCAGCGGCACGCCGCCGCGGCCGCCGTACTGCGTGAACACGTTGTCGTCGCCGCGCGGGTAGTGGAACTCGCGCGTCTTGGTGCGGACGATGACGTAGTCGTTGGAGAGCTCGCCGAAGTAGAGACTCGGCTCATCGACGCGCAGATCCGGGATCGTTTCAGGGGGCAGGTTGCGGATGAACAGCACCGGCAGCCCTTCGCTCGTCACCTGGTTCACCGGGCCGAGCGTCAGCCCGTAGCCGTGCGTGAACGTCAGCCGCTCGTTGACCCACGTCCGGGCGGGCAGGCTCGCGGAGTTCAGCTCGCGTCCTGAGAGCATCACCTGACGGAGCGAGCCATTGATCCGATATCGATCGTTGTCGACCGACACGAAGTCGTAGTAGGTGCGGATCTCCTGGATCTGCCCGAACGTTTCAAGGAGCGGCGCATGATCCCATAAGCGCACGTTCTCGAGCGTTGCCGAGTTGCGAGTGATGTCGTCGCGCGTCAGGAGCGCGTCGCCAGAGACTTGCCGCTCCTCGACGCCGTCGAGGGCGAACGCGCGTCGGGTGGACGCGATGTTGTGCTCGATGTACGGCGTTTCGCGCACCTGCTCGTTCGGCGTCACGGAGAAGCGTTGGAGCATGGTGCTGTACGCCTCGCCGCCAATCGAGGTGAGCGCGTAGAGCGCAATCGCGAGGGGAATGGGCCAGTTCCTGTTGCCGAAGGCGTGCAGCACCGCGAGGCCGGCGCCGAGTACGCTCACGACCATCAAGACGAGCGCTGCCGGCATCCGTCCGTAGACGTCGGCGTAGCTGGCGCCGTGGAGCAGGCCCGACGTCTCGACCAGATGCTCGGCGCGGTGCAGCCACGCGCCCCATGCGAGCAGCAGCAGGAAGACCGCGACGAGCAGCGAGAGATGCCGGCGCGCGGCGGGAGTCATCGACATCCTCGCTGGGAACCCCGAGCTCAGGCTGCCGGATATCAGATACAACCCGGCCGACGCGAGCGCCGCCAGGATCACGAGCGCCTGCCAGAACCCCCGCACGAACTGGAAGAACGGCAACGAGAAAACGTAGTAGCCGATGTCGCGGCCGAGGATCGGATCGGCCTCGCCGAACGCCACGGCGTTGCGCCACGTCAGCCAGAGCTCCCAGCGCCCGGCCGCGTAGAGGGCGATGATGATCGCCAGGAGCGCTGCCGCACCGGTGGCGATGCGGCGCAGTTGTTGTCCGCCTGGCAGCGCCACTTCGATCCCTTCGCGGGTGGTGAACACGGGGCGCAGATCGCCGATGGAGGAGACCGCCGAACGGAGATTGAGCCCCAGCCAGACGAGCGCGGTCAGAAACGCGATGGTGAAGAGCGTTCCCTGCGTGCGCAGCATCGTGATGTACACGTGCTGATAGCCGACCTCGCCGAACCAGAGCCAGTCCGTGTAGAACTTGATGAGGGATGGTCCTGCCATGAAGATCAGTAGGGCCACGAGAAGAATCGCGATACGGCCAGGTCGAATCATAAGTGTGACACTGCGTTACGACGTGGACGATGCGTATCGGGTGACAGCCGATTGAAGATCGGACTGGATGTCGGCGGCAAGTCCCGCCGGTGACACCACCCGCGCGAAGGGACCCCAGCTCAGAATCCAGCTGCGCAGCGCCCAATCGTGACACACGTTCATGGTCAAACGGACGCCGCCGTTCTCCCCGTCGCTGATTTGCTGCGACGCATGCCAGACGCGGGCCCGGACGTAGGGTGCCACACGGGTGTCGAACTCGACGTCAACCCGCTCGGCGGGTCCGGTGTTGACGCCCAGGGAGTTGGCGAACACATCCTCACCGATCGGCTGCTTCGGCGTAAAGGTCTGTTTCTCGAGCGATGCCGACGCAATGCGATCGATGGCGAAGGTGCGCACGTCCTTGTAGTCCGGGACGTAGGCCAGCAGATACATCCCGCCCTGGGCGAACGCGAGCCGGTAGGGGTGCACCACGTAGTCCTTCACCCGGCCGCTCGAAATGGAGTGGTAACGCATCGTCGTGACGCGGAAATGCAGCGTGGCCTCGAGGAGACGCGCCACGATGTCGGCCGACGACTCCTTGCCACGCGCCCGGGGACCGGGCTTGGCGGCGAGTACCGACGGCAGCCGATCGAGGAATTGCCGCATCCGCGGTGAGAGCATCTTCTCCAGACGCCCGAAGGCATTGGTCAGGTCGCGCTGGAATGGGCTGCCGGCGATCGACTCGAGCAGGTTCCGGCTCAGATACATGGCGCACAGTTCGGCCAGGGTGAATCCGGTCTCGATGCCTTTGAGGATCTGTCCGTCGATGCGCCATCGCGCGCGGCCGTCCTCATCGCGCTCGTCGTAGAGCGCGAAGCCGGCTTCCTGAAGGGCCGCCAGGTCACGCCGAATGGTCCGCGTCGTCACCTCCAGCTCGTCGGCGAGCGCATCAATCGAAGCGCCGTGACGAGAGGACTCGAGCGCGTGCAGCACCTTCCACTGACGGATGACTTCCTGATTGCGCGGCACGGGTCAGTCGCCTTCCTTGAATCGCCGGATTTCGCGCCGCCGCCGGCGATCGGGCGCGCCGGCGGAGCGAGCGGCCGCGCGATAGGCCCGATCGATCCGCATGGCCTCGATCTCCTGCGGCGTGGGCTTCGGGGTCACGTCGTCGTAGAGCACCCGCGCCTCGGTTTTCCTGACGTGTTGATCGATCAGGATGCGGACGATGACATCCTGGACGCGGCCCTGGCCGCGGCTGATGCGGATGCGGTCGCCATCGTGGAGAGAGCGGTTCGGTTTGGCGCGATCGCCGTTCAGCTCCACCTTGCCGCCCTCACACGCGCGCTTGGCTTCAGACCTGGTCTTGAACAGGCAGGCAATGTCGAGCCACACGTCTAAACGAACGCTGTCGTTCACCCTTCTCGCTTCTCACTTCTCGGTTCATGTTCAGGTTCAGGTTCGTTCACGTTCGATTTCGCGAACCCCGAACCCAGAACATCGAACCGAACGTGCACATGAACACGAACCGAGCACCGCGAACGGAGAAGCGCGAACGACTTAGATCAGTATCTCGATCTTTCCCTTCGTCTTGAGCCCGTTGACGAAGGCGTCCGTCTGCTGCTCACGGTTCGTCCGCTGCAGATACTCCTCGAGCTTCGGGCGGACTTCGTCGAGCGGCACGGCTCGGGCCGGCTGCTTCTCGGCGACCTTGATGATGTGGAAGCCGAACTCGGTTTCAATCAGGTCGCTGACCGTGCCGGGCGCGAGGCTGAACGCGGCGTCGTTGAAGGGACCGACCATCTGGCCCTGCTGGAAGAAGCCGAGGTCACCGCCGTTGGCGCCGCTGCCGGGATCCTGCGAGTGCTGCTTGGCGAGCGCGGCGAAATCCTTTCCGGCCTTCACGTCCTTGAGCACGTCGGCGGCCTTCGCGCGCGCCTGCGTCTTGGTGGCCGCATCGGCGCCCTTGGGAAACCCAATCAGGATGTGGCTGGCGCGGACGCGCTCCGGTTGCTTGAACTGGTCGGGATTCTTCGTGTAGAAGTCGGTGACCTGTTCGGGTTTCACCGCGATCGTCGCCGCGATCTCATCCTCGATCAGCTTCTGCACGGCCATGTCCTGCTTGATGTCGGTGCGCACCTGTTCGAGCGACGTCTTGCGGGTCGCGAGCATCTGCTTGAACGCGTCTTCAGACGGGAACTGACTCTGAATCTCTTTCATCCGCGCATCGATGGCGGCGTCGGGGACGGCGACCTTCCGCGCGCGGCCTTCCTGCACGAGCAGCTTGTAGGCGACGATCTGATCGAGCACGCCACGGAGAATCTGATCGCGCTGTTCGGTGGGGATCGGTCCGCCGTTGCGCCCTTCCAGGGCTTCGACCGCGCGATCGAAGTCGGCCTTGCTGATGGCTTCGCCGTTCACGCGCGCAATCACTTCCGGAAGTTGTGCGGGTACCGGCTTCGGTGGCGTGGGGGCCAGCACGGCGGCCGCCGGCGGGGGAGAGCCAGCCTGAGCCGAGTTTGCGGCGGCGGCGTTGACTTCTGCCGGGGTCTTCGAACATGCGCACAGGGCAAGAGTGGCGATCAGCGAGAGGACTCGAAGCAAGAGAACTCCTTGGCGAACGTGAGGACCATGAATGTGTGGACGCTCACAGCAGAATATCAGCTTCAGCGTGCATGTTATACTCGGGCTTCTGTACGTTCCTCGGATCTCATCCCTGAGGGCCAGGTAGCTCAGTTGGTAGAGCACCGCACTGAAAATGCGGGTGTCGCTGGTTCGATTCCGGCCCTGGCCACCATCCTTCGCTCGCCTTGCACCTGAGCGAGCTTCGGATGGCAGGCCAAGCCACGCGGGTTCGGAGGGCAAGCCTAACCGAGCGATCACCGTGACGCGAAGGATGTCCACCGTAGCGCGCAGCGCGAAGGTGGACTGATCGCAGAATCCGCTTCACTTCCGCGGTTCCAGATCGCAAAGACTGCGCGGGCGATCACCGGCCGCTGAGCAACCTCAGCCCGTGTCCTGCCTTGCCGGGCTCGGCTGCTGCCTTGCTCTGCGGCATTGGCATGGCTCTTCCGAAATGCATCGTCTACGTTCTCAGGAGTACGACCACTCCAGCCCGGTACTACACCGCGCTGACCTCAAACATCACCGCACGGCTTGATGCGCACAATGCTGGGCTATGTCCACACACGGCCGACGGCAAGCCCTGGATCGTCGACGTGATCATTGAATTCTCCGACGAACGGCGCGCCGTGGCGTTCGAGCGATACCTGAAGTCCGGCTCAGGCGTCGCATTCTCCAAGCGTCATCTCCGGTGATAGGCAACCGGTTGCACTGCTGCAGGCTACGTCGAGAAAGAGACAAGTCCCTGGCGCGGCTCGCATGAGCAGGCCTTAGACAGGCTGGTGATCCCAACGACACTCCTGGTGTGCCGGCGGCCGCGCGGGATGCAGTCATGCCCACGTTTCTTGGGTGACTGCCGCGTCGAGCGGTGGCATCAACCCTGCGATATGCCCTGGCGGCGCCGATTCCGCGGCCAGCAGAGATCCGTGGGCTCGGACGTCACAGCCCACCAAGGAGACAGAGGCATGTTCCAGGGATGTTGGAAGAGAACACGTGCGGTTCACGGAGGCGCAATCAGGTTCGCGATGGCACTCGCGGCGGTTGTTGCCACGGCGGCGCCAGCAGCCGCTCAGGAGTTCTGCGAAGGCGAATCGCTCTCGCTGTGCGGCTTCGTGTGGAACGACACGAGCAACGATGGCATTCAGGACCCGGGTGAGAATCCGGTTGAGGGCGCGATTGTGACCCTCTACGACATCTCGAACCCCATGAACCCGGTTGCCGTCGGCTCTCCAACTGAGACCGGGCCGGAGGGCATGTACTTCTTCAACGATGTTCCGGACGGCACCTACCTGATCTCGGTCTCGACCTCGTCGGTCGCGACGGGCGCGCAGCCGTCGCCGACCAACAACCCGATGGCGCCGGATGACACCGTGGACAGTGACGGCGTAGACGACACCACGGGGAACAGTGTCGTCACCGTGGTCCTGACGAACAGCGTCAAACTCGCCTTCGACTTCGGCTTCCACACCGCGCCTGTGGCCGTGTCACCGGGCACGGGCACGCCGGGCTACTGGAAGAACCACCCGGAAGCCTGGCCGGCCGGTGTCACCGTGGGCGGCGTCCACTACTCGACCCTCGATGCGATCGCCGTCATGGGAAAAGTGGCCAAAGACAAGACCATCACGATTTTCAGCTCTCTCGTGGCCGCGACGTTGAATGTCGGGATCGGCAACGAAGACAGCTGCATCGCCAGCACGATCAGCGACGCGAATGCGTGGATGGCCCTGCATGCGCCAGGCAGCGGCGTAGCGGCATCGAGCGCGGCGTGGGCCCTCGCTGAGCCACTTCACAAGCGGATGGATGACTACAACAACGGCCGCATGTGCGCCCCGCACCGTAACTAAGATCCATGCGCCCGATGGCCCTTCGACGGGTCATCGGGCCGCACGCCTCCGCCTCACCTACCGGTGAAGCGCTATTTGCTCCATCGCGGCATCGTCATCGTTTCCGTCCCGATTGCGCGGCCGACGCTGCCGTCTGCGGGCGAGCCTTCCCACTCGCTTCATCGCTCGATTCGAGCAGATCGCCCGGCTGGCAGTCGAGCTCGCGACACAGCGCGTCGAGCGTGGAGAAGCGAATGGCTCTGGCCTTGTTCGTTTTCAACACCGACAGGTTCGCGATCGTGATGCCGATGCGATCCGCAAGATCCGTCAAGGTGATGCGGCGGTCGAGCAGGAGCTGATCGAGGTTGACGCGAATGGCCATCTCGCCGCCCTATACGGTCAGCGACTGATCTTCATCGAGTCGTGTCCCGACCCTGAAGACCTCCGCCAGTACGAGGATGATCAGGCCACTGACGATCACGAGACCGTTGACCTCCGGCCGCGCGTGAAAGCGCAGGCCCTCGGCGGCGAAGTGCGTCATGGCGTAGTAGTTCTCGAAGAAGACAATCGCCGATCGCGCGATCTCGCTGACGATGACGGCATACGCAATCCACCGGATGCGCGTGGCATTGGCCGGGACGAATGGCTGGCCCGCCTGGAGTGTGCGAAACACCGCCCGAAGCTGCCCGATCACCAGGAGGACGACCGCCAGCAGGACGATCAGAACGATCGCGTTGCCCAGGAAGAAGGCATCCCTCCGCACAGGGAATCTCAACGACCCCTGCCCGTTCTGGATTTGCGCGGACTCGACACTGAGCGACGGAGCCGTCACGCGGTGCGCGGACCTGTCCACGCTGAACGACACGGGAATGCTCATCATCAATCCGGGGGCGTCGACGACCGAAGGCGTGTGGTCGATGTCCACGCCGGGAGGAACAGCGGAGATGCTCACGCCGCGTCCCGGAGATGCCGCAGGGATTGTCACGTCGGCGCTCGGAGGAACGGCGGAGACGTTCATCGTCCATCCGGGAATGTCGATGAACGGAGAGAGCACTACCAGCAGCGTCGTCAGCACGAGGGCGCCGGACACCGTATACCAGCCAAGGGTCAGCAGGCCGGTCAGGAATGACGACACCGAACCTTTTCCCATCGCTCTCATGATGTTGACCTCCGTGCCGTCGACCGCAGGTGATGAAGACCACGCCATGTGGCTGCCAGCCATACTGAGGTGATAAGGGCGCCGGCGATATACGGGTAGCCGGTCAAGAGTGCGCCCACCGTCGTGCCGGAAAAGACGGTGGCCGTGAACGCAAGGGTCAGTGGCAGGTGACAGGGGCAGAAGATAAAGCCGCCGATCAACCACGCCAGGCCTCTGTTTTCCGATCTCCCAGGCGAGGTCGGGACGGGACAAGTCGCAGGCATCGGCATCTCCTGAGTTCTCACGAGTATCGTTATACGACAAATCTGGATTGATAAACAGATATTAATTATCGTTATACGATAACGACGCAAATGTGTTCCCGGCTGGTCGAGACTTGTGGCGGACGGGACTGGCGGGGGAGTTTGATGCGGAACACGGCCCGATCGATGCCGAGATCATCGACCGGGCCTACGGGAACTGAGGCAGTCCGGCTGCCACCTTCGCGCTTAGCGCTTCGGTGGCCAAGGAAGCCGGACACTACGTACGAGAGTACTAGACGCCGACGACCTCGGGGAGGACTAGACCGAGCTCTCGACGCACCCGCTCGTCGATCGCCTGACGGACAGCCACGTTCTCCTTCAGGAACTGCTTGGCATTCTCGCGTCCCTGGCCCAGGCGCTCGCCGCTGTAGGCGAACCACGCGCCGCTCTTTTCGACGATGCGCTTTTCGACGGCGAGGTCGAGCAGATCGCCTTCGCGCGAAATGCCCTCGCCGTACATGATGTCGAACTCGGCTTCGCGGAAGGGCGGCGCCACTTTGTTCTTCACGACCTTGACGCGCGTGCGTCCGCCGATCACCTGATCGCCGTCCTTGATGCTGGCGATGCGGCGAATGTCGATCCGCACCGATGCGTAGAACTTCAACGCGCGGCCGCCCGTGGTCGTTTCCGGGTTGCCAAACATCACGCCGATCTTCTCGCGCAGCTGGTTGATGAAGATGAGCGTGGTTTTCGACTTCGAGACGACGCCGGTCAGCTTGCGGAGCGCCTGTGACATGAGCCGCGCCTGCAGGCCCATCTGCGCGTCGCCCATCTCGCCTTCGATCTCCGCCTTCGGTACGAGTGCGGCCACGGAGTCAACCACGACGACGTCGACGCTGTTGGAGCGGATCAGCACCTCGACGATCTCCAGCGCCTGTTCGCCGTTGTCCGGTTGCGAGACCAGGAGGTTCTCGAGATCGATGCCCAGCTTCTGCGCGTACTTGGCGTCGAGGGCATGTTCGGCGTCCACGAAGGCCGCCATGCCGCCAGCCTTCTGCGCTTCAGCGATGACCTGCAGCGACAGGGTTGTCTTGCCGGATGACTCGGGCCCGAAGATTTCGATCACACGGCCGCGGGGCAGCCCGCCGATGCCGAGGGCGTAGTCGATGCTGATCGAGCCGGTCGAGATCGACTCGAGCGGAGTGATGGCGCTGTTCTGGCCCAGGCGCATGATCGAGCCCTTGCCGAACTGTTTCTCGATCTGCCCGACGGCGATGTCGATGGCTTTGGTGCGTTCTTTCAGGTCGGCGCGTTCTCTCAGGTCTTCGAGGGGCATGCGGTCTCCTTGGCGTTGGCCGTGTCTAAGTGAGGATGGCTTGGTGGTGTGACAGCGGAGGTCACGGCCGTGGTAGATCCTAGGAGCGTGCCGCACGAAAGTCAAGCGAAAATCCGTGCAGACCTTAGTGATTGTAGTCAATTAAATCAACCACTTACGGACGTCATGGACTTTCGCCTCCGGACGCCAGGCGCGCAGAAACTGCCTCCAGGCCCGAGGCGTTTTCGGGCACATTTCGCGATCGCGATCACGTGGGGAGTTGGGAGTTGGAACGAGGTTCGGGTTGGGGGTTGGGAGTTGCTATGCGCGCTCCACCGCCAGAGCCACACCATTACCTCCCCCGAGACAGAGCGCCGCGATGCCTTTCTTCAGCTTCCGTTGCTCCAGCGCGTAGACGAGCGTCGTCAGAATTCGCGCGCCGCTCGCGCCAATCGGATGACCGAGCGCCACCGCGCCGCCGTTGACGTTGACGCGGGTGGGGTCGATGCCGAGATCTCGAAGGACGGCGATCAGCTGCACTGAAAAGGCCTCGTTGATCTCGAAGAGATCCACATCCTCGATCGTCCATCCCGTTTTCCGGAGCACGCGGCGGATCGCTTCAACGGGCGTCATCAGCACGTACTTCGGGGCAAGGCCGCTCGAGGCCTGACCAGCGATGCGCGCCATCGGCACGACGCCGAGCTCGGTGGCTCGCTGCGCGGACATGACGACGAGCGCCGCGGCGCCGTCGTTGACGGGCGGCGCATTTCCAGCCGTCACCGTTCCATCCTTCGTGAAGGCGGGTGCGAGCGCCCCCAGCGCTTCAAGACTTGAATCCGGCCGTATTGATTCATCCTGTGCGAAGACGATCGCCTCCCCCTTCTTCCGAGGGATCGTGACCGGAACGATCTCCGCCGCGAAGCGCCCGGCCGCCGTCGCTTCGGCCGCCTTGCGATGGCTTTGAAGCGCGTAGGCATCCTGCGCCGCGCGACCGATCTGGTATTCCGCCGCGACAACCTCTCCGGCATTTCCCATGTGCCACTGCTCGAAGCTGCACCAGAGGCCGTCGCCGATCATCGAGTCGAGGAGCTGACCGTGACCCATGCGAAGGCCCTCGCGCGCGCGTGCCAGCAGGTACGGCGCGTGGCTCATCGACTCCATCCCTCCGGCCACGACCACACCCGCGTCGCCGGCGCCGATCCCCTGGGCTGCCAGCATCACCGCCTTGAGGCCCGATCCGCAGACCTTGTTGATCGTCAAGGCGGACACCCCGTCGGACAGTCCCCCGCGAAGCGCCGCCTGCCGCGCCGGCGCCTGTCCGAGCCCGGCCGACACGACGTTGCCCATGATGCATTCCTCGACTACGGCCGGGTCGATACCCGCACGCCGCACGACCTCGCGCACCACGATGGCTCCAAGCTCGGGGGCGGTGACGTCCTTGAGAGTGCCCAGAAAGCGTCCGGTGGGAACGCGGGCGGCCGAGACGATGACGGCGTCCATGGACCGATCTTATCCGTTCGGATCGCTTGCCTCGCCGAAGCCGTCAGGCGAAGGCGGGTTCGGGTCGTTCGGATCGTTCGGATCGTTCGGGTCGTTCGGGTCGTTCGTATCGTTCGGGGGCGCTTGTTAACCGGTCGGCCCTGGGACCGTTGTATCGTCAGCACCCGAAAGGACAGTGCTTCTTGGTTCGTGGTTCTTGGTTCGTGGTTCTTGGTTGGTTGGTACGGGAACAGTTCGGGGCTGGAGGAGTGCATGGGCTCAGAAATCATCATCGTGCCGTCGCTGTTCTTCATGATCGGGTGGGTGGTCTACGTGATCGTGGAGGGCATCCGGCGACGGCAGCAGACCAAGGTCTTCACGGAATTCCACGGCAAGCTGCTCGACCGGATCGGCTCCGCGCGTGAGTTTGGCGACTTCTTCAGCAGCGAGGCTGGCAGGCGCTTCCTGGACTCGCTCTCGAGCAGCGAAACCGGTGCGCCGCAGATTCGCATCCTCCGGTCGATGCAGTCCGGTCTCGTGCTGCTGGCTCTGGGCATAGGGTTGTTCCTGCTCACCAACCAACGGACGTTTTCGCTCGAGGCGATGGACGGCCTGGTCGTCATGGCGACGGTCGCGGCAGCCGTTGGCGCGGGGCTGGTCGCCTCGACCTTGATGTCCTACGTACTGTCGAGGCGCATGGGGCTCATCGACCGGCCTCGAGTCAGCCCGAATGTTGATACGTCGCGCCCGGTCTAACACGTGGCGCGTTTGAACGAACGGGCGTTCGCCGCGTGCTACGAGCACGACGGGCGCTCGCTCTGGTCGTATGCCTATCGCGTCATGGGGAAGGCCGCCGACGCCGACGACATCGTCCAGGATGCGTTCTGCCGTTTGCTCCAGGCAGAGGTCGGCGATCTGAGCCCCGAGGATCTGCGGCGCTACGTCTTTCGAATCGCCAGCAACCTGATTGCCGATCGCTGGCGGCGCTCGACGCGCGAGCAGTCGTGGCTGGATCGCCTGAGGGGCGAGCCCAGCGCGCAGCTCGACGCCGAGTATGACGACAGCGTCTCACGCGAGTTCGCGGCGCTGACGTCACGCGACCGGGCCCTGCTCTGGCTCGCGTACGTCGAGGGAGAAAACCATCAGGAGATCGCCGATGCGCTGGGGCTGTCTCGCGGGAGCATCAAAGTGATGCTGTCGCGCGCCCGGGGCAGGCTGCGGGACCTGCTGACGGCCAAAGGATTGACCGCGAGGGCGTGATGCTACACTGGTTTCTACGTAACGTGGCGGCCGACGAAGAACAGGAAGTCTCGGCGTATATGTCACGGCTCGCCCACGCCGGGAGCCGCACCGCTCCACGTCTGCCCGCGGCCGACATCCTGTGGGTGAAGGCGCAGATGCTCCAGCGGTGGGAAGCCGAGCGCCGCGTCCAGGCGACGCTCGATGTCATGGAGCCGGTGCAGATCGCCGCCGGTCTGGTGGCGGCGGGGCTTCTCCTGGCCTGGTCGCTGCCCGCGCTGTGGCGCGTGCTCGGTTGACTCAACTCCCAACTCCCAAGAAAGCCAACTCCCAATCCAGGGCCGCCTGAAAGGCGGCCTTTGTGACGTTGGGAATTGGTTCCGCGTTGGGACTTGGGGGTTGGGAGTTGGGAGTTAGGCCAGCGCGCCGAGTAGCTGACGCTGGCGCGTCATTCGCTGCTCGCGCTCGGCGGCGAAACGCTGGATCCCTGCCAGGATCGACGGCGCGTCGAGATGGGCTTCCGCGATCACGTCCGGCTCCAGCCCTCCGGTCAGCCACTGGTTGTCCCAATCCGACGTGAGTGAATACTCGTCGGTCAGCGGGCCGGCCGCTTTCACCGGCCACACGCGGCGCGTGCCGGTACTGACCACCATCAGGTCGTACATCGCCTCCGGCGGAAGAACAGATCGCCGGTAGGGCTCGGGCTGACGGTCGAACAACTCCTCGCTGATCGCCGCGACGACCTTGACGTTGATGCCCGCGGCGTCCAGCTTCGACAGCACACTGAGCAGATTCACCGTGGAGCTCGAGCCCTGCGTGACCACATAGCCGTGTCGCGGCTTCCCGGGCGTGAAGTCACGAATGACATAGAAGCCTTTCGCTGCCGCCTTGAGATCGGTATCGGCAAAGGTCGCGCGGTCGGCGACGGGGAAGTCGGGCCGGGCGACTTCGAGCGTGATGATCCCGACGTGGGCCTCGCGGGCGGCAATCTCCGCCGCCGCGAAGTACGCCGGGGCGACGTCGTTGTAGTCCCAGAAATTCAGGTGAATGATCTGACCGCGGGGGAAGAGCCTCCACACCTGCGGCGCGAAGATGCCGAAGTGCGTCCGGCCGTCAGCGGCGGTCTCGGGCCCCGAGTGGCCGACGAGGATGTGCAGCACGCCCATGCGGAACTTGCTGTCCTGGCTCTGCTGACTCCAGACGCGCGCCGGCGTGTACATCAGTGGCGTAAAGGCGCCGTACGTTCCGCTGATCGCCCACACGCCCGCAAACTTCTCCGGATCGAGTGAGGCGTTCTGGCTGACCAACCCGATCGCCGTGGACGCGTTGCCCGCTTCCTGAATCGCGGCCTTCAGCCGGGTGCCGAGCGGGTTGGTCTCGGGGTCATAGTGACCCCACAGGCTCCCGTGCTCCAGGTTGATCGACTCCGAGAGGTCGGCGGCAATCGTCAGCATGCGATTGCCGGTCACGTGGTTCAGCCACTTGACGATTTCCGAGATGGCCCGCCGCGTGCCCATCACCTCGGCAGGCTTCCGGAAGAGCGTGATGGTCACGTCCTTCTCGGCGCCAGACACGGCATTGGCGACCGTGACCTTCTGGGGCTCCACCGGAAGATTCACGACCCTCAGGCGATCGTCCAGGAAGGGATCGCGGTCGACCGGGATCCTGAGCGACAGGTCGTCTTTCACCGAGTCGCCGATCTCGACGAGGCGATCGGCGAGCCAATCGCCCAGGCCGTTCTTGTCGAGCACGGACATAGCGATGTCGATGTTGGTCTTGTACTGAATCAGACGCTCGCGCGCATCCTTGACGGGCCCCTGGCGGATGCCCTGGAACTCGACTCCGTAGCGGCTCTCGAATGTCCTCGCCAGCGCCACGAAGTACTCGGAGTTCATCTTCATCGCGTAGGGGTGGCTCGGGTAACCCACGACCTGTTCGCCATTGTCCGGGATCCTGCCGCCGACCGCCGTAGGCCAGTACCCCTTCGTGGTCTTGCCGATCAGCACCATCGGCCGCCGATCCTTGGGGTCCCAGTCCTCCAGCGTCTTCAGGCCAGCCACCACCTGGTCGTAGTTATTACCGTCGTTGACCACGAAGACGTTCCAGCCGTAGGACGTCCATTGATCGACGATCCGATACCCGTCGTACTTGCTGTGAATGACACCGCCGATCAGCGAGTCATCGATCCCGGCGTTGTTGTCCGAGATCATCACGCGCAGGCGCTTGCCGGTCTGCAGCGCCAGCGCCTGTGTCTTGAGCTCCTGTGCGTGCCCTTCGGTCATCGCGAACTCGCCTTCGAAGGCGATGATTTTCGGCGCGTCAATTGACGTACCGGCGATGTCCCAGAACGCCGCCTTGCCGGCGGCCGTGGCGATCCCGATGCCCGACGGTCCGCCGTTGACGTCGTTGGTGACGTCGATGCTTTCCGCATGGCCGGCGAGTGCCTTGATACCGCGGGCCTTCGCCTGCGCGAAGAGGGGATCTCCCGCCAGGCCGTGATCCTGGAGCAGCGTCTTCATCGGGCCCGCGCCGCGACGGAACCCGAGTGCGTCGATCGGCAGGATGGCGACCTTGGGATCGACGAAGTAGCGCCGGTGGCCCGTGAGCTGATGCCGCCGCTCGAGCGCCTGGCCCATGATCATCCACAGCGCGTAGCAGGTCGGTATGCAGTGCCCGCCGGCGAGCAGGAACTTGTCGGCGTAGGGATGTTTGGGCCGCCGGTAATCGAAACGGAGGCCGCCGAATTTCGGCCCTGCCAGGTGCGTGGCCACGTTGTAGGGCGTGTAGGCGAGCGGTCCGCCGAAGTGCCCGGTCTGCGAATAGTTCC
The DNA here is from genome assembly GCA_035293405.1 of Vicinamibacterales bacterium. GTDB lineage: Bacteria > Acidobacteriota > Vicinamibacteria > Vicinamibacterales > UBA2999 > Gp6-AA40. Next base: position 204,474 of record DATDOE010000122.1, on the reverse strand, counting down.
CGAGCAACACCAGGGTCATGCAGGTCATGAACCCGACGTCCTCCAGACGCTGCCGGTCATACGGCGTGGTCAGGTCTTCGACGGGAGATATTCGAGTCTGCGTGGCAGTAGCCAAGTGTTCGACCTCCACAAGTCGCGCCGATCACGCGCGATCAACCGATGATTCTGTCACAGCCTGCCGGCGGCACGGCGCTCGTCAGCTCCGCGCGACCTCGACATAGCGGACCACGCGCTCGCCGAGCAGGCCATCGAGTCTGGATCGGATGAGGGCCGCCGACCGTTCCACCTCTCGCTGCCACGTCGCATCTTTCGCGCGCACATGGAGCACGCCCTTGTGCAGATCGACGGTCGTGACCTTGTCCATCGCTGGACCCACGGCCATCCGCCAGGAGAAGGCAACCTTCTCGGGCGTCAGCGGCGCCCGGCGCAGGACTGCCGCCAGGGCTTCGGGCACGAGGAGATGCACGGGAATCACGGCGCAACACAATACCATCTTCGATTTGCGGTTTCGATTTGAGGATTGATCCGGCGTCTCGATAGGTGGTCAAATTCTCGTCGTGAGACCACACCCATTCCGGGGCGTGCCACGTCGCGCGGGCGTTGGGGTCACCCTGGCCGTCATCGTGGCGAGCCTGGCCGGGCCAGCCGCTCAACAGCGCGGACGGCCGGACGCCTTTCCCTGCGACATCCAGACTCCCGAGCGCGTCGTGGCCGTTGGCGACATTCACGGCGCGTTCGACAAGTTCGTGGCGATCCTGCGCGCCGCCAGTCTCATCGACGGCCGCAATCGCTGGATCGGCAAGAAGGCGGTGCTGGTTCAGACCGGGGACGTGCTCGACCGCGGCCCCGACTCCCGGAAGGCCATCGATCTCATTCGCAAGCTCGAAGGGGACGCGCGACGTGCGGGGGGCCGTGTGTACGCGCTCCTGGGCAATCACGAGCTGTCGCGCCTGATCTCGGACTGGCGCTACGTGAGCCAGGGGGAGCGGGACGCGTTCAAGACGCCGGAGTCGGAAGATCTCCGCGACCGCGCGCTCGTCGTCTTCAGTGCCGAAGCGGAGCGCCAAGCCAGAGCGGCGGGGCGCCCGTTCGACGCGGCCGCCTATCGGGAGCAGTTCATGAAGGAGCTCCCGCCTGGCAGCCTCGAGATGCGCTTCGCGTTCGATGCCAAGGGCGAATATGGGGCCTGGGTCCGATCCCGTCCTGCGGTCGCACGGATCAACGGGATCGTGTTCCTGCACGGCGGACTCAACGAGACCTCTGCGGCGCTCGGATGTGAAGGGATCAACGCCGCGGTTCGGAAGGATCTCGCGTCGTTGCCGGTGCCACCCGAACAGCTCCCGATGGTCTTCTCGGTGAGCGAGACGGGCCCGCTCTGGTACCGCGGGCTCGCGAACGAACCGGAGGCGCCGCTGGCGCCGAGGCTCGACGGGATTCTGCAGGCCATGGGCGCGCGCGCGATCGTGATCGGGCACACCACCGTGCTGCCGGGAAAGGTCACGCCTCGCCTGGGCGGCCGCGTGATTCAGATCGACACGGGCATGGTCAACGGAGAGTTCTATCCGGGCGGCGTCCCCTCTGCGCTGGAGCTGCAAGGTAACACCGCGACCGCGATCTATCTGGATCGGCGTGAGCCGCTGGCTCTACCCGGCCTGCTGCAGGCGGTACCGGGGGGCCCGCCTTCGTCCCGCTGACCGGGACACCCGGCGGGTCTGAAGAGCCGCCGCAGCTTCTAGTGCGCGAAGACCACGACGGGCTCGCCAAGCCTGGCGATTCTGTCCTCGTAGTGCTTGACGATCAGATCGCGGCGCACGAGCAGCGCTACCTGCTCGTCCTTCGTCAGCGAGCCGGCGACCGCGAGGGCGAGTGACCCCGGGGTGATGGCTCGCAGCCGCTCGAGGAGTCCGCGATCGCAGCGGGTGAGCTGCTCGGGCTTCAACAGAGTTTTCCCCAGCCGGAACGCCCGCGTGTGATCGATCAGCCACAGCGTCCCGTCGCTGGTCCACAGGATGTTCCCCTGGTTGCGGTCGCGATTCTGAATCAGCTCGTCGAAGACGCGCATGACCTGGATTTGCGTGCTCGTCCGCCCCGGGTTTGACCCCTGCGACTTGCTCTTGAGGCGAGCCTTCTCGTCCATCGCGACGTCGTCCACCCACCAGGTAATGGCCGCCACCTTGCCGTCGATGTTGCGCTCGACCGACATCGGGACCGTGTCGAGGCCAACCAGCCGGGCGACGCGGTAGCCGGCGATGTTGTAGCGGTAGGTGTCCTTGAAATTCAGCTCGGTATTGCGTCCTGCCTCGAAGACGGGCGTCGCGACGTCAACGGTCTGCACGTGCGCATCGTGCGTCAGCTGTCCGTCCGAGAGCGTGGCGCGGCGCGACCCGGTGACGCCCACGCCAGCGTCCTTCAGCTTGACGATTTTGGCCTTCAGGAGGAAGGCCTCCATCGCTTCCGGAGCCAGGACCGGCGCGGTGGGCGCCGAGCTCTCCTGCGCTTTCGCGAGGGTGCCCGTGCACGTGATCAGGATCACACCAAGGACGAGCAGACGACGAACGGAGTCCATGTGGGCGCCCTTTCGATTTCGGAGACGACGAGATTCTACGCCAAAGACGCGGATTGCAGCGGCGCGTTCGGCGCGTGCGGCCTGGCACTGGCCTCGGCCGTCCGGAGCGCGAGCGCACCACTGAACAAGCCTTGCATCAGATCAACGTGGTCGGCGAGTACAGCGAACAGCTCGTCACGATCGAGACGCAGCGCGCTGCCATCGCGGGTGACGAGGGCTCGCCAGCCCGAGGCGGCGCCGGCCAGGGTATCCGCCACGCCGATGGTGGCGCCAGTGGACGCCGTAAATGGGGTGCTGCCGGCAAGCTCCAGAACGACTTCGCCTTGGAGCACCTGGTAGATCGCCGGCGCCGCTCCCGCGTCGAACAGCACGCTTCCGGCTTTCAACGGCACCTCAGGGGCGACCGCCGTCAGCGCCAGGAGCTGGGCCGCGGTCGCTCGTGACAGCAATGGATCCTGGCGGAGGAATCGTGCGGCGTCCCCGGCGACAGGCATCGTACGGTCAGCAGGGGAGAGGTGGCGTGGCGGCGTGAATGGGACCCGCGACCCTCTCCCGGCCAGCAGCAACCCGAACAGGCTTTGCGCCAGCAGCACGTTGTCCGACACCATCGTCATGAAGTCAGCGGCGGCAATGCGGAAGCAGACGCTGTGTGCGAGCGCGCGCACCGTGCTCTTGGTCGGTGTGCCTTGAAGCACCTCCTCGAACCCGATGACCGCGGGTGCGGCGATTTCACCGACGTTCTCCCCGTCGGCACTGCGCGCCGCCCCTTCGATCAGGAACAAGACGTCCTCGGCGGGAGCGCCGGCGTGGCACAGGTCGCGGCCGGAGGGGTGCCGAGTCTCCTGACCGACTTCGGCGATGCGAAAGAGCTCGTCGACGGAAAGTGTCGCGAACAGCGGCACGGCACGCACGCGATCCGCGAGCTCGACGATCGGCAGCGAATCGATCGTGGCGTCGGTCGTTGGATCGGCGAGATGCCTTTTTGTGATCGCCCACGAGGCGGCTTCGATGACGAAGCGATCGTCGGCGGATCGATGCGAGGCGACGTAGTCGAGGTCGTCTGAGAGCCCCCAGATGCGTTGCTGCCCGACGAAATGGATCGCCGCGGCCGCGACGACCGGGTCGTCCTCGTGCACGAGCTGCGCGAGGGTGTCTTCGAGATCGCGGGGCCGGCTCTTCAACACGACGTTCGCATATCGGACTTTGTCGTTGAGCGGCGTGTCGTCGAGGATCGGCATCACGCGCTTGCGGACGACGCCGCCGAGCAGGTTGTCGAGGTATTCGACGGCGGCAGCCCGCCGTCGCGACTCGCCCTGCTCGATTGTGTACCTCGCCGCCGCCACGTCGTCCACGTGGTAGAGCAGTCCGAGGAGACGGTAGATCCGATCGATCGTGCGGAGCAGCTTGTCCTCGAGGGCTCTGGCCAGCAACGAGTGCCGCGCGTCAGGGGCGTGTCGCAGCAGGTTCTGCTGCAGCGTCAACCCGTTGTAGTACCGCGACGTCTCCTTGACCACCAGAGATTCGAGCACTGGCCTGGGGCAGGCGATTGCCGGGTGATCGCGCCGGATCTTCTCGATCGCCGCGATCGCCTTGTATCGCAGGAAGCCGTCGGCATCGTCGAGAGCCGAGACCAGGGCGTTCATCGAGCGCTGGGTGCCGAGCAGCGCCAGCGTCGCGGGGATGTGGCGGCGAATCCAGACCTGCTCGTGCTGGTCGAGGAGCGCATGGGCGAGGGCATCGATCACCGTTTCGCCGTATCCAATCAGGGCGTCGCGGGCGTGAGCCTTGAGCGCGCGGTGACCGAGGAGGGAGAGCAGCCCGGGCAGGAACAGCCCGTCAGACGCGCCCATCGCGCGCGCGCTGCGAATCGCCTTCCGGACAACCGACGGCTCGCGGTCGTACAACAGCGGCACGAGCAGTGGACGGAAGCGGGGGTCGTCGATATGCGCGAGCGCCGTCGCGACTTCCGCGCGGCCGGCGGTCGCGATGTCCCGTGTGTCCGCGATGAGCTGTGTGAGCGCCGTGTCGGCGGCGCTCACGTCCGCGGGGCGACCCGAGTTGGCCAGCGAGATTGCGGCGGTCACGATCACTCTGGGCTCGGCGTCGGCGAGGTGCCGACGCATCAGCACTGCCGCGTCCTCGTGTTCGAGCTCCGCCAGTGCCCGCAAGGCCGCCGCGCGTACATCGACGTCCTCGTCCTGCACCATGCGTGCGACGAGTGGCGTCCACCGGCTGGCGACCGGCGAGCGTGTGAGCGCGAGCGCTTTGAGAGTGCGCGCCCGCACGCGCGGAGAATCGTGCTGAAGCAGGAGCGGGGTCACGAGATTCCGCTTGTCGAGTGCCTCGAGCATCTCGATGGCATACAGCACCGCGGACTCATCGGGGTGGGAGAGCTCCTCGACGAGCGTTTCGATGGTCGCCGGGTCGGCAATCTCGGTGCGGATCGTGCCCGGCACGATCGTGCGCGACCCGATGCTGGCGCGGAAGGCGCTTCGGTATTCTCGCCATGCGACGAACGCCATCGCCATCCAGAGACCGGTCATGCACAGGCTGGCGTAGCTCAATTGCCGCCAGCCCAGGCCGAGGCCCCATGGCTCGATCAGCACGAGGAGCAGAATCGCCGCGGCGGCCTTCGCGAACCGATCGGCGGTGACGTCAATGAACGCCTTCGCTCGATGCTTGAGGTCGGCGGGCAGTGGCAGGAAGAGCACTTCTCGCGTCGTCTTGTCCACCGTGTAGCGCAGAGTGGCATCGAGGACGCGCGCCAGCTGCGGCGCCCAGAGTGCCCCAGTCACGAGGATGACGGTCGCGGTCGAGCCCAGGGCGACCGGCAGCAACAGCATCGCAAAGGCCAGACCGAGCGATCGGTGAATCAAACTCGTGAGCGTCATCTGGACGACGAATCCCGCCAGGGAGACGTAAACGGTGACCTCTGAGAGAAACTTCGCGATGCCGATGGCGTCGCCACCGGTCGCTTCAGCGGCCATGCTCAATTGCTGCTGGACGATCGCCGCGCCGGCGGCGGCAAAGCCGATCACGAGCGCCATCACCTTCAGATGGCGCGACTGGGCCATCAGGCGGAGTGCCTCGCGCCCACCCACGCCGCGCTCCTCGGCGAACACCTCGCCAGCGGCGCCGGCCGGCTGACGGTGGAGGATCATCCTGACGATGACGACGCAGACCGCGAGCACCGCGGCGCCGACAAGGAGCATGTTGTCCGCGCCGACTTCGTCCACCAGCACTCTGATGATCCCGGCGCCGAGCGCACCCCCAAGACTGGCGCCGCCGCCGATGAATCCGAACAGTCGCTTGGCCTGGCGTGCGTCATAGATGTCGTTGGCCAGCGTCCAGAACTGACTGATCAGGAGAATGCCGAGGAGGAGGCCCAGGAGATAGAGGGTCACCGTGACCCAGACGGCGCCGGTGCGGAGCAGGCCCCAGAAGATGACGAGCAGCACGACGATGGCCGCCTGTGTCACCGGTATTACGCGACGGCGTGGCATCCGCTGGACCGCGTTGCCGTACAGATGCATGGCGACGCCGATCACGATTCCCGCGCCGAGCTGCACCCATGGCAGCTTGTTGGCGCCGAGCTCGTCGATGAACTTCGATCCGAGCACCGGCTTGACGATGTTGTAGGAGGTCATCGCCAGGAACGAGTAGGCGAACATCAGCAGCGCGATCGTCGATTCCCCGTCGCGCAGCGCGATCACTCTCCCGAATACCCGCTTCGCGGCTGAGGTCATGTCAGGGATTGGGCACGCTATCCCGGTTCGCTCCTGTCGCGCAACAATGACCCGTGCGACTGATTCTGGCCTCGGCGTCCCCCCGGCGCGCTGATCTCCTGCGCGGCGCAGGTATCGACGTGGACATCCAGCCTGCCGATGTCGATGAACGCATCGGCGTCGGCGAAGGGGCCGAGGCGTACGTCCGCCGGGTTGCCGAGGCGAAAGCGCGCGCGATCAGCGAGCGGGCGGGTGACCGCTTTGTGCTGGGGGCCGACACGGCCGTGGTCGTGGACGGCGAGATCCTGGGAAAGCCCTCGGATCCCGGCGATGCCGCCCGTATGCTGGCGATGCTGTCGGGCCGCACACACCAGGTGATGTCGGGTGTGAGCCTCATGCGGCAGGGTTTCCCGGCCGTAAACACACGGGTGGACGTCACCGTGGTCGAGTTTGCCCCCCTGTCTCGACCGGAAATTGACTGGTACGTCGCGAGCCGGGAATCAAACGACAAGGCCGGGGGTTATGCCATCCAAGGTTTGGCGTCCCGGTTCGTGACCCGCATCGACGGGTCGTATTCGAACGTGGTCGGCTTGCCGATGGCGCTGGTCTATCAGATGTGCGCGGAGGCAGGATTGCTGTTATCCTGACGGAGATTTCCCTTTCCAGGAAGTCCTTATCTATGAGCCACAAAGCAGCGAAAATCGGCGCGACGACGCTCGTCCTCCTGACCGCCTTCGGCATCCTCATGTACACCACGCTCGGCGAGAGCATGCAGTACTACAAGTACGTCGACGAGGTGATGGCCCAACCTCAGTCCTGGGAGGGCAAGAGCCTCCAGGTGCACGGCAATGTGGTGGCCGGCTCGATCGGCCGGAAGCCTGATTCGCTGGAGTGGAAGTTCGACATCCAGCGGGGCGGCAAGGTTCTCACGGCGTACTACACGGGGATCGTGCCGGATACCTTCAAGAACGACTCCGAAGTCGTCCTCACCGGCCGCCTGACGCCGAACGGGTTCATGGCGACGGACATGACGGCCAAGTGCCCGTCGAAGTACGAAGCGGCGCCCCCCCTCATATCCGCGCCCAAGTAGGTCACCCTTATGGCTTCTCTCGGCTACTACCTCCTGCTCGCGGCGTTCGTGGTGTGCGCGTATGCGGCCGCGATCTCGGTGGGCGGAGCGCGACGCCGGTCCAGGGCCCTGATCGAGAGTGGTATCGGAGCCTTCTACCTGGTCACCGCGATCATGACGGCCGCCTCGGCGGTGATCGTCTACGCGTTCGTGACCGGGGACTACTCGATCAAGTACGTCCAGCGGTACTCCGACTCTGTACAGCCGCTCTTCTACAAGCTCACGTCGTACTGGGGCGGGCTCGACGGCTCGATCATGTTCTGGGTGTTCCTGCTGTCGGCCTTCGGCTCGGCGGCGGTGTACATCAATCGGGAACGGCACCGGGAGCTCATCCCGTATGTCGTGGCGGTCATCTCGGTGGTGGAGATGTTCTTCCTCTTCCTGATGATCGTGCACAACAACCCGTTCGAGACCTTCCTGACCCAGAACCCGGCCGACGGCACGGGGCTGAATCCGCTCCTGCAGAACTTCTACATGGTGATTCACCCGCCGACGATGTATCTGGGCTTCGTCGGCCTCACCATTCCGTACGCCTTCGGCATGGCGGCATTGATCACCGGCTATCTGGACGACTCGTGGCTCCGCGCCGTCCGTCGCTGGACGATGATGTCGTGGCTGTGTCTGTCGATCGGACTCGGGCTCGGGATGATCTGGGCCTACGAGGAGCTGGGGTGGGGCGGGTACTGGATGTGGGACCCGGTGGAGAACGCCGGTCTGCTCCCGTGGTGCACGGCCACTGCGTTCCTGCATTCCGTGATGGTTCAGGAGCGGCGCGGGATGCTGCGCGTGTGGAACGTGTCGCTGGTGATCGTCACGTTCTTCCTGACGCTCTTCGGCACGTTCATGACGCGGTCGGGCGTCGTGCAATCCATTCACGCGTTCGGAGACGACCCAGAGCTGGCGCGCCTGTTCACCATCTTCATGGTCACGACGCTCGTCTTCAGCTTTGGCTTCGTGATCTACCGGCTACCGCTGTTGAAGGCGCGGAACGAGCTCGACTCGTGGGTGTCTCGCGAGGCGGCGTTCATGGTGAACAACTGGATCCTGCTGTTCTGCGCGTTCTTCGTGCTGTTTGCCACGATGTTCCCGACGCTGAGCCAGGCAGTCACCGGCGAGCGCATCACCGTCAGCGCCCCGTTCTTCAACCGCTGGCTGATTCCGATCGGGCTGGTGCTGCTCCTTCTCACCGGAGTCGGTCCGCTCCTCGCGTGGCGCAAGTCGACGCTCATCAACCTGCGTGAACAGTTTCTGTTCCCGACCCTGTCCGGCCTGGTCGTCGGAGGCATCGTCGTCGCGCTGGGTGTGCGGATGTGGAGCTCCGGCCTGTGCTTCGGGTTCGCGGGATTCGTGATGGGCACCATCACCCAGGAGTTCTTCCGGGGCGCCAGGGTGCGGCAGGAGTCCACGGGCACGGACCTGTTCACGGCGCTCATCGGGCTGGTCGGCCGCAACAAGCGCCGCTATGGCGGCTACATCGTGCACGTCGGCATCGTGCTGCTCTTCCTCGGATTTGCCGGTGAGGGCTTCAAGCAGATTGAAACCGTCTCTCTCAAGCAGACGCAGCAGGTGACGGTGGGGGACTATACGGTCCGCTTCGACGGCTTGAAGGTCACTGACGATGGCCAGAAGCAGATGGTCACCGGGACGATGACCGTGCTCCGCGACGGCGCGGAGCTGACCAAGATGTACCCGGCGCGCTGGTTCTTCCGCAAACACGAGAGCGACCCGACGACGGAAGTGGCCATCCGCCGCTCGTTCGCTGAGGACCTGTACGTCGTCCTGGCTCGCTACAACGTGGCGGATCAGTCGGCGGAAGTCGAAGTCGTGGTGAACCCGCTGGTGAACTGGGTGTGGTTCGGCTTCGGCATCCTCGCGCTCGGCACTATCCTCGCGCTGCTGCCCGACTCGGCGTTCGCCTTCGCGGTGGCGAAGGTGCCGGCGCACGCGGCGACGGCGACGCTTCTGCTATTGGCGGTGGCCCTCAGTCCGGGCGCGGCGTTCGCTCAGCACTCGGTGTCTCCGCAAACGGTGCCGCTCGCGTCTCGTACGCCGTTCGAGCGCGACGTGGGCCGCGCGCTCGTCTGCATGTGCGGCACCTGCGGGCGCAAGCTGGCTGGTGAATGCGAATGCAGTCTGGCCGCAGCTATGCGTGACGAGATCGCCGTCATGTCCGGACAGGGCAAGACGAAGAAGCAGATTCTCGACTTCTACGTGGAGAAGTACGGAAGCCAGGAAGTGCTGGCCGAGCCGATCGACGAAGGCTTCAATCGGCTGGCGTGGATGCTCCCGTATATTCTCGGCGCAGGGGGTCTCCTGACGATCGTGCTGACCGCCCGGCGCTGGTCTCGGCCGGCCGTCGCGGGTGCCTCGGGCAGCGACGCCGTTGTCGATCCGGAACTCGATGCCCGCCTGGACGATGAGCTTCGAAACCTCGACTGAGTCGCGGATCCCTGCAGGGGATCTCCCCGCACCCGGTTCCGACACGCTGCAACCCTGGCAACTGTTCACGCTGGCCGGGCTCGTTGGCGCCACCATCACGGTGTTCCTGTCGCGCGGCCAGTCGCCGGCCGGCGTGATCCTGTTGAGCCTCACGGTCTTCGCCGCCGCGGCAGTCGGCATCGCCGCGCTGCGCACCTTCATCCCGCTGACCGCGAAGCTCCTGCCTGAAAGCCTGCAGGTGCTCGGCGGCCGAACGCGAGCCGCTCTCGAACGAGAGAAGGCCCTCGTGCTTCGGTCAATCAAGGAGCTCGAGTTCGATCGCGCGATGGGGAAGGTCTCCGAGAAGGACTTCAACGAGATGAGCGCCCGCCTGCGCGCGCGCGCCACGGGGCTGATGCGCCAGATCGATGCGGGTGCGGGATATCGCCAGCAGATCGAAAAAGAGATCGAGCGGCGAATTGGGGCCGCCCCGGTCCGCGCCGGGTCTACAACGCAAGACCCGGCCTACGTTGCCAAGGAAGATCAGGCCTCCGCGGACGTAGGGCGGGTCTTGCCCTCCAGACCCGCCGGGTTCTGCACCTCCTGTGGCACCGCGCACGACGCTGATGCCCGGTTCTGCAAGGAGTGCGGCGCCAACTTGAGGGCGGTGTGACGAGAGTGCCTGTCAACTCCCAACTCCCAACTCCCAATTCCCAATTTGCGGCGGCCTGGCGCTCGAGGGTTGGGTGCCTGGCCGTGCTCGCGTTGCTTCTGTCGAGTGTCAGCCTCCTTGCTCAGGACATGCCTGATCCCTCGCTGATCCACGGGCACGCGATTCCGGCAGGCGATCTGCCGAACGGGACGGTGACTGTCCGCGTGGTCCGCGAGGCGATCGGCAACAACGCACCCGGCCAGCAGGTGCAGGTGATCATCGGCGGCACCAAACGCACGGCCACGACCGACGAACAAGGTCGCGCCGAGTTTCCTGGTCTGCCACGCGGCGACGATGCGAGAGCCGAAGTGACGGTTGACGGGGAGCAGCTGGTCTCGCAGCCCTTCGCGGTTCCGACGTCTGGTGGTCTTCGCGTCATCCTCGTGGCGGGCATCGCCCGGGCGGCCGAACGGAAGAAGCAGGAAGAAGCCGCGGCCGCCGCGGGGCCGGCGGTCAAGGGTATCGTCGTCTTCGGCCCCAACACGCGCGTGCTCATGCAGTTCAATGACGACACGCTCGAGGTCTTCTACGTGTTGGAGGTTCTCAACAGCGCTCGGTCGCGCGTGGATATCGGTGGACCCCTGACGCTCGAATTGCCGACTGGTGCCCTGGGGGCCACAGCCCTTGAAGGGTCATCGCCCTCCGCATCGGTCTCGACCAGGCGCGTGATCATCACCGGCCCCTTCGCCTCGGGATCGACGATGGTGCAGGTCGCCTTCAGGATGCCGTACAACAGTTCGGTGCTGACGCTCGAGCAGACCTGGCCGGCGGCGCTCCAGCAGGTCACTGTCGGCGTTGAAAAGGTCAATGAGCTGGCCATCGCCTCCCCGCAGTTCACAACTGCCAACGACGTGCGCACCGACGACGGGCAGATCTTCATCCTGGGCAGCGGGCCAGCGCAGCAGGCCGGGGCGACCACGAAGGTCACCCTGTCGAATCTGCCGATCCACAGCCGGGTGCCCCGGTATAGCGCCCTCGGTCTCGCCCTTCTGGTGGCCGGCGTCGGCGTGTGGCTGTCGGTGACACGGCGTAGTGAGGGCGAGGCGCGCCAGGCGCTCGTGAAGCGTCGCGACGCGCTCCTGTCACAGCTCGAGCAACTGGAATCGAAGCATCGGGCCGGCAGCGTCGATCCGAAGTCGTACCTGACACGCCGCCAGCGCCTCCTCACGGAGCTCGAACGGATTTACGGCGAGCTGGATGAAGCGAGTGCGGGGCCGGAAGGAGGCGGCGAGGGCATCGCCGCGTGAGCCCCTCGACTCCGCGTGGGGCCGGGCCCCAGGCTCCGCTCGGGACAGGCTCGTCGAGCCTCGAGTTCGATCGCGTCGTCGTGGACGACGTCTCCCGCCACTTCGGGCGCCGTCGCGCCGTCTCCCGAGTCAGCTTTGTCGCCCCGCGCGGCGCCATCGTCGGCCTGCTTGGACCGAACGGCGCCGGCAAGTCCACCGTGCTCGCGATGCTGGCCACGATCCTGCGGCCGAGCACCGGCGCCATTCGTTATGGGACTCTCGATTCCGTCAGCGGATCGGCGCTTCGGGCGCGCATTGGGGTGCTTGGGCACGACCTCTTTCTCTATCCCGAACTGACCGCGCACGAGAACCTCGCATTCTTCGCGTCGTTGTACGGGCTGGCGAACGCCGACACAGCGGCCCGATCCGCGCTGGACCGCGCGGGACTGGCCGATCGCGGTGGCGATCTGGTGACCAGTTTTTCGAGAGGCATGCGGCAACGTGTCGCCCTCGAACGGGCGCTGATTCACGAGCCGCGTCTCGTGCTGCTCGACGAGCCGTTCACCGGTCTCGATGACGCATCGGCCGCGGCGCTGGTTGAGCGCCTGCGCGGCTTGCGCCATGCCGGGGCGATCGTCATCCTGGCCACGCACGATCTGGATCTGGCGGAGAGCCTCCTCGATGAGGCCGTCTTCCTGCGCGAGGGCCGGATGGTCCAGGCCGTCTCGCGCCCGGAAGGGCTGCGGTCCGCATACCGGCGTGTCATGGAGAGTCGCGAGACGGGGCCCGCAACTCGATGAGCCCGATGCGCGTCGCGTGGCTGATTCTGCGCAAGGACCTGACCATCGAGGTCCGCAGCCGCGAGATCGCATACACGACGTTGTTCTTCGCCGTGTCGTGTGTGCTGGTGTTCGCGTTTGCTCTCGTCCGGGAAGGCCGTGCGCCGGAGGACGGCGCCGCGGGCATTCTGTGGATTGCCGTGCTCTTTGCGGGGAACCTCGCCCTCGGCCGCACGTTCGAGCGCGAGCGGCAGTCGGAGACGCTGAGGGCGCTGCTGCTGGCTCCGGCGCCCAGGCCCGCCGTGTATGTCGGCAAGCTGCTTGGCATCATCGTGCTGCTCGCCGGCGCAGAACTGGTGCTGGTGCCGCTGGTGGCGCTGCTGTTTCAGGCGCGACTTCTCTCGCACCCGTTCTGGCTGGCCGGCATCCTCGCGGGCGGAACCGTGGGCTTTGCCGCGGTCGGCACGCTGTTCGCCGCCATGCTCGTGCGCGCGCGCAGCCGGGACGTGCTGCTTCCGGTGCTGTTGAATCCGATGACTGTTCCGGTCATCATTGCCGCAGTTCGAGGCACCGCGGCTCTGCTGCAGCCGGAGCTTGATCTCGGCGTGGTGCGGTTCTGGTTCGCACTGCTCGTATGCTTTGACGTGGTGTTCGTGACGCTCGCGCTGTGGACGTTTGAGCCGGTCATGACTGATTGAACTGAGAGCCGTCGTGTTCGAACGACTGAGTCCATATGCCTAAGTGGTTTATCCCTGCCGCGGCGTCGTGCGGCCTGATGTTTGCCCTCTCGCCATTGGTGATCGCCAATGCGGATTACGAATCGACGATGGGGCTGGTGCAGAAGATCTTCTACTACCACATGCCGTCCGCATGGATGTTCCTGGTTGCGGCGATCGTGTGCGGCGTCGCCAGCGTACGATTTCTTGCCACGGGGGACATCCGTCACGATCGCACGGCTCTGGCCGCGGGCGAGTTGCTCGTGCTGTTTGGCCTGATCACGCTCGTGACCGGGCCGCTGTGGGCGCGGCGCGCGTGGGGCACGTTCTGGGTGTGGGACGCACGCACGACCGCGAGTCTCGTGAGCTGGATGATCGGGTGGGCGTATCTGATTCTGAGGCGATACGGCGGTCCGGGCTCGGAGAAGCTGGCCGCCGGGCTCGCGCTCTTCGGCATGGCCAACGTTCCGTTCATCTACATCTCGGTGAATTACTGGCGGACGATTCATCCGGCAACCAGCGTCGTGCCGAGTCTCCCGTTCTCGATGGGCTTTCCGCTCTGGTTCTGCGTTCTCGCGTTCACGCTGCTCTTCGTGGTGCTGCTCAAACTGCGCGTCCGGGTCGAGGAGCAGCATGCCCGTGTGGACGCGCTGTATCTTGCACTGGACGAGTCCCGCTAATGATGATCCTGAAACGCTCCTGCGCCGTGTTGTTGCTGTTGCTCGTATGGGGATGCGCTGCCGGCACTGCGCAGCAGCCGCCGCCGCCGCAGCAGCAGGGCGAGTTCATTCCGATCGACCAACTGCCACCGCAGGAACAGATGCCGGCGGCGCCGTTGCTCATTGGCGCGTACTCGTTCGTGCTGGCCGTGCTGTTTCTGTATCTCGTGTCGGTGGCGCGCCGGTTGACGAGCGTCCAAGGCGAGATTGAGCGGCTCGAGACGAGCCTCAAGCAAAGCGGCAAAGCCTGATGCCGACCGCCGCCCACTTCATGTACATCCCGGGCGTGCTGCTCCTGGGGATCGTGATCGGGTGGATCCTCGGCTCGCGCGCCGCCGCCGACGCGTACGCAGCCCAAATGCGCAGACAACGAGATAAGTCGAAATCGTAGCCGCGTCGTTTTACACGGGCCGCGGAGGCACGGAGACGCGGAGGTGTTTTGAGAGATTGACCCTCAGCGTCTCCGCGGCTGAGTGAGAGGAGAGCTCCTGCGGCTCAACGTCCGATGGCCAGACGCTGAGCGAGGACCTCGGGCAATCCGGCGGCGATGATTTTGCCCTGCGCGGCGGCCACGTCGTAGCCCACGCGCACCACGGTCAACATTCGGGTTTCGGTGTCGAGTGTGCCGAATGCCGCCCGTGGATCCCCGTCGCGCGGCTGGCCCACGGCGCCGCAGTTCACCAGATACTTCGCCCCCGCATCGATCGGCAGCCGGTACCGCGCGCCCCGCGGAGGGCCGATGGATTTGAGATCGGTGTCGAACTTGAAGACCGCGGGGACGTGTGTGTGGCCGAACAGGCAGAGTGGCCGCTCGGTCGCGTTGATGGCCCGGCGGGCGTCGAGGTCATCGAAGATGTAGACGTCCTCGTCAAACGGCGATCCGTGACAGATTTCCACCAGATCATCGATGAGCACCGGCCCGGCGGGAAGCGCCGCGAGCCATTCCCGGTTCATAGGAGTGAGGGTCGTGGCGGTCCAGGTGATCGCGTGTCGAGCCAGGTGGTTGAAGCTCTCGACGTTCTCGATGCCCGCGCCGACCTTGTCGTGGTTCCCTCGAATGACCGCGACGTCCGGGAGCGCGCGCACGCAGTCAATGACCGCATTGGGGTCGGCACCGTAACCCACCAGATCGCCCAGCACCAACACCGAGTCGTGGTCTCCCGCGGACGAGAGCGCGGCCTCGAGCGCCTCCAGGTTGGCGTGAATATCGCTCAGGATCAGATATTTCATCAGTACTCGATCCACGCCAGCAGCCGCTCCACGACTTCGGGCACCGGCCTGGTGGCGTCGATGCGCACGTGCGCGTGAGCGTAGGCAATCTGGCGTCGCGTGTACAACTGCTCGAGCTGCGCGCGATCGGCAGCCAGTGGGCGCCGGCCGTCGGCGGGCACGCGTTCGATGACGCGAGCGAGTGGCAGATCCAGCCACGCGACCGCACCGTCGGCGAGCATCAGAGCCCGGCTATCCGCCTCCGCGAATGTCCCTCCGCCGGTGGCCACGACGGTATGGCGCTCCGGCAGCAGCTCGCCGAGCGCCTGCCGTTCGAGCTGCCGGAAATAGGGCTCACCCTGCTGCGAAAAGATGGCCGCGACCGACCGCCGCTCGCGCGCCTCGATTCGCTCGTCGATGTCTTCCACACGCCACCCGGTTGCCCGGCCCATCGCACGGGCCACTGTGCTTTTCCCCGCGCCCATGAAACCGACCAGATAGAGCTTGTCCGCCTTCACGCCCTGAGCGACTCGAGCACCGAGAAGAACTCGGGATACGACACGGCCGCCGCGCCCGCGTCGTGAATCGTGGTCGGTCCCGAGGCGCCGAGCGCCGCGATGGCGAAGGCCATCGCCAGGCGATGGTCGTTCCGCGCATCGACTTCTCCTCCCCGAAGACGCCGCGTCGCGCGCACGTGAAAGCCGTCGGGGAACTCCTCGATATCGGCGCCCATGCGTCTGAACCCGTCGGCCAGCGCGGTGATGCGATCGCTCTCCTTGACCCGGAGCTCCTTGGCCCCGGTCACGCGCAATTCACCCCCGTGCGTCGCCAGGGCGCCGAGCACCGGCAACTCATCGATCACGCCCGGCACCTCAGCCGGCAAGATCTCCGTGGCTCTCAGCCCGCCGTAGCGCACCGTAATGGTACCGATGGGCTCCCCGATGGTGTCCGCCGCTCCAGTGACCTCGATCGACGTGCCCATACGCCTGAGGATGTCGATGATGCCGCTTCGCGTCGGGTTGATGCCCACGGACTCTATAACGATCTCCGAGCCAGAAAGCGACGCCGCCGCGACCATCCAGAATGCTGCGGAAGAGATGTCCCCGGGCACTTCGAGCGAACAGGCTCTCAGGGGCTGACCACCATCCAGAGAGACAGAACGTCCCGCGCGCCCGACACGCACACCGAACGCCTCGAGGGCTCGCTCCGTATGATCCCGCGTGGAGAGTGGCTCATGCACGTGGGTCGTGCCGCCGGCGTGCAGGCCGGCGAGGAGTACGGCGGTCTTGACCTGCGCACTCGGCTCTTCAGGTGCGAAATCAATTGATTCCAGTGCCGTGGTCCCTTGAATCGTCAGCGGTGGGCGGCCATCGTTCGAGGCGATGTGCGCCCCCATGCGCTCGAGGGGGACGATGACGCGCCGCATCGGACGCCGCAGGAGCGAGTCATCGCCGGTCATGGACGCGCTGAACGGGTGCGCAGCCAGGATTCCAGCCAGCATCCGCATGGTGCTGCCGGAGTTGCCGGCGTCGAGCATGGTGGTTGGCGCTGACAGTCCGCCGAGGCCCCGGCCGGCGATCGACAGATTCAGGCCGTTGGCATCGCGGGAGGTCTCCTCGATCGAGACGCCGAGAGCGCGTAAACAGCGGAGGGTCGAAGCACAATCGCCGCCCGTGGAGTAGCCCCGGATGGTGGACGTACCGTCGGCCAACGAGGAGAGCAGCGCGTACCGGTGTGAGATCGCCTTATCGCCGGGAGGCCGCACCTGACCCCGCACCCGGGGCGCAGGCTGTACCATTACTGTTTGCGGCGAGGGCATCATCGAACTATAACAGGTGAGATGGAGGTGGCGATGCGCGCGACGTCCGTAGGACTGGTGGCGGCCATGATGTGGGCGGCGTCCACAGGCCTCTCTGCCCAGAACACGATGCAGTTCTTCGCCTGCCTGGTCGACTCCAGCGGTGCGCCGGTGTCGACGCTGGGGCCCGACGATCTCAGGATCGCGGAGGGCGGCGTCGAGGGCAAGATCGTGAAGATCGAACCCATCGACTGGCCGGTGAAGGTGCAGATCCTGATCGACAACGGTACCGGGATGGAACAGGCGCTGGTCCAGATTCGAAATGGAGTACGGGGTCTGGTGGAGGCGCTGCCCGAGGGCCTCGAGGTGTCGCTCATTACCACCGCACCTCAGCCACGCAACATCGTTCGACCGACGACGGATCGGCAGATGCTGATTCAGGGTGTCGATCGCATCACGCCAGACAGCGGGGCGGCGCGCTTTGTTGAATCGCTCAACGAGGCGGCGGCCCGTGTCGACAAGGACAAGGGCAATCACTTTCCTGTCGTTGTGGCCGTCGGGTCCACCACTGCCGAAGGCAGCACGGTCATGGAGCGTGACGTGCAGCGGATGCTGCAACGGTTCACCGAGCGCGCGGCCACCGTCCACGTGGTGATGCTGTCAACCGGCGCGGTGTCCGGCCGGGGAGTGGCCGGGGCCAATCAGACGGCCGTTGGCGACGCGGTGGCCAAGTCCACTGGCGGCCGCTACGACAACATTGCCGCCGCCACGCGCCTGGCCACGCTGCTGCCGGAAATCGGCGCGCAGATCGCCAAGAGCCACGCTCGTCAAAGCCACCAGTTCCGGATTACGTTTCAGCGGCCGAACGGGGCGTCGGGAGCGCTTGGGGAGGTCGGTGCCGCGACGAAGCCCGGACTCACCCCGGTCCTGACGATCAACGGACGGATGCCGTAACCTATAATCCGTCAGGCTCATGACCAACGGGAACACCGTCTGTCTCGAGTTCCACAGCACCTACGAGATGCTCGACTTCGTCCAGGTCGCGAGCGACCATCTTGGGCGACTCGCGGGGCTCGATGAGGAAGCGCTGCACTGGGTTGGTGTCGCGGTCCGTGAATCGGTGATCAACGCGATCAAGCATGGCAACGGCGGCGACGAGCACAAACACGTACACGTCGAGTTCACGCCGCTCGACGTGCGGCAGCCGTCGGGTATCGTGATTCGCGTCCGCGATGAAGGCCCGGGCTTCGATCCGGACTCGCTGCCCGATCCCCTCGCCCCCGAGAACATGCTGAAAGCGAGCGGCCGCGGCATCTTCCTCATTCGCAGCTTCATGGATGAAATGGTCCTGCAGCGTGCGCCGCAGGGCGGGATGGAAGTGGTCATGGTCAAGCGCGCCCCCGCCCCCGAGTGCCACGCGAGCGCCGAGTGAGCGCTCCGGATCCCATCTATCTCGCCACCGCCGTCGAGATCGTGCTTCAAGCCGGCGCCATCCAGATGGCGCGTCGTGAGTCCGGCTTTCGCATCGAGAAGAAGGGCACGATCGACCTGGTCACCGAAGTCGATCTCGAATGCGAGCGTCTGTGCCGGGCGATCATCGCGGAGCGGTTTCCTGGCCACGATGTGCTGGCCGAGGAATTGAGCAGCGGCCCCGGCGAGGTCGCCGCATCCACGCACCGGTGGGTGTTCGATCCGCTCGATGGGACGACCAACTACGCACACGGCCTCCCGATCTTCTGCGCGTCGCTGGCGCTGGAGATCGATGGGCGTGCGGTGGCCGGCGCGATCTTCGATCCGACGCGGGCGGAGCTGTTCACCGCGGAACGCGGCGAAGGCGCCTTTCTGAATGGCGCGCCGCTGCGCGTCTCGGCGGCAACCGGCCTGATCGACTCGCTCCTGGTCACCGGATTTCCGTACGACGTACACAAGCAGACCGGCGATCTGGTGCAGATGTTCGGCGCCTTCCTCGGTCGCGCGCGGGCCGTGCGGCGCCTCGGCTCGGCCGCGCTCGACCTCTGCTATGTGGCGGCGGGACGGTTCGAGGGTTTCTGGGAACAGCACCTCAGACCCTGGGATGTCGCGGCCGGCGCCCTGATCGTGACCGAGGCCGGGGGCCGCATGACGGGGATGGACGGGTCGCCGTTCGACCCGGCGGCGGCGCACCTCATCGCGTCGAACGGGCACGTGCATGACGCCATGCTCGACGTCATCCGTGAGGTCAAGCGTTCAAAGTAACCGGTCAATCCTTCAACACGGCGTTCTCCAAACCGGACGAACTGACCCCTGAACGCTACACGGCGGTTCTTGGATGGTGGTTCGTGGTTCTTGGCGAGTCTACGGAAGCCTGTCGGCCACGAACCGGCCTAATCCCGACTACGAACCACGAACCACGAACCACGAACCGATCGCTGGCATCACACGTGCAATCCATCGCTCTGAGCTCGTCGTTGTGAGCTCCGGAGAGATCACATGCTGAACAAGCTGATGTCGAGTGCGATGCTCGTGGGTGCCGCGATGTTCCTTTATGCGCAGCCGGCGCAAGCCCAACAAACAGTCAACTTCACGCTCGGATACTTCGTGCCGCGTGGCACGGACGCGCGCGTCGTCGGTGATGTCCTGAACGAGAACCGGACGTTCCTGCTCTTCGACGACAGTGATTTCAACAGCGCATCGGTAGGCGGAGAGTGGCTCATTCCGCTGGGTCAGTTCATCGAGGCAGGCGCGGGGATCAGTTACTCGGGCCGGACGGTACCAAGTATCTACGCGGACTTCGAGGACAGTGACGGCACCGAGATCGAGCAGGATCTGAAGCTGCGCCTCGTGCCGGCGGCGTTCACCATCCGTGTCGTCCCCACCGGACAGCGATCGCCCGTGCAGCCGTACTTCGGTCTGGGCCTCGGCATCATCAACTGGCGCTACAGTGAGATTGGCGAGTTCATCGACTTCGGTGCGGGTCGCGAGATCTTCACCGACGCGTTCGTGGCCAACGGCACCGAGACCGGTCCGATTGCCCTCGGCGGAATCCGGTTCGCGGGGCGTACCGCGAGTGCGGGCTTCGAGGTGCGGTTCCAGAAGGCGAATGCCGATCTCGACAACCGCTTCGCTGGATCGAAGATCGACCTCGGTGGTTTCACGTATAACTTCACTGCCGGTATTCGCTTCTGACGCGGTAATTCAGTGGGCAGTATGCAGAAGGCAGTATGCAGAAGGCAGTATGCAGAAGGGACACTCCCGTCTTCTGCATTTCGAATTCTGCCTACTGCCTACTGCCTACTGCCTACTTCATTAGTCCCTTTTGTAGAGGACGACCCCGCCCCCTTCACATGTCTTCGTCATCCCCCGCGTGAATGACGCGTCCCGTCGCACACGCTGAGCGAGCACGTCTCCGCCTTCGGATTGCTCCTCGACCAGCATCCACCCGGCGTGTGGCGCCGGACCAGTCTGCAGCGCCAGGTCCCAGAGCGCACCGTTGCCTTCGTGAATGAAGTCGGCGATGGCAAAGCCTTCATGCGAGAGCTCCTGCATGTAGTGCGCGAGGGAACCCATGCTGGCCAGCACCTTCTCGCCGCGGTACGCCGGCGCGAGGCACGTGGTGACGTGCTGCCGTTCGCGGCTGTTCGGCACATCCCACTGTGCTTCGTCGATCAGGGGCGCGGTCATCGCCCAGGGTGGCGACTCGATCAACGTCGAGGCGATGAGGCTCAGGGCCAGCAGCCATCCGGCCCACGCACGCCGCGTATTTCCTACGTAGGGGCCGCCTTTAGGCGGCCCGATCAGTCCAACCGCCAGTCCACCGAACAACGCGCAGGCGGACACGAGCGGCACCATGTAGCGAATGCGGAACGGATGCGCCTCGAAAAACGCCAGGCCCGGCAGCACGGCCGCGGAGAACAAAGCGATTGTGACCAGGGGTGAGGCATGGTTGCGCTCGACGAGCGCTCGTATCGTCACGAAGGCGGCCGTCGCCAGAGCGACGATCTCGATCACGTAGCCGCTGAGCCGATGCGTGCCCCACCAGATCGCCAGCAGCGCCTTGCCTGGCTGGCCGGCGTACGTGGGATCGATTTCGTAGAACCCCCCGGAGACGAACCAGGAGCCGACGGTCAGCCGGCTGAGGACGAGAAAGAGTCCCACGGCCGCGGCTGGCCATCGAGCGACTCGCCACATCCTGCTGGCGAGGACGTCGAAGGGAAGCCCGCGCCGCCACATCGCGAACGCCGCGGCAGCCAGTGCGGCGCCGAGGATCGGCCAGGCTTCATAACGCGTCCACGCGGCGGCAAAGAGAATCCATCCGAGCTTCGACGGCACATGGTCGGTCGCCGGTGACGAGATCCACTCGTGCAGCCACAGCACGGACAGGAGCGTCAGCGCGAGCAGCAATGGCTCGGTCATCGGCGTGGACTGCACGTACAGAAGATTCGGATTCAGGACGAAGAGCGCCGCGGACGCGAGCGCACCAACGTGCGATCCAGTGATCGACAGGACGAGCCGGGCCATGGCCCAGGTCGCGATGCCGAAGCAGCCCACCGACACAAGCGATCCAAATGCGCCCGTGCGGTAGAGCACATCGATCTGTGTGGGCAGCAGTTGAATCAGGTGGGGCAGTGGCAGCCAGACCGCGCCGATCTGCCGCCATCCCGGCGTCAGGCTGTCGATCACTCGCCGGGCGACAACGAGATGTGCCTTGGCGTCGTAGTGGGCGAGGACGAGCCCCTCGTTCAGGTAGAACAGCCAGGCCGCAAGTCCGGCGAGAATGGCTGCGGCCGCAAGCAGCCGTTCAGGGCGGGCTATAATCACGGGGCCGCGTCAAGAATATCGCGGTTCTCGAATCCCGAGTCCGAACCCCGAATCCCGAAATCGCGTGCGTTCCTTCATCAACTGGCTCCACGCCGTCGCCCTGTTGTTGGGCGGGCCTGGACTGTTCGTCGTCGCCTTCCTGGACTCGTCGTTCGTATCACTGCCCCAGATCAACGACATCCTGGTCGTGCTGATGGTGGTCCAGCACAAATCGCTGATGCTGTACTACGCGCTGATGGCCACGCTGGGATCGGTGGCCGGCTGCTACGTCATCTACTACCTGGCGGACAAGGGCGGAGAAGTGTTCCTGCGGAAGCGGCTGAAAGCCGGCCACGTGGACCGGGCGCTCGCCCTGTATCAGAAGCACGGCCTGCTGGCTTTGATGGTGCCCGCGCTTCTGCCACCGCCCGCGCCGTTCAAGCTGTTCGTGCTCGCGGCGGGCGTCGCCAACGTCCGTCCACTGCAGTTCGTTCTGGCGATTGCCATCGCCCGCGGCGTTCGCTATGTGGCGCTGGGCGTACTGGCGATCTACTACGGTGACGCCGCGCTCCTGCTGATGGAGACGCACGGCCGGATGGTCGCGATCTGGGTCGTCGGCCTCATTCTCCTCGGCGCGGCACTCTGGTGGCTTCGGGGCCGGCTGCGCACTCCGGCTGATGCGGCTGGCGCTCGGTGACCGTGGAACTGTCGATCGTCATCCCGCTTCACAACGAGGCGCCCAACGTCGCGCCGCTTCACGACGAGCTGGCGCGTGTGCTGCGCGCGATGGGTGTGAGTCACGAAATCCTGTTGATCGACGATGGCAGCACCGATGGGACGTTCAAGGCGCTCGTCGAGGTGCAGGCGTCCGACGCCAACGTCCGGGTGATCCGCCTGGCGCGGAATTTCGGCCAGACGGCCGCATTCGCCGCCGGGTTCGCCTGCGCCCGCGGGCGCCTCATCGTCACCTTCGACGGCGACCTGCAGAACGACCCAGCCGATATACCCGGCCTGCTGAACCTCGCCCGCACGCACGACATCGTGTGCGGCTGGCGCAAGGATCGGAAGGACGACTTCCTCACCCGACACGTGCCGTCGGTCGTCGCCAACTGGCTCCTCGGCATGGTCAGCGGGATCCGGATCCATGACAACGGCTGCTCGTTGAAAGTATTCCGCGCCGAGGTGGTGAAGCCGTTGAAGCTTCGCCCCGGCATGCATCGCTACCTGCCTGCCCTGGCGAGTCAGCTTGGCGGGCGCGTCACCGAGGTCGTCGTCAACCACCGGCCTCGGCAGTTCGGGGAATCCAAGTACGGACTGTCGCGGACGTTCCGGGTGGTGGCCGATCTCGTGCGGTTACGAGCGTTGATGCGACAGGCGATCGATCCGGCGACCGAGGTGCCGCGCCTGTACGAGATCGCCGAGGTCATCGAGTCGCGCTGAGACGAGAGCCAGGCGAAACCAGGAACTCGAGCCCTTAGTGTTCTCCGTGTTCTCCGTGGCGAAGTCTTCGTGATCTCAATGGCCTGCGGTTAAACTGGTAGGAATGTCGTATCGCTCTCCGCTCGAAGCCCGCGTGGCGAAGAAGACCACCAAGGCGATCATCGACTTCAACCTGATTGAAGACGGCGACCGGGTCATGGTCGGCCTGTCGGGCGGGAAGGACAGCTGGGCGCTGATGCAGACGCTCGACAACCTTCGGAAGCGAGCGCCCATCAAGTTTTCGCTGATCGCGGTGAACGTCGACTCGGGCTACAAGGACTTCAAGCACGGCCTCATCGCCAAGACGTGCGAGGAACGCGGGTGGGAATACCGCATCGAGCACACGTCAATCGGCGAAGTCATGGACGACCTGCTGGAGGCCAATGCCACGCCGTGCTCGCTGTGCGCGCGGCTGCGGCGGGGCGTGCTGTACCGCATCGCCACCGAACTGGGCGCGACGAAGATTGCGCTCGGGCATCATCTCGACGACTTCATCGAGACGCTGCTGCTGAACCTGTTTTTTGCCGGGGCTCTCAAGGCGATGCCGGCCCGCCTCGTGTCGGACAGCGGCGAGCACGTGGTCATCCGCCCGCTGGCATACGTGGGGGAGGACGAAGCTCGCCTCTACTGCAAGGAAGTGGCACTGCCCATCATCGGCTGTTGCTGCCCCGCGTGCGGGGACCTGGGTTTGCAGCGCCAGCGCGTCAAGCGCCTCATCATGGATCTCGAGGTCGAGCATCCGGGCGTGAAGCAGTCGATGCTCAAGGCGCTCGGCAACGTCATGCCGCGGCATCTGCTCGATGTCCGCCTGAACCCGAGCGGCGAGCTCAGGGACAGCGTGGCGCTTCGCCTCGACGATGAAGGCGAATTGCCAAAGCTGATTCAAATCCAACACTGACCACGACGATCGCGAAGATCACGAAGGGATGAGAGCTGTCATCCAGCGCGTGACCTCGGCCCGCGTGACCGTTGGCGATCGCGTGACTGGAGAAATCGCCCGCGGCCTCCTCGTGCTTCTCGGCGTGGGTCGAGGGGACACGACGGCTGACGTGCAGTACATCGCCGCGAAGATCCGCGACATGCGCGTGTTCGAGAGCGAGGCGGGCAAACCGATGGACCGTTCTGTCGTCGATGTTGGCGGGAGCGTTCTCGTCGTGTCGCAGTTCACGCTCTACGGTGATCTGCGCCAAGGACGACGGCCATCGTTCGACGAGGCGGCCGCACCCGAGGTCGCGCGCGATCTCTACGAGGCACTCGTGAGAGAATTGCGGGCGGCGCAGCTGCCGGTCGCCACCGGCGAATTCCAGGCGATGATGCACGTCTCGCTCGTCAACGACGGGCCGGTCACCGTCCTCGTCGACAGCAGGCGACAATTCTGATGAGAGATTCGTTCCTGACCCTGGCAGCCCTCGTGTTGCTGCCGTTGACGGCCTTTGCACAGCAGCGTCCCCTCGTCACCGAAGACCCTGAAACCATCGGCGCGGGCCGCGTCCTCGTTGAGGCCGGGTTCGACTACGGTCGCGATGTCGCCTACCCGGCGTCTGGCCTCGAAGGCAATCTCCTGCGGATGCCGCTCGTCGGCGTCAGCGTCGGCGTGAGCTCGATCGCGGAAGTGCAAATCGACGGAGGCCTGTTCAACCGCCTTCACATCACGGAACGAAATGTGGCGCCGCTGTCGGACATGGTCACCGCCACGGGCACGACCTCGTCAAGCGTCGAGGACCTGGTCATCGGCATGAAGGTTCGCCTTGTTCCTGAAGGGACATCGCGGCCGTCGTTCGGCTTCAGGTTCGCGACCAAGCTGCCGAACGCGTCCAACGAGAGCGGTCTGGGCCTGGATACGACGGACTTCTTCGCGTCGCTGCTCGGCGCCAAGACGGTGCGGTCGGTGCGCGTGGTGGGCAACATGGGCGTGGGCATCCTGGGCGATCCGACACGCGGCGATCGCCAGAACGATGTGGTGACCTACGGATTGTCGTTCGCCCGCGCGCTGACGCAGGCGGCGGAGGTCGTCGGTGAAGTCAATGGTCGCCTCGATACGCGCAGCGGCGCTCCGCCCCCGGGCACCGGCTCCCGAGGCGTCGTGCGCCTGGGCGGGCGATACACGATCAAGAGCTGGCGCGCGGACGCCGCGGTGCTCTTCGGCGTCACATCCAGCGACCCGGGAATCGGCATCGCCGGCGGGTTTACGTACGTGTTCAACGCCTTCTCGATCCCTTAGCCGGCTCGCCGTGCACCCCTCATGATCCAAGTCAGCAAGGCGCACGCGTTCGGGAACGATTTCCTGTTCGTCCCCGCCTCAGACAATGGCGCCGATCTGGCCGCCCTCGCGCGGGCCATGTGCGATCGGCACCACGGCATCGGCGCCGACGGGCTCATCGTCTACACGCTGCGCGCCGGTGGCGCCGCGATGCAGCTGCTGAACGCCGACGGCAGCGCGTCCGAGCTGTCGGGGAACGGGATGCGATGCCTCGCGGCGCTCGTGGCTCGGACCGAGCGCCTGTCGCCGGGCGCCGGCATCACGATCGACACCGACGCCGGGGTGAAGGCGCTGGAACTGCTGGCGCGTGAGGGCGAGCGTTATACGTTCCGTTCCGCGATGGGACAACCTGAGGAACTGCGGCAGGTCGAGATCTCCGTCGGCAGCGAACGGATCGCCGCTTCCGTGCTGCGCATGGGAAACCCGCAGTGTGTCGTCCTCGGGCCATTGCCCGACGCCGAGCGCTTCAACCGCATCGGTCCGGCGCTCTCGACCCACGCGATGTTCGCCAAGGGGACCAACGTCGAGTTCGCCCACATCGAAGCTTCCGGCCGCGTACGGATCCTCATCTGGGAGCGCGGCGTCGGTCCCACGACGTCATCCGGAACCGGGTCGTCGGCGGCGGCTGTTGCGGCGGCCGCCCACGGAGGGGCAGCACGGACAGTGGACGTGGTGGCGCCCGGGGGCACGCAGCGCGTCGAGTGGCGTGACGATGGGGTGTATCTGACCGGCTGGGCGGAAGTGGTCCTGGACGGGCACTGGACGAAATAGGTCGACTCTGATCGCGGCGGCTGAAGCCGCCGCTCTACGAGCCGCACGATCCGCGACAACCTGCCACACGTAGAGCGCACGCTTTAGCGTGCGCGTGTGGCCCTGCGCGTTTTCCGCGTACTCACCCTACTGTCGACGTTTCGGAGATTGCACGTCCGGCGGCGCGGTGGCCAGGGGCACGAACTTCTGAATCCGGCCTTTTACTGCGGCCAGCACGCGTTGCGCCCCGTCGTAGTCCTCGGCCTGCATCGCTGCGCTCGCTTCTTGCAGATCGGTGGCTGCCTGTGTCACCGCCTGTTGCGCGGCTCGACGGGTCCTGGGATTTCGCGCGCTGGCGGGGCTCCCGATCCAGGCCCGCACCTGCACGATCAGGGCGTTGACCTCGGCCACCGAGCGTTCGACATCACCGCGGAGCGTGACGCGTGTCTCGGCCGCCGTCCGCACCGCGTTCTGCGCCTGCTCGCGGCTTTCGAGCGCATGGTTGAGCGCCAGGCGGTAGTCGCGCTGATCGACGGCCTCGTTGGCCTGCTGCAGGGCGGTCGTCGCCGCTTTGAATTCGACCGGCGCGTACCGCTCGGCTCCCGCGGCACGGGCGGCGTCGATCGCGCCCTGGGCCTGATCCATTTCTTTATTTGGCGGGGACGCACAGGCGGAAATGAAGAGCGTGACGAAGAGGCACGCAAGACTACTGCGGCACCAGAGACGCATGAAGGATTGAGTATAGATGAAAGACGTCGCACTACACGACCGGCCGCGGGAGAAGTTGGAGCGTCTGGGTCCCGCAGGGCTTGGCGATAACGAGCTGTTGGCGCTCGTACTCGGCAGCGGCTCGCGCGGCCGCGGCGCGCTCGAACTGGCGAACCGGGTGATCGAGCACGCCGGCGGGCTTCAAGGGTTCACGCGCGGGGGCGTGAGCGCCCTGCGCCACGTCGCCGGCATCGGCCGGGCCCGGGCGGCACAGGTGATTGCCGCGGTGGAGTTCGGCCGGCGCACCCTCGTGCGAGACGTCGTCGAACGGCCGCGGCTCAGCTCCCCCCGTCAAATGGCGGCGTATCTGCTGCCTGAGTATGGGTCGTGCGCGGTGGAGCAGTTCGGCATCGTCATGCTCGACACCAAGCATCGCGTGATCCGCATCAAGGTCGTGTCCGTAGGATCGCTGGACAGCACGGTCGTGCATCCACGCGAGGTGTTCCGGGAAGCGGCCGCGGCATCGGCCGCGGCCATCATCCTGTTTCACAATCACCCGTCGGGGGATGCGACGCCGAGCCCGGATGACCTGACGCTGACGACACGGATGGTCAGCGCGGGCGACATCATGGGGATCGACGTCGTGGACCATCTGATCCTGGCCGATCAGATGTACTTCTCAATGCTCGAATCCGGACGAGTACAACTGCGCAGGAGCCTCCGGGAACCGTAAGACGACTGATAAGATGGTTGGGTCTTGAGGATTCTCTACTTCGACTGCTTTTCCGGCGCCGCTGGCGACATGGTGCTCGGGGCGCTGATCGACGCCGGTGTTCCGCTGGATGAGGTCCGGCGCGCGCTCGGAAGCCTGGCGATCTCGCCGGACACCGTGTGGACCGAGCGCGTGACGCGCACCGGCATCGCCGCGACGAAGTTTTGCGTGCGTGGCGAACACCCGCCGCTGGATCACGCCCACGATCACGACCGCAGTCATGGCCCCGACCATCACGATCACCCCGGCCACAGTCACACCCATGCGCACGAGGAGAAGCATCACCACGTGCACAGGACGCTCGGCGACATCAGCCGGCTCATTGACGGCTCCGCGCTGAGCGGCGCGGGGAAGGACCGGGCCAAGCAGCTCTTCGCGACCTTGGGTGAGGCGGAGGCGGCCATTCATGGCACGCCGCTCGAGAAGGTGCATCTGCACGAAGTGGGGGCCCTCGACTCGATCATCGACATTGTCGGGACGGTGTTCGCCCTGGAGCACCTGGGGGTCGAGCGAATCGTGTCGTCGCCCCTGAACGTCGGGAGTGGCTCGATCCGCTCGGCGCATGGTGTCTACCCGGTGCCTGCACCGGCCACGCTGCGGCTGTTGAAGAACGCCCCCGTCTATGCCGGGCCGCAGAATACCGAGATGGTCACGCCGACCGGCGCACTCCTGGTGACGAGCTACGCCGACGAGTACGGTCCGATCCCCGCGATGCGCGTCCAGCAGATTGGCTACGGTGCGGGAAGCCGCGACTTCCCGGACACGCCCAACGTCCTGCGCGTGCTGGTCGGCGAGTCGGATGCTGCCGCGCCGAGCCACTCTGTTGTGATGATCGAGGCCGAGATCGACGACATGAACCCGCAGATCTTCGGTGTGCTGATGGATCGGTTGCTGTCGCAGGGCGCGCTCGATGTCTTCTACACGCCGATCCAGATGAAGAAGAACCGTCCCGGCACGCTCCTGAGCGTGATCGCCGCACCGGCCCTGCGCGAAGCGCTCACCGCGACGATCTTCAGGGAGACGACGACGATCGGGGTACGCTTCCGGGAAATGACCCGCGAGTGTCTGGATCGAGAGACGGTCACCGTCCGGACCAGCCTCGGCGAGGTTCGCATCAAGGTGGCCCGGAGGCATGGAGAAGTGCTGAACGCCTCGGCGGAGTTCGACGATTGCGCGCGGCTCGCCGCCGAGCACGACGTGCCGGCGAAGAACGTGCAGGCGATGGCGATGCAGGCCTATCTCGACGCCAAGAATCGGGGGCTATGAGCGCGTCTTTCATCACCACGCCGATCTACTACATCAACGCTCAGCCTCATATCGGCCACGCCTACACGACGATACTGGCCGATGCCATCGCGCGGTCCCGCCGCCTCATGGGCGACGAGGTGTTCTTTCTGACCGGCACCGACGAGCACGGGCAGAAGGTCGAGCGTGCGGCGCAGAAGGCCGGCGTCGAGACTCCGGTGTTCGCCGATCAGGTGTCGGCCGCGTTCCGGCAGATGTGCTGCGATCTGTCGATCTCGAACACCGACTTCATCCGGACGACCGAGCCTCGACATTACGCGGCGGCGAAAGAGATCTGGGCGCGCGTTCAGAAAGCCGGCGACATCTACAAGGGTCAGTACGAAGGGTGGTACTGCACCGTGGACGAGATCTTCGTCCCGGAGGCCCAGCTCGTCGACGGCAAGTGCCCGACGTGTGGCAGCAAGGTCGAGCGCCTGAAGGAGGAGAGCTACTACTTCCGGCTCTCGAAATACCAGCAGCCGCTGCTCGACTGGTATCGCGACCATCCGGATTTCGTGCAGCCGGAGTTCCGGCTCAACGAAGTGCGGACGTTCGTGGAAGCCGGGCTGCAGGACCTGAGCATCAGCCGCACGTCATTCACGTGGGGGATTCCAGTTCCGGACGATCCGCGGCATGTGATGTACGTGTGGTTCGACGCGCTGACGAACTACCTCACTGCGCTCGGGTTTGGGTCCGGCACGCCGGCCGCTGAGGAAGCCGTCGCACGCTTCTGGCCGACGGCTACGCATTTCATCGGGAAAGAGATCGTCCGGCAGCACGCGCTCTACTGGCCGGCCTTTCTCATGTCCGCCGGGCTGACCCCGCCGCGCCGCATCGTCGCCCACGGGTTCTGGCTGATGGGCGGGGCCAAGATGTCGAAGTCGCTTGGCAACGTGGCGCGCTACCAGGACTATCTGCAGGTATTCGGTCTGGACGCGCTCCGCTACTTCGCGCTGCGCGAGATGCCGCTCGGCCAGGACGCGAACTTCGCGGACGAGGCCGTGCTGACACGCTTCAACGCCGACCTGGCCAATGACCTTGGCAACGTGGTCAGCCGCGCCACCACGATGGTGCATCGCTATCGCGGCGGGAAGATCCCCGAAGCGCCCCAGGACGCGCGCGAGGCGCTCGATCGCGATCTGGACGCCGCCATCGGCGTGGCCATCGATGCGGTGAAGGCCAACTTCGCCGCGTATCAGGTCAGCCTTGCCCTGCAGGACACCTGGACGCTGATTCGTCAGGTGAACAAGTACATCGTCGAGCGCGAGCCGTGGGCGCTGGCGAAGGACCCGAAGAACACGGACGTGCTGAATCAGACGCTCTATCGCTCGGCGGACGCGCTGCGGGTGATTGCGGCGCTCGTCGAGCCGGTGATGCCCGATGCCGCGGGCCGCATTCGCCGCATGCTCGGCGTCGGGGACGAGACGTGGACGACGCTCGAGGCCGGCACGCTTTCTCCGGGAACGCATCTGGGCGCCGTGGAGCCGTTGTTTCCACGCATCGACAAAACGATAGAGGAGCTACGCGCAGTGACCACAACCAACGATCCGACCCTTGCACCACAGCCCTCTGCCGCGCTGGCGCAGGCGCCAGCTCCAGGGCCGGCGGCCACTCCGCCACCCACGCCGTCAGCCGACGGCCGGATCGCCATCGATGACTTCATGAAGGTCGAGCTGAGAGTCGCAAAGGTGCTCGAAGCGGAAGCCGTGCCGAAGTCGAAGAAGTTGATCAAGCTGAAGGTGGATGCCGGGAGCGAGCACAGGACGATCCTCGCCGGGATCGCCGAGGCCTATCGGCCTGAGCAGCTCGTCGGCCGGACGATTGTCATCGTGGCGAATCTCGAGCCGCGAAAGATGATGGGAATGGAATCGCAGGGCATGGTGCTTGCCGCAAGCCTCGAGGGTGGCTTGCCGTCGCTCGTCGCGGTTGACGAGAGCCTTCCGGCGGGCGCGCGAGTGCGGTGATCGATTCCCACTGCCATTTGGCCGGCGACGAGTTCACCGGCGATCTCGAGCAGGTTGTCGCCCGGGCTCACACGGCCGGCCTGTCTGGTGCGATGGTCATCCTGGGGGCCGAGGACGAGGCCGAGCTCGGGCGGGCGATCGGCGTGTCGCGCGCCTGGCCCGGCGTGCGCTTCTCGGTGGGCGTGCATCCGCATCAGGCGGGGAAGTTTGCCGCCGATGCCGCGCAGGCGGGGCGCCAGGTCCGGGCGGCGATCGAGGCACAGCCGCTCACGCGGGCGCTCGGCGAGATTGGCCTCGACTATCACTATGACTTCTCACCGCGTGAGGTCCAGCAGCAGGTCTTCCGGGACCAGATACGGCTCGCCAGGACGCTCCGCCTGCCGATCGTCATCCACACGCGCGAGGCTGAAGACGACACCTTCCGGATCCTGGACGAGGAAGGGGCCGGCGATGTGGGCGGGGTGTTTCATTGCTTTACGGGCGACCGGGACATGGCCAGGCGGAGCCTGGACATCGGGTTCCACGTCTCCCTCGCCGGCATCGTGACGTTTCCCAAGGCCCTTGAGTTGAAGGAAGTGGCGCGAATGGTGCCGCTCGAGCGGCTGCTCATCGAGACCGACAGCCCGTTCCTGGCGCCGGTGCCGCATCGCGGGGCGCGCAACGAGCCCGCGCATGTGGCGCGGGTCGCCGAAGTGATTGCGGAACTGCGCGGATCGACGGCCGAGGCGATTGGCCGTGCAACGGACGACAACTTCACGCGTCTGTTCAACCCGTAACTACAACTGATCACACGGATTAGCGCACCACTCGCGTTGACACTCCGCGCGCGGATGTGTTTTGATCTGACAACTTGAATCCCACGGCGCAGAAACCCTCGGCCGCTGCTCTCGCACAGTTGTTTGAGCCCATTCGCGATGACCTCCGTGAGGTCGAGCGCGAGTTCGCTCGTCACGTGCAGTCGCAGGTGGCGTTGATCCCGACCATCGGGAACTACATCCAGAACGGCGGCGGCAAGCGGATCCGTCCCGCGGTGCTGCTGATGGCGGCGCGCATGGCCGGGTACAGCGGCGAGCGCGCGGTGCTCTACGCGTCGGTGATCGAGTTCATTCACACCGCGACGCTCGTGCACGACGACATCATCGATGAATCCGAGCTGCGACGCGGCCGAGAGGCCGTGCACACGCGGTGGGGCAACCACATCACCGTGCTCTTCGGCGACTTTCTGTATCTGAAGTCGATGTCGCTGGCGTTGACGCAGGACAACCTCGAGGTCATCCGGCTGCTCTGCGACGTCACGCTGCGGATCGTCGAGGGCGAGATCTACCAGTTGACGAAGAACGGCTCGGTGGATCTGACCGAGGAAGAGCACTTCGACATCGTGCGCCGCAAGACCGCCTATCTCTTTGCCGGATGTGCCCGCATCGGCGGCATGCTGGGGCCGACGACCCGCGAACAGCAGGAAGCGCTGTGGGACTACGGTCTGAACATCGGCATGGCCTTCCAGATCGTCGATGACCTGCTCGATTTCACCGGGGAGGAAGTCACCCTCGGCAAGCCGGTCGGCGGCGACCTGCGTGAAGGCAAGATGACGCTGGCCGTCATTCACCTGCGCGATCGCGGCGAGGCGAGGGCCGGCGTGCTGATTCGCAAGATCGTCGATGCGCGCGACGCCTCGCTCGATGAATGGCGCGAGCTGCGATCGTTGCTGTCGCAGTCCCGCTCGATCGAGTACGCCCGGCGGATCGCGTCCGAATACGTCGAGCGCGCGAAGAAGGCGCTCTGCGTGTTCC
This sequence comes from Vicinamibacterales bacterium, assembly GCA_035293405.1. GTDB lineage: Bacteria > Acidobacteriota > Vicinamibacteria > Vicinamibacterales > UBA2999 > Gp6-AA40. The sequence continues at coordinate 171,694 of DATDOE010000122.1, read as the reverse complement.
CGACGTCGGACGCCCGCGACGCGCTCCTGTTCCTTCCGGACTACGTCATCTCACGGGACCGGTAGTAATTCAGAATTCAGAATGCAGAATGCAGAAGGAGCCCAGCTTCTTCCGAATTCTGAATTCTGAATTCTGCATTCTGAATTACCCGTAATGGATTCCGCCGCCCGCCTCACTGAGCTCCGCCGCCTGATTCGCTATCACGAAGAGCGCTACTACCTCCTCGACCAGCCCGAGATCAGCGACGCCGAGTTCGACGCGCTGATGCGCGAGCTGGAGCAGATCGAGGCGGACGATCCGTCGCTCGTGACACGCGACTCGCCCAGCCAGCGGGTGAGCGGGCGCGCGAGTGAGGCCTTCCAGAGCGTCCGGCACGCGGAGCCGATGCTCAGCCTGGACAACGCCTACGACGAGGACGAGCTCCGCGCCTTCGACGAGCGCGTGCGCAAGGGACTGGCGGAGGCTGGTGTCCTTCCCGACACGGTGAACTACGTCGTCGAGCTGAAGATCGACGGCCTGAGTCTGGCGCTGACCTATGTTGACGGCCTGCTCGTTCGCGGAGCGACGCGTGGGGACGGGGTGTCGGGCGAGGAGGTGACGCGCAACGTGCGCACGATCCGCGCCATCCCGTTGCGGCTGGCCGATGCCGTGCCTGGGAGCATCGAGGTGCGCGGCGAAGCGTATCTGCCGCGGACGGCGTTCGAGAAGATGAACAAGGAACGCGCGGACGCGGGCGAGCCGCTCTTCGCGAATCCGCGAAACGCCGCTGCCGGCGCGCTGCGCAACCTCGACCCCGCGCTGGTCGCGAAGCGCAAGCTTGGTGCGTTCACGTATCAGCTGGTGGCCGGCGGGTCTGAAGACGGGATCCCAGGCGGGTCTCAAGACCCGCCACTACGTGAGACCGATGTAGCGGCGGGTCTTCAGACCCGCCTGACCTCTCACGCCGCCATGCTCGAACAGCTCGCGCGATGGGGATTGCCGGTCGAGAAGCACTGGACCCGCTGCGCCGGCGTAGACGAGGTTGCGGCGTACTGCCGTGAGTGGGCGGAGAAGCGCCGCGGTGTGGGCTTCGACACCGACGGTGTCGTGATCAAAGTTGACGCGCTCGAGCAGCGGCGCACGCTGGGCTCGACCAGCAAGTTCCCGCGCTGGGCTGTCGCGTTCAAGTTCCCGGCGGAACAGAAGACGACGCTCCTCGAGAAGATCGATGTGAATGTCGGCCGCACAGGAGCGGTGACGCCATTTGCCGTGCTCGATCCGGTGTTCGTCGGCGGCACGACCGTGTCGATGGCGACGCTGCACAACGCCGACGATATCGCGCGCAAGGACATCCGCGAGGGCGACTGGGTCGTCGTGGAGAAGGCGGGCGACGTGATTCCCCGCGTGGTCGCTCCGGTGTTGAGCAAGCGGCCGCCGGACTCGCAACCCTGGGTCATGCCCACCACGTGCCCCCGGTGCGGAAGCGATTTGCATCGGGAAGAAGAGGAGGCGGTGTGGCGCTGCGAGAACGTGTCGTGCCCGGCCAGGCTGCAGCGCGGGCTCGAGCACTTCGCCTCGCGGGGCGCGATGAACATCGACGGCCTCGGCGAGTCGCTCATCGCGCAATTGATCGAGAGCAGCCTCGTGCGTGACTACGCGGACATCTACGGCCTGACGGCCGCACAGATTGCCGGCCTGACGAGCACCTCGATCCGCAGCGACGGCAAGACGATCGAGCGCCGGTTCGGCGAGAAGAACGCCGCGAAAGTCGTTGAGCAGATCGAGCGCAGTCGAACCAACGACCTGTGGCGGCTCATTTACGGCCTCGGCATCCGTCACATCGGCGAGCGGGGCGCACAGGTGCTGGCCCGGGCATTCGGCTCGATCGATGTCTTGATCGGCGCCACGCTCGAGCAACTCCAGTCGACCAACGAAATCGGGCCGGTGCTGGCGGAGTCCCTGCGCAGCTGGTTGGACGAGCCCCGCAATCTGGAGCTCCTGGACCGGTTGCGGAAGGCCGGCGTCCGGATGGAGGTCCCCGAGTCCGAGCGGAACGCCACGCCCGCCTTGTTGCCGCTCACCGGCAAGACGTACGTGATTACCGGCACGCTGTCGTCGATGTCGAGAGACGAAGCGAAGGCGGCACTGGAACGGCTGGGTGCCAAGGTCGCGGGTTCGGTCAGCAAGAAGACCACGGGCGTCGTTGTTGGTGCAGAGCCAGGCAGTAAAGCCGACAAGGCCCGCGATCTCGGCGTGGCGGTACTGGACGAGACGCAGTTCCTGGCTTTGATTGCCTCAATCGAACCGCCCGCAAAATAGGCCACGAGGGAAATCCATGCCTACCAAGAACGCAGTGCCAACCATAGTGACGATCTTCGGCCCGAGTACGAGCTCTCCCGGTTGACGGGTGGTGTCCGTGGCAAGTACTACGAGCGGGCGACAGCCGGCACGACGTTGGTGCTGCTGGAGCACGATGTCGCCGAAGCATTCCCGGACGCACAAACGGTCAACCAAGCGTTGAGAGCCCTGATCAAGGTTGCCCAGTCGCAGGTGCGTACGCCCGGCTCGCGGGGCAAGCTGGCTGACACCGCGTTGCAGCCGACGAGCCGCGCCCGTAAGCCTCGGGCGAAATCAAGAAAACGTGCTCGCGCGGCTCGCGGCTGAGCGCGACCGTTAGCCAGGCGATGGTGATCGACCTGCTCGTAACTCACACATTCGGCCGCCTTGCCGGCGTTCAGGCCCTACTGGGTCTATTGAAGACTGCACTGCCTAGGCCCGCGAGCTCGGGGTGGCGGTATTTGACGAGCCGCAATTTCTGACCTTGATAGCGCCAAGCCCTAAACGCCCAGAGCCGACAGCCCAGAGCCCAGAGCCCAAATCCCTCTATAATGTTCTAAACACAATGCATCGCCGATTTCTCGTCGTGACAGTGTGCCTGGTCGCGACGGTCGCGTTCCTGGTGGGTCTCATTGTGGCCGGCTCGATGATGCCGGCTCCGGCGCAGTCCGCGCCTGAGCGGACGCGGGCGGTCACACGCGGGACCGGGGCGCCGGTCAGCGGGCCGCTCGCCGGCTCGTTCGCGGATATCGCGGAGCGACTGAATCCTGCCGTCGTCAACATCGACGCCACGACGCGCGCGGTCCCGCGGTCGCGCCGCCGGCTCGATCTGCAGCTCCCCGACAGCCCGGACGGCTTCAATCGCCAAGCTCCGGAGCGCGAGCGCGACGGGCCGCGGCGGGGCGCCGGCACGGGATTCATCATCGATCAAGCGGGGTACATCCTCACCAATCACCACGTCATCGAGACCGCCGACCGGATCACGGTGCGGCTGGCCGATGGCCGCAGCCTTCGTGCGGAGCGGGTGGGATCGGATCCGGATACCGACATCGCGCTGATCAAAGTGGAATCGCCGCGGCCGCTGCCCGTTGCCGTGCTCGGCGACTCCGACTCGTTGCGCGTCGGGGAGTGGGTGCTGGCGATCGGGAATCCGCTCGCCTACGAGCACACGGTGACAGTGGGCGTCGTCAGCTACATCGGGCGAAAGCTGTTCGACTCGTCCCTCGACCGCTACATTCAGACCGACGCCGCGATCAATTTCGGCAACAGCGGCGGCCCGCTCATCAACGCACGCGGGGAAGTGATCGGGATCAACGCGGCGATCAGCTCGCGGGCGTCGAACATCGGCTTCGCCGTGCCGATCAATCAGGCCAGCTCGATCCTGCCGCAGCTTCGCGAGAAGGGCCGCGTGTCGCGCGGGTACATCGGCGTGGCGCTGCGCGACGTCGATCCGGATCTGCAGCGATCGCTGGGCCTCACCTCGTCAACCGGCGCCCTCGTCCAGGACGTCACGGCCGGCTCACCTGGCGCGCGCGCCGGACTTCGTCCGTACGACCTGATCGTGGCCGTCGACGGAAAGCCCGTGCTGCGAAACGACGAGCTCATTCAGACGGTGGCGGCGCGGCAGCCGGGCACGATGGCGACGTTGCAGGTCGTGCGCGACGGCCGGCCGTTGAACGTTGCCGTGAAACTGGCCGAGCGTCCGCTGCGCGAGCGCCAGCTGCCGCGGGACGAGCCGCAGCCGTCGAGCCAGCCGGGCCCGGCGCTCGGGTTGTCGGTGCGCGAAATCGACCCAGAATTCGCGCAGCGATTCAACCTGCCGAAAGGCCTCGAGGGCGTGATCGTGTCGCGCGTGGATCCGATGAGCCCGGCCTTCGATGCGGACATCGAGCGCGGCCACGTGCTGCTCGAAATCAACCGGCGGCCGGTGCGGTCGATCGATGAGTTCCGGCGCCTGACTGCGCACACACGGTCGGGCGAGGTAATGGCGCTCTACCTCTTCAAACCAGAGGTCCCGCGGCGCGAGCTGCACACCGTCAAGATTGACTAAGCCCCGCATCCTCGTCATCGACGACGAAGCCGCCATCCGCGACTCGCTGAAGATGATCCTCGAATACGAGGACTATCAATTCGTGGGCGCTGCCAGCGGCCAGGAGGGCCTCGCCACCGTACAACGCGATCGCCCGGACGTGGTGCTGCTCGACATCAAGATGCCCGGCATGGACGGCATGGACGTGCTGCGCAAGCTGCGCACGTCCGACGAGACGCTGCCCGTGATCATGATCTCGGGCCATGGCACGACGGCCACGGCCGTCGAAGCCATCCGTCTGGGCGCCATCGACTTCCTCGACAAGCCCCTCAGCAGCGAGCGCGTGATCGTGACGCTTCAGAACGTGCTGAAGCAGTCCGAGCTGCGGAGCGAGAACCGCGATCTGAAGGTCGCGATGGAGGCCAAGTACGAGATCGTCGGCCAGAGCCCGTCGCTGCGCACCGTGCTCGAAGCGGTCCAGCGCGCGGCGCCCACCAATGCCACCGTGCTGCTCCTTGGGGAAAGCGGGGTCGGCAAAGAGCTCGTCGCGCGCACGATCCATCGCAACAGTCCTCGCGCCGGGCAGCGGTTCGTGCAGGTGAATTGCGCGGCCATCCCCGAGGAACTGATCGAATCGGAGCTGTTCGGCCACGAGAAGGGCTCGTTCACCGGCGCCACGGAGAAACAGGTCGGCAAGTTCGAGCAGGCCGATCGCGGCACGATCTTCCTGGACGAAATCGGCGACATGAGCCAGAAGACGCAGGCCAAGGTGCTCCGCGTGCTGCAGGAGCAGGAGGTCGAACGGCTCGGATCGGCCCGGACGATCAGGGTTGACGTGCGGGTGATTGCCGCGACGAACAAGAACCTCGAAGAGGCGATCGAGCGCGGAGAATTCCGTGAGGATTTGTTCTTCCGCCTCAACGTCATTCCGATCGTCGTGCCGCCGCTGCGTGAGCGTCGAGACGACATCCCGCGGCTCGTGCAGCACTTTGCCAGGCGGACGGCGGACGAGCACAACCTCAAGCCCAAGCGAGTCGACACGGCGGCGATGGAGGCCATGCAGCGCTACCGGTGGCGGGGCAATATTCGCGAGCTGCGCAACACCGTCGAGCGGCTGATGATCATGACGCCTGCCGATGTCGTGCGCGTCGACGATCTGCCGCTCGAGATTCGCAGCGGTGATGCCGGACCGCGGCCGGCCGCGTCTGAGCCGGGCACGCCGGCGGTCAGGGCGAGCGAGCCGCAGCCACCTGGCGGTACGCTGCGTGAGTTCAAGGACGCCTCCGAGCGCGCCTATCTCGTGCAGAAGCTGCGGGAGAACAACTGGAACATCTCGAAGACCGCCGAGATCATCGACACGCCGCGCAGCAATCTGTACAAGAAGCTCGAGCAGTACGGGATCAAGCAGGAAGCCGACGGGTAGTCGTCCGCGGCCTGGACCTTGACGGCCACGACCTGGCCACGCGCCAATCCCTGAAGCGCGATCACGGCCGTCAAATCTTTCCTGAGGGCCTCGTCATCGTCCGCAAGCGACGGCGTGGCGACGAGCGTCGCGAATAGAAATGCATGGGCCAATGCCATCGTGCGTCTATTCATGGGTTCTCCGGCGTGTCAGGCGATGAGGGTTGCGAATGTGGCGGGGTCAGCGAGCAGGCGCCAGATCGCCTCGCGGGACGACACGATGGCCGACGCCAGCCGCTGGTCCTCGTCCTGCAACAGCGTGAGCACTTTCATCATCAACAGGTCATAGGAGCGGCGCAGTTCCGTCATGGTGGGCCTGGCCTTGCCCTTGTAGTAGTCGCCGAAACGATCGAGCAGGTCGTCAACCTGGTTCTTGAGCGAGATTTTGGTGAAGACGCCGATCGCTTTGGTCGCTCTGAGCCGCTCCTTCAGTGCCGCCAGGTCCAGCGTAGGAGTCGCGGCCGCGGCCGTACGCGGCACGACAGCGGGCGGCGCAGCAGGCTTTGAGACAATAGGCGTCGAGGCAGCAGGCGTCGATGCGACCGGCTTCGGCAAGCTCCTGTCCAGCATGCGACAGTCCCTCATGCGTGTCTGTGCGTTTGAGAACAGCGGTACGCGATAATGAAACGTCGCAGCCGGCCGGACGATCGCCGGCCTTCGCACCCGGTGCTTCGGTAAGCAGGCTTTCGGGCTTGCCCCGCCGAAGCCCGAAGGGCGTAGGCGGGAGGAAAGTCCGAACTCCGAAGGGCAGTGCGCCGGGTAACGCCCGGGCAGGGCAACTTGACGGACAGTGGCACAGAAAATATACCGCTCCGCCGTAGCCCGTAAGGGCGAAGGCGAGTAAGGGTGAAAAGGTGCGGTAAGAGCGCACCGCGCCGGCGGTAACGTCGGTGGCAGGCAAAACCCCGCACGGAGCAAGACCAAATAGGGTGGCGCAATAGGACGGCCCGTCCGAAGCCACCGGGTAGGTCGCTGGAGCCGGCGAGCAATCGCCGGCCTAGAGGAATGGTCGTCTCGCCGATGCTCGAACGCGCCGTGAGGCGCGGACGAGCGAAGGCGGACAGGATTCGGCTTACAGGCTGGCTGCGACACTTCAACTCAGTACAATGCATCCATGACAAGCAGAGTGGCTATTGCGGCGGCGGTGCTGCTCGGCGCGGCGGCGATTGGCGTGGCCCAGGCGCCTCAGGGGCAGCGGAGCCAAGGCGCATTGCAGTCGCGTCCTGGCGCCGATCGTGAGCCTGAGTTTCCGATCCCGAACATCCGCCAGTACAAGCCGAAGTCCACGCTGGTTGTGCCGCAGCATCCGGTGCCGCGGGCCAGGTTTCCGGTCATCGACATTCACAGTCATCAGCCGACGCCGATCTCGGAGGCCCAGTTCGAGACGCTCGTGCAGTCCATGGACCCGCTGAACCTCCAGTTGCTCGTCAATTCCACGGGGGCAAGCGGCGATCGGCTCGTGCGGAGTGTGGCCGCGCTGCGGGCCAGCAAGTACAAAGACCGGATGGTGCAGTTCGCGACGATTGAGTTCGGCAACGCGCCGATCGCGCCGGGGTTCGGTGAGCGCGCCGCGAAGCAGCTCGAAGCCGACGTCAAGGCCGGGGCTCTCGGTCTCGGCGAGATCAACAAGGGGCTGGGCCTTCGCCTGAAGAAGAGCGATGGCTCGCGGCTGAAGATTGATGATCCAGAGCTCGATCCGATCTGGCAGACGGCGGCGCGGTTGAACATTCCCGTCTTCATTCACACGGCCGACCCGCAGGAGTTCTTCAAGCCCATCGACTACACGAACGAGCGGTGGCTGGAGCTGGCGCTCTATCCCGATCGACGATACCCCGCTCCCCAGTTCCTGTCGTTCGAAGAGTTGGCTGGAGAACGCGATCGGCTCTTCAAGCGGAACCCGAAGACGACCTTCATCACCGCGCACCTCGGGTGGCACGGCAACGATCTGGCACGCCTCGGGAAGATGTTCGACGAGATGCCGAATCTGTACAGTGAGCTCGGCGCGGTCCTCTATGACCTCGGCCGGCAACCACGCACGGCCCACGATTTCATGGTGAAATATCAGGACCGCATTCTGTTCGGCAAGGACAGCTATCAGCCCGACGAGTTCCCGTACTACTGGCGCGTCTTCGAAACCGGAGACGAGTACTTCGACTACTACCGCGACTACCATGCCTTCTGGAAGCTCTATGGCCTGGCGCTCCCCGATCAGGTGCTGCGCAAGCTGTACTACCAGAATGCGCTGAGGCTCGTGCCAGGGCTGCCGCGCGCGGGCTTCCCACGTTAGGAACAATCACGTGGCGCACTATCTCGTCACCGGCGGCGCCGGCTTCATCGGCTCCCATCTTTGCGAGGAGTTGGTCCGTCGCGGCGAGACCGTTCGCGTCGTCGACAGCCTGATCACCGGAAAGCGGCAGAACTTGGCCCACCTGCCGCAGGTGGAGCTCATCGAGGGCGACCTGGCGAGCCTCGAGGTCGCCAAGCGCGCCGTCAACGGCATCGACGTCGTGCTGCATCAGGCGGCGATCCCCTCGGTCCCGCGTTCGGTGGAAGATCCGATCACCTCGAACCGCGCGAACATCGACGCCTCGCTCAATCTGTTCGTGGCCGCCCGCGACGCTGGCGTGCGGCGGGTCGTGTATGCGGGCTCCTCGTCCGCGTACGGGAACTCGGCGACGCTTCCCAAGGTGGAGACGATGCGGACGGCGCCACTCTCGCCGTATGCGCTGCAGAAGCTCGTCGCCGAGCAGTACGGCCAGATGTTTACAACCCTCTACGGACTCGAGACGGTGACCACTCGCTACTTCAACGTCTTCGGTCCTCGGCAGGACCCCTCGTCGCCCTACTCGGGCGTGATTTCGCTGTTCATCAGCGCGCTCTGCCAAGGAAAGCGGCCCACGATCTACGGGGACGGCGAGCAGACGCGCGACTTCACCTACGTCGCCAACGTCGTAGACGGGGTGCTGCGCGCGAGTCAGGCACAGGGCGCGAGCGGAGAGGTCATCAACGTGGCGACCAGCGGCCGGGTCTCGCTGAATCAGCTGTTCAGGACTCTGCGCGATCTGGTGGGTGGCACCGTCGAGCCCGTGTACAAGGAGCCGAGGGCCGGGGACGTGCGCGACTCGCAGGCCGACATCAGCAAGGCCCGGAGCCTGCTGGGGTACGAGCCTACCGTCAGTTTCGAGCAGGGGCTGAAGGCCACCGTCGAGTGGTATCGCGCCTCGCAAACAGCCGTGGCCTCGCAGGCCCGTGACGTCTGAGCCGACGCCTTCGGCACCATTTACGCGCACCTTCGCACAAAAACGGTCATTCCAATTCTGCCTATGGGGAGGCAACGCACTGAAGGGACTGGGGTTAGCCAAAACAGGTATCTGGTCCCGCTCTTGCGTCCTCCGGCCGCGGAGGATCTCAACCATGCGTACGATAGCCGCGCTTACCTTGGCAGTGGCTGCATCCGGATTCGCGTGCGGCGGTGACCCGGTAGGGCCGTCTGGCGCCGCCGGCACACTGAACCTGATGATCAAGGACAGCCCGTACAGCGACGCCAAGTCGCTGCTCGTGACGTTCTCTGAGGTAACCGCACATCGCGACGGCGAGGGTGGCTTTACCACGCTTCCGTTCGCGGGTGGCGCAACGCTGCGCACCTGCGACTTGAAGAAACTGGTGGACGCGCAGGACGTGCTGGGTGTCGGCACAATGCCCGAAGGGCACTACACGCAGTTGCGTCTGGTCGTGTCGAGCGCAGTTCTTTACTTTGACAGCGCGGCCGCCGGGCCGGCATGTGCATCGGCGGTCGGGACGCCGGTTGGCCGCAGCGCCGTTCTCGAGATCCCGTCGGGCGAGGTGAAGCTGAACCGTCCGTTCGACGTCACGCCCACCGGGGCCACGACCATCCTCATTGATTTCGACGGGGACAAGTCGGTGACCGAGACAGGCAACGGGAAGTTCAGGATGACGCCGGTGATTGGCGTCGTGAGCGTGCAGTGACCCGGCACGCGCAAGAGGAAGGCGAGCATCGGGCGTCCCTCTAAGAATCGCAGGAGGTCACAGGCCCACGAGGAACGGAGGGTTGCCCGACGCTCTAAAAAGGTTATCGGCAGCCCTTCGCGCAAGGTGAAGGCCGTACTACCCGCTGCTGACCGGGATTTCACAAATAAGAATCACCGCCCGGGCCGGTTGAGCGTGCGCAACGGGGACTTCCACTTCCACGCGAGTTGGGCAAGCTCGCGTACGCCAAGCGAGATGGCGTACGCGCCATACGCGACGCCGGCCGCGATCATGCCCCACCAGTACCAGAAGAGAGGACGCGAGTAGCCTTCAGTCAGGCCGTACCACGCGCCGAAGAGAGCGACGCCGCCGAAGATCGAGCCCGACGCCACATAGATCAGCGACATGCCACCTTCCCCGACGAACCGCCAGAGGCTGGACGAGAACACCTGTCCACCGCCTGAACCGAGGGGAACGCTCGACGGAGTTCGCAATGCGACCGGAGGAACCTCACCCTCCGCAGGAACCATGAGGTCGAGTGTCTTGACGATCTCCCTCGGCAGGTCCACGAGGCCGGCCAGCCATTTGGAATAGCTCTCGAGCCATGATTCGACCGGCTGTGCGATTCGCCATGCCGGGCACCGCCAGGTCATGCCGTTGAACGCGATCAGCAGATGCTGGCCCACGAACGCACACGCGAACCCTCGCGCGTGCGCCAGTTCGTCCAGCGCCTTCAGCCGCTCCAGCATCGTCGTCGTCAGGATGACGCGGCCCATCACCTGGTCATCGCCATACACTTCGAACACCCCTTCGAAGTCGGGATCCTCGAGCGGGAGACGCTCGATGCGGCTGCCGGCGCTCGCCACCAGGTTGCCGAGAAGCCCTCGATCGCGCGCGACGATCGTGAGGCCAGGCCGCGGCCGCGCCAGGCGAAAGCTGGCGAGCACACCGCCGAACATCCGGTAGCCCTTGGCGTCGTGCAGGGCGATCTCGGCGAGCGCGAACGGGACACCCTGCGCGTCGCCGGTGAGGATATGGTCCACCCCGCCAGATTCGAAGGCCTCGATCAGCCCGCTGTCGCGAAACGCGCCGAGCTCGAACCCTTCAGACGAAAGGGCGGCAGCGCTGCCAGCCCGGTCGTGTTCGCCGTCGATGTGGCGAATGTCCGGGCGCTGTTCAACGGCAGCCGCGATCATTCGCCTGCGCATGAAGCTTTGCCAGCCACGCACGATCCATGGCGACGCGACGATGCCGATGATGCCGGCCCAGATGAACATGCCGGCGACGGTGTCGTCGTCGCCGATGTTCATGCCCACCGGGAAGGCGATGATGGCGACGATGAGTGCGATGGCCGAGGAGCGAAAAGCGAGGCGGCGCCGCCGCTCGAGAAAGGCGGGATCCCGGCGCGCGCCAGAGGTCACGAGTTGCGTCCGAGGAGACTATCGACGCTTGGCGCCACACGTGCCGCTTCAGGCGCTTCGAAGAACGGCATCGCCTGAACGCCGGCGATCGACGCGATGATCTGGCCGGGGAAGATCTGGATCGAGTTGTTCAGCTGATTCACCGCCGCGTTGTAGAAGCGGCGGGCGGCTGTGATCTGCGCTTCGGTTTCGGTCCACGTCCGTTGGGCCTCCATGACCGGCCGATCGGACTTGAGCTCCGGGTAGGCTTCCATGCTGACGAGCAACTGGCCGACGCGCTGACCGAGCTGACCTTCGACTTCGAAGCGTTTGCCGATCTCACTCGGCGTCGCGCCGGTGGGCCGGCGCGCCTCTTCGCGCAGACGCGTGACCTCCGTGAGCAGCGCCCGCTCGTGCTCCATGAAACGTCCGGCCAGCTTGACGATGTTCGGGATCAGGTCGTGACGCTGGTTGAGGTGCACGTCAACCGAGCTCATGGCCTCTTTCACTTTGTTCCGCCTGGCAATGATGGTGGCGTACCAGAAATACGCCGCTGCCAACACTGCCACGACGATTACCCACACACCTGCGCCCATATCTGTTGTCTTCCTGACTTCCCGAGAGGCAGTTCCGAATCACCGCGAGAGGGGAGTCGGCGCAGTGTAGCGCAGGTGAGAGCGCAGCCAGAGGCGCAGTCCAACGTCGTGGTCTTTCTCGCGCCGTTCTCACCGAGGAGACCCGTAATCTGACCATCGGCAGCTGCGAACGACACGCCGTCAACGGCGGCCACGGCCCCGAACCGCTTCCGTAGCTCCTGAACCTCCACCACTGATCACGCCCCAGTGATGAAGGTAGTCCGTCTCGCGGCGATTTCCTTACATCCCCTCACAACCAGAGTTCACACTTTCTAAAGTCGGCAAAGACGAGGCGACGAGTGGTCGCGTCGAAGCGCCACTGGCTCAGCGGCTTCGCGCCACAGTCCCTCTACTGCAGTGCCGGCAACCCGCTTGCGTTGTCGGTGCGCGTCCCGGCGGGCTCGCGGTTCACTCTGGATTGCACCCAGCCTGCGTTCCGCCAGTTCCTGCCGGGGCCTCATCAGCGCAGGGAACCATGTGGCAGGTCGACGCGCCGCCGTTCAACTTTCGTTTCCGCACGTTCCCGCGCGGCCGACCGGGCGCGCCTGCCAAGTGTGGACTGGAGACAGCTCATGATGCGCATAGCGATGGTGGTTCTGTTGGCTCTTGGTTTCGTGGGGGTGGCACAAGCGGCGCAGGAGGGCGCACGCCGTACCGCTCCGGCAACGAAGAGCTCGGAGGCGACGACGGTGAACCTGAACACGGCGAGTGTCGAGCAGCTCGAGACGCTGCCGGGTATCGGCAAGTCCACTGCCGAACGGATTCTCGAGTACCGGCAGAAGAACGGAAACTTCAAGAAGGTCGAGGACCTGATGAACGTCCGTGGCGTCGGCGAGAAGAGCTTCCTGAAGCTGAAGCCGCTCATCACGGTCAGTGCCGGGAAGACGGCGAGCGCGGAGCAGTAGGAACGGCGCACCGGGTGGGTCGCGGGCGCCATCGGCGCCCGTGGCCCGGGCTGCGCAGCTCATGGGCTGGCTTCACGCTGCTGGAGATCCTCTTTGTCACGGTGTTGATGTGCGTCCTCATGGCCATTGCGATTCCTCAGATGCTGACGGGTATCGACCGCTCACGCGGTCTCGCGGCGGCGCGGTATCTGGCCTCGCGCATGGCGCTCGCCCGGGCTCAGGCCGCAGGCCGGTCGACGATCGTGGCGCTCTGGTTTCAGCAGGAAAGTCGCGGTGTCACCTTTGGCATCGTTCAGGACGGCAATCGCAATGGTGTTCGAACGAAAGATATTCAGTTGCAAATCGATCGGCTGATCGAAGCCCCCCTCGTCTTGTCGGATCTGTTTCCGGGCGTGGACATCGGGCTGGCGCCTCAGACGCCTGGCGTAGATGCCGTGCAGCTCGGTGAAAGCAACCTTCTGTCGTTCTCACCGGCGGGAACGTCCTCGTCAGGCACGGTCTACGTACGGGGCCGCGATGGGACGCAGTGGGCCGTGCGCGTTCTTGGCGCAACCGCCCGAGCGCGCGTCTTGCGCTACGTGCCGCTGACCCGTGAATGGGTGTATGCCTCCTAGCGAGCCGGATCGACGACGCGCAGCGCGCCGTGTGCCGAGCTCGGACGAAGCACTGTCGCGCATGAGGCTGCGGACAGGCCGAGAGCTCGCTGTGGTCGACATCTCGTCGATGGGCGCGTTGGTCGAGGGCTCCACGCGTCTTCTGCCGGGCACCAATGCGGACGTGCACGTCGTGACCCGTCACGGGCGGGTGCTGGCTCGTGTGCGAGTGGTTCGCGCGTGGGTGTGGCGTCTGGAGCCCGACGCAGTTCGCTACCGCGGTGCTCTGTCCTTCGATACGGCTCTGGACACCGAGGCGGGAGGGTATCCGGTTCCCGTTGGGGCCAGCGCCGCTCGATCGGATGGGGGCAGGCTCTACCCGGATCGTGACGCCGGACGCATAGCTGGCACTGAGCATCAGCTCGACACGAAGCAGTTTCGGGCGTATCTGCAGATGGCATCGAGTTTGGTAGCCGATGACGACTCCAGGTGAGTGTCGAATCGGTGAGGAGGTCGGCGGTGATTGAGGCGGGATCCGTGACCGGTGACTCTGAGTCTGCGGGACAGTCGGGAACGGCCGCGCGTCTGCGCCATGTGAGGCAGGTGCTGCTGGCGCTTGGCGCGGCCCTGGTTCCGGACGCTGCCGAGCACGATCTCGAAACAACCTTCGAACGACAGGTCGGGCAGCTGCTGGACCTGCGTGCGGTTCGGCTCAGGGAAGTGCGCGCCCGGTATCAAGCGCGGCTCGTCACGCCCACTCGAACCGCCGATTCCATCGTGCTCGGTGTCCCGACATCGGACCCGCGCGTGCAGGCGGTACTCGAAGCCTCGTGCGATCCGGCGCACCCCTTGGACGCGCCAGACATGGAGTTGCTGACCGCCCTCGCGCAGCTCGGAGGGCTCGTGCTCGAGGTCGCGCGTGGCAGGGCGGCTTCTCGAGGGCGTCCCGTTCTCGGCACCGCTCCGCTGGTTGGATCGACACGTGTCATGCAGGAGTTGAGGGCCCGCGTCGATCGCGTGGCGATGACCGACTTCACGGTGCTCGTCGAGGGCGAGAGCGGCACGGGGAAAGAGCTCGTCGCTCGTCAGCTACACGAAATGAGCCGACGACGTACTGGGCCTTTCGTGGCGGTCAATTGCGCCGCGGTTGTCGAAACACTGCTCGAGGCGGAGCTGTTCGGGATCGAGGAACGGACGGCCACCGGCGTCCGTGGCCGCCGCGGAAAGTTCGAGCACGCCGAAGGCGGAACGCTGTTTCTCGACGAAGTATCGGATCTGTCGCTCTCGGCTCAGGCCAAGCTGCTGCGCGTGATCCAGGATCTCTCCGTCGAGCGAGTCGGGGGGCAGGGCGCCCGTCGGGTCAACACTCGCATCATCGCCGCCACGAACCGGCCGTTGTCCGACCTCACCACACGTGGTCTGTTCCGGACCGACTTGTACTATCGATTGAGTGGCGTCGAGATTCACGTCCCACCTCTGCGAAGTCGTCGTGAGGACATCCCCGAACTGGCGCGCCACTTCCTCGATCGCCATCGTCAGGCCCGTGCGCTGACGCTCTCACCGCAGGTGGAAGAGGCCCTGAGTCTGCATCAGTGGCCCGGCAACGTCCGCGAGTTGGAACGGCTGATGGAACGGTCCGTCGCGCTTGCCGAAGACGATCGGATCGAGCTCGACGACTTGCCGCCCGCGGTCCGCGGCGAGTACGAAGAGACGCTGGGGCCGGCGCTGGCCGGTGATGAATCGTTTCGCAAATGGGGCAGCCGGTATGCCCGTCTCGTCTTCGAGCGCTGTGGCCGCAACAAGCGGCGCGCGTGCCGGGTGCTCGATATCAGTTATCACACGCTGCAGGCGTACCTTCGATACTCGGACCGGCGGGCGCGCGAACAGGCGAAGCATTTGCCGGCGTGGGTTCGTTCCGCCAGCGACACCGCTGAGATCGAACGTTCTCGGGTCTGATCGTGGTTCGCCTCTTCTACCCGCTTCGGTTCTTTCGCGTCGTCGGACCCGTAACCGGGCTCATCGCGTGGACCTTCCTGGCCGTGGTGATCGTCGGTGCCGTGGCGATCGCCAGCGATCCTATGAAGGCCCCGGCGGCGATTGTTCCGGTTCTCGTGCTGCAGGTCTTTGCGGCATCGACGGGCTTCTCGGTCCCGGCGCGGCGTGGGCATTACGACCTGCTGCTCACCGGTGGTCACAGCCGAGTGTGGATGGCGCTGGCGCATTGGTGGACCTCCATCGCGCCCGGGATCACGGCCTGGCTCGTTGTGGCCAGTATCGAGATGGCAGCGAGCGCCGGTGCCCACACGACTCTCCTGGCTTTTGGTACGTGCGCGGCCATGTGCCTGGTCTCGACGCTGCCGTGGGCAATCACACTGCGACTGCCGCGATTCTCCGGCGGCATCGGATGGCTTCTCGTGTTGGCCACGTGGACCAGTCTGTTTCCAACG
The DNA here is from genome assembly GCA_035293405.1 of Vicinamibacterales bacterium. GTDB lineage: Bacteria > Acidobacteriota > Vicinamibacteria > Vicinamibacterales > UBA2999 > Gp6-AA40. The sequence goes on along the minus strand of DATDOE010000122.1, from coordinate 155,921 downwards.
GTAGGTGTCACGGCGGCGCCAGTCACGGACACATCATTCGAGGTGCTGCGTCTCATCCGGTCGGCGTGGAGCTTCCTGGTCTATCCCCTTGGCCTGGTAGGGCAGCCGCTCTCACCGAATCAGGTGTGGGCCGCGACCCCGGCTCTGATTCTTGCCGCAGGCGCGATGGTGCTCGCGTGTCGTTGGATCCTGCGCGCGAGCGTACCCCTCGAGGCTGCACAGTGATTCCCCTCGCGGTCTCGGTGCGCGACCTTGCCGCGCAGTACGGCCGGCGGCTGGTATTCCAGGGCATCTCGTTCGACATTGCAGCGGGACAGTCTCTCGGCGTGATCGGACCCAATGGCTCCGGCAAGACGACGCTGTTGCGGACGCTGGCCGGGTGTCTGACCCCGAAGGCGGGAGACATCCGCATCGGTGGCTTGACGCCGCGCGATGCGCTCGTGCGCACCGGTGTGGCCTACTTCGCTGGCGACGCAACACTTCCGGGCTCGGTGCGCGCCAGCCGATGGGGAAGCCTTGCCAACGGCGATTCGGTGACGCCGGACAGGAGGCCGATTCGCGCGCTGTCGCGCGGCACGCGTCAGCTCCTGGGGCTGCGAACGGTGCTCGGACGGCAGCCGCTCGGTCTGATCGTGCTCGATGAGCCGTGGGAAGCACTGGATCCGGACGCCGCTCGCTGGCTCTCGACGATCCTCGAGACCAAGCGCGATCGCGGAGCCGCGGTGGTCCTGTCGTCGCATCGGCTGCACGACCTCGCGGGGTTCTGCGACCTGTACCTGTTCCTCCTGCCACATCAGGCTCACCTGATCCGGGCGCAGGAGATTGAGCCCACGGGGCCGGTGAACGCCGCGCAGCTGGCCGAGGTCTTCGACAAGCTACGCGGGAGAGCCACGTCTCTGCGGGCGGTTTCCTAGGACTACCGGCGCGAACAGTGTCGGCCTTCATCGGCGCGTCAGTGTGCCGTGACGGTCTTCACGACATTCGGAGAGGCGGCGGCCGTGGCTGCGTGCGCCCCCGTCTTCAGAAACTTTTCCACGCCCTCGAACAACTGCTCGACCGTCGCTGGTTTGGCTGTCAGCTGGCTGCCTGCCTTTTTCGCGACGCTCTTCATGATGTACTCCCCGAGCGCGCGGTAGCTCTCGAACTGCGACTCGCTGAACCATTGATCGGAGGTCGCCTCGTGCGGATATGCCGGGTTGAGGCGCCCGTACTGCCAGACATCGACTGGTTCTTCCTGTTTCTCGAAGATCGCCGGCTTGATGTACAGAAGCTTGCCTTCCTTGGCGCCGTCCGCACGTTTCTCGTAGTGGATCGTGCCGATCGCGACGTAGTTACCTGGTTCCGGATCCGATGGCGGCCCGCCGGCCGCTCGCGTGCGCGGCGGCCCCACGCGGAAGCCTTCGAAGTCGATGTCGATGCCGAGATCGATGCGGATCTTCCGGACCGCGTTGCCGAGATCCTCGAACGCGTAATCCTGATCGCACCCGCCGTCGCACAGCAGGATGTAGCGGCAGCCACGGCGGACCAGTTCGTAGAGACCGAGGTTTTCGAAATGGCCGCCGTCCGACAGGTGCACGTAGCCGCCGCCCGCATGCGTCAGGCCCATCGCCTCGGTGAGCGCCATCGGGAAGAACTGGTTGCGCGGACAGGAGTGGGGGAATCTCTTGTCGTCGCTCGGGTTCCCAAGCCACGCGCCAAGTCGTGCGTTGAACAGGGTCAGCAGGACGGTGACGATGGGCGAGGAGTGGTAGCCCATGTTGGGATTGGCGGCCGCACCCGAGATCGTCACGGCGGTTCCCAGCGACACACCGCTGGCGCCTCCGTAGCAGTGTTGTTGCGCGGCGTTCGCCACCATGCCGCGGAACCCGACCGTCGGGCTGCCCGCGTGCAGAGGCGTGAGCGTGAACGAGGCCGCCTGACGCTCCTGCCACGCGAGCTCTTCGCCGGAGACCAGGTTGAGCGCGGTGTTCACGACCGGAAACGGAGATTTCTGTCGCGGCGCGAGACGGTCCAGCCGCTGTCGAAGGTCGTCCGGCGACACGGGAATACCTTGAGCGCGGAGGCTCGCGGCGACCTCAGTCGCTGACACATCCCTTCCGCTGCCACCGGCGCCGACGGTGATCACCTTGGCGATGACGTCGTTCAACGACTTGAGGGTCTCTGTCACGTGCGTCGTGGACCAGACGGGCGCCTGCACGACCCTGGTCGGCCAGTCTGCCAGCCCGGCGCCCGACAGAAACGGCAACAGACGAACAGCCGACGGGTCCGCGTCTTCGCTCTTGTGCAGGGCCTTGTGCAGGGCTTTCGCGACCGCCCGCACGGTGCTCCACTCGTGGGGGAGGAAGGTCGCGGACGGCGGGATTGGGCGCACGAGCGCTTCCCATTTCTGGCGGAGGCTGGCGGCCTGCTTCGAGTAGACGAGGACGGCATTGAAACGATCGATGACCGGAAGCACCGTGCTCTCGGACCACGACTCGATGCCTCGAGCGTCGGTCAGAAGCTTGCTGTCCACGTCCTCGACGACCGTCCGGATCGCTGACTCTTCCGGTTGCTTGCCGACCTCCCGGGCGATTGCGTGCACGAGCGGCCAGTCTTCAGCCGTGAAGAACGGTGGCGCGAGGTGCGAGAGCGACACGTTGTCGTTCTGATCGAACCCCGTGAACAGGTGCGGCGCGCGGCTGGCGCGAGACGCGCCCAGGTACGCACGAATCAGCCGGTCTCGATACATGCCGTGCAGTGAGAACACGTTCACGTTGACCAGCCAGTTGACGAGCCCGATCACCAGCACGCACGCCCCGGCGATGGCCCCTGCCGCGGCGAGCATCGTCCTCATCCAGGTCGTGGCGAGGTAGTCTTGAAGCGCAAGCAACCCGGTGGCGAGCAGGATCGCCAGGAGCACGACGAACACCGGCGCGGCGAGCGCGAGGCTCCACTCCGCGACGCGCGACATCCACGTCTTGGGGGCGCCGTCGTCCTTGGCTTCGGTGTGGCCGCTACCTCCGAGCCACATGCTCACGAAGCCGCTGAGACCGCCGAGTGACACAGCAGCCGCTTTGCCCCACGCGAATACGAGCAGGCTCGGGCCAAGCAGCGCGATGCCGCTCGTCACGATCCATCCCACGGCGAGGGCGAGGACCCACGCACCGGCCCGCGCGAACCACTCGCGATCTTCTTCCGAGGTCCGGCGGCTGGCCATCGCCGAGTACAGAGCGAGCCCGAGCACGAATCCGGCCAGGAACACCGGAACGGCCATGACGACGTACACGCGGATGGGCAGGAGAGGATCGCCTGCGCCAGCCGCGGCATTCATGAGGGCCGGGAGGATCTTTCCGGCCCCGAGCCACACGATCCAACCGCCCAATGCACCCGACAGGAGAACCGCGACGGGCTGAACGAGCATCGTCGTGCTCGTAAGGCCCAGGGCCCTCCGGCTGTCGGTGAGTGTGTACAACCAGCTGCGCCCGGCGTAGATGCTGAACGCCGCGCTGTGAGCGGCAGCTCCGAGCAACGCGAACAACTGCCAGTTCGAGAGACCGATCCGCGGGAAGAAATCCGGGAGATGCAGCGTACTGGCTCCCGGGATCGGCTTGGTTTGCGTAAACCAGGCCATCGCCAGGCCGATCCCGCCAAGGATCAGCGGCACCATGGCCTTGAGCAGGAATTCCTCCTGGTTTCTGGCCACCAACGCGATGCGACTCTTGTCGCTGCCCGGGATGGTGCTGCTCGGGAGGCTGATGCCGAGCACGGCCATCGTCATCACCAGACAGAGAATCGATGCGAGCGCCAGCACGTGGCCGCCGGTGAAAGCGCTCTCGCCGACGATCGACCGGATCCAGCCGCTCTCCGCCGCCGCCTGCAGTGCATGCACGCCGATGATGGGGACGAGCAGCAGGAGCGCGAAGTAGGGCACCAGCGACAGCCAGTTGACGAGCAGATTGCGCAGATAAGTGCCGATGATCGTCCACGTATCGGACGATAACAGCCCGACGCGCGGTGTCAGGTAGTTGCTGTAGCGGCGGAGGTGCGCGATGGGCGCCGCCTCGTGGTCGCCGCGGTCCGCCCGCGGCACGAGATCCTCCATCACGCCCGAGATACCGGCGGGGTGCCGGTGCGCCCACGCGGTCAGCCAGCTGCCGATGTACCCGCCGCCCGATACCGTGGACAGATAGTCGAACGACGTGAGCAGGCGGCTGGCGGCGAGCGCCTGGAGTACGCCGAGCGAGAACGTCGCGCTGCGGATCCCCCCGCCCGACAGGGCCAATCCCTTGGTTGCCAGGGACGCTTTCAGCCGTTCATGTGAGATCGGACCACCCGCGGTTTCGGCGCCTTCGTCTGCGAGCGTGGCGCCGAAATGGACCTGGTATTCCTCGCGGAGCATCTCGACCGTCGGTATCGGTCCTGCCATAGGCACTCCTGTCTGCGAAGTTGGCCGGCCTGCAGTGAATCGGTTGTCGGTGGACGCTGTCGCCGCGAGAAGTGCGGTAGCAAGACGCCTTCGCAGGTAATAACGCGCGTCCGGGCAAAGCCGCACACGGGATGTGGCGTTCGATCCTGCGTCCTCGGGCGTTTCCTCTTTCAAGGCTCACAGCCAGACCTTTCTGTTGAAACGCACGCGAACTAATCGCACCCGGAATCACGATTCAGGAAGAGCGTGCCGTACGGCAGCGTGGCCATGGGCTCGAGGTGAAGCGGCCCCTTGACGTTGGCCAGGCTCGACGCGTCGAGCAGCAGATAGTGCGAACGGGGCGGAAGCGGGAGTTGCTCGGTCTCGCGAATCGCCGAGATGCCGATACCCAGTGGGATCGCGATCAGGTGCGGCGGGTACTGAGCGGTGAGAAGCGTGTTGCACCAGCGGGACAGCCCCGGTCGATAGACGAGGATGCCGTCGATGGCGTCTTCCAGCTCGTAGACTCCTCGCCGATCCCAGATGAAGCGATCGCGCCAGACCGCTTCGAAGTTGCGCAGCGACGGCCGGGCGTAGGCGAGGTTGGACAGGACGAGTGCCGCGACCAGGATCGGACCGACCCTTCCGGGTGCCGCGAGACACAGCAGCGTGCCAAAGAGGAAGAAGGCCGACAGAACCCGGTGCTCTGCGTAGTTGGTGAACTCATAGAGCAGCAACATCGCGGCAAGGGCGGTTGCCATGGTCACGGCGGCGATGAGCAGGTGCATCGCGGGCCCCGTACGCCAGCCTGCCCGCGATCGCCACAGCGTCGCTGCCGCGGCTACGATAACAGCGATGAGGAAGGCCCAGTACTGGTATCTGTGAAGGAGCTCGATCGTCTCGTACTGGTCGAGCATGGCCAGCCGATGCACATTGAACAGCAGGTTGTCGGCGAGTGACTGCGCACCAACCGAAAGACTCAGCGCTCGCAGGAAGAAAAATCCCGACGAATAGGGTGCTGTGGTGAGGCTGTAGGCGAGAAGGAGCGCCGCGGCCAGCAGCCCTGACGCCGCGATGGTGGAGAGCATCACCCATCGAGGCGCCGTTCGCGAGGTCGCGAGCCCCCAGAGTGGCAACAGAACGATCCACGACGGCCTGATGAATGACAGCGTGCTGAGGACGATCCAGCCGGCGGCGATCACCCACGGACGCCGTGACGGCCCGAGTGCGGCGGCGAAGAATGCGGCCATCGCAATGGCTCCGGCATGGTGCAGCGGTTCCTGCATCCCGGTCGGCGCCCAGAACAGCATGTGCCAGAAGGTGACGAGCATCACGCCGGACAGGAACAGCCGGGCCAGGCTCACCCGGCTGAGAGAGACCCACGTCCAGGCCGCGACGCTGACGGCCAGCAGATTCAGCAGAACGACCGAGTGCCGGTGCCAGCCGAAGGCCGCCCCGAACATCCCGTAGAGCACCGCAAAACCGGGACCGTGCGGGCCGAACGGCGTGACGCCGGATGCGTTGGTGGCTTCACCGAGTGTGTAGTAGCCGCCGTGGAATCCGGCGTAGCTGAACGTCAGCGCCTGATGCCAGTACGCGACCTCGTCGTTGATGATCGGCCGGTACGCGGAAATCGGGACGCCGTAGAATGCTCGTACCAGGATGAGCGTGACGATCGGTACGCCAGCTACGCAGATGAACGCGGCCGCCGCGCGGCCAACGATATGAACGACTCTTCCCCTCACGCGCGGACCTGGTGGACGCATCTCGTAGCGGTCATCGTGGTGGCGACGCTTTCGGTCACGCTGTGGCGACCGTCGATCGAGATGGCGGCATACACGGCGGACGAGGATCGCATTGTCGCAGAATTCGCGACGCTGCTCGGCTCATCGAACGCCGATGGGATTGAGGCCCGTCTGCGGTCGTTCAGTCACTTTCCACCGGAGGAGAACGCGGGTCGGGCGCTGGCCGATGGGCTGATCGGTTGTCGAGCGGCGAGTCTCGACGACACGGAACGCCGCCGCCTCGCACAGCAGCTCTACGCCATCACGACTGCGACGGACGGTCTGTCGAGCCTCCTGCCCGGTGCGCTGTCGGCGATTCAGCAATCGATGATCGCCGCGAAGTGTCCGCCCCTCGCCATCGAGGCCGCCGTCAGGTCCGCCCGTCAGGTCGCCCGTCGAGACCCGAGTCCACGTCGCGACTGGTGGTGAAGCGGCCGCAGCTCACCGAGGTGGTCGATGAGCTGGGCCATTGAGCGCTCTTATTGCGCGGTCTCGTCGCTCGCCTCAGACATACGTGAAACCAAGCGCCGTGATGTCCCTGGTGTCCACCTCGGTTTCCGGCCATGGATCCATGGTCGCCGCCGCGCCCGCAAGGGGGGGATTCTGGCCGGGATTGGCCGTTTGCCACACCGACCAGATGCGGTCGATCTCGGCGTGATGCATCCAGAATACCGGGTCGCAGGGCGCGGATGGAACGCTGCCCATGGATCCGCCGACCCACACGTGCCCCGAGTTGTGCACGCCCTCGAGCGCGCCCGCGAACGGGTTGAACGTGGCATTGGCCATGGCGGCCGCGACCGCTGCCGCATTCGGTAGAATCGCGAACGCGCCGATGTTCCGCGTCACCGTATGGGGCCCGCTGATGAGATTCACCGTTGGCGTGAAGCCGACGAGCCATGACGGGAACGCCTGTTCCTCGCTCGATTTCCAGTACGGAATGCACACCGTCGGATCGACGGTCATGAGCAGTTCCTCCATCCTGAGGAGGTAGATGCGATGCCACGGAAGAAAGCGAGGGTTCCCGTGCATCTGGTGGATCGCGTTCGAATGGATGTCCACCAGCGGACCGAGCGCGCCCATGGTGTTGATCTGGGTGAACGCGTTGAGGAACCGTGTCTGCTCGTCCGCCGTGAGCGTACGGTGATCCTTCCGGACGCACAGGTCGTCGTGATCGTCGTGGTCGTCACAGGTCGTCGGCGGCTTGTAGTCGTCCTTGCGCGGCTTGAAGCACGTGTGCTCGAAGGGATGCGGCACGTAGCGTGGGGGTCGCTTCGATGCATATTCCCCGTAGATGCGTGAGTCGGGATAGCGAGGGTTGTCAGGAGGTTCATCCCCATGGTCAGGCGGATGGTCGTAGTCCGGGTCGTGGTACGGCAGGTCGTGTGGCCGGTGGGGACGAGGCTCGTGCCCGGGTGAGTCGTGGCCATGTCCACCATGACCGTGCTTCGTGTGCTTGTCTTTCACCATCAATTACCTCCACTCGCGGCCGATCCGCGACGGGCAGCGGACTGAAAAGGGGAGCTATCTCGGTAGTGCAGTCCGGGCCCGTGGCGTTTCAGTTTCTTGACCCCTCCGAGCGTCGCCGAGTACAGTCAGATCGTCAGGCCTCGAGAGTTCCCCACACGCGATTTCATGACCGAGACGACCGCCGTCGAGCTTCGCAAAACCCCGCTGCACGCCCGTCATCGCGCATCCAACGCCCGCATGGTGCCCTACGCCGGGTGGGAGATGCCCGTGGACTACTCGGGCATCACGGATGAGCACCTGGCCGTCCGCACCCGCGCCGGCGTGTTCGACGTCAGTCACATGGGGGAGATCGAGATCGCCGGGAAGGACGCGCTCGCGGCGGTGCAACGCATCTCGAGCAACGATGCCAGCCTGCTCGAGACCGGCCAGGCGCACTACGCGGCGCTGCTGACGCCGGCGGGCACGTTCGTGGACGACATGCTCGTCTATCGCATGGCGCCCAGCCATTTCATGCTGGTCGTCAACGCCGCGAACACGGCGAAGGACTTCGCCTGGATCAGCGAGCAGATCAAGGACACCGGCGCGGCCGTGATCGACTCGAGCAGCCGCTACGCCCTGATCTCGATCCAGGGCCCCGCGGCTCGTGAGGTGCTCCAGCCGTTGACGGGCGTGGACCTCAATGAGATCGGCTACTACTGGTTTGGCTACGGCGAGGTCGCTGCGGCCCGGGCCACGATTTCGCGTACCGGTTACACCGGCGAGGACGGCTACGAGATCTTCGTGCCGCCGAACATGGCTGATCGCGTCTGGCAGGCCCTCCTCGAGTCGGGGCGCCAGGCGGACGTCGTCCCCTGCGGCCTCGGCGCGCGCGACACGCTGCGCCTGGAAGCAGCGATGCGCCTCTACGGGAACGACATCGATGAGACGACGAGCGTCCTCGAGGCTGGTCTCGGGTGGACGATCGGCTGGAAGAAGGGCGACTTCATCGGACGCGACCGGCTGATGGAACAGAAGGAGAAAGGCGTCGCGCGCAAGCTGGTGGGGTTCGAGATGGTAGACCGCGGCATCGCGCGTCATGGCTATGCCGTGCTGGGACGCGGGCACCAGGTGGGCGTGGTGACCAGCGGTACGCAGACACCGTTTCTCAAGAAGGCGATTGGCATGGCGTACGTGCCCACCGCGCTCACCGCACCGGCAACCGAGATCGACATCGACATCCGCGGCCGCACCTCAAAGGCGCGTGTCGTGGCATTGCCGTTCTATAAGCGCAAAGTGTAAAGGGGTCGAGACAGCATGGCGTATCCGACTGACCTGAAATACACCAAGGACCACGAGTGGATCCGCGTCTCGGGTAACGAGGCCGAGGTGGGCATCACGGACTACGCCCAGCAACAGCTCGGCGACGTGGTGTTCGTTGAGCTCCCTGACGTAGGACGGAAGGTGACGGCGGGCGAGTCCTTTGGCTCGATCGAATCGGTCAAGGCCGTGTCGGAGCTCTTCGCGCCGGCGAGCGGCGAGATCGCGGACGTCAATCCGGCGCTCAAGGACCACCCCGAGCTCGTGAACAGCCGGCCGCACGAGACGTGGATGGTAAAGATCCGCCTCTCCGATCCAGCCGCCGCAGGGTCCCTGCTCGACAGCGCTCAGTACGAGCAACTCGTCAAGGCCTGAGGCTCTGAACTTTCGGAATGCACACGCTCGACGCCACCGACTGGTTTCTCCCTCGTCACCTCGGACCCTCGCCGGATGAACGGGACAAGATGCTCGAGGCGATTGGCGCCTCGTCACTCGACGCCCTCATGGACGAGGCAATTCCCTCATCCATTCGTCTCTCGGCGCCGCTGAATCTGCCCCCGCCCGAGAGCGAGCACCAGTATCTGCGCCGGCTCACGCACCTGGCGCACCGGAACACTCCGTTTCGCTCGTACATCGGCCTCGGCTATCACGACACGATCACGCCCAGCGTCGTCCTCCGCATGGTGATGGAGAACCCGGGCTGGTACACGCCCTACACCCCTTATCAGGCGGAGATCGCGCAGGGCCGCCTCGAGTCGCTGATCAACTTCCAGACGATGGTGGCGGAGCTGACGGGGATGGACGTGGCCAACGCGTCGCTGCTGGACGAGGCCACGGCGGCGGCCGAGGCGATGACGCTGCTTCACCGCGTGGCGATGCGGAAGCCGGCGGCGGGGGCGCGAAGCGTCTTCCTGGTCAGCGACCGCTGCTTCCCGCAAACGATTGACGTGCTCCGCTCGCGCGCCGAGCCGCTCGACATCGATCTGCAGGTCGGTCCCATCGATCGCATGTCGTTCGAGCCGGGTGTCTACGGCGCGCTGCTGCAGTATCCGGACGAAGCGGGGCTCCTGCAGGATCTGAAGCCATTCATCACGCGAGCTCACGAGGCCGGCGTCCTCGTCGCCGTCGGCAGCGATCTTCTCGCCCTGGCCATTGCCACGCCGCCTGGTGAGATGGGTGCCGACGTCGTGTTCGGTACCTCGCAGCGCTTCGGCGTGCCACTGGGCTTCGGCGGGCCGCACGCCGCGTTCTTTGCGACGCGGAACGCCTTCGTGCGACAGATGCCCGGCCGGATCATCGGCGTGTCGGTCGATGTTGACGGCCGAAAGGCCTATCGGATGGCCCTGGCCACGCGCGAACAGCACATCCGACGAGAGAAGGCGACGTCGAACATCTGCACGGCACAGGCGCTGCTCGCCAACATGGCGGCAATGTACGCGGTGTACCACGGATCAGAGGGTCTCAAGGCGATCGCCTCACGCGTACACGTGATGGCGCACATCCTCGAAGGCTCGCTCAAGCTGATGGGGTTGGAGCAGCGCAACGCGCACTTCTTCGACACGCTCCGCATCGAGGTGCCGTCTGGTGTGGAGGCCGTGCAGCGAAAGGCCCTTGTCTCGGCGATGAACTTCCGGTATCCGGACGACCGGACGATCGACATTGCGCTCAACGAGACGGTCACGACGTCGGACGTGAGCGACATCCTCGACGTGTTCGCGGCCGCGCTCGGACGGCAGAAGCCGCACACCCAGTTCCTCGACGACACGTTCCCGGGTGACCGATCGATCGAGGCCCTCGTCGCAGGTGTGGCCGAGTGGCTGCCCCCGCCCCTCCGCCGCACGAGCCGCTTCCTGACGCACCCAGTGTTCAACACCCATCGTTCCGAAACGGAGATGATGCGCTACATCCGCACGCTCGAGCGGAAGGACCTCGGGCTCGACACGTCGATGATCCCGCTCGGGTCGTGCACGATGAAGCTCAACGCGGCCACCGAGATGTTGCCGGTGACGTGGGAACGATTCAGCCGGATCCATCCGTTCGCGCCGGAAGAGCAGGTCGACGGCTACCTCCAGATGTTCCGCGAGCTCGAGGCCGCGCTCTGCGAGATCACCGGCTTTACCGAGGTATCCCTCCAGCCGAACTCCGGGGCGCAGGGAGAGTTCACCGGTCTGATGGTGATTCGCGCGTACCACCGCGACCGCGGCGACGCCGATCGCGATGTCGTCCTCATTCCCGCCTCGGCGCATGGCACGAACCCGGCGAGTGCGGCCATGGCGGGCCTGCGCGTCGTCGTGGTGGCGAGCGCGCCCAACGGCAACGTCGATCTCGCCGATCTTCGCAGGAAGGCGGCCGAGCATCGCGACCGGCTGGCGTGTCTGATGATTACCTACCCCTCGACGCACGGCGTCTTCGAGGACGACATCCGCGAGATCTGCGACATCGTCCACGAACATGGCGGTCAGGTGTACATGGACGGCGCCAACATGAACGCACAGGTCGGCCTGACCAGTCCGGCATCGATCGGCGCGGACGTCTGTCACCTCAACCTGCACAAGACGTTCGCGATTCCGCACGGCGGCGGGGGACCCGGCATGGGTCCGATTGGCGTGACGCGTCATCTGGCACCGTATCTGCCGCGTCACGCGCTTGCTTCTGTCGGTGGGGAGCGGGGGATCCATGCGGTGTCCGCGGCGCCGTGGGGCAGTGCGAGCATCCTGCTGATCTCGTACGCGTACATCAGAATGCTCGGCGCAGAGGGGCTGACCGACGCCACGCGATACGCGATCCTCAACGCGAACTACATCAAGGCCCGGCTCGAACGGCACTATCCGGTGCTCTATACCCGGCCGAACGGACGTGTGGCCCACGAGCTGATCTTCGATCTGCGCGGCTTCCAGTCCGCTGGTATCGAGGAGATGGACGTGGCCAAGCGCCTGATCGACTTCGGCTTCCATGCGCCCACGGTGTCATTCCCCGTGGCCGGCACGCTGATGGTGGAGCCCACGGAGAGTGAGGACAAGGCGGAGATCGATCGCTTCTGCGACGCCATGATTCAGATCCGTGCGGAGATCGAGGCGGTGGCCACCGGACAGGCGGACGTGACGGACAACGTGCTCAAGAATGCGCCCCACACGGCCGCGGCCGTGACGGTGAAGGAGTGGACGCACGCCTACTCACGCGAGGAGGCGGTGTTTCCCTTGCCGTTTGTCAGGGAGCGGAAGTTCTGGCCCGTCGTCGGCCGGATCGACAACCCGTACGGAGACAGGAATCTGTTCTGCTCATGTCCCCCGATGGACACGGCCGGGTAGGCGGTAGCTGGGAGCCGGTAGGTGGTTCTTGGTTCTTGGTTGGGAGTTGGCTCGGGTTCGGAGTTGGGAGTTGGGAGTTGGAGATGGCCTGCTAGCCGGACCGTCTCAGCCCGTCAGGATCGACTGGCGACGCGGCGGAAGCTGGTGAGCAGTTGTGCGGTCACGGGCCCAGGCTGCCCGCTCCCGAGTCAGCGCGACGCCTTTGCTGACGACGAAGAGGTTCGACATCGTGCACTCGGCGATCTCGCCGCGATGGTTGCGCATCACGCCCTCGTACCCTCCGCGGCGCAGTGCCTCCTGCATCGCCAGCGCACTGTTCATCAGGTTGTTGCTCTTGATCAAGGGGTTGAGCGCGTTCGGGTGGTTGCGGACGACCGACACCATCGCCACGCGTACGCCCTTCGCGTAGGCCTCGGCCGGCGGAGGCACGTGCGCCTTCACGATGACAATGAGAGATGGCGTGGGAGTCGCGCTGAGGTCATAGGTCAGCGCGCCGATGCCGCGCGTGAGCATCACGCGGACGTAGGCTTCGTGTCCTGCGAGCTGCGCCGCGTCCATCGTCTCGCGCACGCGCGACGCGAGTTGCTCGTCCGTGCGCGGTACATGGAGGGCGATCATCTGCGACGAGCGCCGCAGCCGCCGCGTGTGGCGGTCGAAGAGGAACGGCCGCTGGTTGTAGGTGCGCAGCGTCTCGTACACGCCTTCGCCGTAGAGGAATCCGTGGTCGAAGACCGAGACCACGGCTTCGCCCTCGCCGCTGATGCGGCCGTTCACGTTGACGACGGCAGCCATGTCATTGGCACCATATCGCGTGTGGTACACTCCGCGCAAACCGGCCCTCGTCGAGCGGACGCTTTGGCGTGCGCGTCTTCATGCGAATACTGAATGCCGCGCAAATGCGCGACGCCGATCGTCACACCATCGAAGAGATTGGCATTCCTTCGCTCGTCCTGATGGAGAACGCCGGCCGTCAGGTCGTGGCGGCGATCGAAGCGGCGTACGAATCGCGCCTCGACGGCCGCGTGGCGGTGCTGTGCGGGCGCGGGAACAACGGCGGCGATGGCTTTGTGGTGGCGCGCACGCTGCTGCAGCGCGGGATCGATACGTCGGTCTTCGTCATCGGATCGCTCATCGACGTGCGCGGCGATGCGCGCACCAACCTGGACATTCTCGGCCGGCTCGGGGTCACGGTCGTCGAAGTCAACGACGAGCAGGCGTGGGAGCTGCACTTTTCCGAGATCGCGCGATGCTCGCTGATCGTCGACGCGATCTTCGGCACCGGCCTGCGGTCGCCGGTGGCCGGGATGATGGAGACGGTCATTGCCGACGTGAACGCCTCCGAGATCCCGGTGGTGTCCGTCGACCTGCCAAGCGGGATGTCGGCGGACACGCCCCATCTGGTTGGCGATTGCATCGACGCGTCGTTGACGGTGACGCTGGCGGCGCCGAAGCTGCCCCTGGTCCTGCCGCCCGGCGAAGCCTATGCCGGCGATGTGGTCATCGCGGACATCGGTATCCCGCACGACGTGATCGAGGGTCTCGAGGGCCCGCACGTCGAGCTGCTCACCCCCGAGCAGCTTCGCGGCCTGGTGGCTCCCCGCGCGGCGGATTCCCACAAGGGCGATTTCGGCCGCCTGACCCTTGTAGCCGGATCGACGGGGAAGACGGGCGCCGCGTATCTCGCGGCCGTCGGCGCGCTGCGATCGGGAGCGGGCCTGGTGACGGTGGCGACGCCGAAGTCGTGTCTGCACACGATCGCGTCGATGGGCCCCGCCTATATGACCGCGGACCTGCCCGAGGATGACGCGGGCCTGGTCATCGCGGACGGAGTGGACCGTGTCCTCGAGCTGACCCACGACGTCGTGGCCTGTGGCCCCGGCCTTGGGCGCTCGCGAGGTGTGGCCGAATTCGTGCGGGCACTCATCGATCGCGCGACCTGTCCGCTGGTGCTCGACGCCGATGCGATCACCGTGCTGGCCGATGATCCGGGCCGGCTCACCGGCAGCGAAGAGCGCGACGTGATCATCACGCCGCACCCGGGAGAGATGGCGAGACTGATTGGCGCGTCGATCGCCGATGTGCAGGCGAACCGTATCGAGGTGGCTGGCAACTTCGCCACCACGCATCGGGTCTACGTCGTGTTGAAGGGACACCGTACCGTGATCGCCACGCCGGACGGCCACATCTTCATCAATCCGACCGGCAATCCGGGCATGGCCACCGGGGGTACCGGCGACGTGCTGACCGGGATGATTGCCGCCTGGCTCGCACAGTTGCTCGACGCCGAAGCGGCGTGCCGGCTCGCGGTCTTCCTCCACGGCGCGGCCGGCGATCTGGCCGAGGCGCGAGAAGGGCAGGCGGCGATGATGGCCACCGATCTCCTCGAGCATCTGGGCGAGGCACTGGCGTCCCTGCTCCGCGGCGAAGCCGAAGAGTCGTGACCGCCGGTCAGACGCGGGTCACCCATTCCGAGGAAGAGACTGCCACGCTCGCCCGCGAGCTGGCCACCGAGCTGAAGGCCGGCGACGTGATCCTGCTCTCCGGTACGCTCGGAGCGGGGAAGACCGCGTTCGTGCGTGGCCTGGCCGCCGGCCTCGGTATCGATCCGGAAGAGGTCAGCAGCCCCACGTTTACGCTGGTACACGAGTACAGAGGAGGGCGCCTCACGCTGTATCACGCCGATCTGTATCGTCTGGAGAAGGCGGCGACCGAGGAGCTCGGTCTCGAGGAGATGAGCGTGGCCGACAGTGTGCTGGCCATTGAGTGGCCGGATCGCCTCACGCACGCGCTTCCCGGCGCGCGCAACGTGACGATAGACATCGTGGATGAGCATACGCGCCGAATCAGCTGGTAGCTACCAGCTAGAGAAGCTACTCCATCCGATAGTTGGGCGCTTCCTTCGTGATCGTCACGTCGTGCACATGGCTCTCTCGTATGCCGGCCGGCGTGATCCGAATCAGCTTGGCCTTGCGCTGCAGCTCCTGAATGTTCGCGCTGCCGCAGTAGCCCATGCCCGCCCGCAGGCCGCCCATGAGCTGATGGATGACCGCCTGGGCGCTCCCCTTGTGCGCGACGCGTCCCTCGATGCCTTCGGGCACCAGCTTGCCCGCGGTGCTGCCGCCCTCGAGGTCGAACTCGTCCTGGAAGTACCGGTCCCGGCTGCCACGGCGCATCGCCCCGATGGAGCCCATCCCGCGATACTCCTTGTAGGTGCGGCCCTGGAAGAGGATCAGCTCGCCCGGACTCTCGTCCGTGCCGGCAAACAGGTTCCCGCTCACGATGGAGCTGGCACCGCAGGCCAGCGCCTTGACGATGTCGCCGGAGTAGCGGATGCCGCCGTCGGCGATCACTGGCACATTGCGAGCCGCCGCCACCGTCGAGCACTCGAGGATCGACGTAATCATCGGCACACCGATCCCAGCCACCATGCGTGTGGTGCAGATCGACCCGGCGCCGATTCCCACTTTCACCGCATCCACGCCAGAACCGATGAGCGCTTCGGTGGCTTCACCCGTGGCCACGTTACCCGCGACGAGATCGGTGTTGGGGAACTCGCGCCTGATGCGCGCCACCATGTCGATGACGTCCTGGTTGTGACCGTGGGCCGTGTCCACGATGAGCACATCGACGCCGGCTGACACCAGCGCGGCGGCGCGCTCCAGGGAATCCTTCGAGACCCCGATCGCCGCGCCGCACCGCAAGCGGCCCAGCGCGTCCTTGCACGCGTTCGGATACTTGATGCCCTTCTGGATGTCCTTGACGGTAATCAGGCCCTTCAGGCGGAAGTCCTTGTCCACGACGAGCAGCTTCTCGACCTTGTGCTTGTGCAGGATGGCGCGCGCCTCATCGAGCGTGGTGCCGACGGGGACGGTGAAGAGCTGGTCCTTCGTCATCACCTCGGCGATCTGGCGGTTCACGTTGGTCTCGAAGCGCAGGTCGCGATTGGTCAGAATCCCGACGAGCCGTCCTTCCTTGCTCCCGTCCTCGGTGATCGGCACCCCGGAAATCCGGTAGTTCTTCATCAGGTCGAGCGCCTCGAAGATCCGATTCGACGGTGAGAGCGTGATCGGGTTGACGATCATCCCGCTCTCCGATCGCTTGACGCGGTCGACTTCAGCGGCCTGTTCGGGAATCTGCAGGTTCTTATGGATGATGCCAAGGCCGCCCAGTTGCGCCATCGCAATGGCCAGCTCCGATTCAGTCACGGTATCCATCGCCGCGCTGACGACCGGCACGTTCAGCCGGATGTTCCGGGTCAGCCGCGTAGAGACGTCCACCTGTGACGGCAGCACGGTCGAATGCTGCGGCACCAGCAGGACGTCGTCGAAGGTCAAGGCCGTCGCGATACCGATCTCATTCCCGGTGAGCGACAGGGTCGCGGATTTCAGTTCCATCTCACGCTCCAGCTCCGTGGCACTTCTTGTATTTCTTGCCGCTGCCGCAAGGGCACGGGTCGTTCCGACCGACCTTGGGTTCGTCTCTCCGCACGGTCTTGATCACATCGTCGCCGCCCGTGCGCGCGGGCACCGGGGCCCGCTGATCGGCCGATGAGGCGCGCGCCGCGCCAGCGAAGGCGGGAATCGGTTCAACCTCCGGCTTGCTCATCGTCAGCGGCGTGGAGCGGCGCGGAGCCGGCCGGGCAATGACCGGCGCGTCCTCGTTCAGAACCGGACGCAGCCAGAAGAGGTAGCGGACGATCTCCTCTTCGATACGCGCCTTCATATCCTGGAAGAGCCCGTAGCTTTCTTTCTTGTACTCGACGAGCGGATCGCGCTGGCCGTATCCGCGAAGTCCAATGCCTTCCTTCAGGTGATCGAGCGAGTAGAGGTGGTCCTTCCACTGCGAATCGACGATCTGGAGCATGATGTCGCGCTCGATCCGCCGGAGCAGCTCGGCGCCGACGATGTTCTCCTTCGCGGCATAGTTCTCCTTGGCCAGCGCCCAGATGGCCTCGGTGACCTCTTCGCTGTTCTTCGAGTCCAGGTCGAGGGCTTCGAGCGTCTCCGTCTCGAGTCCGAACACCCGGGACACTTCGCGAATCAACGCCGGGACGTCCCACTCTTCGAGGTCGAGCTCCTTGCCCGCGAAACGATCGGTGAGCTCCTCGATGATCTCCTCGGCCAGCGCCATCGCGTACTCGCGCGTGTCGACGACATCCTCTTCCGTGAGGTGGACATGGCCGTCGAGGATCTCGCGCCGCAGCGTGTAGACACTCTCACGCTGCTTGTTCATGACGTCGTCGTATTCGAGGAGGTGCTTGCGGACGGAGAAGTTCTGCGCCTCGACCTGTTTTTGCGCGCGTTCGATGGCGCGGGTGACCATCCCGTGCTCGATCGGGACGCCTTCCTCCATGCCGAGCCGCTGCATCAGGCCTGAGATGCGGTCGGACCCGAAGATGCGCATCAGGTCATCTTCAAGGGAGAGGTAGAACCGTGAGGAGCCGGGGTCGCCCTGCCGGCCGGCGCGGCCGCGAAGCTGGTTGTCGATGCGCCGCGCCTCGTGGCGCTCGGTGCCGAGAATATGGAGGCCGCCGAGATTCACGACTTCGTTGTGCTCGGCCTCCATCTGCTTCGTGAAGTGCGTGAAGATCCGCTCCCACTCCTGCCGGGGCACGCGATAGAAGCCGTCAACGTGGAAGTAATAGACGAACTGCTCGTCGTCGATGAACTTCTCTTCACCCTTCGGGAGCCGCTCGGCCAGCTGCTCGCCAAGGCACTGCTGCCGGGCCGCGTACTCGGCGTTGCCGCCAAGCAGGATGTCGGTGCCGCGGCCGGCCATGTTGGTGGCGATCACGACGTTCGACTTGTGGCCGGCCTGGGCGACGATCTCGGCTTCCTGCGCGTGGTATTTGGCGTTGAGCACCACGTGCTTGATGCCGCGTCTCTTGAGCAGCGTCGAGAGGCGCTCCGACTTTTCGATCGAGACGGTGCCGACGAGCGTGGGGCGGCCCGACGACTGCTTCTCGATGATGTCGTTGACGATCGCCTCGTACTTCTCTTTTTCGGTCCGATAAATGAGGTCCGGCTCTTCGACGCGCTCGAGCACCCGGTTGGTCGGAATAACGATGACGTCCAGGTTGTAGATCTTGTTGAACTCAGGCGCCTCGGTCTCGGCCGTGCCGGTCATGCCTGAGAGCTTCTTGTATTTGCGGAAGTAGTTCTGGAAGGTGATCGTCGCGAGCGTCTGATTCTCGCGCTCGATCTTCACCTTCTCCTTGGCCTCGACCGCCTGGTGCAGGCCATCGCTCCAGCGGCGGCCGGGCATCAGGCGGCCGGTGAATTCGTCGACGATGACCACGCCGCCGTCCTTGATCATGTACTCGACGTCGAGGTGGAACAGCGAGTGGGCGCGCAGGGCCTGGTTCACGTGGTGGAGCAGCGGCATGTTCGCCGGGTCGTAGAGTCCATTCGACCCGGCAACCAGGCGGTGGGCGAGCATCTGCTCCGCCATGGCCATGCCGGTCTCGGTGAGCGTGACCGTCTTGTGCTTCTCGTCAACGAGGTAGTCGCCGGTGGTTTCGAGCGCCTCGCGATCCTCGGCCTTGACGTTCCCTTGCGTGACCGCACCCTTCTTCAGTTTCGGGATGATCCGATCGACTTCGTAATAGAGGTCGGTGGACTCTTCGGCGGGGCCGGAGATGATGAGCGGCGTTCGCGCCTCGTCGATGAGGATGCTGTCGACCTCGTCAACGATCGCGTACTGGTGCGCGCGCTGCACCATGTGGCCCAGCTCGAACTTCATGTTGTCGCGCAGGTAGTCGAAGCCGAACTCGTTATTGGTCCCGTAGGTGATGTCGGCGGCGTAGGCGACCTGTCGCTGCTCGTCTCGAAGGTCGTGCTGAATGACGCCCACGCTCATGCCGAGGAAGCGATAGAGGCGGCCCATCCACTCGGAGTCGCGGCGGGCGAGATAGTCGTTGACTGTGACGACGTGCACGCCCTTGCCTTCGAGCGCGTTGAGGTACGCCGGCAGCGTGGCGACGAGCGTCTTGCCTTCGCCCGTCTTCATCTCGGCGATCGTGCCCTTGTGGAGCACTATCCCGCCGATCAGCTGCACGTCGAAGTGCCGCATGTTGAGCACACGGCGGCCCGCTTCCCGGACGACCGCAAAGGCCTCGGGAAGCAGATCGTCGAGCGACTCGCCGTCGGCGACCCGCTTGCGGAATTCTGTGGTCTTGTCGCGGAGCTGCTCGTCGGTGAGCTTCTGAGTGCCCGGTTCGAGCGCGGTTATCTCTGCGACCCGCGGCCGGAGCCGCTTGATCTCTCGTTCGTTCTGGGTACCGATGACCTTCGCGAGCAGTTGGCCGATCATGCGTATGGAGAGAGCTGACTACGAAGGAATATCTACCGATTGTAGCCGGGGGGCTACAAGATCGGCAAGGAAACCACGGATTGTGAGGGACTTAGCGGTCGCGCGGCTTCTGCTGCGTGAGCAACTGGAGCGGATTGAGGAGGCGGCCGTTGGCCATCACCTCGTAATGGAGGTGAGCGCCGGTGGTGCGGCCGGTGGCGCCGAGGCGGCCGATCATCTCGCCGCGCTTCACATGCGCGCCCGTCTGGACGGCAAAGCCGGAGAGGTGACCGTAGCGTGTTTCGAGCCCGAATCCGTGGTCGACGACGATGAGGTTTCCGTAGGCGCCCTGGTAGCCGGCCTGGGTCACGATGCCAGCGGCCGTCGAGTAGACCGGCTGACCCTTGTCGCCGGCGATGTCGAGGCCGTTGTGATAGTCGGCGCCACCAGTCACCGGATCGGTCCGCGGTCCCATGGTGGAGGTCAGCCATCCGCGGGCCGGCCAGATCGACGGCGTGGCAGCCGCCAGCGCGTTGCGCTTTTCCACGTTGCTGCGAACCGACTGCAACCGGGACTCGAGTCCTTCGAGCAGGGTGCGCAACAGGCCGAATGTGTCGTCGGGATTTGACAGCGCCGAGAGCGTGCGCGCGTAGGACGATTCCTGCTTGGCGGAGGCTGGACTGGCCGAGACGGAGCCGCCCATGGCGCGGGCTTTCACGAGCGCGGGCAACTTGTCCATCGTCCGAGCCAGGCTCGGGTCGAGTGCCGCGCGAGCGCCCAAGTCCGAAATCGCCGACTGCAGCGACTCGATTTGACCGGACAATGACTCGGTGGCCGTCCGATAGCTGGAGTTTTCGACCTCGAGGGCCAGCTGATTCGAATACAGGCCTGAGACGTCGCTCCTGGCCTTCCACGCCGCTCCAACGCCAATCAGTACCGGGAGCGTCACCAGTGCGCACGCGACCGCCACGGCGGGCCGCGCCGAAAGGGTCACGCGACGGACTACTCCCGACGTCCGGTCCGCGATGAGAATGGTGTAGCGCCTTGAAGCCATTCGGTTGGTCAGTAAGGTCCGTACAAACGACCCCGGCTGGGACCGGGTTCGTTCACCACTATTATCGGGTTCTCGGGCCTGGGGGGAGAGGCCGCGAGGAATCAGCCTATCACAGGAACAAAACCGATCCCAAGGGCTAGTCTCCGGGGATCGATCATCGGGCGAATAACCGATATGGCAAACGTGTGAACATCGGTTTGGCGCGGCTGCAGGTTCTTGCCGCCGCAGTGCTGTTTTCAACCGGTGGTGCGGGCATCAAGGCCGCGGCCTTCTCAGGACTGCAGGTATCGGCACTGCGGTCGGGGATCGCGGCGATCGTGCTGATTCTGCTGGTGCGGGGCCGGCTGGTTGTCTCCCTGCCGATGCTGGCGACCGGGCTGGTTTACGCGGCGACCCTCACGCTGTTCGTGCTGTCCACGAAGCTCACGACCGCTGCCAACGCCATCTTTCTCCAGGCGACGGCGCCACTCTACTTGCTGGTGCTTGGGCCGCTCGTGCTCGGCGAGCGATTCCGGAGCCGCGACTTCGTGTTCCTTGGCGGAGTCGCAGCCGGCATGGCGCTCTGCGTCCTCGGACGGCCGCCCGCAACGACCACCGCCCCGGATCCGGCCACGGGCAACCTGCTGGCGGTGATCTGCAGCCTCACGTGGGCCTTTACGCTGCTGGGGCTCCGCTACCTTCAGCGCGGCGACGGCCCGTCCGGCGTGGGCATGACGGCGGTCGCGCTGGGCAATTTGTTCGCGAGCCTGGTTGCCATGCCTTTTGCGTGGCCGTTCCCCGCCGCCGCGCCGAGCGAGTGGGCCACCATCGTCTATCTCGGCGTCTGCCAGATTGGCTTGGCGTACGTCTTTCTGACCACGGCGATGCGCGTGCTGCCGGCCCTCGAGGTGTCACTCCTGCTGCTCATCGAGCCGGTCCTGAACCCGGCGTGGACGTGGTTGATTCGAGGAGAGCATCCCGGCAGGTGGACGATCGCGGGAGGTGCGGTGATCATCGTGGCGACGGCGGTCAAGAGCGTGTACGACTCGCGCGCCACGAAGGGCACGAAGACGAAGTAGCCACAAAGAACACAAAGATCACAAAGTCGTGGCCTACGGAAGCCGCGGCGACGGACGGGGCACCTCTTTGTATCCAGTCGGGATCTCGAAGAGCTCCGGCGCGACTGTCATCTCCTCGAGCTTCGTGACGATGGATTCGATCTCGTAGCCGAACTGGGCGCTGCGCGTGATCGTCCGAACCGCCAGGCCGTCCTGGGCGGCGAGAGTGGCTAACGGGCCCGGCAAGATCGCTTGCAAGGGGGCGGTCAGGGCGGACGCATATGAGGCGAAGCGATCTGTCACCCAGCTCTCGCCTTCAAACATCAGGGTCGTCGGAAACCCTGGCGGCAGGGTGACTCCCTTCGGCAGCGGGATGTTCATCGTCAGCAAGAACGTGCGCCGCTCGGCGCGCACGCCGGCCACCGTTGCGAATTCCCCGGTCGGTTGAGACGACTGCGCGCGGACGGCCCCGCTGAGGATGGCGGAGGCGCTCGCCATTGACGGCAGGGTCCAGTAGGTCTGGTCGTTCGGGTTCAGTATCACGAACGAGTCGCCCCGCTGCAGCATGACGCTGCCGGCCGGGATTCCGGCGGACGACGCAGAGCCGAACTCGACCCGGAGACCGCGTTCTCCAACGATGGTCAGAATGGTGCCGGTGGGCAGCTGGCCGATCGCCAGATTGCCGATCATGGTCAACACCGGATCCTGGGGAGTGGCCGCGTCAATCCGGCGCGTCTCGTGACGCGTCTCGATGCGGAGCTCTGCCTGGAGTGGAGCGGCCACCATGGTGGCGAACAGTGCGATGAGCGTTGGCCTTCGAAGCATGGGCACGTCCTTGGCGACATATGAAATGAACGCTGCGAAACGGGCTAGCGAACGGCGCGGCGGTCCCGATCGACCGCCGCGCTGCCCCTGAACCCTGGCATCCGACTACCGGCTGTTGAACGCTAGCAGCATCAGCGCACTCTGCAGCGGCAGATACACGAGGATGATGAACCGCAAGGCCCTGACATATACCGTGCGTTCATCCTGGAGGGTCGTGATCATCATTCCCCTCAGTAAGAACAGGGGAGCCGCGAGTGACACGGCGATGACGCCCCACAGGATCAGCGCTGTGATGGAGCGGTCAGCTGCGTGCCGAAACGCGACCGCCGACGCCATGGTCGTCGCAAAGCACATCGCCACCGCCAGAATCCAGATGCTGCGGAACATCGTGTCACCTCTGCGTATGGAGCGAACTGACTAACAGTAGTAGAGGTAGACCCCGCTCTGCACGCCGATCGCCGCCGTGATCATGGCGCAGGCTCCGGTCAGTGCGAAGTAGTAGAACGAGGCGGCGCAGACGAACGCGGCATCCATCTGGAGCCGTATCATCTCTCGATTCATCTGCTGACAAAAGCCGGTCTCCCACGTCTGCACTCGCACGACCCTCGCCGTCTGGCCGCCTCGGCGATCGAGCTCCGTGGCGATCGTGTCGAACGTCACCGCCGCGCGTGTGAGCACGCCGGTGAGTCCGGACTTCAACAAGTCGTCGCGAGATCGCACGCGCGTGACGTGATCGACGGCCTGCGGGTCCAGCGTGCGCTCGTCGGCGTCGATCCCGTAGCGTTTGAGCTCTTTTCGCATTGCCGCCTTGTCGACGCCAACATAGAGTGCGGCTTCTTTGCCCCGTGCCTTCAGAAGCGCACCGAACGCCTTCTTCGTTCGATCGTCGAGGCCGATCTGAGCGGCATACACGGTCATGGTGCGGAAGTGGGCGGCGATGGCCCTGGCATCCTCGCCGGTGACCCCACGGTCCTTCGCACGATTGTGGATGCCAGCGAGCTGGCGGGTAATGTGTTCCAGCACCGCATCGGGTGCTCCACTGTCCGCTGGATGCACGTGCGCTGCGCCTTTGGCCGACTGAGCAAATGATTGAGCTCCCGCTCCGGCCAGCAGCGGCAAGCCGGCAGCGACCGAGCCCACGAAGATCCGACGACTGACTTCTGCGTTCATACGACACCTTGTTGTTTCCGCACCCAGCCCGTCATTCCACCAATCTGTATTGCAGCGCCTCGGCGACGTGGTCTGATGCCACGTCGCGGACGCCGGCGAGATCCGCTATCGTGCGTGCCACCTTCAGCACGCGGTCGTACCCTCGTGCGCTCAACCCCATTCGCGCGACGGCGCGGCGCAGGAGCGCACGGCCGTCGGCGTCAGGCCGGCAGACTGTCGCCCCCGCTGCTCCGCGCAGATCGGCGTTGGTCCGCGCGCCGCCTGGCCCGTACCGGTCGTGCTGCACGGTCCGTGCGATCAGCACGCGCTGCCGCACCAGCACCGACGCCTCGCCCGGAGCACCGTCGGCGATCGCGTCCACCGGCACGGCAGGCACCTCGACGATGAGATCGATGCGATCGCGAAGGGGCCCGGAGAGCCGGCCGCGATACTTCGCAATCTGCGTCGGTGTGCAGCGGCACGGACGTCGCTCATCGCCGAGGAATCCGCAGGGGCAGGGGTTCATCGCGGCAACGAGCACGAATCGGGCGGGGAACACCGCAGTCCGCGCGGCGCGGGCGATCGTGACGCGCCCTTCTTCAAGAGGCTGTCGCAGAACTTCCAGCACGCGGCGGTCGAACTCCGGCATTTCGTCGAGAAACAGCACGCCGTTGTGCGCGAGCGAGATCTCTCCAGGGCGCGGAATGGCGCCGCCACCGACCAGCGCGACGTGGGAGATGGTGTGATGCGGCGCGCGGAACGGGCGCGCGGTGAGCAGCCCGCCGCCATGTGCCAGCGTGCCGGCCACCGAATGAATGGCCGTGCACTCCAGCGCCTCATCGAAGGTGAGCGGCGGCAGGATGGTGCCCAGCCGGCGCGCCATCATGGTCTTGCCGGCGCCCGGTGGACCCGTGAGCAGAAGGTTGTGGCCGCCTGCGGCCGCGACTTCCAGCGCGCGGCGCGCGAACTGTTGGCCGCGCACGTCGGCCAGATCGCCATCGCGATGCTGTGGCGACTCCGCCTCCCCACGTCGCGGTGCCGTCGTGAGTTGCGCCTCATCTGGGCGGTTCAACGCATCAACGGCTTCGGGTAGAGACCGTGCGGTGCAGACCTCGAGCCCTTCGACGACGCTGGCTTCCGCGGCGTTCTGCGGCGGCAGCAAGAGACGCTTGAGGCCCAGGCGACGTGCGGCGACGGCGATCGGCAGCACGCCACGAACGCCGTTGATGGCGCCGTCGAGCGACAGTTCGCCGACGATCACCGTGTCGTCGACAGCGCGTCGTGTCAGAGGGCCGGAGGCCGCGAGCAGGCCGAGTGCGATCGGCAGGTCGAATGATGAACCGGCCTTCCGCACGTCGGCCGGCGCAAGGTTGACGGTGATGCGATGGTGTGGGAATTCGAAACCCGAATTCCGAATGGCGGAGCGAACCCGATCCCGGCTTTCACGGACCGTCGCGTCGGGGAGTCCGACCATCGTGAAGTGGGGCAGTCCAAAGGCGACGTCCACCTCGATGTGTACCGGATAGGCATCGACTCCGAAGACGGCGGCGCTGCGCAGGCTGGCGAGCACGATGCCGCTAACGGTGCAAGAAGCGCATCAGCGGCCGACCAGGCGAAACGACGAGGAATTCTGCGGCTCCTCGTCGCGAACGTTGGAGAATGCGCGATCCCCTCAGGGTCGAAAGATCGAAGAATCTTCACAGAGAATATGGGCATGAACCTGACACCGGTGCACTCGGCCGCGGTCCGGAACCGTCAGCGCTCATCGGCCGCTTCAGAAGCCGAATCGAAGGCGCCAGCTAGTTCGTGGCGTCGTCAGGATCTCTGACGATGGTCAACCGCTGGCCGACCTGGATGGAGTTGCTTCGGAGCCGGTTCCATTCCTTCAGCGACACCACGGTCGTGTCATAGCGCTTGGCAATCGAGTACAGCGTTTCCCCGCGCTTGACGCGATGGACCATCTTTGCCGGTACCGCGTCGATCTTCGGCCCCGGGCGCGTGGCGATGGTGTTGCTCGCCGGGACAGCGTCGACGACGGCGGGCAGGTCGACGGCCGGCAGGGGAGTGTCGGTTCGAGCCGCAAGCAGCAGTGTGGGCGCGCGCGGGATGACGAGTTGCTGCCCGGTCTTGAGGCTGGCCTTGCTGGAGAGATAGTTGGCCTCCGCCAGATCGGCGCGGCTCACTTTCAACTTCTTGGCGATGCTCAGCAGCGTCTCGCCCTTCCTGACGATGTGGTGGTTGAGCGGTGTGAGCTCATCGGGCGCGATCTCGCCCATCCGCGCATTCACCAGTGCCGCCGTGCCATCCGGAACCTTCAGTTCGTAGTCGGTGGCCCGGAGCGGTGTCGTCCAGCGACGCAATTCAGGATTCAGCTCCTGAATAGTCTGCACCGGCGTTCCCGCCCATTCGGCGACACGGCGCAGGTCAACCGCGTTCGGAAGGGTGACGGTCTCATACACCGGCTTGTCGATCGGCTCGATGTTCATGCCGTACTGCTCCGGACTGCGGGCGATGATCACCGCGGCGAGGATCAACGGCACGTAATCTCGCGTCTCGCGAGGGAGGTATTTCTTATTGGCGGTCAGTTTCCAGAAGTCGTCGCGGCCGGATCGCTTGATCGCGCGCTGCACGCGACCGGGGCCGCCGTTGTACGAGGCCAGCGCGAGATGCCAGTCGTCGAACATGCCGTGCAGAGTCTTGAGGTATTTTGCCGCGGCTCGCGTGGCTTTCTCGGGGTCCGAGCGTTCGTCGATGTACCAGTCGTGCTTGAGGCCGTTCTCGAGCCCCGTTCCGCGCATGAATTGCCAGATGCCCTTGGCCTTGGCCCTCGACAACGCGTTCGGCTTGAACGCGCTCTCGATCAAGGGCACATACGCAAGGTCGAGCGGCAGGCCCTCAGCGCGGAAGACCTCCTGAATCATCGGCAGGTATTGGGCGCCGCGGCTCAGCCCCTCTTCCAGATACCCTTTCAGGCGGCCGGTAAAGAGCTGCACATATGAAAGCACGCGCGCGTTCAACGGAATGTCGATGTCGTGGATGACTGCCTGAAGGTCCTGCGCAACGGCGTTGGCGGTTTCCGGAGTGGCCGCTGGGAGTGGTTCGAACGTGGAGATGCCCAGAAGGTCGTCGATCGAGGCCGGCTCCGACGTCTTCTCTGTGAAGCCATCGCCCTGGGCCAGGGCCGTGAGCTCATAGGCGCTGATACGCCCGACCGTCCGGTCGAACTGTTCCCGGAGTCGTGGGTCGGCTCGCGTCCCGCCCGGTGACTCGAGAAGAACTTCGAGGGCCCGATTGAAAGCAGTCTTTGCGGCCTCGAGATGACCTGCGTCGAGCTCCCGGCGGCCGTTCTCGAAGTGCTGGTTGGATACCCCAATCAGATCCGTCACAGGGTCGGTCTGAGGTTGGGAAGCCTGGGCAGGAGTTTCCTGCACCGCGACGGCCGCTGGCGCCGCCTGGTCGACCGTGGCAGGCGGCACGCGGCCGGCACAGGCTGCCGTCAGCAATCCCAGAGCGCAGAGCGCTCCCCACGTCAGGCCGTAACGTGCTCTCGGCATTGGGTCAAGTTACTCTAGCATCCAGCTGATCGGGGGGTCAAAAACAGGCCTGCAATCTCGGGCAGTTGGATGCAGATTGGGTTAGTGAGGCCAGCCGGCCTGTTGAAAGACCTTCTGTGAGTCGCCAAGGTCTCGCGCTGCCGGCGTAATGATCGTCCGCTCGCCCACCAGGAGCTTGCGTCCCGCCCGTAGTGCCGCTCGTACATCGTCCTCACAAATGAACTCGGCCGGCTTATCGGCTCGAGCGGGCTCTTCAGCGATGCCAGCCTCGGATGACGGCACTGGCGCACCGTCCGGCGGCCGATATCCTCGGGACGCGAGGAAGGTGTCAATCCTTGTTGCAAGCGTTTGGGCCGAGATCCCCTGGGCGATCGGCCGGGCGGGAGCCTTTGGGAGTGGAACGGCGCCAACGGCCGGTCTCGGACGGCTCTCGGCCGCGACCGGCTGGGCGCTGACCTGTGCGGACGATGCCACTGCCGGCCGAAGTTCGTAGGCCAGTCGTTTCAAATTGAGGAGGTGTCGCGGTGAGATGTTGTCCGACGTGATGTTTCCACCTGGGCCGCCACACCCCAAGGTCATCGCGGGATCGAGACCGGTTGTCAGCCCGATCGACCCATGCGTGGTCGGCGTGTTCACGCAAATCCGGAATGCGGGCTTCTTCAGGCCGAACTGGAGGATGACCTCTTCATTCTGTGAGTGAATCGACATGGTGTGTCCCATGCCGCCATAACGCAGAATCTGGATGCACCGTTCGCAGCCCTGTTGCCAGTCGCTGACGGCGTACCAGGAGAGAACGGGGCAGAGCTTCTCGATGGAAAGGGGATAGTCCCGCCCCACGCCGGCAAGAGGCGCCACGAGGGCCCGCGTTCCAGGTGGAACGGTGATCCCCGCCTTTTCCGCGATGAATGCCGCGGATCGACCGACGAGGGCCGGGTTGGGAAGCCGTTGCGGACTGACCAACACTTTCGTCAGGGCCTCGATCTGGCCCTCATTCATGAAGTAGGCGCCCTGGGCCTGGAACTGACGTCTGGCTTCTTCCGCGACCTCTTCATCGACCACGACGGAGTTGGGCGAGGAACACAGCACTCCGTTATCGAACGTTTTGCCAAGGACGATGTCGAAGGCGGCCTTTTTCAGGTCGGCGGACCTCTCGATGTAGCAGGGCGCATTGCCGGGTCCGACACCATAGGCCGGTTTACCTGCACTGTAGGCAGCGCGGACGAGCCCCATGCCGCCAGTCGCCAGGATCACCGCCACGTCGCGATGCTTCATCAGTTCCTGTGTACCTTCGAGCGTGACGGTCGTCATCCAGCCGATACTGCCGGCCGGTGCGCCCGCCTGTGCAGCCGCGGCTGCCATGATTTCCACGCTTCGAGTGATACAGCGAGCGGCGGATGGATGAGGACTGATGACGATCGGGCAGCGTGCTTTCAGTGCGATCAACACCTTGTAGATCGCCGTGGATGTCGGATTGGTCGAGGGCACAATCGCGGCGACGACCCCGAACGGCTCGGCAATCTCGACGATCTTTCGATCGGCGATCCGATTGACCACGCCGACGGTCTTCATGGGCGCGATGAACTCGTACACCCGGCGAGACGAGAAGAGATTCTTCTGGACCTTGTCGGCGACGACGCCGTAGCCGGTTTCCTCAACGGCCAGCCGGGCGAGTGCCTCGGCGTGCGGCGTCACGGCATCGGCCATCGCGGTGACGATGCGGTCGATCTGTTCCTGGGTGAGCTCGGCGAGCAAGGGCTGGGCGTGCCGGGCGGCGCGGGCCAGCGTCCGTGCCTCGGAGATGGACGCCAGATCCTTGTCGGTGTGAGTTGTGGTGTCCTGAGCGGCCATGTGTCTGTCGCCGGATATTCGGCGCCGGCGCTTACAGCCGACTCGCTACACCTTCGGGAGGATGCGCTCGACCTCGGCGTGCGGCCTCGGAATCACGTGCACCGATATCAGTTCACCCACCCGTCGAGCTGCGGCCGCGCCGGCGTCGGTTGCGGCCTTGACCGCACCGACGTCGCCGCGAACGAGCACCGTCACGTAGCCGGCGCCGATGTACTCCTTGCCGACGAGTACGACGTTGGCGGCTTTGACCATCGCATCAGCGGCTTCGACCGAGCCGATGAGACCGAGAGTCTCGACCATCCCGAGCGCTTCTGATGCCATGCGGTGGAGATAGTATCATTCCGACGTCGATGCCGAAGTATTCTCCACACGCCCTCCTCGCACTCGCGCTTGCAGGTCTCGCGGCAGGGTGCTCGAAGCCAGTTGACGACGCTCGAGGAGTGGCGACGCCCTCGGTGACCTTGAGCCGGCAAGATGCCGCCGTCGGGAGCCCGATCGACGTGACGTATAGGTTCGTCGTCGCAGCGGATGCGCCGGCATTCGCCGAGGATTACACGGTGTTCGTGCACGTGCTCGACAGGGATCGTGAGCAGATGTGGGGGGACGATCACCAGCCGCCGACTCCCACCACGCAATGGAAGCCGGGATCGACCATTGAGTACACGCGCACGATGTTCGTGCCGAAGTTCCCGTACGTCGGCGAGGCCTGGATGGAAGTAGGTCTCTACTCGACCAAGAGCGGGGAGCGGCTCCCTCTGGCCGGCGAGAACACGGGAGCCCGCTCGATTCGTGTGGCCTCGTTCAACATGCAGCTCCAGGCCAATGCCCTGTTCATCGTGTTCAGGGACGGCTGGCACGACGCCGAAGCGGCGGGCGAGGCCGGGCTCGAATGGCAGTGGTCGAAGAAGCAAGGGATCCTCTCTTTTCGAAACCCGAAGCAGGATGCGCTGTTCATGATTGAGCTCGATCAGCCGGCGAGGGCCTTTGCCGAGCCTCAGAAGGTTGAGATCAAGGTCGGTCCATCCGTGGTCGATTCGTTCGACCTCCCCCCAGGGCGTCGTGAATTGCGCCGTATTCCGCTGAGCGCGGCGCAATTTGGGACTGGCGAAACCGTCGATATGGCCGTCGTCGTCGACAAGACGTTCGTGCCCGCAAGCATCCCTCAATTGAAGAGCTTGGATCCCAGAGAACTGGGCGTGCGGGTATTCCGCGCGTTTGTCGAGCCGAAACAATAGGCCTGGAGGTCTAAACTGGGGAATGGAGTTCCGCTGCCGCCTCGGCACCGCTACCGGTGAGGTCGTAGAAGGCGTTTATATCGCCGACAGTGAGGCCCGGTTGCGTCGCGATCTGGAGGAGAAAGGCCTCTTTGTACTCTCCCTCCAGCCCCGCAGTTGGGTGCCCGGCTGGTCGGCCAGTACGCCACGCCGGCGGGTCAGCCGTCAGGAGTTCCTCGTCTTCAATCAGGAGTTGGCCACTCTGCTCAAGGCGGGGATGCCACTCGTCCAGTCACTGGAGATCCTGCGCCAGCGTGTCGCGAACCCGATGTTCAAGACCGTCCTCGATGGCGTGCATGAGAAAGTCAGGAGCGGCACCGCGCTGTCCGACGCCTTCGCGGAGCATGGCGATCTGTTCCCGGCGGTCTATACGGCGTCATTGATGGCAGGGGAGCGGAGCGGCAACCTCGACTCGGTGATTCGCCGCTACGTCGCCTACGAGAAGCTGATCGGTGCCGCCCGTCGACGGACCATATCCGCGTTGATCTATCCCGCAATCCTCATGGCCATGATGACCATCCTCGTCGGGGTCATCGTGGTGCTGGTCATTCCGAAGTTTTCGGACTTCTACGCCAACTTCGACCGGCCGTTGCCGCTGCTGACGAGGGTCATCGTCGGCTTTTCAAACGCGCTGGTGGGGAACATCTGGATCATCGTGCCGGTGAGCGTCGGTTTGGTGATCGCGGCCGTCTTCTGGAGCCGTCAGCCGTCGCAACGTGCCCTTCTGGATAAGTGGATCCTCTTGGTGCCCTGGGCAGGTGAGACCGCGCGGAAGTTCTTCACAGCGCAGTTGGCACGAATGCTCTCGACGCTCCTGAGCGGTGGCATCCCGCTGGTCAACGCCATCGAGATTGGTGTTCGATCGACCTCGAACCGATACATGAGCGATGCGCTGGACGAGGTGCGCAGACGCGTCCAGGAAGGCCAGAGCTTTTCGGCCGCCCTGCGGGCGCGCAGTGTGTTCCCGGACGTGGCGGTGAAGATGGTCGAGGTCGGCGAATCCACCGGCGCGCTCCAGGAAATGCTGAACAGCCTGGCCGAGTTCTATGACGAGGAGATCGAAACCGAAGTCGAACGGGTCACCAAGATGATTGAGCCGGTCATGCTCGTGATCATGGGCATCGTCATCGCGGCCGTGGTGCTCGCGTTGTACATGCCGCTCTTCGAGCTGGCGTCGGTGGTGGGGACCTAGATGGCAAGTGCCTCAGCGGATCTGCTGCCGAATCCGGAGGACCACTCCGAGGAAGTGGCGCGCGCCAGGACCGTGGCCGAGCGGTATCGCCTCGAATTCGTCGACATGGACGAGTTCCGGATTGATCAGGACCTGTTCCGATCGATACCCGCCGACCTCATGTTGCGTTACGGCTTCGTGCCGCATCGCCGGGAAGCCAAGTCGCTCGTCATCGTGGTGTCCGACCCGACCGATCTGCCGATGATCGACGAGCTCGGTGTGATTCTCCGGACGCCGATCAAGGTGACGGTGGGCGCCCCGTCGGCCATCCAATCGATTCTGAAAAAGAGCGAGAGCTCCCAGCGGGTCCTCGAGGAAGCCACCGAGGGGTTCGAGCTTCAGGTCCTCAAGGAAGACGAAACCGGCGAAGAGAACCTGACCGTCGAACGTCTCACGAGTGATATCAGCCCGATCATCAAGCTCGTGGACTCCACCATCTACACCGCGATCCAGCGGCGCGCCAGCGACATTCACATCGAGACCGGCGACGATGCGGTGCACGTGAAGTACCGGATCGATGGCGTGCTGCAGGCGGCCATGCGGCCGATCGGGAAGCAGTTTCACAGCTCGATCATCTCGCGCGTCAAGGTCATGGCGGAGCTCGACATCGCCGAGAAGCGCGTCCCGCAGGATGGCCGGTTCAAGGTCAGGATGCCGGGCAAGACAATCGACTTCCGTGTGTCGATCATGCCGAGCGTGCACGGTGAAGATGCGGTCATCCGCATCCTCGACAAGGAATCGATCAGCGAGCAGTTCACCGAGCTCAAGCTCGACATCCTGGGATTCCCGGAGCTGGAGCTCCGGCGATTCCGCAAGTACATCCGTGAGCCGTACGGGATGGTGCTCGTCACCGGACCGACCGGATCTGGCAAGACAACGACGCTCTACGCGGCGCTGTCGGAGATCAAGTCCGTCGAGGACAAGATCGTCACGATTGAGGATCCGGTCGAGTATCAGCTCAGGGGAATCACGCAGATCCCGATCAACGAGAAGAAGGGCCTGACGTTCGCGCGCGGCCTACGGTCCATCCTTCGCCACGACCCCGACAAGATCATGGTGGGCGAGATTCGCGATCCGGAGACGGCCCAGATTGCCATCCAATCCGCGCTGACCGGCCACCTCGTCTTCACGACGGTTCATGCGAACAACGTCGTGGATGTGCTGGGTCGCTTTCTGAACATGGGTGTCGAGCCGTACCAATTCGTGTCGGCGCTGAACTGTGTGATGGCGCAGCGGCTGGTCCGGCTCATCTGTGCGCACTGCAAGCGCCTCACGCGCGTCGATCCGAAAATGCTGGAAGAAGCGGGGCTGCAGCCGTCTCTGGCTGAGACGCAGCGGTTCTACGAGGGCGCTGGATGCATCGAGTGCGGCGGCACGGGGTTCAAGGGACGCACGGCCATCTGCGAACTGCTGAACTTGTCGGATCGCATCCGTGAGATGATCCTTGAACGGCGCCCCGCCTCGGATATCAAGAAAGCCGCGCACGAAGAAGGCATGCGGTTCCTCAGGGAATCTGCTGTCGAGAAGGTCTTCACCGGGCTCACGACGCTGCGTGAGATCAATAAGGTGACATTCGTCGAATGAGCCTCCTTGCCACATGGCTTGCCAGCCCGCCGCTCGACGCGGCGATTGAGATTGCCCCCGAGGCAGTATCGATTGCCGTGCTGGGTGGACGCGGACAGAACGCCGTCGTGCAGGGGTACGCAGTTGAACCGCTCCCCGTCGGTGCCGTGGTGCCCTCGCTGCTGTCGGCGAATCTCCCCGACCGTGATGCCGTGGTCCGCGCCTTGCGCGCCGCCTGCGAGAGCGTGGGCGTGCGTCCCCGTCGAGTGGCGCTCGTCATCCCCGATCTCGCGGCCAAGGTGTCGCTCGTGCGCTTCGACAAGACCCCGGCCCGTCGAGACGATCTCGATCAGTTGATCCGCTGGCAAATCAAGAAGTCGACGCCGTTCCCGATCGAGGATGCGTCGCTGACATCGAGTCTCGGCTCCCGGGGCCCCGAGGGCAGCGAGTTCGTCGTCGTGGCCGCGCGACGAGAGACCATTCGCGAGTACGAAAGCGTGTGTGAGGAGGCCGGCATCGAAGCCGGGCTCGTCGACCTGTCGACGCTGGCGGTGGTGAACCTGTTCCTGAGCTCCGGCCCTGCGGCGACCGGCGACTGGCTGCTCGTGCACATGCGCCCGGAATACACATCGATCGTGATTCTGCGTGGGGAAGACGTGATCTTCTTCCGGAACCGTGCGGAGGATGACGAGGAAGATCTGCAGGACGTCGTGCACCAGACGGCGATGTACTACCAGGACAGGCTGAGCGGCCGCGGCTTCGCCCGCATTCTGCTGGGCGGCCTCGGACGAACTCCTGGGGCCGTGGACCTGGCACGGCGGACGCTCGAGGAGCGGATGGAAGCCAGCGTGGAGCCCATCGACCCGACGCAGGGGGCCGCGCTCACCGATCGGATTCATCCAACGCCGGAGTTGATGGCCACGCTGTCTCCTCTGGTCGGCATGCTGTTGCGTACGCGCCGCGAGGCGGTGGCCGTCTGATGCTGCGAACGAACCTCTCGACCCATCCGTTCTACAACATCCGAGCAGTGCAGGTGACGCTCGGCGCCTTCGCCGCGATCGTCGTCATCATGACGCTGTTCAACGTCGTCCGAGTGGTGCAACTGGCCAGGAGCCAGCGGTCGCTCGGTGCCCGTGCGGTCGAGGCACAGGGAGAGGCAAAGAGTCTCCGAGACAAGGCGAAGAGTATCCGGGACCAGATTGATACGAAAGACCTGGAAGTGGTTTCGGCTGCGGCGAAAGAGGCCAACGCGATCATCGACATGCGCGCGTTCTCATGGAGCGACTTGTTGGCGCAGTTCGAGGCCACGCTCCCTGAGAGCGTCCGGATTACCGCCGTGCAGCCACGTCTGGGGCGGGACGCGCGGTTTGTCGTAGGCATTCGTGTCGAGGCTCGACGCACTGAGGATTTGGAGAAGTTCCTGGACGCCCTCGAGACGACGGGATCGTTCCACGACGTGCTCGCGACCGACGAGCAGGCGACAGCCGACGGCTTGATCGAAGCCATCGTCGAAGCCGTGTACGAACAGCCGGCACGCGACGTTCCCGCCGGCAACCCGGGACCGGCTGCGCGCCGCACTGGAGCCGCTGGTGACTGACACTGCACACGGCACACGTCTCGTGCGCCGAGTGGTTCAGGAGCACCGGCGCACGGTGTTCCTGCTGACCGCCGCGTTCGTGCTGAACCTGCTGATCTATGGCGTGGTCGTGCGTCCATTGGAGCGGAGCGTGGCGAACGTCGAGCAGAGTACGGTCGCCGCCGAGCAGGCGCAGACCGCTGCGCAGGCGGAGTACGCCAAGGCGGACGGAACCCGGACTGGCAAGGACCGGGCATCGAAGGAACTGGCCACGTTCTATTCGAGCGTGCTGGCCCAGGATCTGGCCGGCGCGCGGCGACTCACGTACGGCCGGGTATCCAGGCTGGCTGGGCAGTCGCGGTTGATGTATCGCAGTGGGAAATATGTCCCGGTCGAAGATCAGGGCAGCGAGTTGGCGAAGCTCAAGGCGACTGTGGAGCTGACCGGAAGCTACGCCAACATGCGCACGTTCATTCACGCGATTGAAACCGCGCCGGAGTTCGTGGTCATCAACAACGTCGAGTTGGCAGAGGGATCGACTGGCGACGACTCGTTGCGTCTGTCTCTGGAACTGTCAACCTATTTCAGGAACGACCGTCGATGAGCACTCGCACACGCCAGCTCCTGCTGCTGGGTCTGCTGACTGTCGTCGCCGCGGGAGTGTTCGTGAGGTGGCCGTTCGGTGAAGCGACATCGAGGGGCTCTGGTACGGGTTCCGGCCCCGCCGGCGCGCCAGGGGCTCAGGGGGACTCGGAGTTCGACCTGAAGCTCGAGTCACTCCAACGCGATCCCGATCCGCTTCTTGGACCCGAGCGCAATCCGTTCCGCTTCGAGCGACGCGCGGTCGAGAGCGCACCCAGTCGGCCGTCTCGGCGACCGGTCGTGGTTGTGCCTGCGGAGCCTCAGGGGCCGGTGCTGCCGCCACCACCCCCGCCGATTCCACTGCGCTTCATCGGCTACCTTCAGCCGCGAGGCGGTGCGGCGCGGATCGCGGTGCTGAGCGATGGACGTGGCAACGTCTTCGATGGCAGAGAGGGCGATATCATCGAAGGTCGATATCGCGTGCTGCGCGTAGGAAACGATTCTGCGGACCTCATCTATCTGGATGGACGAGGAAGGCAGACGATACGGCTGTCAGGACAATGAGACACGCATATCTCAGAATTGCAGCGCTCGTGATCGTGGCCGGGCTCGTCGCCGGGTGCGCCGCCGGTCGGGCATCCGGTCGCGGTGACGAGTCGGCGCGTGCAGGCGATTGGGACTCGGCGGTGGAGCACTACCGGCGCGCCGTGCAGCAGGAGCCCAACAACGCGGCGTTTCGGATCGCGCTCGAGCGGGCCATGATCAGCGCCTCACAGGTGCACCTCGACGCTGCCCGCGTTGCGGAGGCGCGTGGACAACTCGACGAGGCACTCCGGGAGTACCGGCGTGCGACCGAGTTCGATCCGCCGAACCGGCAGATTGCGTCCAAGGTCAGCGAGCTGGAGCGGACGATTCGGGATCAGATTGAAGCGTCCCGTTCGCGTTCGTCGGTTCAGCAGATGCGGGAGCAGGCCCGTCAGTCCGGACCGCCGCCGCTCTTCAACCTGACGACCGTGATGGCGCCGATCAGCTTCAGACAGGCGAGCCTGCGCGACATCTTCACCTCGATCGCCACGGGAGCGGCCATCAACATCACCTACGACAGTACGTTCCAGGATCGTGTGTACACGGTCCAATTGACCGACGTCACGCTGGAGCAGGCACTCAATCAGATCGTCGCGGCCAATCAGCTCTTCTACAAGGTTCTGGATCCGCGGACCATCATGGTGATCCCGGACAACGCGCAGAAGCGCGCGCAGTACGAAGAACAGCTGGTCCAGAACTTCTACATCTCGCACGCCGACCCGCTCGAACTCGCGCAGATGTTGAACCAGGTGATCCGCCCGGTTGGCGGGCAGCAGCTCGCGCCCGTCATCAGCGCCAACAAGACGGCCAGTGTGATCAATGTCCGGGCAACCACGGCGATGATGGCGATCATCGAGCGGATGATCGACAGCAACGACAAGCCCCGCGCCGAGGTCATCGTCGACGTGCAGATTCTCGAGGTGAACCGCACGCGCACGAAGCAGTTCGGGATCGATCTCGGGACCTACTCGCTCAACGCGGTGTTCTCGCCTGAAGCGGATCCCCGGTCGACGTCCACCGCCGGAGAGTCGTCGCTGAGCGGCCGTGCCTTCAACGCCAACACCGTGACGCGCGGCGTCAGCGCGAACGATTTCTACCTGGCGGCGCCGGCGGCGGTGATCCGCTTCCTCGAAACCGATTCAGAGACGAGGGTCATCGCAAAGCCACAGCTGCGAGGCTCCGAGGGATCGCCGTTGGAGTTGAATCTCGGCGAAGACATCCCGGTGCCGTCAACGACGTTCACGCCGGTCGCGGCCGGTGGGACCAACTCGCAACCGTTGACCTCGTTCAGTTACCGCTCGGTGGGTGTCAACGTCAAGATGACGGCGCATGTGACGTACGAGGGCGACATTCGGATGGATCTGTTCGTGGAAAGCAGCACCCTCGGGCAAGGGGTCGTTATCGCGGGGCAGGAACTGCCGTCGTTCGGATCGCGGAAAGTCACGACGGCGCTGCGGCTACGCGAGGGAGAGTCATCGCTGCTCGCGGGCCTGCTTCGCGAGGATCAGCGCAAGTTGCTGAGCGGCTTTCCCTGGATTCTCCGGCTGCCGGTGATCAAGCAGCTCTTCTCGAGCAATGACACCAGCGTGCAACAGACCGACATCGTGATGCTGCTGACGCCGCGGATCGTCAGGACTCATGAGCTCACGCCACAGGATGTGAGTCCACTTCGTATTGGAACGCAGGCGAATCTGGGCTTGAGTGGACCACCGCCTCTCCTCGCGCCGCCGGCGGCCCTTGCCGGCGCTGCTGCGCCTGCCGGTGCGCCCGCCACGACTGCAGCTGCGCCCGTTGCACAGCCGGTGGCACAGCCGGCGGCAGCGCCCGCGGCACCGCAGACAACGCCGGCGACGCAGGCGCTGATTACGGCGGGACTCCCGCCGTCGCAACCGGTGGCTCCCTCAACCTCGCCTGGCTCGTCAACATCGCCAGTGGGTGGTGCGGCCGGTGCCGTCACGTCGCCAGGTGGTGGACAGGTGCTGGTGTCGGTGCCTCCGGAGTTCCGCGTTGGCGGAGGCCCATATACGGTCCCAATCTCGATCACCGGAGCATCACAGATTTCAAGCGTGTCGCTGACGATCACGTATAACCCTGCGGTGCTCAGGGTGCGGATGGCGCAGGAAGGGCCATTCCTGCGCGCCGGAGGTGTCGCGGCCGCGTTTACTCAGCAGCCTGATCCCGCGGGAGGGCGGCTCGATCTCGCGATTGTCCGCCCTGGCGATACGACCGGCGTGGCGGGCACCGGCCTGCTGGCCGCGTTGCTCTTCGAAGTGATCGCTCCAGGTCCCGCGAACCTTGCCGTGACCGGATCGGCGTCCGGGCCGGGCGGAGTTCCTGTGATGTTGCAGTTCACGCCGATCGGCGCAGTGACCGTGCGATGACAGCCAACCAGCGCGGCTTCACGTTCATCGAGCTGGTGATCGTCTCGACGATCATACTGATTCTGGCCTCGGCGGTGCTGCCGTTGGCGCAGGTTACCTCGCAGCGTCAGCGCGAAGCGGAATTGCGAAGGTCGCTGCGCGAAATGCGTACCGCGATCGACAAGTTCAAGGACGCGGTGGACCAGGGCCAGATCCCGACGACCGAGCTCGAGCCCGGGAGCGAAGGATATCCCCCCGATCTCGACACGCTGGTGGACGGTGTCTCGGCGGCGAATGACGCGTCCGGTCGCAAGCTGAAGTTTCTCCGGCGTGTTCCGATCGACCCGATGACGAACACGAACGAGTGGGGCAAGCGAGCGTATCAGGACCGCCCGGAGTCTTCATCGTGGGGCGGCAAGAACGTCTTCGACGTTTACACCACGAGTCAGGGAGTCGGCCTGGACGGCACGAAGTACCGCGACTGGTAGGTCACGACGTGCGAAGGATTTTCAAAGGTGCGATGGTGAGACGGTGCAAGGGCTTCACGCTGATCGAGTTGTTGATCGTCATGTCGATCACGATTCTCCTGGCTGGTGTGGTCCTCGCCACGTACGGCAACAGCGTCACGCGCGCGAAGGAAGCCACGCTGAAAGAAGATCTCCAGCAGATGCGGAAAGCGCTCGACGAGCACTACGCCGACAAGCAGAAGTACCCCGCCACGCTCGACGCGCTGGTGACCGAGAAATACCTGCGGAACATTCCGCCGGATCCGTTCACGAACTCCGCCGACACGTGGCAGACGACGATGGCAGAACGGGACGTGGCCAACCCCTCGGCCGAACCCGGAATCTCGGATGTAAAGAGCGGTGCTGAAGGCACGTCGCTCGATGGCAAGCCTTACGCGGAGTGGTAACGACGATGTTCAGGCACGTGTGCTTCGGAATCGGCGTAATAGTGGCGCTCGCGGGCGTCAGCTGCGACAAAGCGCAGCTGCTGGCGCCCACTAATTCAACGGTCACGCTCTCGGCACAGAGCCGCGTCCTGCCCACTGGTGGGAGTACTGAGGTGTCGGCGGCCGTTATCGAGTCGGGCGGGACCCCGGTGCAGAACGGCACGACCGTCCGCTTCACGACGACGCTTGGTCGAGTGGATCCGATCGAAGCGCAAACGCGGAACGGCATTGCGGTCACCACTTTTTTTGCCGGGAACGACTCAGGTATCGCTGAAGTACGCGGTACCTCCGGTGGTGCTGGAGGCACAGCTCCACCGGCGACGACGCCACCGACGACCACGACGACGACGACGAACATCGTGCAGATCTCGGTCGGAAGCGGGGCTGTCGATACCGTGACCGTTCGCGCCAATCCTGCGGTTGTGTCGACCAACGGCGGTACCGTGAACGTGATCGCGACGGTGGTTGGCGTAGGCGGCCGGCTCCTGGCGAGCATCCCGGTCAGCTTCTCCTCGAGCCGCGGCACACTCAGCAGCACCTCGGTTCTGACCGATGCCAACGGAGAAGCGCGCGTCACGTTAACCACGAATGCGGACACTGACATTTCGGTCGCCGCGGGGACGAAGACAGCAACGGCGAAGGTGACCTCGCAGCCCGGACCCGCGGTGACGCTGACGTGTGCTGTGGGTGCGGTCACCAATTGCGCGACAGTCACTGTGGGGCAGGCGGTGCTGTTTACCGCGCAACGCGTAACCGGCTCGGGCGCCGTCACGTCTTCGACCCTCGACTTCGGCGACGGCGCCAGCATCAGTCTCGGCAGCCTCGCGAGTCCGGTCAACGCGTCGCACTCGTACAGCCAGACTGGAACCTTCACCGCCCGTCTGACGGCCACCGACGCGAACGGTGAGACGACGACCGCCGTCCAGCCCGTGCAGGTGAGTGACGTCGCCAACATCTCCGTGACGACGACAAAAGCTGGTATGACTGTCACCGCGACGGCGACGGTCACCGGGGCCAACGTCTCACAGTACGCGTGGACATTCCAAGGGACTACGCCGAACGCGACCACCAGCGGGAATACAGCCACGTTCACCTATGCCGCGGCGGGCACATATACCGTCAGCGTGACGGCGACGCTGACCGACGGTCGCACGGTCACCGCCAGTACCCCGGTGGTCGTACCCTAGGGGCTCGTGTGAGCGCGATAGATACACGGTCGGCTCGCGGCTATGCGATGGTCGCGCTGCTCGTGGCTCTGAGTGTGATGGCAGTGCTAATCAGCGCGGCGCTGCCGGTCTTTCAGACGGCCGCCCGGCGCGAGCGCGAAACGGAACTGGTGTTTCGCGGTCAGCAGTACGCGCGTGCGGTCGGCCTCTTCCAGCGCAAGAACGCCAACGCGCTGCCGCCGGATCTCGACGTCCTTCTGGACCAGAAGTACCTCCGCAAGAAATACAAGGATCCGATCACTGGCGGTGAGTTCCAGTTGCTCGGGCCCGGGAGCCCGGAGTTGGCGGAGGTGCTCAATTCCGCGCCTCAGCAGACATCGCAGCAGGGGGCGCGCGGGCGCGGCGGGTCGGTCGTGGCGCAACCCACGCAGCAGGGCCAGCAGGGCCGCGGTTTTCAGTCGAGTGCATTCGCCGCCGGTCAGGCTCCAGGCGGCATCATCGGCGTGGTCAGCAAGAGTCAGCAGACGTCGCTGCGGATCTACAACGGTCGCGACAAGTACAGCGAGTGGGTGTTCCTTCCGACTCAGATGAGCACCGCGGCAGGCGCTCCGGGCGCCGGCGCGCAGGCGCCGGGTGGCCGGGGAGGACCCGCCGGAGACGGGCGCGGTGGAACGCCGCCCCCTGGTCGGGGTCGCGGCGGACTGGGCCAGCCACAAGACGGCCGCGGGCGCTTCGGACAGCCGTTTCCGAACGGAGGCCGCTTCGGTGGAGGGGGTCGGCCTTAGCAGTCCGGCGGACGGTCAGCATTCGCATCATCCGTGCCGCAATCGACGCCTCAGATGTCCTGCATGACGGCATCGTGTACCGCCGGTCTCACGCGAAAGATGGCGTCATTGCTTGGGGTCGGATGCACGCGGTTCGTGAGCAGCACGACATAGACACCCCGATCCGGATCGATCCACAACGATGTCCCCGTGAAGCCCGTATGACCAAAGGCCCGCGGTGACATGCGCGTGCCGCAGGACGATGTGGGGAGCATGGTGTCCCACCCGAGCGCACGCGAGCTTCCAGGGATGCCTGGGCGACGCGTGATGAACCGCTCCACCGTGTCACGCCGGAATACGCCCGCGCGGCCGTCCAGTACCTGCAGCACGTGACGCGCGCACTCGCCGACCGAGGCGGCGGTGCCGAAAAGTCCGGTATGGCCGGCGACGCCCCCGAGCGCAAACCCGTTGTCGTCGTCCACCTCACCCACGAGCAGCCGCCCTCGCCACGGATCTCTTCGAGTCGGGGCCGTTCGCGGCTTCCAGAGAGCGGGCGGATGGAACTGCAGATCCTGAATGTCCCCGATCTGTACGCGCATCGTATCGAACTGGACATCGAGAGCTGTCGTTGATTCGAGGATGAAGCCGAGCAGGATGAATCCGAGATCGCTGTAGATCGATTTCGATCGCGGCAGATACTCGCGCGGCGCCTGGCAGATCGCACGCTCGAAAGCCGCGCGACCCTTGTGCTCGCGAAAGAGCGGGAGGTGCGCGGGTAACCCGCTGCAATGTGCGAGAAGATCCCGAATCGTGACTGGCGCAGCGTCCTGATCACGCCAGAGCGGGATGTGTCGCGCGACCGGGTCGTCCAGGCCGATCGTGCCTTGTTCCACCTGTCGCATGACGAGCGCGTTGGTGGCCAGCACCTTCGTGAGTGAGGCGAGCTCGAAGATGGTGTCGTCGCGAGTCGACGCCGCGTCCGTGTCGAAGGTGAGACGCCCGAATGCCTCCCGCCAGAGCGGCTGATTGGCGTGTCCCGCCTCGATGACGGCGGCGGGAAATGCGGCCTCACCGACCGCGCGCTGAAGGAGCTGGCGCGCGGCCTCGAACGTCGCTGCCATACTCGCGTCTACCGCGATCCGGTGGCGGCGGTGGGCTGGCTGGCCGGTAGCGGCAGGGCGGCGGCGGACAGGCCGTCTGCGGTAAACACAATTGTCCCGCTCGTTCCGTTTCTGCGGCCGATGCCGTCGATAAGGCCCGTTCCCATCCATGTGCGCCAGTCTTGGAACGAGTCTGTCGGGGTCGCAGGGGGATTGAGAACCACGCCCGCGCTCACGACGAGCGTGGGGCTCACGGCTGCGACAGCCTTCTTCAAGCGCCACATCAGATCTGTGAGCCGTGCCTGCCTGAACTGCCGCCACTCGTCAGGAAATTCTTCTGCATACCCGAACGGATCGATGGCTTCCACTTCCTCGAGGCGGTTGCGCTCCGACGGCGACAGGGCGGGCCGGATCTCCGCACGGAAGATCTCCATGGCGTGCCGGCTGTAGTCGAAATCGGCGCCAGGGAAACGCACGGCGTCAAGGAAGACGCCGTCGACGTCGTATCGCTTGACGGCGGCGCTCACCTCCGTGGCCAGGTAGGTTGCCGCGTCCGGATCGAGTGGTGAGATGTAGAGACCGTCGATGCGAGGCGAATTCAGCCGGGCCCATCGCGTCACTCGTCCAAGGTAGGCGGGACTGCGGACGTCCATGGTCAGGACTTCGGGCGCCAGCTCGCGCGACACCATCAGCCACTCTGGATGCTGATAGACAACGTGATCGCGGGACGCGGGCAGCTCGCCAACCGCGGCCACGAGGTTCACTTCCAGCCACGCATGCACGCGCAGATTGCGCGCCCGCGCTTCCTTGAGCATCTCGCGCGCGCCGTCGAAGCCCTGTGTCCCGCCGTCGCCGACGACCAGGGGCACCACGATCGTGTCGAAGCCGTCCGAGGTTGCCGTCGCCAGCGCCCGCCGAATGGTGTCCGGCGAATCGAGCGCGGCGCGCGAGACCCAGAACGCGCGGATAGGTGCGCCGGCCGCGGCACGCAGGATCGCATGTGGCACGAAGAGCAGTGCCGCGCCGATGACGAGACAGACCAGACGCCGCGCGAGCCACCGGCGGCTCGGACGACGAGAAACGCGACAATCCATGGGGGATAGCGGAATGTACCATACTTGAGCCTGCAGCTATGCACGTGCTGGGCATTGATGCCGGTGGGACGAAGACGGTGTGCCTCCTCGCCGACGAAGGGGGGCAGATCCTCGCGGAGTCGCGAGGCGCCGGGGCCAATCTTCAAGCCATGGGTGAGCTCGAAGTCGAGAAGGTCCTGCAT
This sequence comes from Vicinamibacterales bacterium, assembly GCA_035293405.1. GTDB lineage: Bacteria > Acidobacteriota > Vicinamibacteria > Vicinamibacterales > UBA2999 > Gp6-AA40. The sequence goes on along the minus strand of DATDOE010000122.1, from coordinate 112,496 downwards.
CGTGTGATGGAGGAGACGCTCGGCGATCGAGATGTCCGCCCGGATGCCATCTGCCTCGGGATCGCCGGCGTCGATCGACCTCAGGACTCTGACGCCGTGCACGGCATCATGCGGCGAATCGGACACAAGACGCCGACCGTCATCGTCAACGATGCGCTCGTGGCACTGGTCGCCGGGGCAGGGGACCAGCCGGGTGTGGTCATCGTGGCCGGAACCGGCTCGATTGCCTACGGACGTGATGCGTCCGGTCGTGCCGCGCGTGCCGGCGGCTGGGGATACCTGCTCGGCGATGAAGGCGGCGGGTTCTGGATCGGTCGTGCCGCGCTGTCCGCCGTCGTGCGTCAGTTCGATCATCGCGGACCGACGACGCTGCTGACGGACCTCGTGCTCAAGCAGATGGCGCTGTCGACGCCCGCCGAAGTGATTCACGCCATCTACGATCGTGGACTCCAGAGACACGGCATCGCCGGGATCGCGGACGTGGTGCAGCAGGCGACCGACGCGGGCGATGCGGTGGCTTCCGAGATTCTGGGACGCGCGGCGGGAGAGCTTGCGGCCGCCGCGGCGTCGGTCGTCACACGGCTGGGGATGCGCGGCGATGTGTTCCCGACAATACTCGCGGGCGGTATTTTCAGAGGCATTCCTTCCCTCGCCGCCGATCTCGCATCACGAATGGCCGAGGTCGCGCCCCGGAGTGAAGTGCGGCGCCTGGAGGTTGAGCCGGCGCAGGGCGCAGTGACGCTCGCCCTGGCTGCGGCACGCGGCCACGTCGCGATTCCCTCGTACATCTGAGCTCCGATGGAGATCAGCAGCTTTGACACTGCCGAGGAGACGCTTCGCGCAGTCGCCCATCGGGTGGTCCGGTCGCTGAGAGAGACGCCAGATCTGATCCTTGGACTGCCTGCGGGCCGGACGCCCGTTGGGGCCTACGCGGAACTGCGCCGCATGCACGCAGCCGGTGACGTGGATTTCTCTCGCGCGACCTCATTCAATCTCGATGAGTTCGCCGGAATCGAGAGAACGCATCCCGGCAGCTTTCACCGGTTCATGGCTGAACACCTCTTGTCCGGGGTGAATCTTCCTGCTCGTCGCGTCCATTCTCTGAACGGTGGGGCACCGGATCTCGACGCTGAATGCGAGCGCTACGAGGATCAACTGGCGTTGGCCGGCGGCATCGACTTGCAGTTGCTCGGCATCGGCGCCAACGGACATATCGGCTTCAATGAACCCGGGGACGCTCTCGTGTCGCGCACGCATCGCGTCACGCTGCTCGAGGCGACCCGCCGAGAGAACGCCGCCCTGTTCGGCGGTGATCCCGCACAGGTTCCCCGCGAAGCCCTGTCGATGGGGATGGGCACGATTCTCAAGGCGAATACCGTGGTGATGATCGCCACCGGAGCAGGAAAGGCCGGTAGCGTCGAACGGATGGTGCGTGGGCCGATCGTGACGCAGCTGCCCGCGTCCTTCCTGCAGACGCATCGGCACGTGGAGGTGTACCTGGATCGATCGGCCGCGGCGCGGCTATGAGCGGAGGCGGCCGGCTTTGTCGCTCGACGAGAGCTTCGTCGTACCGCTGCTGCTCGTCACGGCCGTGCCCTCAGCGTGACCCTGCAGCAGTCCGCGCAGGCGAGGCTCGATGTCCTCGCCAAGCGCTTCACGCATCGAGTCGCCGGCTTTTCGTAAGCGGGTGATCGCCTTGGGATACGACAAGCCTGTCTTCTGCATGACGATGGCCACCTTGACGTTCCAGCGGGCGACTTTGAGGACGCGATCCGCCTCGTCGTACTCGAGGCCCGTAACGATGTTGACGATGCGTCGCGCGCGGTCCTTCAGCTTCTCCGAGTTGGTCTGCACGTCGACCATGAGGTTGCCGTAGGTCTTCCCGATGCGGACCATGGCGCCTGTGGTCAGCATGTTCAGGACCAGCTTCGTCGCCGTCCCGGCTTTGAGGCGTGTCGAACCGGCAATGACCTCAGCGCCCACACCGGGAGCAATGGTCAAATCTACGAAGGTCTGCAGCTCGGTGCCCGGATCGCACGTGACGAAGATGATGCGCGCTCCAGTTTTTCGTGCGCGGGTGAGGGCACCACGCACGAACTGCGTCATGCCGCTGGCCGAGACGCCGATCACCACGTCCTTCTTGGTCGGGCGCAGGCGCGTGATCGCCCGCGCGCCTTCTTCATAGTTGTCCTCGACGCCTTCCTTCGCCGCGAAGATGGCATCGCGTCCGCCGGCCATGATGGCCTGCACATAGCTCGGATCGGTGCTGAAGGTCGGCGGCATCTCCGCGGACTCGAGAATGCCGAGACGCCCGCTCGTGCCGGCGCCGACGAACACGATTCGACCGTTCTTCCGCAGCGTCGTCGCGATCATTTCAACGCCGACGGCGATCCGCTCGCGCTCGCGCCGCACGGCGTCGAGCATCTTGCGGTCCTCGTTGACCATGAGGTCGACGATGTCGTCGGCGGCGAGCTTGTCGATTCCGAGACTGAAGGGATTGATGGCCTCGGTGGGGAGCGATTGCCACTTGGAACGCACGGGCATACAGCTACAATTCTAGTGTAGCGGCGGCGCATGCGTCGCCCCTCCACCTCACCGACATGTAGGAGCGGACTCCGTTCTTGAGCACTGTGTCCCCGCTTGACGCGTATCTCACGCACCTGACCGTCGAGCGGCGGCTGGCAGCCAATTCCATCGAGGGTTACTCTCGCGATCTGAGCGGCCTGGCCGACTTTGCCGACCGGCAGGGGAAGCACATCGAGGACCTGGCACGTCCCGACCTGGAGAGCTTCGTGCGCGACCTGATGGCCGAGGGCCGGTCGCCGCGCTCGGTCGCGCGGGCGGTGGCGTGTTACCGGGGCTTCTTCCGCTTTCTGGTGATCGACGGACGACTCAAGTCGAGCCCGGCGGCCGACCTCCGGCCGCCGCGGGCGTGGAAGGTGCTGCCCCGATTTCTCGCCGTGGACGAAGTCGACAGGCTGATGGCCCAGCCGGTGGTCAACACGCCGCGCGGTCTGCGCGATCGGGCCCTCATCGAGCTTCTGTACGCCACCGGGATGCGCGTCTCCGAACTGCTCTCGCTCCGGCCCGCCGACGTGAACCTCGAAGCCTCTTATCTGACGTGCACCGGCAAGGGCGACAAGCAACGCATCGTGCCGATTGGAGATGAGGCTGCCGACTGGGTGGAGAAGTACGTGCGGCAATCACGGCCGGCGCTGCTCGGTAAACGCAGGAGTGCCCGGCTGTTCGTCAATGCCCGTGGGGGAGGGCCGGGCCTCACGCGTGTCGGGTTCTGGAAAATTCTGAAGGGCTACGCGCTCCAGGCCGGATTGAACAGAGACTTGAGCCCGCACATGCTGCGACACTCCTTCGCGACGCATCTACTCGAGCGAGGCGCTGATCTGCGCACGATCCAGATGATGCTCGGGCACGCCGATCTCTCCACGACGCAGATCTACACGCACGTCCTGGAACAGCGGATGCGCAGCGTCTACGATCGGTTTCATCCGCGCGCATGAAGCGACTGCGATGGATCGTGGTGCTGGTGCTGGTCCTGGTCGCCGGCGCCATCACCTGCTACCAGTCACTGCCACCAATCGCGCGGGCCGTGCTCTCATCGGCCGCACTGCAGACGCCGGTGCGCGGAGCGTTCCACGTTCACAGCAGGCGCTCTGATGGAACCGGCACGGTTGAGGACATCGCCGCCGCCGCGGCGCGCGCCGGTTTGAAGTTTGTGATCCTCACCGATCACGGCGATGCCTCGCGCGAGCCCGCAGCGCCTGCGTACCTGCAGGGAGTTCTGTGCATCGATGCAGTGGAGATCAGTACCGACGGCGGCCACCTCGTCGCGCTCGGTCTCCCTCGTTCGCCCTATGCGCTCGGAGGCGAGGCGCGGGATGTGGTCGAGGATGTCCGGCGACTCGGTGGCATGGCAATCGCGGCGCACCCCGAATCCGCGAAGCCAGAATTGCGCTGGACCGATTCGAGCGCGCCTCTCGATGGTGTCGAGTGGCTCAATGGTGACAGCGAGTGGCGCGACGAGCCTGTTCGGACCCTCGCGCGCGCGCTCCTGACGTACCCGTTTCGAGCGCCGGAAACACTCGCGACATTCCTGGATCGTCCACAGGAGGCGCTGCAGCGGTGGGATCGGTTGACCACGAGACGGCCCACGGTAGCTGTCGCGGCAGCTGACGCGCATGCGCGCATTGGATTGAGAGGCGGGGGAGATCCATACGAGGATCGGCTCTCCGTGCACATTCCGGGCTACGAGCAGGTGTTTCGGACGTTGTCGATCGCGCTGCCGAATGTGACGTTCAGCGCCAACGCATCCGCCGACGCACGTGCCGTGCTTGACGCGATTCGACGCGGGCACGTCTTCTCGTCGATCGACGCGGTGGCGGCGCCAATCGCCCTGGACTTCTCGGCATCGAGCGGAAGCCAGCGAGCCGAGATGGGCGATGTGCTGCCGATGAGTGGCCCACTCGCATTCCACGTGAGGACGAACGCACCACCTGATGCGAGCATCTTGTTGATGAGAGACGGGCAGATGGTCGCGACCGCTGCCGCTCCAGGGTTGGAATACAACTCCACTGAGACAGGTGTGTATCGAATAGAAATCCATCTGCCAGGTGCACCGGGTCAGCCGCCGGTTCCCTTGGTGCTCTCGAATCCTGTGTACGTCAGGCCGGCAGGCGTAGCGGGGGAGCCGGTGATCGGCCCTCCGGCGCCGAAGGCTCTTGATTCCCAGTACGGCGACGGTCCCGCGCAAAACTGGCGAGTCGAGAACAGCCCGCGGTCGCAAGGTGCCCTGGATGTCGTGGCGGCTGTTGGCGGGACGCAGTTGTCCTTTCGGTACGCCGTCGGCGGCACACTCGCTGAGAGTCCATTTGTCGCGCTCGTCATGTCGGTGACAGCCGGGCTGTCGGAGTACGACCGCCTCACCTTCATGGCTCGAGCGAGTCGTCCGACGCGTGTCTCGGTTCAGGTTCGAGTGCCCGACGGGCCACACGGACAGCGCTGGCACCGCTCGGTGTATCTGGACGAAGCCGAGCGACCGATTACTGTGATGTTCGACGACCTGATGCCCAGGGGGACCACGACCTCTCAGCGTCCCGTGCTCTCGTCTGTGCGCGAGGTGCTCTTCGTCCTCGACACCGTCAACACTCGGCCCGGCGCCAATGGACAGGTCTGGATCGACAACGTCAAGCTTGGCCGCCCCTGACGGAGAGGGGCCTTTGACGCCGTCAGGTTCTGACGGTTAGCAGCAGGTAGAGGGCGCCTGCGCCGAACAACAGATTGGGCGCCCACGCTGCCAGCATCGGCGGCATGACACCTCCCGCTCCCATGGCCGCAAAAACGCTGATCGTCGTCCAGTAGACGATGGCGATGGCGATCGCGACTCCGATTCCAGCCATGGCTCCGCTCCTGCCTATCGTCACGGCGAACGGCACCGCGAGCAGCGTCATGATGATCGTGACGAAGGGGAACGAAACCTTCCTCCAGAGGGCCACCTTCTGCTTGACCACGTCCAATCCGCTCGCCTGAAGGCGGTCGGTGTACGTCCGGAGTTGTGTGTAACTCATGAAGTCCGGATCGGGCGCTTCGGTTGTGAAGTGGGACGCCGGCTCGAAGGACTTCCGCGCGCGCGCGAATAGCGTGAAGCGGCTTGGGTCACCTGTGTCGTCGAATTCACGTGTCCACCCGCGCTCTGCCAGCCAGGCATTACCGTCCACATAGGCCGCCCGGTCAGCGAACGTGCGCTGCGTGAGGCGGGTCATGTCCTTGGTGAATTCATACACCGAGAGGCCAGTGAACGTTCGCGTGCGCGGATCGAAGTAGTTGTAGTGATAGATATCTCCGTCGCGGCCCATGACCCACTGGCGATTGAACACGTCGAACGTGTCCGGAGATCCTCCGCGCATCACATGGCGGATGGCTTCTGCGCGGCGATTCGCCGGCCCGAGTACCGTCTGCTCGAGGGTAAACAGTGTGGCACCAGCGATCAGCGCGCCCGCCACCATCGGAAGGGCCACGCGATACAGACTGATCCCGCAGGCCTTCATGACGACGAGCTCGCTGTTCTTCGTCAGCAACGCCACGGTGATCAGTGTGGCGAGCAATACCGACAACGGGATGATGAAGTAGAGATACTGCGGCGTCTGGTAAACGAGGAACGCGCCGAGCATCGTCCACGTTCCCGTGCCCTTGAGGACTTTCTCGGTCAGCTCGGTGAACGTCGAGATATAGAAGACGCTGGCGAGAGCCATCGCCGAGAGGCTCAACATCCGGAGGTAGGTCAGGGCGATGTAGCGGTCGAGAATCCCAATCGGCCAGAGGAGAGACGCTCGCCCGTAAGCGGTGACCGTTCCGATCTTGCGGAAGAAGGCGGGAAGTGGGATGTGTATCGGACGGTCTGCGACGCGACCGCGCCACCGGAAGAGCAACAAGCCGAGCGCGCCAAGCGCGATGTTCGGCAGCCAGGCAGCGAGCCATGGTGCAAGGACCTGGCCCTTGGCGAGCGCCTGCCCGAGCCAGAGCAGGATGTAGTAGACGAAGATGATCGCCACGCCGACGACGAAGCTCGCCAGCTTGCCGTCCCGTCGATTGGTGGCGCCGAGAGCCAGGCCGACCAGGCCAAACACCAGGCAGGCCGCAGGGATGGAGTACTTCTTGTGAATCTCGAACAGCTGATTGTGCGGGAAGATGCCCTGCGCCTGCAGCTCCGCGGCCCGCCCGCGAAGCTCCGCAACCGACATCTCACGATCCCCCTTCGTCGGCCCGCCTCTCGGAAACATCTTTTCTGGATCCAGGCGGAGCAGCATCCGGCCGAAGGTGAACACCTCGTACTTGCCGGTAGCATCGGCCGTATGCCGCGTGCCGTCCTCGAGGATCATCTCGACTGAATGCCGCGGCCGATCGATAACGATGTGCCCGTGCTTTGCCAGGTAGACGGCTGCGCCTTCGCCCCCCCGGTTGTCGGCCATGAAGACGCCGTCCCAGCCGCCGGACTGCGGAACCTCACGCACATACAGGACGATGTCGGAGAACCCCTCGAAGAAGATCCGTGGCTTCACCTCACCCTCGGCTTGCGAGGCGAGGATGTTGAAGGTGATTTCCCGGAACGTCTGGTTGCCCGCCGGAACCGAGACCAGGAGGACGTAGGCCGTTGCCGCGGCGCAGAGGAGCGAGATCGCGCCGACAGGTCTGAGCAAGCGGGTCGGGCTCACGCCGCAGGCCTGGAGCGCCACGAATTCCCGATCGGCTGAGAGGCGGCCGAAGGCCACGAGCAAAGCCAGGAGCAGCGACATCGGAATGGTGAGCCCGAGCGCCATCGGCAAGAGCGTGATGACCAACTGGATCAGAACCGGTACGGGCGCGCCCTTGGAGATGTAATCCTCGGCGTACTCCATCAGCTCGGGAATAATGAAGAGGAACGTGAACACCAGCAGCCCGATGCCGAAGGGCACCAGCACTTGCCGGATCACGTAGCGGTCGAGAATTCGCATTCGGCCTGCAGAGAAGCCTGAGGTTCCCCCTTTGAGTATCGGCTCATTATGACTCGCGTCGCGATCCTGTGGCACATGCACCAGCCGTTCTATCAGGACCTGGTGACCGGCGAGCACATTCTTCCGTGGGTCCGCCTCCACGCCACCAAGGACTACTGGGGCATGGTGGCGCTGTTGCGGGAGTTTCCCGACGTGCGCGTCACCTTCAACCTGGTGCCGTCACTTCTCGTGCAGCTCGAGGCCTTCGCACGGGATGAGGCTCGAGACCGTCACCTGGAGCTCGGTCTGAAGCCGGCGGAGGCCCTCTCCGAGGATGAGCGGGCGTTTTGCGTCGAGAACTTCTTCCACGCGCATCGGCCTCGCATGATCGACCCGTTTCCGCGCTACGCCGAGCTGCTCGTCCGGCGAGGCGCCAATGGGAAGGGGTTGAGCGCACGGGCACTCGCGGCGCAGTTTTCGACCGACGATCTCCGGGACCTGCAGGTGTGGCACAAGCTGGTCTGGATTGATGCGCAGTACTTCGAGACCGATAAGAGAATTCGGGCGCTCGTCGCAAAGGGCCGCGGGTTCAGCGAGGACGACAAGCTGACGCTGCGGGCGGTTGAACTCGAGCTCCTGCGCAGCGTGGTTCCGGAGTATCGCGAGGCGGCACAGCGGGGACAGGTCGAGCTGTCGACGTCGCCGTTCTATCACCCCATTCTTCCGTTGCTCTGTGACACGGACGTCTTCCTGCGGACGCATCCCTCGTCTCGGATGCCCCGAGACCGCTTTCGCCGCCCTGAAGATGCCCTCGAGCAGTTGACGCGGGCGGTGACGCTCCACGAGCGCATGTTCGGCAAGAAGCCTGATGGACTCTGGCCTTCGGAGGGCTCGGTGTCCGATGAGATGGTGCCGCTTGTGGCTCGTGCGGGGTTTCGCTGGATGGCGACGGATGAGGCAATCCTCTCCCGCTCGATCGGAAGGAATTTCAATCGGGACGGCGAGGGCAATGCCGAGCAGCCGCAGGACCTCTATCGCCCCTATCGCGTCGGCTCATCCAGTCTCAGTGTTGCCTGCGGGTTCAGGGACCACACGATTTCGGACCTGATCGGGTTCTCGTATGCGTCCTGGCCGGCGGACGTTGCTGCCGACGACTTCGTTCGCCGGCTCGCGAACGCCGGCTCGCGGTACGAGGCGCGAACAGGGGAAGACGCCACGATCTTCGTGATCCTGGACGGGGAAAACGCCTGGGAGCATTTCGAGGGGCAAGGCCGTCCGTTCTTGCGCGCGCTGTACCGGCGGCTCTCGTCGCATCCTCAGTTGCGAACCGTGACGATGAACGAGGCCTGCGCGAATGCCTCGGAGTCCTTGCCGTCGATCTTTCCGGGGTCCTGGATCAACGGCGACTTCTACATCTGGATTGGCCACGCGGACGACCATCGAGCCTGGAGCCAGTTGGCCGATGCCCGGCGCGCCCTCGATGCCCGGCCGGCGACGCTGGCTGAGGAATCGGTCGTCCAGGCATACGAGGAACTGCTGATTGCCGAGGGCAGCGACTGGTTCTGGTGGTACGGTGACGATCATTCGTCGGACCACGATCTCGCGTTCGACGACCTGTTCCGGCGCCACGTAAGAAACGTCTATCGGGCGCTCGATGCGCCGATTCCTGAGGAGCTCTTCGTCACCAATATCACGACACAGCCGCCGGCGGCGGAGATTCGCCGGCCGACGGGTCTGATTCAGCCGGCAATTGACGGTGCAGTGACGAACTACTTCGAATGGGTCGGCGCCGGCAGTTTTGAAGCGATCCGGACCGCCGGGGCCATGCATCAGGTCGCGGAGCGCACGAACAAGCTCGTCCTGGTCGCGTTCGGATTCGACCTGGAGCACCTGTTCATTCGCGTGGACGGGTCGCGGCCGATGCGTGAGCTGCTGGTCGGAACGTTTGGCCTGACGGTGCGGTTCCTGAAACCCACGGGTCTCCAGGTCGTGGTTCGCCGGGACGGCAAGTTTGCGGACGTCCTCCTCGTCAAGCGATCGGCGAAGGGGGACTGGGACGCCAGCACGTGCGTCGGCCTTGCCGCGGCCATCGGACATGTGGCTGAGATCAGGGTGCCGTTTCAGTGCCTGGGGGTCCGGCCGCAGGAGCCAGTGGCATTCTTCGTAACGTTGTCTGAGGGAACCGTCGAAGTCGAGCAACAGCCGCAGCACCAACCGATAGAACTCGAGGTACCGGACGAACGGTTCGGGGCGCGGAACTGGCGGGCCTGAACGCCTGAGCGCCAAGAACGGAGGCGATTCACAGCGCCATTCACAAGGTCGCATAAGACACGTTATGTTAACCAACTCGAATCTGAAGGGCTTCCGTGGGCTGCTCTTTCACCTCCGGCGCCCCCGGGGTCAGGCTGCGCTGTTGCCCCGAACCCGGTGATCGGTCCGCAGGGACACCGGTCCCGAAGGGCGCGCCGCGGCGCCGTCCTTCGAACCTATGGCTTCTTGGAGGCGCGCAGTTCCCGGATGATGTTCTCGAGAGCCTCGATGATCTCGGTGGGTTCAACCTTGCTCTTCTTGAAGCTCAGTCGAAGATCGAACGCTTTCGTCGGTGGCCTGAAGGCAAAGACGTAGGACTTGGGCCGGCCCGCCTTGGCCTTGGCCGTCTCTTGACGAACCGCTTGCCGTGTGGCGCCGCCTTGCCCGGCCAGTTTCTCGACCAGGGCGAGCATTTTCTTGGGGTCTGACTGCCTAACTATCTGTAATAGCGTTGACTTAGCGGTAATGTCTGCCAGCCGACAGAGGTTTCGGACCTCGTCGGGCATCGCGGCAAGAGATAGAGACTCTGTAATGGCGGTTCGTGACTTCCCCAGCTTCCGCGCCATGTCTTCGTGCGTGTGTCCGCACTTGTGTTGAAGCTGCAGCAGCGCTTCAGCCTCTTCAAAGGCCGTCAGATCCTTTCGCTGCAGGTTTTCGACGAGAGCGAGTTCCATGACCTCGGCGTCATTGACCTCTCGAATGACGACCGGCACTTCGCGAAGTCCCACCTGCACCGCGGCGTGGTAGCGCCGCTCGCCGGCGATGATCTGATACCGGCCCAGGCGCTGCCGAACGATGAGCGGCTCGATGATGCCTTTCTCTGTCACCGAGGCCATCAGCTCCGACAGGTCACCCATGACCTGACGTGGCTGGCTGGGGTTGGGGTCGAGGAGATCAATCGGCACCATGCGCCCCACCGGCTCGCCGGCGGACGCCGCGAGCGCCTCCACGTAGTGCTGGTCGTGCCGCATTCTCAGCGTTTCAGGCAGTCCGCGCTTCGACACGCTCGATGACCTCCTCGCACAGGCTGTAATAGTCGGTGGCGCCACTGGAGTCCGGCGCAAACGTGAAAATCGATTCCTTGTAGGCGGGGCTTTCCTCGAGCCGCACGCTCTTGCTGATCACGGTCTTGAACACCTTCCCGCCGAACACCTTCTGAATCTGCTCGCGGATATCCCGGGCCAGCGCGGTGCGCTTGTCGTGCATCGTGATGACCACGCCGAGGATCCTCAGCCCGGGATTGGGCCGCTGGCGAACCTTCTCAATGGTCTCGAGGAGGTCATCAGTACCTTCCAAGGCGAAGTACGACGACTGAATGGGAATCAGCAGATGCGTGGCCGCAACCAGGGCATTCACGGTGAGCAGGCCGAGGGCTGGCGGACAGTCGATGACGGTGTGTGCGTACTCGCCCGCCAGTTTGTCGATCTTATCCTTCAGCCGGAAGTGCGCGTCGAGCTCCCCCACGAGGCGTGACTCGAGCTTGGCGAGTGCGATTCGCGCCGGCGCAACGAACAGATTCGGGAGACTGGTCGCCGGCTGGATGATGTCGGCCAGGCCAATGGCGGGATCCGCGATGGCGTCGTAGGTGCTTCGAATAATCGCTGCCGGATCCAGAAACGAGATGCTGCTGTTCGCTTGAGGATCGAGGTCGATGAGGAGCGTCTTCCGTCCGCGCATCGCCAGCGCCGCGGCCAGGTTGACGGCGGTCGTCGTCTTCCCGACTCCCCCCTTCTGATTCGCAATCGCGACGATCATGCTCCGGCCACCTGGCGGGCTATCCGTGCCGGCGCCGAGTCAGCGGGAGCGGAGTGTGTCGTGGTGCAGTTCACGGAGCGCAAATCTGGGAAGAGGTGCGCTCATTGTAGGTAGGGGCTGCCGAGAGTGTCAACCGAGCCGAATGTCGGCCGGCCGACATCTACATCTTGTACTTCCCAAGTTCCTCTGGATCAAGACTTTCCAGCCATTTCTGTAAACGTGCATTGTCGGCAGGCTCAGGCGCGAAGTCCACGGTCTTGGCGTTGTCGATGACAGTCTCCTCGACCAGGATCGGCGACCTGGTGCGAAGCGCGAGCGCAATCGCGTCACTCGGTCGGGCATCGATGGCCACCCGTTCCCCGCGTACCGTGAGGTGGATGATCGCGAAGAACGTGTTGTCCTTGAGGTCGCTGACGACCACGCGATCGACGCTGCCGTCGAGGTCGGTGATGACGTTGCGGAGCAGGTCGTGCGTCATCGGTCTGGGCGTCGAGACATTCTCGATCTGCAGCGCGATGGCGTTGGCTTCGAAGATCCCCACCCAGATGGAAAGGACGCGCTCACCGAGTTTGTCCTTGAGGATGACGATGGGCATGTTCGTGATGGGGTCGACCATCAGCCCTTTGATGCTCATTTCGATCAGCATGCTCGTTCTCCGCCCGACGCTGTTCCCTGGCTCTGGCCGGTTACCGTGGCGTCGCTTCCCCCCACAGGCTGTGAGGCCCGGCGCGTGTAATCCGAACCGTCACCGTGCGTCCAATCCAGGGCCTAGAGGGTATGTTCCCTGATGTATCGGACGGCACCGGCAAACTCACTACTATGTTCCCGCCGGTGCGCCCGGAGATCTCATTCTGCTGCCGGCGGCTGACCGAGTCCACGAGGACCTCGTCGAGGCGGCCGACCGCCTCTTCGTGCAGTCGAGTCTGAATCTGTCGCTGCAGAGACTGCAGGGCGACAATGCGCGCGGTCTTGTCTTCCCCGCTGACGTCGTCAGGCATCCGCTTCGACGCCAGCGTGTTGGGTCGCGGTGAGTATTTGAACGAAAACATGCTGTGGTAGCGAGCCGCCTGCGTGAGCGACAGCGTGTCTTCGAAGTCGGCATCCGACTCTCCAGGGAAGCCGACGATCATGTCCGTTGACAGGGTGATTCCCGGTATCGCCTCCCGGATCCGGTGGACGAGATCCAGGTACTCTTCCCGCGTGTGCCGGCGCCGCATCGCCTGCAGGACCTTGGACGACCCGGACTGCGCGGGCAGGTGGAGGTGCTTGCAGACCTTGGGCAGATCCCGCACAGCTTCGATCAGCCGTTGACCAGTATGCCGAGGATGCGGGCTGGCAAATCGGATGCGCTCGACCCCGGGCACGTCGTTCACGTTCGACAGGAGTTCAGCGAAGTCACAGCCGGGATCGTCCGGTGCGGCGTAGTGGTTGACGATCTGGCCGAGCAACTGGATCTCTCTTCTGCCTGAGCGCACGGCCTCCCTGACGTCGGCGAGGATCTCGGCTTTCGTGCGCACGCGTTCGTGCCCGCGTGTGTGCGGCACAACGCAAAACGCGCAGTGATCGTTGCAGCCTTCGATGATCGTGACGTAGGCCTTCACCGGATCCGTATGCCGCGTGATTCCCAGAGGGAACGTGACGTCGTCACGTGGGTCGATATCGACGGCTGCGAACGGCGTCGCGATCGCGCGCTCGACGAGCACGGGCAGCATCTTGAGTCGCTGCGTACCGATCACCACGCTGATCACGTGGCCGTTCGATTTCTTCAGGAGTGAATCGCCCTCCTGCTGCGCCACGCAACCGGCGACGGCGACCACGGGCGTGCGTCCTGTTTCCTCCTGGAGAACGCGAAGCTCGCCGAGGCGCGTGTACAGCTTTTCCTCGGCGCGTTCTCTGACGCTGCAGGTGTTGATGACGATCACGTCGGCGTCGGTGGCCTCGGAGGTGGCCTCGTAACCTGCCTGGTCGAGCAGGCCGGCCATGCGCTCCGAGTCATGGACGTTCATTTGACAACCGAACGTTTCGATGAGGTACTTCTTGGCCATGAAACTTAGGGGCGGCGAGAGGTTTCGCTTTCGCCTTTCGCTTTCTGTTTCCCTTTCGCCTGGCTGGAAATTGCCGGCTTTGGTCCCCCGTCGCGAGACGCAGCGAGCAACTCCCGCGCACTGGCTTTGACCGGCTCGCTCACCGACGCACCGCCGATCATCCGCGCCACTTCTTCAATACGACCGTGGTCGTCCAGACGTTGAACCGACGTCACGGTCCGCTGGCCGCGAACCGTTTTGTCGATGCGGAACTGCGTCGCGGCGCGGGCCGCAATCTGCGGAAGGTGCGTGATGCACAACACCTGGAAGCGCTCGCCGAGTCCTCGTAATTTGACGCCGACCACGTCCGCCACGCGCCCCCCGATGCCCGCATCGACCTCATCGAACACCAGGGTCTTCCCCGCGCTCTCATCGACGGCCATCGTTTTCAGCGCGAGCATGATTCGCGACAGTTCCCCACCAGAAACGATCCTGGCCAGCGGCCGGAGATCCTCACCAGGATTCGGCGACACAAAGAACTCTGCCTGGTCGATCCCTCGCTCGCTCCAGGCGTCCTCTGGCAACGCGGTTTCGTTGAACCGCACCGCGAACCGGGTCTGAGCCATCGCCAGTTCCGCAAGCAGCGCCTCGAGCTGATTCGAGAAACGCGTGGATGCGCCACGCCGCAGCGCTGACAGTTCCTCTGCCAGCTTCAAGTATGCGCTCTTGGCGGACACGAGCGCATGCTCGATGTCGTCCGCCTTCGCGTCCGACTGCATCAGCATGTCCCGCTCGTGTTGGAGCGTGCGGCCTCTTTCAATCACATCCTCGAGGCTGGGGCCATGCTTCCTTTTCACGCGCTCAAGGAGCGCTAGTCGATCCTCAACCTGCTGAAGCCGCGCTGGCGACGCATCGATGCCGTCGGCGTAGCGCCGAAGAAAGTGGGCCAGGTCCTCGAGCTGAGACTTGATGCCATCACGCGCGTCCATGTACGCGGCGAAGTGGGGGTCGATGGCGGCCAGCTCCCCGACTCGCTTCCAGATACTCCCGAGGCCGGCGAGCACCGCCTGGTCGCTGTCATACAGCGTGGCGTAGCTCTCGTGGCAGATGCGTTGGACCCGTTCGGCGTTGGCCAGCACCTGCTTGGCCGCCGCCAGCTCCTCGTCTTCGCCAACCTTGGGCGCGGCCTTTTCGATCTCGTTCAGCTGAAACGCGATCAACTCGAGCCGTGCTGCCTTTTCGCGGCCGTCCATGCGCGAGCGATCCAGTTGCTCGCGTAACGCGCGCATCGTGCGCCAGGCACTCGTCACGCGTTCAGCGAGCGTTCCGAGGTCGGCGTGGCCGTCGAGAAGCGGCAGATGCGAGAGGGGATCGAGGAGGATCTGGTGTTCGTTCTGTCCGTGGATCTCCACCAGACGCTGAGACAGATCGCGAAGCGCGGTCGCGGTCGCGAGGTCCCCGTTGATGAACGACCGGCTCCGACCCTGGCTCGACACCTCGCGGCGAACGATGAACTCGGTGCCCTGAGGATCCTCGAAGATCGCTTCAATGGTGGCCTGGTGCTCGCCCGTACGAACGAGATCGACTGAGGCACGAGCGCCCAGAAGAAGTCCAACCGCTTCGACGACGATGGACTTGCCGGCGCCGGTCTCCCCCGTCAGCACGTTGAAGCCGGGTTCGAACTCGACCTCGACAGCCTCAATCACCGCAAGGTTGCGGATACGGAGCAGACGCAGCATGTAGGCGGAACTTCCATCGTATCATATGTTTGACAGCATTCAGGGCGCGTGCTAATCTGCGCAGTACTGCGCTGTCCCAGCGGCGCGTGCCCAACATGGACCGGAGGATTCGGTGCACACGCTTGGCTCGTCCTTTCTTGCACTACAGGTGCAGGACGTTGCCCCGCTGGCTGGGAGCGGTGGCGGCATACTCAAGCTCCTTCTCGATACGGAGCCGCTCAACCAGGTCGTTCTCGCGATTCTGATCGTCTGCTCGATCGTCTCCTGGGCCATCATTCTTTTCAAGACCATCACGTATGGCAGGGTCGCGCGCCAGACGGCGACGTTCCTCGAGGTCTTTCGCAAGAGTCAGAAGTTCTCCGAAGTCAACGCGATCTGTCCGTCGCTCCCACAGAGTCCGCTCGTCGGTGTGTTTCAAGCTGGCTACGCCGAGCTCAACGCCCAGTTCCGCCTGACGAGTCCGGCCACATCCAATCCGGGAACGCAGCCTGGTCGTCCAATGCTCAAGAGCCTCGAAGCGGTCGATCGCGCGTTGATTCGAGCCGCCACAACGGAAGTCAACAAACTGGAGCGGCGATTGACGTTCCTGGCGACCACCGCGAGCGTTGCGCCCTTCATCGGGCTCTTTGGTACCGTGGTCGGCATCACGATCGCGTTCCAGCGCATCGGGCTGACAGGATCGACCAGCCTCGCCGTTGTGGGACCGGGGATCAGCGAGGCGCTCATCGCGACCGCGGCCGGGCTCTTTGCGGCGATCCCGGCGGTGGTGTTCTACAACCACTTCGTGCATCGCGTGAAGGACTTCTCTGCGGCCATGGATGATTTCTCGCTCGAGTTCCTGAACATCGCCGAGCGCAATTTCACGTAATGCCGAAGGTCATCGCTTCCGCGCCGAACGCCGGCGGCCGTCATCAGCGAGGCCGGCGAGTGGGGCCGACCCTGGCGGAGATCAACGTGATTCCGCTCGTCGACGTCATGCTGGTGCTGCTCATCATCTTCATGGTGGCGGCGCCGATGCTGCAGCGCGGCGTTGAGGTCAATCTCCCAGTCGCACGACGGGCGCAGGAGATCTCGAGCGAGCGGACCTTCATCGATGTCCCAGCGTCGTTCAGAAAGGATCGACGCGTGGTCCTTGGCAAGGAACCCGTGGGGATAACCGTACTGGCCGAGCGCCTGCGGCAGCTCATGATCAATCGCACGGACAAGCAGGTCTTTATCCGCGCCGACAGCGAGCTGAGTGTTCAGCATCTGATGGACGTCTTCGACCAGTTGAAGGCTGCCGGAGTGCAGACGGCTGGTGTCGTGACCGAACTGCCGACGCGTTGACCATCATGATTGAGACCGTCACCGACATCATCGTCGCACGCGGGCGGGAGCCGGAAGGCCTCAAGGCGATGATCGTATGGTCGGTTGCCGGGCACATCGGAATCGTTGTGCTCGCGTTGCTCTGGCCGGGTCCCAGTGCTGACGAGACGCCGCGTACGGTGATGACGGTCAGCCTTAGTGGCGCGCCAGGTCCGCGCACTGGCGGAATCACGCAGATCGGCGGACAGGCCGTGCAGGCCCCTCCTCCTCAAGAAGCGCCGAAAGCGCCTGAGACCCCGCCTGCGGCCAAGGCTCCTGTGATGAGCCTGCCCGACCCTCGCGGCCGCACGCGATCGCCAGCAAAGCCGACGCAGGCTCCGCCTGAAGCGACTGCCCGGACGGCGAACACCGGGAGCGAGCCACGCGACGGTAACGCCCGTGGCCAACGCGCGCCCGGCGTGGGGTTTGGCTTGAGCAGTGCTGGGGGCAACGGCAGCCCGATCCAGCTCGACGTCACCGATTTCTGCTGCGTTGAATATCTCGAGCAGATGGTCACGATCATCAAGCGGCCGTGGGAGCAGAACCAGGGCGTGGTCGGCTCGACGACGATGAAGTTCACCATCCTGCGAAACGGCACGATCGAGGATCCTCAGGTTGAGAAGTCGAGCGGATTCGTGGCGCTCGACAATGCGTCGATGCGTGCGCTTCAACTGACGCGGCTGCCCGCCTTGCCGCAGGCGTTCCCCAACCCGACACTGACGGTTCACATGCGATTCGACTATCAGCGGTGATCATGACAACACATCTGATGACGTGGAAGTTGGTTGTAAGCACGGTGACGCTCGGCGTTGCGGCGGTCTTCATGGTGCCGGCGACGCCGGGGGCGGTCCGACAGGCGCAGCAACCGTCCGAAGTGTCCCTGGTGATCAATGGTGATTCCGCCGGAACACCGCCGAAGTTCGCCGTCCCAGATTTCGTGGCGCTCAGTCCCGACGCTGCCGACGTCGCCAAGACGATCGGACAGGTGCTCTGGGACGACCTGAACTTCGAACGCGAGTTCTACATGGTCCCGCGCGACACCTACGGCAGCGTCCCCGTTGCACGGACCGTCGAGCAGATCCCGTTCGCCTCCTGGCGTGAGCTTGGCGCCGACGCCGTCGTGTTCGGGACGATTCAACGTACCGGGAACGATCTCCGGATCCAGGTACGGCTGTTCAACGTGCGTACCCGGCAGTCTGTCTTTGCAAAAGAGTACGGCGGCAGCACGACGAATCCGCGGCTGTACGCGCACACGATCTCGGACGAGATTCACGACCAGCAGCGGGCGTTGAAGGGCGTCGCACGCACCAAGCTGGCCTACATCTCCGATCGCAATGGCGTACCCCTCGGCGGTACCGTGGAGAAGCGGCAAGTCAAAGAGGTCTACATCGCCGACTACGACGGCGCGAACCAGAAACGGCTCACGGTCAGTCGACAGTTGAACGTCAACCCGTCCTGGTCGCCCGATGCGAGGGCGTTGACCTATACCACCTACCGTCCCAACCCCGATATCTTTGTGTCGCTCATCTATCAGGGCGTGATGCAAAACCCGACGAAGGGTGTCGGGACGAACTACCTGCCGGTGTATTCGCCGGACGGAAAGCAGATCGCGTTCATGTCGGGCCGCGACGGGAATCCGGAGATTTACGTGATGAACGTCGACGGCTCGAACATCCGCCGGCTGACGAACCATCCGGCCGCAGATACCACGCCCACGTGGTCGCCGACTGGCTCGCAGATTGCGTTTACCTCGGATCGTACCGGCAGGCCGCAGATCTACGTGATGAGTGCTGACGGTTCGAACCTGCGGCGGCTCACGACGTCGGAGTCGGAGGCCGATCGACCGACGTGGTCGCCGGCGCCCTTCAACGAGATCGCCTTTGCGGGCCGCACGGGTCCCGGGTTCGACATCAAGGTCTACGCCCTCTCGTCGAGCATGACCACTCAGCTGACGTTCGGCGAAGGCAGCAACGAGAGCCCGGCCTACTCGCCCGGCGGCAGGCACCTCGCGTTCACGTCAACACGAGCCGGTCGAATGACGCAGATCTTTACGATGGGCCGCGACGGTCGCGGTTTGCGCCAGATCACGCGCGAGGGGAACAACCAGACGCCGGCGTGGTCGAACTAGCGTTGAACAGAGCAAGCACGGAATTGAGCAAGCACGGAGTAGAGCAAGCACGGAGTAGAGCAAGCACTGAGTAGAGCAAGCACTGAGTAGAGCGAGGAAGCTGATGCGCAAGACGAAGAACGCAGTCCTGATCGTGATGGTCCTGCTCGGCGTGGTCGCGGTTGCCGGGTGCGGCCCGAAGAAGGTGGCGATTCCACAACCGGCCCCGGCGGAAGCCGGTCCACCGCCTGTGACGGTGGCCCCCCCCGCACCTCCGCAGCGAGTCGAGGACAACGCGCCGGTCACGCAGCAGCGTCTCGGCGAAGATGAGATCGTCAATCGATCCCTGGACGATCTCAACCGTGACTCCCCGCTGAAGCCGGTGTTCTTCCCGCTCGACAGTGCGGAGCTCGACGATGCGGGTCGCGTGATCGCGACCGCCAACGCGAACGTCCTCAAGAAGTACGCGACGTGGGCGATCACGGTCGAAGGACACTGCGATGAGCGTGGGACGGCTGAGTACAACCTCGCCCTTGGCGAGCGGCGGGCGGCGGCGCTCAAGACCTACCTGTCGTCACTCGGCGTATCGCCCGACCGGATTCGTACCGTAAGTTACGGGAAGGAGTTCCCGTTCGACATGGGCCACACGGACGCAGCGTGGGCGGCGAATCGTCGCGGACATTTCGTCATCACGTCGAAGTAGAGTATTGAGGATCAGGATGCAGAAGATCGTCATCGCATCGACACTCGTGCTCGTACTGTTGTGGTCGACAGCCGGACCGGCTGCGGCCCAGAACCGCGAGCACCAGCAGATGACCGCGGAGCTCCGCATGCTCCAGGAGCAGACCCAGCAGGTCGCCCTGGCGCTGGCTCAGCTCGCCGATGCGCTGAAAGCGATCAACGCGCGCATGGACACCGCCGATCAGATCGACCAAAAGCGATTCGCTGATCAGGGGTTGCTGATCAAGGGGCTGGCGTCGGATCTCAATGCGATACGTGAGCGGACGCAGGACACGGACACGCGGCTCAGGTCGCTTGCAGACGAGATCGAGGCCCTGCGAGCGACGGTGACGTCGTTGCCATCGTTGCTGGGTCTGTCCTCTGCAGGGGGCGTGGCCGATCCCGGCGCAGTGGTCGATCCAAACGCGCCGGCCCCGTCGCCCGCCACCACGCCGGCGACAGGCGCCTCGCCGCTGGGGCTCTCCCCGTCGCGGATGCTCGAAACGGCGAAGAGCGACTACTACGCCGGTTCGTACGCGACGGCGATCAGCGGCTTCGAGTCGCTGCTCAGAGCGTTTCCACGCACCGAAGCGGCCGGCGAAGCGCAGTATTGGCTGGGCGAAACCTATTCTCAACAGAAGCGATGGCCGGACGCGGTGAACGCCTACACGACCGTGATCCAAACCTTTCCGAAATCCATGTGGGTGCCTGAGGCCTACTACAAACGTGGGCGCGCCGAAGAGCAACTGAGGCAGACGGACCTCGCCCGGGCATCGTACGAACAGCTGATGAAGAACTTTCCGGATTCGCCCAATGCCGTACTCGCCAAGCAGGCGCTGGATCGGCTGGGCCGGGCGGCGGTGGCGCCTCGCCCCTAGCAGCCCGTGACCTGCGCTGTCACCAAGAACCTGTAAAGTGTCGTTCAGAGAGGGCGGATCATCGGACCCGCTCGACGTGGCACGGCCGCAGTCATTGCAGCCGTAGGGGCGAATAGCGTTCGCCCGAAAGGACGTGACATGGGAAGCGTGAACAAAGTCATTCTCGTGGGAAACCTGGGGCGGGATGCCGAGCTGCGGTACACGCCCGGCGGCGCGGCAGTCGCCACGCTCAATCTCGCGACAACCGAAGTGTGGAACGACCGCAATAACCAGCGCCAGGAGAAGACCGAATGGCACCGCGTGGTGCTCTGGGGTAAGCCGGCGGAGAGCCTGCAGGAGTACCTGACCAAAGGGAAACAGATTTACGTGGAAGGCCGTCTGCAGACGCGTCAGTGGGACGACAAGGACGGCAACAAGCGGTACACCACCGAGATCAAAGCCGATCGCGTCACGCTCCTCGGGGGTGGCAGCGGTGGCGGCGGCCGCAGTGGTGGCGGAGGCACGGACCGAGGCGCCTCCCAGGGACCGTCTGGAGGCCCCGACGAGCCACCGATGGAGCCCATGACCGACGACGACATTCCGTTCTAGCGCCTATCGGCGGGGGGAGGACACTCTCCTTCCCCCGCTTTCCCTCTCCCTCTCCCTCTCCCCTCTTAAGTCCCCTGCCGGCCGTAACGATCCTCGAGCCGCACGACATCGTCCAGCTCCGGCGTCGAGACCTCGAGAACATCACAATCCTCGATCGCCGTCATCCGGTGCACGGTCTTCGGTGTGACGTGTACGGTATCGCCCGGCGACATCTCGCGCTTGGTGAGCTCGCCGTTCACCTCGATCTCATAGAGCAGCTTTCCTGAATGGAGGAAGACCGTCTCGTCCTTCTTGTTGTGATACTGAAGGCTCAGGGCGTGACCGGCGCTGATGTGCAGGATCTTGCCGACATAGCGGTCCGTCTTCGCCCAGTGAATCTCGTAACCCCACGGCTTTTCGACGCGCGTGACGGGGTGTGCGCTCATGCGTTCCCTTCTATCTGGTGCCGCTGGTTGCGCCCGCGGGCGACGCAAACGCTTCGTTGAGGAACCGCTCGATGTCATCGACCGTGCCCAGCGTCAGCACCTGCGCGGCGACCCGCGCCACGTGACCGACGTTGGTTTCGCGGACGACGCGGCGGGCGACCGGCAGCGCCCCTGGTGTCATGCTGAACTCCGTGAGTCCGCAGCCGATCAGCAGCCTCAGGAACAGCGGGTCAGAGGCCATCTCGCCGCAGACTGAGACCGGAATCGATTGCCGCGTCGCGGCCCGCCTCACCTGGCGCAGCAACCGGAGCACCGCCGGATGGAGCGGCTGATATCGGTCCGACACACGCTCGTCCGTGCGGTCCACGGCCAGCGTGTACTGAATCAGATCGTTGGTGCCGATCGTGAAGAAGGCGACCTCGCGCGCCAGCAGCGAAGCCGTGAATGCCGCCGATGGCACTTCGATCATGATTCCAACCGGAAGCTCCGGCGTGTCGATTCCGCGTCCGGCCAGCTCGACGCGTGCCTCTTCGAGCAGTCCTTTGGCGTCGCGGACTTCCTGCAATGATGAGACGAACGGGAACATGACCCGGACCGAGCCGTGTGCGGCGGCGCGCAGGAGCGCTCGCAGCTGCGTCTTGAAGATCGCCGGCTGCGCGAGGCCGAACCGGATGCCCCGCAGCCCGGCGTGCCCGCTGCGCTGCTGGTCCGGGAACCAGCGAGCGTCGAGCGCTGCGTCCACGAGCGGCCGCGCCAGCTGACGCTCGTCGATGTCGAAGGTCCGGATCGTGACCGGACGCGGTGCCATCCGCTCCACGAGCTGACGGTAGACGTGGTACTGCTCCTCTTCTGCGGCCATGTCGGGAGGTCCACCCACGAGCATGAACTCAGAGCGGTACAGTCCGATGCCTTCGGCACCGGCGTCGATTGCCGCCGCGACATCGTCGGAGCGCTCGATGTTGGCCTGCAGGATGACCCGGACACCGTCGGCGGTCTCGAGCGGGCCGCCTTCGTTGCGCGAGACTGTCACCTGAATCCTGTTTCGCCGGGCCATGCCCTCGGCTTCCAGGCACATCTCGGGCGGCGGGTCGATCGTGACGTCGCCGGTCTCGCCGTCGAGAATCACGGATGCACCGGGGGGAAGCCTGCGGCTGACATCGCGAAGGCCGACGACCGCGGGAACGCCGAGCGACCGCGCCAGGATCGCCGTGTGATACGTTCGGCTCCCGGCATCGGTCGCAAAACCCCTGATGCGGGTCCAATCGAGTTGGGCTACGACAGACGGCGTGAGCTCGTCGGCGATCAGCACGCACGGCGTATCGAGATCCTGCAACCGGTCGCGGGGGGCGCCCTTCTCCTCCCGGAGGTTCAGCCTCAGGCGCCCGGCGACGTCGTGGAGGTCGCCCTTGCGCTCATGCAGGTACGGATCGTCGATGTTATCGAACACCGCGGCGATCTCATCCAGCGCGCGCTGCACCGCCCACTCGGCGTTGACCCGTTCATCGCGGACGACGATGGCCGCGCGGCCGACCAGAATCGGATCGTCGAGCATCAGGAGCTGGGCGTCGAAAATCGACGCGAGATCAGATCCCTTCAGCTCAGAGATGCGCCGGCGAATCTGCTCGAGTTGCTCGCGCGAGCGCTGCCGGGCGCGCTCGAGCGCCGACAACTCTCTCGCCACGCGGTCGAGGGCGATTGGAAACCTGATGACCTGCGTACGCTGGATGGCGACCAGCGCCGGTCCGACGGCGACACCCGGCGAGACCCCGATACCTTTCAGACGCTCCACGACTCTTCACCAAATCCTGACTCGACGAGCTGCGCGAGCGCGTCGACAGCGGCCTGTTCGTCCGGGCCGACCGCCGCCACGGTGATCGTCGTCCCACGTGCAGCCGCCAGCAGAAGAATGCCCATGATGCTCTTTCCGTCCATCACCTTGGTGTCACGCGTGACGCTGATGTGTGACTCGAACCGCGTGGCCAGATGGACGAACTTGGCGGCTGCCCGCGCATGCAGTCCCAACTGGTTCACGACGGTCACGGCGCGGCTCGTCATGGGGGTTGATTAGGTCTTTTCCCCTCTCAACAGATCCGACGCCACCCAGATGGCGTTCCGTCCTTGATCTCGCATATCCCGCGCGACAGCCAGTAGATCGGACTGCTCCGGCAGATTCACCAGCTTGATCAGCATCGGGAGGTTGACCCCGGTGATCACCTCGATCTTGCCTTGGGCGAGAAAGCTCATGGCCAGGTTCGACGGTGTTCCGCCGAACATGTCGGTCAGAATCAGCACCCCGGCGCCCTGCTCGACCCGGGCGATGGCCTGCTCGATCTCTCCCCGCGCGTCCTCGGTATCCTCATGCCACCCGATCGAGACGGCGGCGAACCGCGGGAGATCCCCGGCGATGGTCTCGGCCGCATTCAGCAACTCGGTGGCCAGTTGCCCGTGCGTAACTACGACGACGCCAATCATCATTGCGTACCGGGCGCTCGCTAGCTATCTCGATGCTTGACCCGAAGCCGGACGCCCTTGGCGCCGGCCAGGGACTTCTTGAGTGCCTCTGCCACCATCACCGATCGATGCTGCCCTCCAGTACATCCGATGGCCACCGTCAGATAGCTCTTGCCCTCTTGAACGTACTGCGGCAAGGCAAATGTCAGGAACGACGTCAGTCGATCGATGAAGTCCCTGGTCGCCCCATGGCGCCGCATGAATCGGATGACGGCCGGGTCGCGGCCCGTCAGCGGCCGCAGTCGATCGACGAAATGTGGATTCGGGAGACAGCGTACGTCGAAGACCAGGTCGGCATCGAGCGGGGCGCCGTGCTTGAAGCCGAAGCTCACCAGATTCACCACCATCTCGGCACGGGGGCCGTCCTTCCTCGACAGGCGCCCGAACACGTCCCTCAGCTCGTGGACGGTGAGGTTCGAGGTGTCGAGAATCAAATCCGCGAGCGACCTGATTGTCTGCAGCTTCTTGCGCTCCTCGTCGATGCCCTCGGCGACGGAGCGATCGGGCGCCAGCGGGTGCGGCCGGCGCGTTTCGCTGAAACGCCGGACCAGGGCGGAATGGCTGGCCTCGAGAAAGATCAGCCGGGAGTCGATCCCCGGAATCGTCTTGAGCTTGCGGTAGACGGGCGGAAACTGCTTGAGGAACCCACCCTCGCGGACGTCAACCACGATGGCCACATGCTCGAGGCTGGCGTCATCCCGGCTGGCGAGCTCGGCCAGTGTCGGAATCAGCTGCGTCGGCAGGTTGTCCACGCAGAAATACCCCAGATCCTCGAGCGCTCGAATCGCATGGGTCTTCCCTGAGCCTGACAATCCCGTGACGATGACGAACCGGTGGGTGGTGCGTGGCCTGGCGGGCTTCGGTCGCACGGTCTTGCGAGCCCTCGTGCGACGGGGCGTCGTTGCCCTCACGCCTCGTCTCCGGGCTCACTGTCTTCCTCGACCGCGACCTCGGTTGCCTCGCGCAGCTGCTGTTCGAGCCGCGCCACCAGATCCCGCGCGGCGTTCAGGCCGCGCGAGCGCAGCAGCTGATTCCGGGCGGCGACCTCGACGAGGATCGCGAGATTGCGGCCGGGCGCGACCGGCATACGGATCAGGGGCACCTTCACGCCGATCAGATCGAACACGTTCTCGTCCAGCCCGAGCCGGTCGTACTCCCGTTCCGGATCCCACCGTTCCAGCCGCACCACCAGCTCCACGCGCTTCGAGGTTCGTGTCGAGGCGACGCCAAAGAGATCGCGGATGTTGATGACGCCCAGGCCGCGCACCTCCATATGGTGGCGCGTGAGCTCGGGACAGGTACCGATGACCGCTGTCTCTCCCCGGCGGCGCACTTCAACGGTGTCGTCGGCCACGAGGCGATGTCCGCGCACCACCAGGTCGAGCGCGCATTCGCTCTTGCCGATGCCACTGTCGCCGACGATCAGGACGCCCAGGCCGAGAAGGTCCATGAGCACGCCGTGCATGACCTCTCGAACGGCCAGGGCATCGTCGAGCAGCGTTCCGATCTTGGAGATCGCGATCGGTGTGGCCACTGCCGTGCGGAGGAGCGGGACCCGGTACTCGTCGGACGCCGAGAGGAGATCGGGAGGGGGACTCCAGCCGCCAGTGATGAGCACGCAGGGGATGTCGTGGGTGAACATCGCGCCCAGCATCGTCAGCCGCGCATCGTGGTCCAGGTTTTCGAGGTATCGCACCTCGCTCTCACCGAACACGAGGATGCGCGCCGGGCGGAGGTACTCATGGAAGCCGGCGAGCGCCAAGCCGGTCTTCTGGATATGGGGGCTCGAGATCGGCCGATCGAGACCGGCCTGCCCGCTCAGCAGCTCGAGCGGAAGGCCCATGGCCTCCGACCGGCTCTTGAGTAGTTCGCCGACCGTCAACGATGGAGCTGACGTGTGCTCAATGCTCACGGCTCGCGCCAGTGTTCACGCTTCAGGTTCAATCAGGCCCAGGTTGCCGTCGCTGCGACGGAACAGGACCGTCATGGTGTCGGTGGCCGAGTTCCGGAACACGATGACGGCATCCGTGCCGTCGCCAACCTCGGCGGCGGCATCCTCGATGGACATCGGCTTCACCGCGTATCGGCGGGCTCGGATGATTCGCGGTCCCGGCGCGCCGTTGGCCCGTGGGGGCGTCGCCGCACGACCACCGGTGCGCGGGCCGGTACCGTCTGGTCCCGAGGCGACAGCCGCGGCCGTCGGCAGGCTCTTACGCTTCCGCGCACCCCACTTGCCCTTGAGCTTTGCCGCCTGGCGCTCGATTTTCTCCGCGGCGGCGGCGATGGCGGTCTGCGGGTTGGGGCCCAGTGCCTCCGCGTGGAGGAAGTGTTCGTGCTTGACGTGAAGACTCAACTCTGCCCGCACCCGCGTCCGCTCCTGCGTCAAGACCACGTGGGCGGAGACTGCGCTGTTGTTCAGGAGCCTGAGCGTGTGAGCCACTCGGCGCTCGGCGGCCGTGCGGGCCGCAGGCGTGATCGTGAGATGTCGTCCAGTGATTTCGAGGCGCATGGCATTCGTACCGGCCAGAGCCGAGAGCCTCGAGCCCTGAGCCACTAATAGAGAACTTTACGCTGGTTGGAGGTCGGGATCTTCAGCTCTTCGCGGTATTTGGCGATGGTGCGCCGGGCCAGCTCGAGCCCCTCTCGGCGCAGCATGCTGACGATCTTGGAATCGCTCAGCGGCTTCTTCGGATCCTCCTGCTCGATGATCTTGCGGATGCGCTGTTTGATCGTGACCGATGAGACTGCGTCCCCGTAGTGGCTGTTGATGCCGCTGTGGAAGAAGTACTTCATCTCGAACACGCCCTGCGGCGTGTGCATGTACTTGTTCGTCACGACGCGGCTGACCGTCGACTCGTGCATGCCGATGTCATTGGCGACGTCGCGCAGCACGAGCGGCCGAAGATACTCGATGCCGTGATCCAGGAAGTCGCGCTGAAAATTGATGATGCTCGAGGCCACCTTGTGAATGGTCTTCTGCCGCTGCTCCACCGACTTGATCAGCCACAGCGCGGATCGGAACTTGTCCTTCACATAGGCGCGCGTCTCGTCGGTGTTCTCGGTGGCAGTCTTGTCGAGCAGCCGGCGATAGACCGGGCTGATGCGCAACTGCGGCAGCCCCTCTTCATTGAGCAGCGCGACGTACTGGTCCTCGATCTTCACGATGTAGACGTCGGGGATCACGTACTGGGACTGCGACGGATTGAAGCGGCTGCCCGGCTTGGGATCGAGGTGACGAATCAGCTCGATGTGCTGCTTGAGGTCTTCGATCGAGAGTCCCAGCTTTCGCGCGAGCTCGGGCACCTGATGGTTCTGCAGCAGCCGCATATGCTCGGTCACGATGCGTTCGGCGGGCGTGCCGGTCATGCCGAGGTGCCGGAGCTGCTGGAGCAGGCACTCCTGCAGATCGCGTGCGGCAACACCGATCGGATCGAACCCCTGCACCATCGTCAATGCCCGCTCGACCTGCTCGGTCGGCCACGGCCCCATCACTGCCACGTCCTCGACTGTCGCCACCAGGTAGCCGTCGTCGTCGAGGTTGCCGATGATCGCCTCGCCGATTTCCCGCATCAGCGGCTCGTCGGACTGCATCGACAATTGCCAGAGGAGGTGACTGGAGAGCGACTGGCCGGTGGAAAGCGTGTTCTCGATCGGCGGCAGTTCTTTGACCTCGGTCGGCGTGCGCGGCCGGTAGCCATCGTCCAGATAGTCGCCGAAGAAGTACTCGTAGTCCTGGTCGTCCCAGGTGTCGCCTTTCTCCTTGTCCTTGTCCTTCTTGTCGTCCTGTTTTTCCTGCGTCGCCTCGACCGGCTGCAGCTCCTCGGTGGGCACTTCCTCGAGCATGGGGTTCTCGACCATCTCCTGGTTCAAGAGCTCCGACAACTCGAGCGTAGACATCGGCAGGAGTTTGATCGCCTGCTGGAGCGATGGCGTCAGAATCAGCTTCTGAACGAGTTTGGTGTGTAATTTCTGCGAAATCGCCATGGCTTCAGTCGCCGAGAATCATCTTAGTCCAACCGGAAGTCGGCCCCCAGATAAATCCGGCGCACGTCCTCATCAGCAGCCAGTGAATCGGGGGTTCCGCTGCGGAAGATGACGCCATCGTGGACGATATACGCCCGGTCCGTAATCCGCAAAGTCTCGCGGACGTTGTGGTCCGTGATCAGCACCCCGATGCCCCGCTCCTTCAGGTGAGACACAATCTTCTGGATGTCCGTCACCGCGATCGGATCGATGCCCGCGAACGGCTCATCGAGCAGAATGAATCGCGGTGACATGACGAGCGCGCGGGTGATTTCCGCACGGCGACGCTCCCCCCCCGACAACGTGTGCGCCGGCGCCTTGGCCAGCGCTGTCAGATGCAGCTCCGCAAGCAGTTCCTGCAGCCGTTCCTGCCGGGTCTGTCGATCCATGTCGAGCGTCTCGAGAATTCCAAGAATGTTCTGCTCGACCGTCAGGCCGCGGAAGATCGACGGCTCCTGCGGCAGATACCCGATGCCCTTCCGGGCCCGCACGTACATCGGCGCGTCGGTGACGTCCTCGCCATCCAGGATCACGTGCCCGGAGTCGGGGCCCGTCAAGCCGACCGTCATATAGAACGTGGTCGTCTTGCCGGCACCGTTTGGCCCGAGGAGGCCGACAATCTCACCCGAGCCGACGTCGATACTCACGCCCCGCACCACCGTGCGGCCACCGTACGACTTCGTGAGCTCCTGCGTGCGCAGCGTGGATGACATCTCGTGGGATGACCGGCCGGACTGCTGCCGAGGGCTCACCGCAACGACGGAGCGGCGCACGGCTTGATCTGCGTCTCGGTGCGTTTTTCCGCGTTACCGTCGACGATGATCGTATCGGTCGACTTGAAGAAGGTCAACGCTCGACCCGTGGTCTCGCGACACGATGTCGCGCCCGTCGACGTCGTGGTCGCCTCGGTGATCGTGACCGGCGCTGCCCCGCTTCCGGACATCACGTAACGCCCGTCGGCGCTTTGATGCGTCAAGCGTGCTCCGACCACCGTCCGCGCATCCAGCTTCAGCGTCACATTGCCGTATGCCTCCACGCGCTCGACCTCGTTTCCCTGCTTGGCGAGGACGATCGCGATTCGCTCCGCGCGCAGATCCCCTTGGGGACCGTTCAATTGCGCATCACGCGCCAGCATTGCCCCCCTGCCTCCGGCAGGCGCTCCGGCGCGGGCTCCAGCCGGCACTGAGCCCCTGTCGCTTGTCGGTGCGAGAGCCGCAGCGCTGTAGGTGACGGTCCGTGCCGTGTCGTCGTACCGGATGTCATGGGCCCGCCCGGTCGACCGCCCGGTGTCGAGTTCCAGTGTGGAGCGCGCCGATCCAGTGGCAGTCAGATTCCCTTTCTCCTGATCGAGGCTGATCACGTCCCCCCGGATCGAGGTGTCTCCCTGCAGCAACGCCGCGTTGCCGGTGTAGATCGCCTGCCCGGACTTTCCCTTGTATTCGAGCGCGTCGGAATTGATGTTCGCGGCCTCGTTCTGACGCAGCAGGCCCGGAAGTGCCACACCTCCCCCAGGTGCCTCGCCCTGGCTCGGCGCGGTCTGGCCAGCCTTACGCGGGCTCAACGTCGTCTTCACGCCTGCGGCGTTGATCCGGCGGTCGTCGAGGGCAACCTCGATCGTGCGCGCATCGATCGCGATCTGATCGATGGTCACATGCGGACCGCCGCCTGCATCGGCTTTGCTGAGCGCGAGCGCATTCTGCTGGGGGCGATACCGGACCTCCGCGGCGCGGGCGCTCAGGTCATCTCCATCCTCGAACGTGACCCGGTCCGTGAACACAGCGTCAGTGACGGCGTCGCCGGCAAGAGACGCGCTGAGGGCGTGCGATCGGACGACGCGTCCGGCCGCGCCCCGCCGGCCAGGCTCGCGGTACTCCACGTCGCCGCGAAACTGAGCGAGCGTCAAGCCGTGCCCCGCTTCGCCAGTCGCGTCGAGCGTCTTGGCGCTGATACTGCCCGCTGGCGCCTCTGCAGACGCCGGCAGATCGAGCCGGACCTTCTCACGTCCCGTCGCGGCGATGACGGAGCCGTCAGGCGCCAGACGCAATTCGAGCGACTCCCCCAGGATCTGTCGTCCCGATCCCTGCGCCGCGCGCATCGCGATCCCCGCTCCACCGTTCAGCACCACCCGCTCGAGCGCACGGCCATCGTCGGTGTAGTCCATGTCGATGTCACGCGCCGACATCGAGTCGATGGCCGTACCACCGGTGACCCGCGCGTTGTTCCGCAGCTCTATGTACGTGACGATCTGCTCGTCGTCGGAAAGTCGGGTGACTACGTGATCGGCGTCGATCACCTGCTCGTTGCGAAGCACATGTGCCTTGCCGTCGAGCGTGAGAACGTTCTGCAGCCGGTCGAGCGTGGCACTGCCTGATGAAAAGTCCGTGGCCGGCTTTCCTGCCACGTCCGCGATCGCGATTGTCGCGTTCTCGGCAATCGTCAACACGTCGTTGTTCTGATCGTAAGTGGCGTTGACGCCGGAGCCGCTCATGCGGCCCCTCTTGAATGTGACCGCACCGGGCGCGCGTACGATCCCTGAATTCTGGCTGTGGGTCGCGTGGTCCGTCGTCAGCTCGAATCCGTCGCTGACGACCAGCTTCACCGGCCCGGTGAGCTGCTTCTCGTCCTGGTCCTTGCCGGCCCCCGCCTCCGGAGCCGTCACGACGAATGTTCGGCCGTCTGCCTTGGTGACCTCGATTCGCACGTCGAACAACTTCGCTGAGCCGTCTTCGTAGTTCAGCGATCGCGAGAAGCTGATCCTGAAGTCCTGCTCTCCCTTTTGCTCGCGCTGGACGTTGCTGTCACTGGTCTCGAGGGTGGCTTTCGGGTCGATGCGTTCGACCGGAGCGGGCGGCACAGGCGTCGTGCGCTCGCGAATCGACCGATAGACGAACGTCCCGAACACGGCCGCGAAAATCGCGAGCCCGATCCGGGTGCGCTTCTGCCAGGAAGTCATCCAACTCAAGGATAACCGCGGAGCGGCCTTGAAACGGCTCAGTTTTCTGGAGCTTTGAAATCAGCGACCGACAGCTGCAGATACCGCTCACCGTTCCAGGTGTCCTGCTCAACCGAGAAAGCGAGGTCGATCGCCGTACGGTGCTCGGTGACGAAGCTCTCCCGTTCCGAGGCGCGCCAGGCGATGCCGCGCATCACGCGGCCATCCTGGCGGAACGCCATCTTCAAGTGCCGCTCCTTGACGCGGCGGGGGCCGTCCACGACCTCCACGCTGCTGGCGCGGAAGACCGGGCGCGGGTTCCCGGCCCCAAATGGCGCCAGAGTGGTGAGCTCTGCCGCGACCTGCTCGTCGATGGACCTGAACGTGAGCCCGCCGTCGATCCAGATCCGCGGACGGAGGTCGTCGGGCTGCAGCCGCGCTTCGGCGTACTCGTTCACCCGCGCACGCAGCTCACGCACGCGTACGGAGGTCATCGTCAGGCCTGCGGCCTGTTTGTGTCCGCCGAACTTGCTCATCAGCTCGCCGCAGGACTCGAGCGCAGCCAGCATGTTGAACGACGGGATGCTGCGGCAGGAGCCGTGCGCCATCTCACCGTCGGTCGAGATGACGATCGCCGGACGATGAAAGGCATCGACCAGCTTCGAGGCCACGATGCCGATGACGCCGCGATGCCAGCCCTCTCCCGCGACGACGATGACCGTGCGCGAGCCGACCTCGAGATCCGTCTCGACCGCCTTGCGCGCCTGCGCGACGATGTCGGCTTCCTCTTGCTGGCGGCGGATGTTCTCGGTGTCGAGCTGCTGGGCGAGCTCACGCGCTTCCGTCCCCATCGCCTCGTCCGACGCCAGGAGCAGGCGTGCGGCGATATCGGGAGTGCTCATCCGTCCCGCGGCATTGACGCGCGGCGCCAGGACGAAGCCGATGTGGTAGCTGTCGATCGCCTTCCCCGTCAGGCCACAGACATCGAGCAGCGAGCGCAGTCCGACCTTGTGCGGCCCCTTCGACAGCATCGCGAGACCGAGCTTCGCGATGATGCGATTCTCCCCGATCAGCGGCACCACATCGGCTAGCGTGCCGATGGCCGCCACTTTGACGAAGGCGGGCAGCCAGTTGGAGTGCCCGGTCTTCGCGCAGAGCGCCTGCACCACTTTCAGTGCCACACCCACACCTGCCAGATTCTTGTCCGGGTAGGGGCAGTCGTGGCGCTTCGGATTGATCACCGCGAAGGCCTGCGGCAGCGTCGTGTCTGGCTCGTGGTGGTCGGTGATGATGAGGTCGAGGCCGAGCGCTTTGGCATGCAAGGCCGCCTCGACTCCGCGGATGCCGCAGTCGACGGAGATGACGAGGCGCACGCCGTCGGCGTGCAGACGATCGAGCGAGGCGGGTTGGAGTCCGTACCCGTCGCGCAGGCGTTCAGGGATGAAATGCGTGACATCAGCCCCAAGCAGCTCGAGGGCACGTCGCAGGATGACCGTCGAGGTGACGCCGTCCACGTCGTAGTCGCCATGAATCGCGATGCGTTCCTTGTTGGCGATCGCAGTCAGGATGCGGTCGATCGCCACCGGCATGTCCGTCAAGGTGTTCGGGTCGAGCAGGTCGGCCAGCGAGGGCGAGAGGAACCGTCGCGCAAGGTCAGGGTCGTCGATGCCGCGGATGCACAGCAGGCGAGCCGTGACCGGCGAGACGTGCAGATCCTGTGACAGCTGCGTGACCGCTGCCTCATTGCACTGAACCGATTCCCAGATCCGATCAGCCTTCGGCAAGTCCGATGTTCCCCATGGTGCGCCATTTGTCGTAGCGGGTCTGCATGCGCGTCGGTGAATCCATCGCGGAAACGCGCGCCAGGGCCCGCGCAAGTGCCGTGTCGAGTAGCGTGGCCGCGAGATCGAGGTTGGTGTGGGCGCCGCCTCGGGGCTCAGACACGATCTCGTCCACGATCTGAAGCCGGAGCAGATCGGCCGCCGTCAGCTTCAGCGCATCGGCGGCCTCGACCTTCCGGCCGGAATCTCGCCACAGGATGGCCGCGCAGCCCTCCGGAGGAATCACGCTGTAGATGGCGAACTCATGCATCAGGATCCGATCGCCTACCGCCAGTCCCAGGGCGCCGCCGCTACCACCTTCGCCGTGCACGATCACGATGATCGGCGTGTCGAGCGCGGCCATCTCACGCAGGTTGAGGGCGATCGCCTCCGAGATCCCACGCTCCTCCGACTCGATTCCCGGATACGCCGCCGGCGTGTCGATGAAGGCGATCACGGCGCGACTGTATTTTTCCGCCAGCTTCATCGCGCGCAAGGCCTTCCGGTATCCCTCCGGTTTGGCATACCCGAAGTTTCGGAAGATCTTCTGCTTCGTGTCGCCGCCGCCTTTGTGGTGCCCGACGATGAGCACCGCCTCGTCGCGGTAGCGCGCGAAGCCCGCCACCATCGCGTGATCGTCGGCAAAGCGCCGGTCCCCGCTGATCTCGGTGAACTCCGTGAAGAGGCGATTGGCGTAGTCCAGCACGGTCGGGCGGTTCGGGTGGCGCGCCACCATCACACGCTGCCACGGCGTGAGGTTCTTGTAGATCTCTCCGCGTATGGCATCGATCCGCATGTTCAGGCTGTCGACCGACCGCTGACGCTCAGGTGTGACCGGGAGCATCGAAATCGCCTCGATCTCCTTCAGCAGCAGTGCAATCGGCTCTTCGAATTCGAGTGTGTCAGGTGGCATGGACAGACCAGGTCAACGCAGGCTGACGGAGCCGGCTCCGCAGATTTTCTCGACGTCGGACACCAGGCGCTCCGACGGGCGGACCCTGATGCCGCTGACGTCAGCGGTCACGCGGATGTGCCGCTCCTGTTCGTGGATGACAAAGGCCACGCGCCGGTCTCCTTTGTGCTGTGCCAGCACATCGAGCAGGCGTTCGAACGTGGCCCGGCCGTGCGGCGGCATCGAGACCTTGATCGCGACCGACTTCGTCAGGCGCTCCCGCACCATCTCAATGTGAACAATCTCCGAGGCGAGAATCCGGGCCGACTCGTCGTCTTTTTCGAACTTGCCGCTCACGAACACGGTTTTCCCGTTCTCGGCCAGGTGCCCATGCTGCTTGAACGTCTCCGGGAAGACGACCACCTCGATACTGCCCCCCGCATCGTCGAGCATGAAGACGCACATGCGGTCGCCCTTCCGCGTTTTCAGCGGGCGCAACCCGGATACGATACCGCCGATGGACACTTCTGCCGTGAGCGGCCGGCCGCCGTTGGTGGGCGGGGTCGCGGGCTCGGCAGCCACCGCCACGGTGGGGATCACCCCGGCTTCGTCCGACGCATCGTCGGCCAGATCGGCGACGACCACGGTTTCGCGCTTCACGTTGAGATCGCGAGTCGTCTTGGCCCCGTACTCCCGCAGATCGTCGGCGTACCGATCGATCGGATGACCGCTCCAGTAGAGGCCGAGTGTTTCCTTCTCGTACGTCAGCTGGTCGATTTCGGCCCACGGCGGCACATCTGGCAATGGGATGGATACCGAAGGCGCGCCGCCGGACGCCGAGGTGGTCTCGGCAAGGCTGACAAACAGGTCGGTCTGTCCCAGTTCCTTGTCACGCTGCGTGCGGGCGCCGTGTTCGCACGCGCCATCGATAGCCGCAAAGAGTCGTGCCCTTACGGATGGAATCGCGTCTCTGAGCACCGGATGCGTGGTCCCGCCGACCAGCGAATCACAGGCGCCGGACTTCACGAGCGCCTCGAACACGCGCTTATTGGCCAGGCGCATGTCGAGAATCTCGCAGAGTGCGTGCAGCGACGGGATGCGGCCGCCGAGTGCCTGCCGTGCGTCGATGATCGCGGTGATCGCGCCTTCGCCCAGACCCTTGATCGCGGTGAGACCGAAGCGGACGCCTGTGCCGGACTCCACCGAGAAGTTCAACTGGCTCTCGTTGATGTCGGGCGGCAGAACGGGAATCGCCCGCTCGCGGCTTTCCGCCAGATACATGGCCAGCTTGTCGGTGTTCTGCGCTTCGATGGTGAGCAGCGCGGCCGCGAAGTGCCACGGGTAGTTCGCCTTCAGATAGGCCGTCTGATACGCCAGGAAGGCGTACGCCGTCGAGTGCGACTTGTTGAAGCCGTAGCCCGCGAAGTACTCCATCAAGTCGAAGATCTTGGTGGCCTTCTTTTCGTTGAGGCCTTTGGCCCGCGCTCCATCCAGGAACGCTTCGCGCTGCTTGGCCATGACCTTGGGGTCCTTCTTGCCCATCGCCTTGCGGAGCACATCGGCTTGGCCGAGGCTGAAGCCGGCGAGCACCTGCGCGATGCGCATGACCTGTTCCTGATAGGCGATGACGCCGTAGGTGTCCGACAGAATCGGCTCGAGCTGCGGCAGCTCGTATTTGATCTCCGTCTTCCCCTGCTTGCGGGCGATGAAGTCGTCCACCATCCCCGACTTGAGCGGGCCCGGACGGTAGAGCGCGTTCAGCGCTATCAGGTCATCGAGCCGCTCGGGCTTCGCTTTCCGCAGGAGCTCACGCATGCCGGAGCTCTCGAACTGGAAGATACCGAACGCGGCGCCGTCTCCAAACAGCTTGTAGGTCTTGGGATCGTCGAGCGGGATGAGGTCGATGTCGATCGCGATCCCTTCGGTGCGTTTGATCTCCTGGAGGCAGTCGCGGATCAGCGTCAGCGTACTGAGCCCAAGGAAGTCCATCTTCAGAAGGCCGATGCGCTCGACCTCCTTCATGTTCCATTGCGTCGTGATTTCGTCGCGCGCCCCTTTGTAGAGCGGTGCGTAGTCGGTAATCGGGCCAGGCGCAATCACCACGCCGGCCGCGTGAACCGAGGCGTGTCGCGACATGCCCTCGAGACGCTTGCCGATGTCGATGACCTCCTTGACCTTCGGATCCCTTGCGACCATGTCCTTGAGGATCGGGTTCTCGGCCAGCGCCTTCTCGAGCGTCATGTCGAGCGCCGGCGGGATCTGCTTCGCGATCCGGTCCACCTCGGCGTACGGCATATCGAGCGCACGACCCACATCCCGCACCACGGCCTTCGCCTTCATCGTCCCGAAGGTGATGATCTGCGCCACGTTCTCGCGGCCGTACTTGCGCGTGACGTAGTCGATCACTTCGCCACGGCGGCGTTCGCAGAAGTCCACGTCGATGTCGGGCAGCGACACGCGCTCGGGGTTCAGGAAGCGCTCGAAAATGAGGTCGAAGTCGATCGGGTCGACGTCGGTGATGCGCATGCACCAGGCCGCGAGCGAGCCCGCCGCCGACCCACGGCCCGGGCCCACGGGGATCCCTTCCTCACGCGCGTAGCGGATGAAGTCCCAGACGATGAGGAAGTAGCCCGAGTACCCCATCTGCCGGATCATCTCGATCTCGTAATCGAGGCGGCGCTCGTATTCGTCGATGGAATGACGCGAGCGTCCAATGGCCGCCAGCTCCCGCAGGCGCGGCAACCGCTGCACGAACCCCTCGCGCGCGACGTGCTCGAAATACTGATCGAGGGTGAAGCCCTCCGGCACGTCAAACGAGGGCAGGTGGTTCTGGCCTTTCGGAATCGTGACGTTGCAGCGCTCGGCGATGAGCAGCGTGTTCGTGAGCGCCTGAGCCTGCTCGGCGAACACGGCGGCCATCTGCGTGGGCGTCTTGAGGAAGAACTGATCGCCGGTGTAGCGCAGGCGCTGCGCGTCGTTGACGGTCTTGCCGGTGCCGATGCAGAGCAGGATGTCGTGCGGCTGGGAGTCGCCTTGACGCAGGTAGTGGACGTCGTTGGTGGCGACGAGCGGCAGATTGAGCTCGCGGGCCAGAGGGACGATGCCACGATTGACGATCTTCTGCTCCTCGATGCCCTGGTACTGCATTTCGAGAAAGAAGTTGTTGGGTCCGAGGATGTCACGCAACCGGGCGGCCGCTTCGAGCGCCGGCCTCGCCTGCTCGACCTTCAGCGCGCTCGCCACCTCGCCTTTCAGGCAGCTGCTGAGACCGATCAGCCCCTTCGAGTGCGTGGCCAGCAGCTCCTTGTCGATGCGGGGGCGGTAGTAGAAGCCTTCGGTATACCCGGACGAGACCAGCTTGATGAGATTCTTGTAGCCTTCGTTGGTCTCCGCAAGCAGCACCAGATGATTGGTCTCGGTCTGCGGGCCGCTCTTCTCGAAGCGGCTTCCCTGCGCCACGTAGACCTCGCAGCCGAGGATCGGCTTGAGTCCCCGCTCACGAGCATGGTCGTGGAACACGACCGACGAGAACAGGTTGCCGTGCTCGGTCACCGCCAGCGCCGGCATCTTCAGCTTGACCGCTTCGTCGAGGAGCTCGTCGATGCGGCAGGCGCCGTCGAGGAGAGAGAACTCAGTGTGCAGGTGAAGATGAACGAACTCTTCCACCGCTACTCCCATTCGATCGTTGAAGGTGGCTTCGAACTGATGTCGTAGACCACGCGATTGATTCCGCGGACCTCGTTGACGATGCGCGAGGAGATCGCGGCCAGCAGATCGTGCGGCAGCCGGGCCCAGTCGGCGGTCATCCCGTCGAGGCTTTCGACGGCGCGAATCGCCACGGTGTATTCATACGTGCGCGCGTCACCCATGACGCCGACGCTTTGCACCGGCAGGAGGACGGCGAAACTCTGCCAGAGCCGCTCGTACCAGCCGGCCTTGCGTATCTCGTCGGCGACAATGCGGTCGGCGCGCCGCAACAGGTCGAGCCGCTCGCGTGTGATCGCTCCGAGCAGGCGCACCGCGAGCCCCGGACCCGGGAACGGCTGGCGGACCACGAACTCGCGCTCGAGGCCGAGGTCCCGGCCCACACGCCTGACTTCGTCCTTGAACAGATCGCGCAGCGGTTCGACGAGCGCGAAATTCATTCGCTCAGGCAGGCCACCGACGTTGTGGTGACTCTTGATCACCACCGAGGGCCCGTGCACGGAGGCGGACTCGATGACGTCCGGATAGAGCGTCCCCTGGCCGAGAAAACCAAACCCCCCGAGCTCGTTGGCGCGCGTCTCGAAGACGTCGATGAACGTCGCGCCGATGCTCTTCCGCTTCTGCTCAGGGTCGGTGATGCCGGCGAGACGATCGAGGAACAGGTCGCTGGCGTCGACGAAGTCGATTGGCAGGCGCAGCTTTTCGCGAAACCGCTGCTGAATCTGATTCGCCTCGTCGTGCCGGAGCAGACCGTTGTCGACGAAGATACACGTGAGCCGGTCGCCGATCGCCCGGTGAATCAGCATCGCCGCGACCGTGGAGTCCACACCACCCGATAGACCACAGACGACCTTACCCGTTGTGCCCACCTGCTGCCGGATCCGCTCCGTGGCCTCCTCGATGAACGACGCGATCGTCCAGTCCCCGGTGCAGCCGCACACTCCGT
Organism: Vicinamibacterales bacterium; assembly: GCA_035293405.1. Lineage (GTDB taxonomy): Bacteria > Acidobacteriota > Vicinamibacteria > Vicinamibacterales > UBA2999 > Gp6-AA40. The sequence continues at coordinate 74,293 of DATDOE010000122.1, read as the reverse complement.
AGGCAAAGTTCCGCAGGATCTCGATGCCGTGATCGGTGTGGGCCACCTCGGGGTGAAACAGCAACGCGTAGAGGTGGCGTTCCGGCGCCTCCATCGCGGCAATCGGTGCCGTCGCGCTGGTGGCGGCGATCGAGAAACCCGGCGGCACGGCTGAGACGTCATCGCCGTGACTGGCCCAGACCCGGAGCTCCGCCGGGACCTCCTGGAAGAGGCGCGGTGCGGCGCTGTGGCCAGGACTGCCGTTCCCGGACACGCGCACCAATGCGTGGCCGAACTCACGATGGCCCGACCGGCGGACTTCCCCACCGAGCATGTCGGTCATCAACTGCATGCCGTAACAGATGCCGAGCACCGGCGTGTCGAGCTCGAAGAGCGTCGCGTCGCACTTGGGCGCGCCTTCTTCCGAGACGCTCTTCGGCCCCCCGGACAGAATGATGCCCGCGGGATTCCTCGCGCGGAGCTTCTCGACCGGCGTGTTGAACGGGACGATCTCCGAGTAGATCGAAAGCTCGCGCAGCCGTCGCGCGATGAGCTGCGTGTACTGCGAGCCGAAATCGAGGACGAGGATGGTCTGATGTGACACGATCGGAAAGGCCTCAGGCTGGGCCGCAGGAGTCAGCAAGCTGCCGTTGAGACGGGGTATTATCCCACAACATATAGTGGCTCGAGTGCTCCGAACGTACGCCTTATTGCTGTTTCTCGGATTGGGCGCCTGCCCGCACGACGTGTTCGCCGGTCAGCAGACGAAGAAGGCAGAGCCGTTGCTGGCACCCGTACTCCCCGCTGAACAGGCCTGGACCGTTTCACTGCCGTTCCCGCCGTCCGCTCCCGCCGCAATGGACGAGAATCGCGTCTACATCCCGCTGCAAGGCGAGCACTTCATCGCCATCAAACGCGAGACCGGCGCCACGGAATGGACCGCCGACATCGAGAGCGCATGGCAGCCTCTCGTGCGCGACGGCGTCGTGTACCTCGCCGCCAGCGATGAACTGCACGCGCTCGACGCCGCGAGCGGAGAGCACAAATGGCGAGTGTCTCTCGGACGTGGGCCGATGGCCTCGATGGCGCTCGTGAAGGATGTGCTGGTGGTGCCCGTGACGCCCGATGAAGTCTGGGCGTTCAGTTCATCAGATGGGCATCGCCTCTGGGGACAATCGCTCGGAGGATCGGTCGGGCCCGCCTCGATGGCGGTTGATGCCACAGCCATCTACCTCGCACTCGGGGAGCGACTCGTGCGAATCATGCTCGCCGACGGCACGGTGCGCTGGGATCACGAGCTGTCAGGCACCCTCCGGAATCCCACCGTCGCACGCGACCGCGTCTTCGTGGGCTCGACGACGAACCACTTCTACGCGTTCGAGCCTGACAGGGGACATCTGGCGTGGACGTGGCGGTTTGGTGGCGACGTGGTCGGCGGGACGGCCAACGACACCCTCGTCTTCGTCGCCTCGCTCGACAACCTCGTTCGCGCCCTCAACCGCAGCAACGGCAATCAGGTCTGGAAACAGGCATTGGCCACGCGCCCCGCGGAGCCTCCGGTCGTCGTCGACGGAGTGGTGGCAATCCCTGGCCTTGCCTCCATCTCGACGTTCAACGCCAAGACGGGCACGGCGATCGGCACCTTTGAGGCCCCGTCGGAACTGCAGGGCCTACCGCTGATCGATCCGGCGCCCAGGCCCTTCGCGGTATCGCTCATCGTGCTCACGAAGGACGGTCGTGCGCTTGGTCTCCGGCCCACGGAGATGATGTTCCGCGAGCGCCCGCCAGAGCCGATCACCGCACTGCCAGGGCGCCCTCTGCTTCGGGAAGCAAGCCCGCTGGAGCCCTGATCACGCGCTTCCAGCGGCTGGGCAACTATCGCCTGTCCTTTTCCATCCGCCTGGATACAATCGGTGCTCCTGGAGGGCCGTATGGGATCCAATCGTCTGTCCGGTGCGATCGCGGTCGCCGTTTGGGCGACGCTTCTGTCGGCCGCCACGTCCGCTCAGTGGTTCGACTACCCCACTCCTGGAATCCCCCGGCTGCCGGATGGCAAGCCCAACCTCTCCGCGCCCGCACCTCGGGGACCGGACGGGAAGCCTGATCTGTCTGGAGTGTGGAGAGGCGCCGGTCCCCTTTACCGATTCAACATCACGCAGGACCTCAAACCCGAAGACATCCAGCCGTGGGCCGAGGCGCTGTTCGTGCAGCGCGTGCGGGATTCGCGCAAGGACAGTCCCCTCGCGCGATGCCTCCCGGTGAGTGTACCGTTCCACAATTTCTTCAACTTGACCAGGATCGTACAGACCCCGACGCTGATCGTGATGCTGTATGAGTCTCCGAACAGCCCGCATCGCACCGTGTACACCGACGGCCGCGAGCTTCCCAAGGATCCGAATCCCACCTGGCTCGGGTACTCGGTTGGACGATGGGACGGTGACACGCTGGTGGTGACGACGGCCGGGTTCAACGACCGGGCGTGGCTCGACAGCGCGGGACATCCACAAACCGAATCCCTGCGTCTCACGGAGCGCCTCCGGCGTCGCGACTTCGGTCACATGGATTTCGAGATGACCCTCGACGATCCGAAAGCGTTCACGAAGCCGTTCACCATCAAGACCGAGCGGTTGCTCGCGCCGGATACCGATCTCCTGGAAGACGTGTGCGAGAACGAGCGCGATCGCGTGATGATGTCCGGTGACACCGGAATCAGATTGCGTCCGGAACTGCTGACGACGTACGCGGGCGTGTATGAGCTCGCGCCCGGGCGCGAGGCCGTGTTTACGGTGACCGGCGATCTGCTGTTCGTGCAGGGCCTCAATGAACCGAAGCTGCCGCTGCTGGTGCAGTCGGAAACGAAGTTCATGTCCACCGCGACCCCGACCGGCTTCGAGTTCGTGAAGGATGCCCAGGGCAACGTCACGCATCTGATCGTGCGCGGCGGCGCCGGAGATCAGAAGGCGGTTCGCAAGAGCGCGTCGGTCCCTTCCCAGCGGCGATGATGCCCTACCTGGATTGAGTCAGCGCCGGCTGAAGCGTCGCCGCAAGGCGACGCACTCCCTCTTTGATGCGTTCGGTTGTCGGGGCCGAGAACGACAAGCGGATCGTGTCGTGACCGCTACCGTCAACGTGGAAGGCGCTGCCAATCACGAAGACGACGCCCTGCTCCAGCGCGCGCTCGAGCACGTCAGTGTCGCGCAGGCCGTCTGGCAGCGTGGCCCAGATGAAGAACCCGCCCTTTGGTTGTGGCCATGTCAGGCGGCTCCCGACGTGATCGCGGAGCGCGGCTTCCATCACGTCTCGCTTCTGCCGGTAGACCGCGCGCAGCCGAGGCGCCAGCCGGTCCACGACCCCGAGGCCGATCGCGTCGCACACGATACGCTGGTCGAGGATGCCCGACGTGAGGTCGGTCGATTGCTTGGCGGTCTCGAACCGCTCGATGAGGGTGGGCGGCGCCACCATCCAGCCGACGCGAAATCCGGGGGCCAGCGTCTTCGACGTCGTGCTGAGGTACAGCACGCGGCCGTTGGTATCGTCGGCCCGCAGCGGGCGGGTCTCTGCTTCTGTGGCCACATCATCGAAGTACAACGATCCGTAGGGATCGTCTTCCACGATGAGCACGTCTCGGCGCTCGGCCCATTCGAGCAGCCGGAGGCGCTTGTCCAGGCTGAGAAGCGATCCGGTGGGATTCTGGAAGTTCGGAATGATGTAGAGAAGCTTGATCCTCTTGCCGGCGCGATCCTCACGCTGCCACACGCCATCGAGATCCTCGAGGCTGATCCCGTCGTGGTCCTGCCGGACACCCACCAGTTCGGCCTGCGCGTTCTTGAACGCGGCGATGCCTCCGGTAAACGTGGGCAGTTCGACGAGGACGACCTCGCCCGGACTGACGAGAACGCGGGCGATCAAATCGATGCCCTGCTGAGAGCCGCTGGTGATGAGCAGCTGCTCGAGCGTCGTGCTGATCCCGCGGGTCTCGAGCATGAGAAGAATGCGCTCGAGCAGCGGTTTGTACCCGCGTGTCGGACCGTATTGAAGGGTGTTGCCATCGTGGCCGTCGAGGAGGGCGCTCGAGATTTCACGCAGCTCGTCCCACGGAAAGAGATCCGCATCGGGATAGCCTGGCGCGAACGACACCAGATCACCCGACCGCGCGACGACCGTACCCATTCGTCTGATCGCGGATTCGGTGAGCTGACGTCCAGTGAGGGACAGGAAACGATCGTAGTCGGTCATGAGACGTGGGCTGGCTTCACTCCGTGTCCAGGGCCTGGCCGCCGCTCGACCTCCTCTGGCTGGTGACCTGCGACGAGGCCGGTGGATGCCTCTCGATAGAGCTTGAGATAGGCGCCAACCGAGGTGAGACCGATGTACTGAAAGACCAGCCCGCGCAGCACCCACGCCAGTAGTTGGAGCGGAAGAACCGTGAGCCCGAACAGCGGCACGAAGGCAATAAGGCCGAGGGCGGCAGTGGCCAGAATCGATGCGCCAGTCGCGAACACCACCAGCACCAGCACCACCAGGAAGACGGCGGCCACCGGACGGCGCTCGCGGCGCAGGAACGCCGAGACGCGTGGCACCGCCGAGGTCACGGAGCAATCATCGGCAGCGATGACGATCTGCATGAGCAGATACAGCAGGTTGATGATCGTGATCCAGGCGACAAACACCGCCGTCACCAACGCGGCCATGGCCAGCCCGTCGCCGGCGCTCCGGCTCGCGGACACCGCGGCGACGAAGGCGACACCGGAGGCGAGGTAGACCCCCATGAGGATCAGACCCAGGCGAGCGTAGCGGTGGAACAGCGCCTGCGCGCCGTCGATGAACGCCGCGACTGAAAACGCCGACGCCCGCGCGATGACATCCGGCAGCAATGGCGGCTGCTCGATCGGGCCGGCCATGCGCTCCCCGCGGACGAGCACGCTGACGGCTCCACCCTTGATCAAGAACACAAACAGCGATCCGCCGGCGATGACGACACCTAACGCCGCGACCCATGCGATCAGCACCAGGGGGCGCGAGAGGAGCGACGCGGCAATCGTCGTCGCCAGCTCGCGCCACTCGAGGGACATCAGCGCGACCGGTTCGGCCCCGACGACCAGGGCGACGAGGAAGATGCCGCCGACGAGAGGGGCGGCCACGAGCAGCTTGAACAGCGAGTCGGCCACCGCCTGAATGATCGTGACCGGCCAGTTCGCGGCAGCCACGAGGGCGCCGCGCTTCAAGGTCAGCTTGAGGGTATGGGAATCAGCCAAGGCGACCCCTCAATGGTACGCCCCTGACGCCAAAATCCCCAATCTCCATACAATGGCGGTGTGCGCCTCGCACCCGTCTCGGCTTCCACCCCTCCTGTGCCGTGGCGTACGCTGGCCAGGATCGCGGCGGGCGGCGTGGCTTGCGCGCTCCTCGTCCTGCTCGGGGGATGGGGTATCGGACGCCTGGTGCTGGGCGCGGATGACAGCCAGGCTCGCGCGCGTGTGGAGGCGGAAGTCCGCGCGACGTTCGACACGATGTCTCGCCGCCTTCGCGACATGGCCACGGCGGCGGCCGATACCGCGGACGTTCGCGCCGCCAGTGACGAGGACAACTCCGCGGCTCATCGGCTGCTGACCCGCGCTGGAGAGATCGTCGCGCGTGATGATCAATCAGGCGCCGCGCTGACCGTGTATAGCGCTGACGGAGCGCCGGTGGCGTGGGCCGGGCGGCCGTCGGAGCTGCCTGCCGATCGCCTTCAAGGGGGCGAGGCGTGGTTCCCCTCCCCGGTCACACAGGGTCTCCGTCTCGTCTACGTACAACCGGTGTCGAGCGGAGGCGTCCGTCTGGGCACGATCGCGGTCGAGCAGCCGCTCCCGTCCGTCGAAGAGCCCGACGATCGACGGACGACCGGGCTGCAAGGCGCGGATCTCGACTTCCGGTTCCCGACCTCGCTCGCTCCGGTGTCGATCCAGCTTCCCTTCGAAGGCGCGCGTGCAGCGGGCAACGGGGCGACATTCGCGGTGCAGGCACCGTCCGGCGAGCGCCTGCTGACGGCCACAATCGCGGCCGCCGACCTGGTCAGCACGCGAGAGCGCTGGCAGCGGGCGACATGGTCGCTGTCACTCATGGTGGTCGCGCTGACCCTGCTTCTCCTCACGCGGCCGCTCCTCGATCGGCGGGATCGCTCGCGCACGGCGCCCGGCTACGCCGGCGCCGTCGCCCTGATCCTGTTGTGTATCGCCGCGGCGCGATTCACGTTTTTCGCGGCCGCGCCCGCCGATTGGTCCGACGCCCCTGTCTTCTCGGGGGCCGCCTATACGTCGGCCTTGCTGTGGCCGCTGCTCACGTCGCCCTTTGATTTCGTACTGACGGCAGGTGCGGCCGTGGCGATCGTCGCGCTGCTCCTCTACGCCGTCGAAGCTCGCCGCGTGTACGCGTGGCGGCGTCGCCGATCTGTTGTCGGGGGCGGGCTGCGCACCACGTATCTGCCAACGCAGATGCTGGCCGGTGTCGCCGTCGCCGTTGCGCTGCTCGGGCACGAAGCGTTGCTGCGTGACACGGTCACCAACACCACACTCGACCTGCTGCACCTGTCGCTGCATCCGTGGAACACCACCCGACTCGTGCTGCAGGTCGGGCTCGTGATGGGACACGTCGCCGCGCTCGGGTTCACCGTGCTCGTGTTCCGCGCCGCTCTTCTGGGATGGCGAGTGCCGCGGCGGAACTGGCAGCTGCGGCTGATCACCATTGCGTGCTGGCTGGCGCCGCTGGTGATCTGGCAAGTGGTGCAGCGCACGCCAGTGACCGCGCGGTTTCCGCTGTTGCTGGCGGCGGCCGCGGCGGTGGTACTCGCGGCCGCGATCAGACGCCTGGTCGCCCGCTACCGGCACGGCTCGCAGGCCTTCCGGCTGACCCTCCTGACGCTGCCCCTGCTCGCGCCCGCATTCGCCTTCTACCCGAGCGTCGTGCAGTTGGCAAGTCGAGCCAAGGCGGAGCTGGTCGAGACTGTGTACGCGCCGCAGGTCCTCACGCTGCGCCAGACGGTGCAGTCGGTACTGCAGAAGAGCCGCGAGGAGATCGACGCGTTCCCGGGCCTCGTCGATCTCGTCACGGCCCCTCCGACGCCGGGCGCGGAATCCTTGACCGACCGGGCGTTTCAGGTGTGGCAGACCACGGCCCTCGCGCGATATCCGATCACCTCGTCGGTCGAGTTGTATGGCGCCGATCGGCGCCTCGTCAGCCGGTTCGCCTTCAACCTGCCCGATGACCTCACGGCCACGGGGCCCTCCGAGGAAGAGTCGTGCGACTGGGACGTGTTCGAGGAAGTCGCGCCGTTCTTTGCCGAAGAGCGGCGCGTGCTGCACGCCGGACGCGCCTTGTGCGCACCCCGCCCGGACGTGCCTCCCCTGGGCTCGATCGTCGTACACGCGATGCCCGACTACGAGAACCTCGATTTCATCTCGTCGCGAAGCCCCTACATGGAGCTGCTGCGGCCTCCGGACCCTTTTCGCGGCGAAGGCCTCTCCGGCCGTAACGTCGAGTTCGCGGCCTACGGATGGAGCCGGACGCCGCTCTACCCAGTGGTCGGCACGGCGTGGTCACTGCCAGATGAAGTCTTTACCCGCGTCGAGGCATCGCGGACACCGTTCTGGGCCACCCTGACGCGAGGGCAGGATCGGTACGACGTCTACCTGCTCAACGATCGCGGCGGCATCTACGCGCTCGGCCTTCCCGTGATCTCCGCGCTCGGCCACCTCGTGAACCTGGCCGAGGTGACGGTGCTCGCGGTCAGCACCTACGTGCTCCTCCTGCTGGGCAACTTCATCTACAACTGGCTCGGAGGACGGGAGACGACCGCGCCGGCGTTATTGCGTGAGATACGCGCCAGCTTTTATCGCAAGCTCTTTCTGGCATTCGTCGCCGCGGTGTTCGTGCCGGTGGTGGCGCTCGTGCTGGTGACCCGCAACTACGTGGCGGGACAGGTCGAGGCCAGCATCGAGCAGGAGGCTGTTCGCACCGCGTCCATCGCCGGGCGCGTCGTCGAGGATCTCGCTGCCCCGCGCGCCGCGCAGCAGGGTCTCGGCGTTGACGACAACCTGATGGTCTGGGTCAGCCGCTTGATCGATCAGGACGTGAACATGTTCATGGGCGCGCGGCTGCTCGCCACGAGCGAGCGCAACCTCTTCGCGTCAGGCCTGCTGCCGACGCGCACACCCTCTGAGGTGTACCGCGCGCTGGGGCTGCGGAACGAGGCCGCGCTCGTCACCCGCGAGCGGATCGGCACCTTCGAATACCTGGTGGCCGCGACGCCGCTCACCGTCCGTCAGCTGGGCATTCTGACCGTGCCGCTCACGTCGAGACAGCGGGAGATCGATGAGCAGATCGACACGCTCGATCGGCGCGCGCTGCTGGCCGCACTGCTCTTCATCCTGGCTGGGGCCGGTCTTGGATATTCCATGGCGGAACGCATCTCCGACCCGGTGAACCGCCTGACGCGGGCGACGCGCCGGATCGCGCGAGGCGACCTCGATGCCCGGATTGCGGCAACCTCGTCCGATGAGCTCAGGCGACTCGTCGAAGCGTTCAACAGCATGGCCAGCGATCTACAGCGCCAGCGGATCGAGCTCGAGCGAACTCATCGTCTCGAGGCGTGGGCAGAGATGGCGCGGCAGGTGGCGCACGAGATCAAGAATCCACTGACGCCGATCCAGCTGAACGCAGAACATCTGAGACGCGTGCACGCGGACCGCGGCGAGCCGCTCAGCCCCGTGCTGCAGGAATGCGTGGCAACCATCCTCACGCAAGTGACGCTGCTCCGGCAGATTGCCTCGGAGTTCTCGAGCTTCGCCTCGTCACCGACCGCGAAGCCGTCGGTCGTCGACATCGCGGCCCTGCTGCGCGAGATCCTCGGGCCGTATCGGCCGGCGCTCGAGGGCCGCATCAGGTTTGAGATCGACGTGCCCCCGACGCTGCCTCCGGTCAACGTCGATCGCACGCTCATCTCTCGCGCGCTCGTCAACGTGATCGAGAACGCGCTCCACGCGATGCCCGGTCAGGGCACGCTGAACGTGCACGCCGGTCAGGGCGGTCGCACGATTCGCATCCGCGTCGCAGACACGGGCGTTGGGATGGATGCCGAAGCGCTGGCGCGGGCGTTCGAGCCGTATTTTTCGACGAAAGCGGCCGGTACGGGATTGGGGTTGCCGATCGCGAAGCGCAATGTGGAGCTGAGTGGCGGGACGGTCACGATCTCGAGCGAGCGTGACAAGGGGACAACTGTGGAACTCACGCTGCCGCTCGCCTGAACAAGAACCCGGAACCGGGAACCTTGGAACCTGGAACCGCTACAGCGCCTTCGTGTCGCGGGTTTCCTGCGCGGCGTGGTCGTCGTGGTTCTCGTCCTGCGGCGCAGCGCGTCGATGTAGACGCGTCCAGGCAAAGCCAATCAGACCAGATGCGAGATAGGTATAGGCCATCGCAGCCAGCACATATTGCGGCTCGGCGGCCAGCAGCACCAGGCCAATCGCCACAAGCACCAGCACCGCGGAGCTCCGGCGCGTCTGTAGATCGAACGTCTTGAAGCTGCGGAACCTGATCGAGCTCACCATGAGCAGCGACGGCACGATCACCATGGCCAGCACCAGCACGGCATGTGTGGGGCTCTGAAAGCCTTCCGGATACATGAAGACCGTGGCTGCCGGCACGCAGGCAGCCGGTGGGCTGGGCATGCCCACGAAATAGCGCTTGTCCTGTGATCCCGACTGGATATTGAAGCGCGCGAGCCGCACCGCCGCGGCGGCCACGAACAGGAAGCCCGCGGCCCACCCGATCCGTCCGAGCGGATGAAGCCCCCACTGGAACGACAGAATCGCGGGCGCCACTCCGAACGACACCACGTCGGCCAGGGAATCGAACTCCAGCCCGAATGCGCTGGTCGTTCCGGTCATGCGCGCGATCCGTCCATCCAGCATGTCGAGCACGAACGCGAAGCCGATGAACAGCGCGGCCGTCGCCAGCTCGCCGCGCATCGAATGGACGATGCAGGCGTAGCCGCAGAACATGTTGCCCATGGTGAACATGCTGGGCAACAGGTACACGCCGCGTCGCAAGCGACGCGATCGAACGTCGATGCGGGGGCGCAAAGGCCTCAGGAGGCTCGGCCGGCGGAGGTGCTCGTGTTCGTGGTCGCCAGACATCGTTCTTTTCTCAGGCTCGGCGCGGCGGTAAGGTCGCAATCACGGTGACGCCGCCCACGACCTTGGCGCCCACCTGCGTATGGATGATCGAGTCTATCGGCACGAAGATGTCCATCCGTGAACCAAATTTCATGACGCCGAAGCGCCCACCGGCCTTCACGATGTCACCTTCCTTCGCGCGACAGACGATCCGGCGCGCCAGGATGCCGACGATCTGCCGGACGACCACGGTTTGGCCGTCATGATCGACGGTCACCTCGGTGTGCTCGTTCAGGTCCCCGGCGTCCGCCCGGTAGGCGGGCAGGAACCGGCCCGGATGATACTTCACCGCTGTCACCCGTCCGCTGACGGGCATCCTGTTCACATGGACGTCCATGGGTGACAAGAAGATCGTGATCTGTTGCCACTTGCCCGGCGGTACCGACTCACCCGTTGGCGCGCCTGCCACCATCACCCGGCCGTCAGCCGGTGAAACGACCGCGTTCTCCGAGGCGGTGTGGGCGCGCTCGGGGTCGCGGAAGAAGAACAGAAAGAACGCCGCCAACGCCGCGAAAATAAGGCCGTAGACCGGACCGCCCACGAACCAGGCGAGGATGGCCACACCAAGACCGCTTAGGACGAACGGCCATCCTGCAGGATCGATACGCATAAAAATAGGAAACCGGGTGTAATTTTCCGCGAACTCTCCCGGAAAACTACACCCGGTCTCTGGAGGTCGAGGGCCGAACTGGGGGCTACGACGCTCGGATGTGGGCCCTGGCGTAGTCCATCGCCATCAGCTCCATCTGATCCTTCAGTGCGAGTTTCTGTTTCTTGAGCCGGACTTCTTCGAGTTGTTCGGAGGCCGAGAGGAAATGCCGTTCGGTGAGTTGGTGCAGGCGGTCATCCAACTGATGATGACGCTCTGAAAGCTGGCGGTACTGATCGTTGCACTGCATCAAGAGACTTTTTACCTCTTGTGCTTCCGCTGCGCTCATAGGCTCACCCTCCTTTCGTACAGAAGGACGCGTTGTCACTCCAAGGTAACACGACCCAGCCCGGGGCTCAATGATCAAGTTTGAGCCTCCTAACCCCTAGCGGGAGCACGGTTTCTATGTTTCCTCCCGCCACAGGATCAGGGCATTCTCCACCGGGTTGGTGTAGTAGTTCGGACGGGTCCCCGCGACCGAAAACCCCAGGCGTTCGTAGAGTCGCCGGGCACCCTGGTTCGAGGCCCGAACCTCGAGCGTGGCCCTCCGGGCGCCCAATCGTCGTGCTTCCTCGAAAACCCGGCGCATCAGGCCGGTGCCGATGCCACGTCCTCGAAGCGCCGGGCGGATGGCGACGTTGTTGATGTGAATCTCGTCGAGGACCAGCCAGAAGGCGCAGAAGCCGGCGACCCGCTGGTCGCTGGTTCGCACGACGAAGATGTGACACACGGCGCGGTTCTGGAGCTCCCAGACGTACATCTCCTTGGTCCACGGATTGGTGAACGACTCCTCTTCGACGGCGAGAACCCCGTCGAGATCGTCGTCCCCATCGAGGGGATCGATCCAGTAGTTCACCGCGCTACTTGGTGGTTCGTGCATCTCTCGCTAACTCGGCATCCGGGCGCCGGACATAGAGTGGGCGGATCGCATGCGGAGGCGGGCACTCGCCTGCCGCCGCACTCGCTGCGGCGAGAAGGGCGATCGTCCCGGCCAGGAGGGGCGCTGCCGGATCGATCACTCGGGCATCATCGCCGAGTGCGCGGCGAATCACATCTCCATGAGTGACAGCGCCGTCTCCCACGAAGCGCACCGGCGCATTCCGCAGTTGTTCCAGGAGATCACCGGGCCGCGCGACCGTGGGCGGCTCGATCTCCCTCCCGTCCTCGTACAGCGCGGCGAACACTTCCCCACGCCAGGCGTCCACCCAGGTGGCGACGCGCCCTTCGGATCCAGCGACGCTGGCAAGGGCATCGAATCCCGACACGCCGATGAGCGGCTTGTTCGCGGCGAATGCCAGCCCCTGCATCGTCGCGATCCCGATGCGCAGCCCGGTGAAGGAGCCCGGGCCTGTGGCGACCGCGAAGAGCTCGATCTCGCCGACGGTGACGCCGGCGTGATCGAGCAGCGTCATCAGGTCGCCGGGCAGGCGTTCGGCCTGCGCGTTCGGGGATGCGTTGGCCTGCTCACGCAGCACCACGCCGGCGCGCGCAACCGCGCAGCTTCCCGAGCGCGTGGTGGTATCGAGAGCCAGGACGAGCATGCGAGATAATAATCAATCGCGCATGTCGTCCACGTCCACCACCACTCCAACTCCGGCGATGCGTCAGTACCTGGACGCCAAGCGTCAATACCGGGACGCCATCGTGTTCTTTCGGATGGGCGACTTCTACGAGATGTTCTACGAGGATGCCCTGGTCGCCTCGCGCGCGCTGGAGCTGACGTTGACCTCGCGATCGAAGGATGCCAGCGGCAGCGGCATCCCGATGTGCGGCATCCCCTATCACGCCGCCGACGGCTACATCGCCAGGCTTGTGAAGAAGGGCTTCCGGGTCGCGATCTGCGAGCAGGTTGAAGATCCACGGAAAGCCAAGGGACTGGTCAAGCGCGAGGTCGTCCGCGTCGTCTCGCCGGGCACCCTGACCGATGCGAGCTATCTGGACGCGCGCGAGCCGGCGTTTCTGATGGCCATTGCCCCCGGGCGGGACGATCTCTTCGGCGTCGCACTCGTCGATCTGTCGACGGGCGAGTTCTCCACGGCCGAGTACCGCGGCATCGACGGTGTGCAGGCGTTGACCGACGAGGTATCGGTGCTTCGGCCGCGGGAAGTGGTCGTCCCCGCTGAGTCTCGTGTGCTCGATGCGCTGCCCGGGCTGGCGCGGCTCGGGCTGTCGGTGACACAGGCCGATGGCTGGAGCTTCGAGCCCGAAGCCGCTCGACGAGCACTCCTGGATCAGTTGAAGACACACGGCCTCGAAGGGTTCGGGCTCGATGGACGTACCGCAGCCGTCCAGGCCGCGGGCGGGCTCGTGGCGTATCTGCGCGACACACAGAAGGCCGATCTCGCACACGTGCGCGCGATCAGCTACAGGACGAGCGCCGACTCGCTCATCATCGATCCGATCACGCTGAGACACCTCGAGCTCGTCACCGGCAGCGAAGGCGGCGCACAGGGTTCGTTGCTCAAGGAGATCGATCGGACGATCACGTCCATGGGCGGCCGGCTTCTCCGAGCCTGGCTGCTCCGTCCGCTGTGCGCACTCGAACGGATACGGGATCGACTGGATGCGGTCGAGGAACTGGCATTCAGGTCGACCGAGCGTGGCAAGTTCCGGGAGACGCTGAAGTCGGTCCACGACCTCGAACGGCTGGTCGCGCGTGCCGCCCTGTCCACCGCAGGCCCGCGTGAGCTCGTCGCGCTGCGCCAGTCGCTGGCCGCGGTGCCGCGGGTCAAGCTCGTGCTCCAGGAAGGGCGCGCTCCCCTGCTCGGCAGTCTGCTCGCCGAGCTGGACGATCTGATCGACGTGCGCGATCTCATCGAGCGCACGCTTGTCGACGAACCGCCCGCCGTGACCCGCGAGGGCGGCTTCACGCGTGACGCGGTCGATCCCGAGCTCGACGAGCTGCGAACCATCAGCCGGTCGGGTCGTCAAGTCATCGCCGAAATGGAAGAGCGCGAGCGCGCGCGCACCGGCATCGCGTCGCTCAAAGTCCGATTCAACCGCGTGTTCGGGTACTACATCGAGATCTCCAAATCGAACCTGCACGCGGTCCCGGACGACTACCGGCGGAAGCAGACGATCGCCGGCGGCGAGCGATTCACGACACCGGCGCTCAAGGAGTACGAAGAGAAAGTGCTGGGCGCGGACGAGCGAATCCTCGAGCGCGAGCTGGAGATCTTCGACGACCTGCGGAAGCGTGTCGCCGCCGAGGCCCCACGGATCCAGGACACCGCCCGGGCCCTCGCCACGCTCGATGTGCTGGCCGGGCTGGCGGAAACGGCCGCGATCGCCAACTACACGAAGCCACACCTCCACGACGGCGACGAGTTCATCGTGGCCGATGGCCGCCATCCGGTCGTGGAGCGGTTTGCCGCCGATGCGTTTGTCCCGAACGACATCGACCTCAACTCCACGACGCGCCAGCTGGTCGTGTTGACGGGCCCGAACATGGGCGGCAAGTCCACCTACTTGAGGCAGACCGCGCTCATTCCCATCCTCGCCCAGATCGGCTCCTTCGTACCGGCGAGAGATGCCAAGCTGCCGATCATCGACCGCATCTTCGCGCGCGTGGGCGCCGCCGACAACATCGCGCGCGGCCAGTCCACGTTCATGGTGGAGATGCAGGAGACGGCCAACATCCTGCACGCCGCCACGTCGCGCAGTCTTGTCGTGCTCGATGAGATCGGCCGAGGCACGTCCACCTTCGACGGCCTGAGCATCGCTTGGGCCGTCGCCGAGTACCTCGCCACCAATCCCAAGGCGCGCCCAAAAACGCTCTTCGCCACGCATTATCACGAACTGACAGACCTCGCGGACGCGCTGCCGGGAGTGGTGAACGCGCACGTCTCGGCGCGCGAGTGGAAGGACGACATCATCTTCCTGCGGAAGATTGTCAGCGGTCGATCCGATCGCAGCTATGGCATCCAGGTGGCCAGGCTCGCGGGCCTCCCCGCCGGTGTGGTCGCGCGAGCGCAGGAGATCCTCGGCGGCCTGGAGCGTGATGAGCTGTCGAGAGGCGGTCGTCCCACCTTGTCAGGCTCAGCCGGCGATCCTCAAACACGCCAGCTTGGCCTCTTCGCGGCCCCGGCCGAGCCCAGCACCCTTCGACGAGACGAGGAGATCGTGGAGCGGCTCAAGACGCTCGACATCGATGACACGACACCGCGACAGGCGTTGGAGTTGCTCGCGGATCTGAAGAGACGCGCGCACGAGTCGTAATGCAGAATTCAGAATTCAGAATTCGGACACTGTCTGCATTCTGCATTTTGCATTTTGCATTACTCACGTCACTCACCGCCTGCTCCGGTGACGCGGTCAGCGATCCTCAAGTCATCACCGTCGCTGTTCGATCGGGGCCGACCACACTCGACCCCCGTCAGGGCAACGACGAGAGCTCACAGCGGGTTGCGCAACTCGTCTTCAGTCCGCTGATGGAATGGGGCGACGACCTCCGCGTCCACCCCGGCCTGGCGGTGCGGCTCGACAACCCCGACCCGCTCACCTACATCGCCCACCTGCGCCGGGGTGTGATGTTCCACGACGGCCACGAGCTCACGTCGAGGGACGTCGTCTACACGTTCAGCGCGTTTCTCGACCCGGCTTTCGTGTCGCCATTCAAAGGCGCCTACAAGGTGCTGAAGGCCGTGCGCGCGTTGGACGACTACAGCGTCCAGTTCACGCTCGAGGAGCCGTTCGCGGCGTTTCCGGTCCAGTTGGTGCAGCCCCCTATCGTCCCCGACAACTGCGGCGACACCATGCGCACGTTCCCCATTGGCACCGGCCCGTACCGTTTCGTCCGCTACGACGCGGACGACAGAGTCGTGCTGTCGGCGTTCGAGGGGTTCTGGGACGGCCTGCCCAACAACGCCGGGATCGTGATGAAAGTCATCCCGGACGATACGATGCGCGGCCTGGATCTGCGGAAAGGCGCCACGGATCTGGTCGTCAACGACCTGCCGCCCGACATCGTCTACCAGTTGCGCAAAGACACGATGTTTCGGGTCGAGGCCTCGGCTGGCTTGGATTTCTCCTATATCGGATTCAACCTGCGGGACCCGGTGCTGGAGAACAAGCGTGTCCGGCAGGCCATCGGCTACGCCATCGATCGCGACGCCATCATCAAGTACATGCGCCGGGGTCTCGCGCGGCCGGCCGTCGGGCTGATTCCGGATCAAGCCTGGGCCTTTGAGCCGGACGTCCGCAGGTTCACACACGATCCCGGGTTGGCGAAGCAGCTCCTTGATGAAGCGGGACATCGCGATCCAGATGGCGACGGCCCGCAGCCGAGGCTGCGGCTCTCGATGAGAATTTCAACCAACGAGGAGACGCGCCTGCAGTCCACCGTCATTCAGCAGGATCTGCGCAAGGTGGGCATCGAGCTCGACCTCCGATCCTACGAGTTCGCGACGTTCTACGCGGACGTCCTGAGGGGGAACTTTCAGCTGTTCTCGCTGACGTGGACCGGAGGCGCGCTCGCCGATCCCGACATGCTGCGTCGGGTGTTTCACTCGCAGCAGATTCCGCCGGCAGGATTCAATCGCGGTCACTACCGCAATCCCGAGGTCGATCGGCTGATCGACCTCGCCACGACGGCCACCGGCGAGGCCGCGCGGAAGGTGTATTACCGGGACGCGCAGAAGCTGATCGCCGAAGATGCGCCGTACATTCCGATCTGGAATCGAACGAACGTGATCGTCGCGCAGCGGGCGCTTGACGGCCTGCACCTCAACGCGACCGGCGACTTTCAGGCGCTGAAGGATGTGAAGCGGGCGGCTCGTTAGCTCGGTCGCAGCCAGGCCTTCAGGGCCCTGGTCAGCTCATCGATCTCGACCGGCTTCGCTACGAAGTCGTTCATGCCGGCCTCCAGGGCGCGCTCCTTGGCCCCCTCAATCACGTCGGCGGTCATGGCGATGATCGGCACCGTCTGGTTCACGCCGGGCTGCCGGCGGATCTCGGCGGTGGCTTCGTAGCCGTTCATCTCCGGCATCTGGCAGTCCATGAAGACGAGGGAATACGGCGCTCGTTGAAGGCACTGGATCGCGTCCCGTCCGTGGCTGGCCAACTCCGCCACCACGCCAAGTTTGGCCAGGAGCAGCACGGCAACCCGCTGGTTCACCAGATTGTCCTCGACGACGAGCACGCGGCCGTCGAACGCCGCAAACTCACCAGCGGGGACCGCTGTGAGCGCCGGCGGCGCTGTCAGGGGAGGCTGGCCGTCGTCACTCGCGCCCTCGGTCGCCGAGGCCCAAGAGCTGCCGCACTTTCTGGCCCATTCGGTCGCCAGTGTGTTCATCAGTCTCGTGTACCTGACCGGCTTGATCAGACAGGCATCGATGCTTTCGCCTCGCAACGCGGAGTGCTCCTTCCAGTGGCCGACCGAGGTGAGCATGATGTAGACGACGTCGCGCAGCGCCGGATCGGCTTTGACCAGAGCCGCCAGGGCGGCGCCGTCGATCCCCGGCATCTGGTAGTCGGCGATGACGATGTCGTACGGATCGCCGGTGGCGTGTGCGGCGCGAAGCGCGTCGACCGCCTCTTCAGCGCACGCGTAGCTGCCATTGCGCATGCCCCAACTCGAGATCTGCTCGTGGATGACGCGGCGGTTCACTGCGTTGTCGTCGACGATGAGCACGCGGAGACCGTTGAGCGTGCTGGCTGCCGCGGGAGCTCTCTGCACCTGATCGCTGCACGGCAGGCACAGCGTGAACCAGAACGTGGACCCTTCGCCCTCCACGCTCTTGACGTTGATCGATCCTCCCATCAGCTCGACGAGGCTTTTCGCGATCGCCAATCCCAGCCCGGTGCCGCCGTACCTGCGCGTGGTCGACGTGTCGGCTTGCGTGAACTTCTCGAACAACAGGCCCAGCTTGTCCGGCGGGACGCCTATGCCGGTGTCGGACACCGACACGCGCACCTCAATCGTCGAGCCCACGCGCTTGGCGAATTCAGCGTCAATCAGCACGTGTCCGGCGTGCGTGAACTTCACGGCGTTGCTCGCCAGATTGCTGACGACCTGCCGAATACGATCCCCGTCGCCCATCAGCTGGCTCGGTGCGCCGGGCGAATACCGGACCATCAGCTCGATCCCTCGCTCGCTGGATCTCGGCGCCAGGACCTCGGCCACTTCCTCGAGCAGCCGGTGCAGATCGAACGGGAACACATCGATCGCCAGCTTGCCGGCCTCAATCTTGGAGAAATCAAGGATGTCGTTGATGACGGCCAACAGCGCGTCGCCCGAGCTTCGCACTGTTTCGGCGTAGTCGCGCTGCAGCGATGTGAGGTCGGTGTCCAGCAGCAACCCGGTCATGCCGATGACGCCGTTCATCGGCGTCCTGATCTCGTGGCTCATGTTGGCCAGGAACTCGCTCTTGGCCTCAGCCGCAGCTTCCGCCTTGGCTCGCGCGTCCTCCAGCGACTGGAGCATCCGCTTCTCCTGCGTGATGTCCATCGTGGACCCCACGATGCGCCATGGATGGTTGTTCCGGTACTGCGGGCGACCCTGAATCCGTTGCCAGAACATCGAGCCGTCCGGCCCCTCCAGCTCTGTCTCGATCTGAAAGGGCTGCCGGTGTTCGAATGCCGACGCGGAGGCGGTCTTGACCGCCTCGATCTGGCCGCTATCGGAGATCCGCATCCACTCGTCCAGCGTATAGACGAGGGGAGACGTGGGCGGCAGTTGTTTGAGCGCCAGCATGCCCTCGGACACGGTCATCGTCCCGGCCGTCATGTCCACTTCCCAGATGCCGAAACCGGCCGCCTGCTCGGCAACGCGCAGGCGTTCCGCGCTCTCGCGGAGCCGATCCAGCATCTCGCGTTCCTTGGTGATGTCGATCACGGTGCCAACCAGACGCGCCGGCTGGCCGTCGGCGGCTTGCGAGACCATACGGGTCCGGTGCCACCGGAGGCCGCCGTCGGGAAGAACGATACGGAATTCCAGGTCGGCCTGGCCCGTCGAGAAGGCCGCCCGCGAACTGGCCGCGACCATCTCCACATCGTCGGGATGCAGCATCCTGCGGGACTCTTCCAGGCACAGCGAGTTGATCCCTTCCGGCACGTTGTGCAGAGCGGCAAACCCGCGTGAGAACGTCATGCGGTCGGCGTCCATGTGGACCTCGAAGACGCCGAAGCCGGCGGCGCGCTCGGCAAGGTCCATGCGGTCGGCGTTCTCGCGCAGCTGCTCCATCAGCACCTTCTCGCGCGTGATGTCGATAATCGCCCCGGTGATGCGTACGGTCTTGCCTTCGACCAGGTCGACCTGCGCCTGGCTGCGGATCCACAGGAGCTCGCCGTTTTCCTGCACGACGCGGCAATCAATACGATACGACTCGCCATGGGTGATCGCGCGCTGGATCGCCTCGCCCACGCGAGGCAGATCGTCCGGATGGATGCGTTGAACGACCTCAGCTCCGGTCACCCGCATGCTGACGCGCGAGAAACCACTCAGGGCCGCAGCTCCGGCCGAGAGCGTCATGGTGTTGCTGGCCACGTCCAGTTCCCACACGCCGAATCCGGCAACATCCTCGGCCAGTGTCAGACGGGCGGCATTCTGCGCGAGACCCTCGAGCAAGAGCTTCTCTTCGTGGATGTCAATGAGCGCGCCTACCATGATCTTCCGCGAGCCACCTGAGGGAGCGAGGCGACCACGGTTGCGGCGCCAGCGGTAGGACCCGTCAGGCATGAGGACGCGGAATTCGTTTTGGAAACCGTCGCCGCTGCTACGGGCGCTCTCTGCTGCCTGCTGGACGGCGAGGCGATCATCGGGGTGAATCAACCCCATGAGATCGTCGGTGTCTTTCTCGGTGGCACTCGCACGATACCCGCTGAGAGCGGCGGCTCCTGCCGACAGCCTGACGGGGCCGGCAACCCCGATCGTTGTTTCCCAGACCCCGAAGCCGGCGGCCTCTTCGGCGAGCCCGAGCACATGCTCACGCAGTTCGAGAAAGCTGCGGGTCTCGGGCGTGTCGAGGGGCGTTCGCGAGGAGGCTCGACGGGCGGTGTACAGCCAGGCGGCGGCGCACACGAGCGCCCCGGTCAGGGCTCCAAACAGCCAGATCCACACGTCTCCTCAATCGGCGGAGACGAATGGATCCTGAATTTCAGCCCTTGAGGCCCTCGAGCTCGGCCCGTGCTTCCGCCGAGTACGGAGAGTTGGGATGCTTGTCGACGACTTCGGTGAAGGCCTTGCGCGCTTCCTCGGTGTTGCCCTTCTGGACATACGCCCGTGCCAGCACCATCAGGATGGCATCGACGGGCAGGTCGTCGCCGCTCGTTGCGGCAAGGTCCTTCCAGGCGGCGATGGCCGCGTCGAGCTGTCCGGCGTGCGCCTGGGACTCGGCCTTGCCGAGTCTCGCCATGCGGCCGTACAAGCTGCTGGCGCCGGCTCGCTTCGTCACTTCGTCAAAGGCCTGAATCGCGTCCGGATTCCGGCCCAGCGCGGCGAGAGCGCCGGCCATGTGGTACCGCGCGGTGATCCCGGCGGTACTATCTGGGTACGCATCCGCGGCGGCCTTCAGCTTTGGCAGTGCCGCGGTGAGCTTCGCCTCCTCGGTGGAATATGTCCCCGTCGCACCCAGTGCGGCTGCCGCGGGAACCTCGCCCTGACCAGGCGCGCCTGCCGGCACCACCCGCACGTTCAACGCCACCATCGCCTCGGCCAGCAGTTCGGACCCGCGTGATTGGGTCTGCTGCCGGTATACGGTGTAGGCGACGACGCCCAGGACGACGACGACGAGGCCGATTGCGATCCCGGTGATCTGGCGCTGGCGTGTTTCGAGGAAGTCGCGCGCCGTCTCGATGGAGTGCGCCAGCTCGTTCTCTTTCAGGTGATGACGTTCTTTTCGCTTCATATCTTTCCACGGTCTCCGCGTCTAGCGGACCGAGCCTGCGGGATGGCGTCCCCGGGGGGAGCAATCGTCTGTTACCACCAATCCAGTTTCGCCAAAGAACTGATTGTAACCTCCGCGGCCTGAAGACACGGCTGCCCCTGCCCTCCCCTGCCCTGCCCTGGGTCAGTACTGCCCGTATGTATTGCATTGACAGAATATTCCCTTAGACGTATATTATGACAGTGGCCCAGTGGGAGGTCGAGTTTACAGACGAATTCGGAACGTGGTGGGACGGGCTCACAGCGGACGAACAGGAATCCGTAGCGTTCTCCGTCGGGCTGCTTGGGGACAATGGACCGATGTTGGAACATCCGCACAGCTCGGGAATCGCAATCTCGAAGCATTCGCACATGCGGGAACTGCGGGTGCAGCATCAGGGCAGGCCTTATCGAGTGCTCTACGCCTTCGACCCAAGACGTGCTGCAATCTTGCTGATTGGAGGAGAAAAGACCGGATCTGGCAATCGTTGGTATGAGGAATTCGTCCCGGTTGCGGACAGGATCTATGACGCACATCTCGCCGCGCTGAAGGCAGATGGTGGGATCGACAAAAGAGGGGGAGGATCCAGTGGCTCGTAAGTTTCAGGAACTGCGCGACAAGATGACGCCGGAGGCTCGGGCACGAGTCGATGCGCGTGTGAAGAAGGCGCTTGATGAGATGAGCCTTGACCAGGTTCGCCGCGCCCGAGAGTTCACCCAGGTCGCGCTGGCGGCCGCTATGGACACGTCACAGGGAGAGATCTCGAAGATTGAGAAGCGAACCGATTGCTACGTCAGCACACTGAGAAGCTACATCGAGGCGCTCGACGGTGAGCTTGAGATCGTCGCACGGTTCCCTGATGGCCAGACCGTCAGGATCAGTCAGTTCTCTGAGTTGGCGACCGTGTAAGGGGGATCACCGTGCAGATTCAGATCGGCCGCGTAAAGATGGCCACCTCGACCTACCGCGAGTTTCTCTCGGGCGTGCCGGGGATGTATGACGTCGATGGCATGCCTGTCGGCCAGCGTGCGTTGATTGCCGTATTTGGCCGCTCCTGGAGGATTCTCCGGATTGTTGACGACGTCCCCGGAACATGGGTCGGAAACTTTGACAGCCCGCAGGCTGCTGTAGCGGCACTCGCGCGCGAACTCAACGGCTCACCGCCCAGCTCTGCATCCGAACCGCAACCTCATGACGGAATAGCCAAACAGGACGAGGACGGCCGATGGAGTGTCTATCAAGTCGAGTTCAATCAGAGCCTGAAACTGCTGGAAGGCCCCTACGACAAAGAGGAGGCGATCACGAGGCTTCAGGCTCTCGTCCCAGTTTCTGATGGCGACCAGTGGGTAATCGATGTGTGGGGAGTCGCGTACACGCTGAACTGAAGACGTTCTGACTTCGGCGGCTAGGGTAGCTCCTGTACGTCGGCTCTCCGCGCCGACTGCGCCGATCCCCTTCTGCGGAGCTGCTCGCGGACGGCAGTTGAATGGACGTACGGGACGTCTTCAGTCTCGAGCAGTGGGCGAACTGCAGCCGCGCGGTTTGGTGCAGCGACGCGGTACAACACGCCTGAGTGACTCACGATGAGCGACGAACAACACGCCATCAACGAACGCATCGCGTCGCATCTTCCAACTCACGCGTGGCAAAGTACGGTGCCAGTCGTCGTGGCGGACAGGCCGAAGGTGCATCAGATAGGTTCAGCGACGTTGTACCAACTCGCAGGCGTGCACTTCATTGTGACAGCAGGTCACCTGGTCGAAGCAGCGGTTGAACAAGGAAAGACCATAGGCATTGCGACTGGAGCAGGTAATTCGCTGGTCTCGCTCGACGGAGGCGGATGGGTCAAGGCTGATCATGAGGCGTACGATCTAGCCGTTCACCGACTAAATGATGAACGCTTGGCGCAGTTGTCGCACATGCGGTTCCTTCGACTATCCGACATCACGTCTGATGAGCCAGGGCCGACTGCTGTCTATACGATTTGTGGCTACCCGGCGATCTGGTCTGAATCAAGCACAGAAGAGCGCACAGGATGGGTCAAGCCACTTGAGTTGACAACGTACGCGTACGACGGCCCACCGCTCGCTGGGTACAGCGAGCCTCATCACCTACTACTGTCTTGTGACTCGGAGGAGCTGAGCGATCTCGACGGAACTCCGATGGAAGTCAGGGACAAGCACCATCAGCCAGTCCGCCTGCCCATCGGCCTACGCGGCGTGAGTGGCTGTTCTGTGTGGCACATTGGCGACCTGGCCGTTGACATCGAGCGCTGGCCGCCTGCGCGTGTAGCAGGCATCCAGAACCGCGCCTACCAAGCGAGCGGAGCAGTCAGAGCCACTCGATGGGCGGCCGTCAACACACTGATCAGTAAAGCGTTTCCTGAATTGCGACCTGTTCTGCAGCTGTGGCTGCGCTGAGACGTGAACAATGTTCCAGATCGCCGCCATCTACGCGAGGAAGAGCACGGACCAGGCCGTGGGCGACGAGCAGAAGTCGGTCACTCGTCAGATCGCGCACGCACGCGACTACGCGACCCGAAAGGCTGGACCGTCGACGAGTCACACATCTACCTTGACGACGGCATTTCCGTCGCGGAGTTCCTGAAGCGGCCCGGGGTTCTCAGGCTGATGAATCGTGCGGTGCTGGGCGCGATCGGGAACATCCTCACGCCAGGGTCCGGCTCTTGTGGCCCGCCTCCAAACAGCCGATTGGAGGCGCCAGGAACTCGCCTCCCCAGGCTCGACTTGCGCGGTCTGCTCGCATGCAACGTCCGGAGGCCCGCCAGGTGCCACGCGAGCTACTCGAGGGCCCCATCCTGTTCAGACCGATCCTCGGGGACGCGCGACGTGGTGTGCAGTTCGAAGGCACGCTCTCGATCGGTGAGATTCTGCCGGAAACGTGGAGGCAACGAGGCTGGCGTCCCCGGTGCGACTTGAACGCACGGCCTTCCGCTTAGGAGGCGGACGCTCTATCCACTGAGCTACGGGGACGTGGTGTGTTCTAACTCTCTAGTTTACCAACGGTTGGGCCGTGTCTGCCTCGCCACCGTTGCGAAGAGGCGGACGGTCGGCCTCGACGTCGTTTGCAACCAGTTTGCAACCGCGGGCCTCATCCAGCCGTCGCATCGAGTCCTGCAATCCTATCCGAGTCGCGTTCAGGTAGGTAGAGGTCTGCGAGATGTTGGCGTGCCCGAGCATGTGTGCCACGTTGTGGAGCGGCCAGCCCGCCTCCAGCAACCGACTGCCGGCCTCGTGGCGCAAGTCATGGAACGTGAGGTCTGCCGCGCTCAGCGCCGCTCGTGACGCGACAGATAGGGCATGCGTGCGGGTCCAGGTCGCCGCCTGCCCGTGCGCCTTCAGGACGCACGTCTCCCACGCGCGCTTGATGTCGCCGACCTGTCGGCCGATAACGTCCCCGAAGACGAACGCCTCCGGGCCGAACGGCTCCCCCGCCGGATCGGTCTTTGCCATCTCCAGCACGCCTGCCAGGCGGGCCGAGATCGGGATCACGCGTCCCGACTTCGTTTTCGTCCGCTCCGCTCGGATCGTCATCTCCCGACGATCGAGGTTCACGTCGCGCCACGTGAGGCTGAGAAGCTCACCACGGCGGCAGCCCGTCTCCAGGGCCGCGATGATGATGCGTTGCAAATGCGGGCCAGCAGCGCCCAGCAAACGCCCTTCCTCGCCCGCGTCCAGACGCCGATCCCGCTGCGCGTGTTTCTCTCGCTTCAGGTGTTCGGCGTCGGCCACCGGGTTCCGCGGGAGATAGCCCTTCTTCGTCGCCCACCGGAACAGCATCGAGACCGCCTGCACGTACTTGTTGCGCGAGCTCGCCGCCAACCCGTCGGCGCGCAGCGACGCAAAGAACGCCTCAAGATCGTCCGTCGTGATCGCGTCGAGCGCTCGCGCGCCCAGGTCTTCCCACGCCAGCACGCGCTTGAGGCATCCGCGATCGTTGGCGCTGAGCGGTCTCCCGAGACGCTCGGCGTACCGCTCGCTGAACGTGCGTAGCGTCATCACGGCCGGAGTGGCGGCCACAGGCGACGCCTCCCCGCGGCGCCGGAACGTGCCCGCTCGTATCGCGGCACGCCACGAGTCCGCGAGCGCCTCCGCCTTCGTCTTCGATGCGATGTGCTCCCCCGCCTCGGTATCGACGGAGAATCGGTAGCTCGCTCCGCCCTTCGGCTTGTAGTTGAAGTGCCACGGGTGCTCGCACTTGGCCCACTTCCCGCGCGCGCAGCCGCAGACTTTGCGAAGGCCGTGATTCTGGTGTCTGGCCATTACCGTCTCTCCTTTGCGTGTTCAGATGTCATCGTTGACGGGATCGTGGTGTCATCCGCCACGAGGACCACGTCTTTCGCAACGCCCGCGAGAGTTTCGTTTGGCTATCGACCTGCGACATCCACAGTTCATCAAGACGATGAATTGCAGCAGATATGGACGCTCGATCTGCCGGCGGTAAACGCTTCTCCAAGCGACGTAGCGTTGTCACGAGCGCTATCGTGTTCTGGTTGTCCAGGTATAGCTGACGGGCGCTGGTGACGCGACGCACGTGCCTGGCCAGTGCTCTACGGGTCACGCGCTGTTCCATGCCGGCTCTCCGCAGGCTTCGCACGGTTCGCTGCCACTCCAAAAAAGACTCGTCGTCGATGCGACCCGACGGATCGAGACGGTCTGGCTTTCGGCGAAAAGTGCGTATCTCAGCCACTAGTCGCTCCCCCATCCAATGAGTGACTCCGGTCTGCAATCGGCCCCACCGGGCAATCTGACGGACGGCTTTCGTTCCACACTCTGATCAGCAACGGCCGCGCCCATCACGTGTTCGTTTCCGTCTGGTCCATCAGTTCCTCGCCCTGTCCGACTTCTGAGTCATCGCGACGAGGTACACCTCACCGTGCCGCGATGGAACACTGCATCGGGGGGTAGTGCGGGCTGGAACGATCCGAATGGGATCTTGATTTCGGCTTTCGGCCCGATGTTGTCGATTCTGGCTTGGCTCTCGCCGAGCGATGCGACGCATTCAGTCCACGAGAGCGCACCAGTGTTTGTGACGCGGGCGCCATCGGACACCACGGCGATCTGCAAATCCAGGGAGCCGACCCGAAATGGGCGAGCGGAAGGCGTCCATTCATTGACTACCCAGGCGACGACGCCAACCAGTATCAAGAATCCCACGACTACGATGGCGAGCAGCTTATTGCTGCGCGCCATCGGTGCCCGCTGCGCCGGAACTGGTGTAGGTTCCGGAGACGGTGCGGCTGCCGCGGTCTGAGGCAAAGGCATCGGAGATGACCCAGACGCGGCGGTCACGATGCAGACCAGGTGAAAGATTGCTCCCATCGGCACGAACAGGAGATAGCCAATGATCACGCCGAAGAGCCAGAAGAGACCGACTCCCACGTGGCCCTTGTATATTTGCCCGGCGCCAGGAATTACCAGGCTCAGGACCGCCGCGACGCCCGGGCTCCATGTTCTCGAAGACGGCCGCTCATTCCTAACAAGGTCTGCGTTACAGAAGCGGCACACGATCGCCGCGTCCTGGATCTCCTCAGCGCAGAAAGGGCAGCGTTTCATTGATTGAGCAGAAGAATAGGCCTCAAGTGTTGTCACTGTCGAGCCCGCCTTGGCTCATCGGTCACGCTCCCGGGCGGTCGTCGTCGCCGATGTTGTTCTTGGGTTTAATCATCAACCAGTCGATCAGTTTTTCAAACTCGGTGAGGAACTCGGGATTGCCTTTTTGAATGCGCGCGAGCCTCAGTGCGATTCTCTGAATTTGGTCCTGTTGACTGGAACGCCTAAAACGGACGACGCGGAGCCGAGGCGCGGTGTTCATCGTCCCCCCTTTCGCAGCGTTCGCAGCTTCGGCGCCTTCTCGATCGAGTGAATGACGTCTCGCACCAACGCGCGATCGTGAGCGGTCATCCTGGCGAACCTGTTCACAGCCACGACATCCTGATCGCTGTGAACCGTTACGAGTCGGTCGGTGTTCCCGCGCGCGAGCGGTCGCTTCTTGGACTTCAACGCGCACGCCCTGTTCGGACATCATCCCTGGCAAGCTCCGCAACAGCGCTGAGGAGAAGCATGGTGGCTTCCAGGTCTTTCAGAAACGCTGGAGTCAGAACCTTCGTTGCGACGTATCGCTCGATAGATACGCCCGCCTCCTGGCTGCGTTGAAGGGTCACCCGGGCGATGTTGCGGATGATCGTCGCGTTGACGCGGTCCACTTCCGCTTGGCGGTCTTCGGCTGGAAGACGGGCGATTCGCTGATCCATCTTCGCGAGTATGAAGTCGGCGCGACTTTCCTCAGTCCGCGATGTGTGAGTGCGGGCTTTCAACGCGCACCGCCGGCAGCCAACTTCTCGAGCGCGTCGACCAGCGTGGTCAGTTCGCCGAGGTCGCCGCTCGCATCCATCATCACCTGTTTGAATCCGGGCGCCATCGCCATAACATCGGCCACGGTTCTGCGATCGACGTCGTCCGTGGACATCGATTCCAAGAGGCCGGCGATGCCACTGGCCATCTCGAACAGTTCCTGATGACGAATGATTTCGGTCTGTAGTTGGAACGTGAGCGCGTGCGCTCGCTGAGCCGGTGAATCTTTGTGAGGCACAGCTTCGAGTCGCGTCGTCTTGGGTGCAGTCTTCTTCTTCGCGGTCTTCTTCTTGGACATGTCGGCTCCCTAGAGCCGGTCGAGGCGAGGCTACACTTAGGGCAGGCTCGCCGCGGCCGTATGGCGGTCGTGTCGCGTTTAGGAGCGCTTGCGGGTGCTAGCCCGCTTGCGCTCCGTTTTGTCGATGGTCCCACGTTTTGTCAGCCACTCCCTCACTGCCATCTCGATCTGTGTGGTGACGGGAATGCCTTCCGCTTCCTTCACGCCGCGCATGGCATCCAAGAGCGTCGTATCGATCCGGAAGGCTGTTGTTTCTTTGGGACTCATCGCGGCACCTAGTATAGGCATGTCTATACGCACCCGTCAACTACAGACCCCGTGGCCAATTGGATCCGACCCGCGAACCACTTCAGATTCACGAGGGTGATCGTCTGGCGGGTCCAAGACGGACCCACCAGAGGCGCACAGCGAGCCCGGGGTACCACGCCGCGTCGCGCCGCTCTCAGAAGTCGGAGCCAAAGCCCCACCGCTCCGCGAGCCGCCTCTACGCTGACGGGACATCGACCGTCAACGCCCCTTCGAGGTTACGCGTCACACCCTACGAATTCGTCTGTGACGTTCACTCGCGCAAACTCACACTGAACGATTTCGTCCACGACGGCGTGATCGAGCGCGAGGACAGGACTCCGAGCCGTCTCGTGATCCACCGCGATGCTGAGGGAATGGTCGCCCCCGCTGTTTCGGTATATCGACCACGCGAATTGCGTCCCAATGGGCCGAATCAGCAACGACATCAGCACGAGAAAATCGTAGACGTCCTTGATCGTCCAAGTCGGGGGATCTTTCGGGTGCGGCAACGTGCGCACCACGTCGGGTTGATCACGGTGGCTGACCGTTACGTTGAACAGCATGACTCCCTCACAGACGCTTTGCGTCGATCGTGGTGAAGAACGGTGGCTGACTGGTCAGGATGCCACTGTTGAGCGTATTGGTGAAGGGCTCTGCCCGTGCGACGGGTCGTGTCACCGTGCGATGGACGCCGAGGTAGGCCCGTTGATAGGTGAGAATGTCCGTCTCGGCGGACTCACCAAACACGGCATAGCCGACGAGGGCCTGCGCGGGATCGGCATCGTCCATCAGGCACGTGAATCCGTCCGCGCCCATCTCGGTGAGATCCATCAGGCCGACCACGCCCGATCCGTCCACCTTGACGTAGACGGCATCGGTTTCGATCGCCGTCGTGATCACGGTCGTCGCCGCCGCGTCCTGGTCGCGGATGCCCTGCGCCACGCGCTCGGCCGTCCCGGTCGCCGCGCCCATCGACCACGTGTCGTGGTCCTGCACCACGTCCTGTGTGCTCTCCGCGAGGGTGTGCGACACAAAGAGGGCCGCCCGCGGCGTGAAGCCCAAGCTCGACACCGCAATCGGCGTCACGGTGTCCGTCTGCGTCAGCACCGTGCCGACCTGGACATTCCCGCCGAGTTTCAGTGCGAGATAGAAATGCGAGCGACCAAGCAGTCCCGCCTCGAGCCAGTTCAGCGTGAACCCATCCGCATCGAAGCTGACGAACTCCGCGCGATTACTCATCCCGTTGATAGCCGGGGCGACGTGCCCGGCCATCTCCAGGTCGTTGCTGTACGCCACCGTTTGAGTCGTGGTGGCGGCATCGTTCGAGCCGCCCATGCAGACATACTGATTCGATGGACCGCTCACCATGCCGATCGTGAGGTCGGAGTCGGTCGCGAATATAGGAGGGTCGCCCGTGGTCTTGATGCCGGAGAGTAGGAGGAAGTCCGACTGGAACCCCACGCCCGTGTACGACTCGTTGCCCGTCGCCGCAGGCCCAGTGATCACGCCCGTCGTCGCGTTCGTGAGCGCATCGCCGCCGAGCGCGAGGTAGCTCACACGGAGATCAGTCACGAACGCGTCGAGGATCTCCAGCGTGAAGCCGTCGGCGTCGAAGGACTGGAGGTCGGCCCAGCCGATCAGCGCACCGTCACCGGCCTCGGTGATACACGCGTCGTCACGATACGAGGCGTCCGCCACCGCCAGCGAGGCGGACCCGTGGACGCTCCGGGTGCATTTGCTGAAATTGTCCGCCGTCCCAGTCGTCCAGCCCACGCCGCGGAGGTGCGTCGCGTTCCCGGCCGTGTCCGTGCTCTCCGTCCGGCCGGACCACCAGAAGATGATCGCCTTCGGGATAAACCCGACGGACGTGATGGGGACCGTCGAGGCCGCGGCCCCGAGCCCGATGTTGAAGTGGCCGACTTTCGCGGAGAGTGCCATTTACGGTGTCACCAGCGGATGCGGATAGGTGTACGGGGTGTAGTGCAGCGTCCAGGTATTGGTCGCCGTGCACTTGTAGAGCACGCCTTGGACGGCGGCGCCGAAGATCGCGTCCTGCGTGCCGTCGCTGGTCGGGGCGTTCCAGGAGCCTTGGTCCGTCGCGAAGTAGGCGGTGCCGACCGCGCA
Organism: Vicinamibacterales bacterium; assembly: GCA_035293405.1. Lineage (GTDB taxonomy): Bacteria > Acidobacteriota > Vicinamibacteria > Vicinamibacterales > UBA2999 > Gp6-AA40. Next base: position 44,507 of record DATDOE010000122.1, on the reverse strand, counting down.
GGTCGAGGGCCTGAGGGCCAGCGTCCCACGTCCGACGCCCGTGGCCCCGGTGAAGCTCGCCACCTCGTTGAAGTACTCACGCCCGCTGATGATGTCGTTGGCGGCCCCGCTCGCCGAGAACCCGAGGATGGACCCGAGGCGACGCAGGCCCCACGAATAGAACAACGTCTGGACGTGCGTGTTGTCCGCGAGGGTCGACCCAGGGAAGTTCCATCCCACCTGCCCCCGGCACACATGGCCGCTCGCCTCGTCCCCGTCTTGGCCGTCGAACGTCTCCCCGCCGGTTTGGCACGTGCCCCACAGTTGGTAGGCCCCTTCCGTGTCGGGGAGATGCGTGCCTCCGGAGCTGCGCAGGTTCAGGAGGTGGAGCTTCGTCGGGTCGTAGCCGGTGGAAAACGTGTTGTCCCACACGAGGCCCAGGCCCGACCGGAACGGGATGCCGCGCTGGTTGCTCGCGCAGGGCGCTTGGCACCCGTCCTGATCGAACGTGTTGCGGTAAATCTCGGCGGCCTTCGTCTCGCGTCGGTTCCCGCTGTCGAAGCCGTGATGTCCCTGGCTCACGCCGTGGACCGTATTGAACCGGAACACGTAGCGACAGCCGCCATAACCTTCCAGGCCGCCATCGTTGATGGTCGGGTAGTTGAGCGTATTGTCCTCGAAAAAAATAAACCGGCTCGTGCCGAACTCCGCGTCCCCGGCCAGGTGCGCGTGATTGTTTGGCGTGCTGTGGCCGAAGCAGGCGACGGCCTGCGAACTGCCGTCAGCCGGCGCCGTGAAAACGCTGTGGTCGATCACGCCCGAGCAGCGAAACCCTTGACACCTCGTGCTGAACCCTCGGCCGAAGTCCGATAGCGTCACGTGATGGATGCGCACGGCGTTCTCGGCGTCCGATCCCCAAATGACGTCGATGTTGCCGCGTACCGCATCACTCTTCGCCACGCCTCCGATCATCGTGAACTCGCCGATGTTCACGACGGCATTGCCCGCGGCGATGTTGGCCGTGATGCCGCCGACCGTGATCACGTTGTCCGTGATGGTCGTGACGCCCTGGCCCGCACCGCGCAGCGACACGCCCGCCGTCGAGAGGATCGTGACCGGCGTCGTCCACTCGCACGTGCCGGCCGGGATCACCACGATCTGTCCGTCCGTCGCGGATCCGATCGCGCTGTTGATGGCGCCCTCCTCGCAGCTCGCCGCCGGGACTTCGTCTATCTGTGTGCGCGTGACGGTGATCACGTCCTCGCCCGTGACCTGCGCCCCGTTGACACACGTCATCGTGATCACGTTCGTACCAACTGAGAGCGCGACCGTCGCCGTCCACGGTAACGGCTGCCCGCTCCCAAATGGCGTCGCCCCCCCTGACCCGCCGAGGCTGTTCACCCAGGTGCACGACGTCACCGATAAGGCGCTGGCACCGGTGCCGGCGAGATCGACGGTGGAGGCTGTGCCGGCGTCGTACGTCGGTGACGACGTTGGGCTGGTGATGATGACCGTGACGATCGAGGGCTGGCGCACGATCACTTGCCGCGAGAGGAGCGCCGGACGACTCGCGATCGGGTCATCAGGGGATGTATCGATTGCGCGAGGGAGATCGAAGACGGCGTGATGCCCCGCCGGCACTGACGGACTCGTCCGAACACGCTGCGCCAGAGGCGCACACGCGGAGACAAGCACCGCCACGACGACGAGGCACCACGCCTTGACCATGGAGGACACCTCGACGACCTTCACGAGGTCGTCCTCCAGGATCCTCGCGCCCGCCTCGAACTTCTCAAGGAGGGATGACACTGCTCGTCGTTCTTTGTTCGTCATGAGTCCTCTCGTTTATCGGGGCCAGCCGCATTCGCTCCCACGTTCGGCACGACGATCAACGTGGCGCGATCTCAGCCTGCTCGCGCGGCGCCGTGCGGCACTGCGGACAGAGCTCTTCCTCTAATTCGCGGCCGACGGCCCAAGGGAATTCTTGCTGGCAGTTGGCACACACAACGTTCAGGACGACCGAAGCCTCAGCGATTGGATCCATGTGTTTCTCGTCCGTCGAAGAAGTTGCCGACCAGGGAGGAGTTGTCAGAAGCGCAGTCTACGCTCTCGCTTCCCGGGCGCGCCCTGGCCGGCTGAAACGTTTCCGCGCCCATTTCACGATCGAATTCGGATCTCTCGATTGAACCCGAACCCCCAAGCATGCACGTCGTAGAACTCGCGATCTGGATCCCGTTGGCGCATCAACGCCTCGAGTTTGGAAGACTGCAGAGGCACCGCCCAGAATTCCCGCGGGAGCGCGTCACGGTAGTTGGCGCCGAGGTCTTCCGCCAACACTTCGCGATCCCTCTGTGCCGTGCGCTCCACCGCGTCCTGCGAGTGCTCGCTGAACCATGTGCGTGAGAACCTCGGCGTGACGTCGTTGCCGACGATCAGGGATACCCAACTCACAAACGTGATCCGTTCGACGATTCGCGCGCAGGAATTCCAATCAATGAACGACGTTTCAGCGCTGTCGAACCACTCGAGCGACACGCCGCGCCACTGGTGACGCGCATCCGTCAGCTGTGTCACTGCGGCGCACGGCGGCAGGTGCAGCGAGAAGTACAAGCCCGCATGTCGATTGACGAAGGACAACTCGGCATCGAGCGACAGCGCCTGATGGTCGTGGTTGATGTCGACGCGAGTCAGATGGGCATCATCGAGCGTTGCCTGATTGAAGGCGCCGCGCGCGAAGAGCGTGCGAAGCACGTTGTCGCCGCGATCCGAGGTCTGCGACTTGACTTCAAACGGCACGGCGCAGCCGACCAGATGAAGCCCCTCACGTGAACTCGCGCGGCGAGACAGCCCGGTGAGTTGAATGTCCAACATGGATGCTCCTCAGGCGGCTGCGCCGTTCTGGCGCGCAATGAACTCTTCGACGCTCGGCGGTAGCGCGATTGCCGGCAGCGATGCAACGGCCGTGGCGAACTGCTCCTCGAACTCTTGGTCTGTGAGTGGCTGCAGGTGCCACGAGTTGAGGACCTGCTGCCGGAGCGCGAACAAGGCCTTCCGACGAGGCACGGCGTCGCCCGACAACGTGATCGGCCGCGTCTCTCCCATGCCGTTCTTGACTGTGGCGTGCTCGTAGATCGCGGTCGCTGTTTCCAGCAGCCGTTCGATCCGCTCGATGAAGAACTGAAGCAGGTCCCTCGGAGCAGACTCACGCATGGCGCCCTCAAAGGTGCGACGCGCACTCATCAGCTCCCAGTGCAGGTCGTTCCGGCGCTTCTCGAGGTCGAGTCGCTTCTGTTGCGACGCTCGGAATACCTCGAACGTCCGGGCTTCATCGGCGCGCTGCTTCTCGATCTGGGGATCGAGAGGACGCTTCTTCGCGGCGATCTGCGCCTCCTGTTCGGCATGGCTCTTGGCGAGTTGCTGCCGCTTCTCCTGCTCGGCGTCTCGCTCTTCCTGCTCCAGTTGAGCCCGGCCGCCCGGAATCATCCTCTCAATGAGTTGCTCGAGATTCATCTGACTGTCTCCCTTCACACGTGTTCCATCCGACCGACTGAATCGTCGGCAATGTCATCGTCCCGTTCCCCAAAGGGAACGTAGATCTCGTCGTAACTCACCGGCTCAAAATCGACGTCGGTGATCTGCTGCTCTTCGCCTGGCATCAGGAGACCGTGGCGCCGCAAGTACGCGGCCTCGCTCTCGTACATCGGAGGGTCGGTCTCACTCGGCGCCAGGCCAAGGAAGGCGCCATCCTTGAAGACGCCGGGCATGATCACGTTGCCGTGGATGTCTCTGGCGCAGCCGTTGTAAAGCTCCACGTCGCACCTGTCGACCCATCTGTCCGGAACACCGCGACGGAACGCCGGAAAGTAGTTCAAGACCTCATAGACCGGTGTGCCGATCCCACCCACGCGACGCCGCGGCGCCGACGTCTTCCTGAAGAACCAGTCGCCATATCCCACTCCGACTCGGGCCGGCAGGTCTGACGACTGACAACGCGGCGACTTGAGTTCCCACCACGCCCACGGGCGCGTGCCAGGATGCTCCTCGATCCACAACGCTAGACATTCCGAACCGCCGGCGGCCCATAGGCCCGCGGTGCGGTCACCCATGAAGTACGCCAACGAGTGTCGCGGGTGCTCCCCAGTGAAGAGAAACCGCTGAGCCGCCAGGTCCAAACTCAGCGTGCGCATCTTCGGGACTCGCCGTTTACGTGGCATCGACCGTCACCTTCCTGCGATCGATCTGAGTTGTGGCGCACGAGCCGCGGCCTTCGGCGGATCAACATCCAGATCGAGTTCACGGATCAGCCGAGCGAATGCGATACGTGCTTCCTGCTCGACGCGAACGGCGGGATGCAACTTCGCTCCACCATCTCGAGTCGGCGACGTCAGGCCCTCGGCCGCGATCAGCTTTCGAGCTTCCTCCGCCCGATCCCAGGTGAGACACGCCATGGTGAGCAGGCGCTTGTGATGCTCCTCGAGCTGCCAATCTGAGCAGACGGATTCCCACCATCGCCGGGTCGCCGCTTTGAGGTAACTCGGGGCTTTCGGGAATGCGGTTTTGGGGTTCACCATCGCTCTACCAAAATCTCAACGGGGGACACCGGCGCGTTCTTCCGACGCGGGCGCGGTCTTCAAGAGTCATGGCTGTAGAGGCCGCAAACGGGTAACCACCCTCGAGGCTCCTGTCGGTCATCACCGTCCACCTTCCGGAGTCAGCATTGAACGAAGAGCCTCACGTGCTTGTCGTACCTGCTCGAGCTTCTCGTCTCGTTGCTGCTGGCGACGGCCCTGAACAGTTCCCGAGCATCTCCGGTCCAACGAACAGTTCCCGGTCCCCCTATAGGGGGGAACCGGGGAACCGTTGGGAACCGTTCCCCGGAACGGTTGGGAACCGTTGGGAACTATTCGATTCATAGGGTCACCTCGGCGAGTGCGACACGCCCCGCGTCCGTCACGGTGTATGGCTGGTTCCGACGTCCAGGAAGGACGCAGCCGCGACGTACCAACCGGGACAAGGACTCCGACACCGCGGCCTTCCTGGTGCCCAGCGCGAGGCGCAGGCTGTCCTGAGAGGTGGCCATCTCAGGGCGCTCTGCGATCACTTGAAGGGTCGCCATGTCCGCTTGGTGCTGCTCTCGGTCAGCGACAGCACGCACCTCGGCGTCGCGATCCTCTCGCGTGCGACGGTCAGGCTCGATAACGCAGGACGTGACCGGCTCGCCTCGCGTGTCCATCTCGTTGAGCTCGACACGCCGCCGCACGAGATGAAGAGGCGCAGGCCGCTCGGCGTCGCGGACCTTCAGGGCGCGAAGAGTCAGCCGAGTCTCGCCACGTTCGGCGTCGTAGTCCCCGGCCTCGAGGTAAAGGGTCGCGTCGCAGTTGCCTCGCCAGGCGCTCGAGCCGCGCTCCCGCTTGCGCTGGCTGTCGCCATCCTGCCAGCCAGCGTGATGCGCCAGAATCCACGCGGAACCAGGGATGGCCGCCATGATGCGGCGGACGGCTCGCAGGTAGGCCGAGACGTCCTCGGATGAGTCCTCGCTGCCGCTCAAGGAGGCCCGCACGGTATCGATGATGCCCACAACGATCGGCGGGAGGCCTGCGGCGTGAAGATCAGCGGCGAGGTCTTGGAGCGTGGCGACCACGTTCAGTTCACCAATCGACCTCGCCTCGCCGTCTCGTGTGACCAACGGCGATAGCGGATCGTGTGCCCGGATGACGTAGAGGTGTTCAAGTCGTCGGCCGAGGATGTCGCGCATGGCGCGCAACCTGAGGCCGATCGCGTCGCCTTCAAATGAGATGTACGCCACCGAGCCGAATCGCACTGAGCGGCCGTGCCAGGACACATCATCACTGACGGCGCCGGCGGCATCGAAGAGAAGGAACGTCTTGCCGGCGCCGCTCTCGGACACGAACACCGTCAGGCACTCAGCCCACGCGATCCCTTCGATGATCTCGGCCGGCGACGGCACGTCGACCAGGTCGAGAGCGCGCTGAGCAACGAGCTTCGCTCGATGGATGGCCTGTTCACGCAGACTCGGCGTGTGCGTGTGCTCTTCACACGAGTCGCGGCCGCAGATCGAGCATGCATCAGAGGGCGATGCCCATGGGATGTCGACCGCGCGAATGTGGGCCGGATTCACGCTCACGCGCGACCCTCGTATTTCGAGGCCTGCCCAGAAATACCCGGCCAATTGCTCAGGATGTTAGTGAGAGACTCCACCTCGGCGCGTTCGACAATCTCCGCCCGCTGCCACGCGTCCACGTCGAGGCGCTCACGGACGGCATCCTCGACACGCTGGCGAAGGATATTCGGGCTGAGGGCGTCGAGCTCCCAACAGGTCTTGCCGTAGCGGTTCACGTACCAGCCGTACCGGGGATCCTTCCGCTTCGTCTCGGCAGGGAAGGACGGCAACCGGCCCGGGACCGTGTCGGTGGTGGAGAGCGCCAGCCGCTCGATGATGATGGCGCCCCCGTACTTCGTGATCCGCTTCGGCAGATCGACTTCACTCATGTGCAACCCGCTCGGGTCCCAGTCGCCGGCGTAGAAGACCGTCAGAGGCTTCTCGCTCGTGAGGCTCTCTTCGGCCACCTGATGCACGGCCGTGGACGACCCGTAGCCGTGCATCACGCGGAAGGTCAGGCCGTACTTGTGGAGCACTGGGGCGAGCGTGCCGCGGATGGTGCCTTTTTCGGACCAGACCTCGATCCGATTCGGTTGGTCAGTCCAGCGGTCACGCCGATACGATCGGCTGACGACGTCCACGTAAGCCGCCGGATTCTCCCAGGCGCTGACCCGCTCCGCGTCCCGCGTCTCGTCGACAATCCACGACCATGGGATCAGGGCCTGTTCGCGTGCCCAGGTGAGTTGCGTGCTGACCTTGTTCGTCTCGGCCTTCGACATCGAGTCGATGAGGCCCATCGTGAACAGCCTGTAGCAGGCCGCACGCACGGAGGCCGGCTGAATCTCCTGAAGGATGGTGTTCGCGGCATCCACCAACGCGAGGCTCTTATGGGATTTTCCCCGTCCCATTACGCGGCGCGCTCCGACGCCTGCATCGTTCGCCGGCGGTGTTCCCGATACTCGGCTACGAGTCGGTCGTACCGTTCCCGGAGACTCGCGTGGGCCTGCTGCTCACGGCCGAGCGCAGAGATCGCCTCGCGCGCCACGAGTTGCGCGCTCGCGGCATCATCACCGCCCTCGGTCGCTAGGGCTTCAAGGGCTCGGCATCGCTCGCGGATCTCTGCCAAAGAGCTACACACGCCAGCGATCAATGCGTCGACCGGCCGCTGCTCGATCACGCGTGCGCCTCAGCCTGGTCATGAGCGACAACGGAGGCAGACGACCCGACCTGATCCACGGCGTCTCGCCATCGAATACTGTCGTGCGCCAAGCACTCGAGATAACCTGCGACTTCTCGCGCGACGACGTCGAGGGTTCGCCCTGATCGCAAGGCCCCTGCAATGAGGTGATCCTCGTCGAGCGAGATGACGAGTTGGAGAATGACCTTCACGCTGCTGGCCTCGGCTGAAGCGGTGTAACTCGATCCGGCAGGTTAGGGGTGCCACTAACCTGCCCCTTCCGCTCCAACCATTCGTCGATCCACTCCGCGGCGAACACCATGTTCCTGCCGGCCCCGATCCTGGAGACCTTGAGTTCACCTCGCTCGACAGCCGAGTACAAGGTTTTGGTGGCTAAGCCGCCAGCATGTGCGGTCGCTTCCTTCACCTTCATCCAACGCATCTAGGCTGCCTCGTTACGTGAAGCGACGCGTTCGACTCGGAGCTGCTCGACAGCATCTCTCGCAAAGATGCGCTGGCCACTCGAGGTTCGCTGCGCGATGAGCTTTCCTCGATCAGCCCATTGCCGCACCGTCTGCGCCGATACGCGAAGTTCCCTGGCGGCCTCGGATACGGTCAAAAGCTCGGACATGCTCGTCCTCTCCATACAGCTTGTTAGCCTGTTCCCTGTTAAGATACCCAGGAACTGATAACGGCGTATCCGTTATTCAGCCGTTATATGAAATTTGACGAACAAGACCGAAGATCGCCCGAACAACGAATGTTGGGAGGCATCGCAGTAGCCTCCCGATACCGGGTTGCTGACGACGCTTTGGTCGAAGAGGTCACCGACATGCTGACCTGGGACAGCCAGGCTAGGATGTATTGGCCAGCGGCACACCTCGAACTGCCGGCTCGGCTCGCAGCCCTTCAGCGTGGTGACGTGAAGGCGGTTCTCGCCTTCGCGCAGACCTACGGAGAACTGGGCATCGACGAGGATGGAGGTCCAGATACCCTGGCGGTAATCTGGCAGCACGCGTGGAACGTGCGGACGTGCCTGGAACTATCCCAGCGAATCCGTCAGCGTGGCCGTCAACGAGACGAGGCCCTGAATCAGTACTTCAAGAACGAACTTGCAAATCTCGGTTTCGGCGACAACGGCGCACGCGGCTGGTCGCAGCTGTTACCGGTGGTCTACGGAAGGGGTATGCGGAAACAGGGAGAGCTAGTTGGCTCACCGGAGTCGATTGCGTTGGAAATCGTCGAGCAAATCCTCGTCCCTAACCTTCGGCGTGTCACAAGACAGGTCCTCCGTGATGAGAAGGGCCGGCTTGTTTCAGACTTTCGCTTTGTGGGCCTCATCGACGTGATCTACTGGCAGCTTGCGGACGCAGTCACGGACGGGAGTCTACGTCGCTGCAAGTATTGCCGCACCGTCTTCGTAGCCCACAACCTGAAGCGCGACAAGTATTGCCCGCGGCCACCAGATGAAATCGGTGAGAGCCTCTGTTCGCTGAAGGCACGACAGAAACGACACCTCCGCAAACCACGCTTGCAACGGATTGCAACGGAAGCAGGGACAAGCCGGAAGACGGCGCCACAAGTCCTCGGTGCTGCAAAGAAGATCGCCCGCCAATCCACAGAACGGACTAGCGGGCGATAAGTCGTTTCCGCTTAGGAGGCGGACGCTCTATCCACTGAGCTACGGGGACTCTAAAACCCTATTCTACTTTGTCAACTCCCAACTCGATCTCAGTACTGAAGCACCGAGAAGACGCCCTCACTCCCCAGCTTGGATCGCCCGTTGAGGAACTCCAGCTCGATGAGGAAGGCCAGGCCATGCAAGTCTCCCCCGAGCTTCCTCACCAGTTGCGCAGCGGCGGCCGCCGTCCCGCCCGTGGCCAACACGTCGTCGACGATCAGGACGCGCTGCCCCTTCTCGACCGCGTCTTCGTGCACCTCGAGCGCGTCCGTGCCGTACTCGAGCGCGTAACTCTCCTTGAGGGTCTTGGAGGGCAGCTTGCCCGGCTTGCGAATCGGGATGAAGCCGGCGTTGATGCGCTGCGCGACCGCGGCGCCCAGGATGAAGCCCCGGCTCTCGATACCGACCACCGCGTCGATGCCCTGATCCACGAACGGGCGCGCCAGCATGTCAATCGTGATCTTGAAGCCCTCCGGGTCCCGCAGCAGCGTGGTGATGTCGTAGAAGAGGATGCCCGCCTTCGGGAAATCCGGAATGTGTCGGATGTGCTGTTTGAGATCCATCGTTGCTATGCCGTTACCGTAAAGGTCATGTATGCGCCCGTTGGCTCTTCGACGTCGACGTCAACCGTCTCGACATGCGCGCCGCGGGGCCCCGATCGCAGCGCCCGCTCCACGCGTGTCACGGCCTCCGCGTCCCCTTCCACCAGCGCCTCGACCTGACCGCCTGGCAGGTTACGGACCCACCCCGTCACGCCTTCGCGGAGCGCCGCGTCGTGCGTGAAGTAGCGGAAGCCGACGCCCTGCACGCGCCCGCTGACCACAAACCGCCGTGCCACGCGCATTGGGAGCATCGGATTATATAGTTGTCCGATGGAGTCTCGCGGCGAACAGGGCCCGGACGGCCCCCGGGCGGACGACACACGCAGCGCGGGGCTGGTGTCAACGTTCCGGGCCGGCGATCTCCTCTGCAACCGGTTTCGCGTCTCCCGCTTCATCGCCCGCGGCGGCATGGGCGAGCTGTACGAGGCCGAGGACCTCACACTCGGCGAGCGCGTGGCCTTGAAGACGATCCGGGCCGAGATCGCCGTCGACGCGCGAGCCAACCAGCGCTTTCGCCGCGAAGTGCAGCTCGCGCGCAAGGTCACGCATCCGAATATCTGCCGCATCTTCGACCTGTTCGAACACCTGCCGGCGGAGGCAGCCTCGTCCGGCGCCGCCGCGGCCATCTTCGTCACTATGGAGCTGTTGGAGGGCGAGACCGTCTCGCAGCGACTCCGCCGGAACGGCCCGTTCGCGCCCGAACAGGCGCTGCCGATCGTTCAACAGATGGCCGCGGCGCTGACCGCCGCGCACGCCGCGGGGATCGTCCATCGTGATTTCAAGAGCAACAACGTCATGCTGCTCGACGCCGGTCCTGGCAAGCCGCCTCGTGCCGTGGTCACCGATTTCGGTCTGGCGCACATTTTCGCCGGCGCGCCAGGCCGGCACGAACCGACGATCACTATCACGGGCGATCTCGTCGGAACGCCCGAGTACATGGCGCCCGAGCAACTCGAAGACGCGCCGCTCACACCGGCCACCGACATCTACGCACTCGGCATCGTCATTTACGAGATGGTGACCGGCGAACGGCCATTCGCGGCCGACACCCCCATCGCCTCGGCATTGCGACGGCTGTCCGGGCCGGGAGCCCGGGCGCCGCGCGAAGTGAATCCCGATTTGCCGGTGGCCTGGGACCGCGCGATCATGCGCTGCCTCGCCAGATACCCCGCCGGCCGCTTTCCACGCGCGATGGACGTCGCGGATGCGCTTGCGTCGAGGCCAGCGACGAAGCAGTGGGCGCCTGGCTGGCGTGTCGCAGCCCTCGCCGTGAGTGCCGTCGCCGTGGCCATCGCGGGTGGGCTGTTCTGGGCCGGAAGCAACGCGGGCACTCGATCGGACCCGACGAGCCGTCCCGCGGCGGATGCGGGCGTTCCGAACGGCACGGTGCGCCCCGCAGTTGCGGTTCTCGGCTTCAGGAATCTTGCCGGCCGCGAAGACACGCAGTGGCTCTCGACGGCCTTGTCAGAGATGCTGACCACCGAGTTGAGTGCGGGTGAGCGACTCCGGACCATTCCGGGCGAGAACGTCACCCGCATGAAGACCGAACTGGCCCTCGCCGACGCCGATTCATATGCGCCGGAAACGATCGAGCGCATTCGGCAAAACCTCGGCACGGATCTGGTCGTCTTTGGATCGTACGTGACGGTCGGCGAAGGAGTCGGTTCGCAGCTTCGGGTCGACATCAGGCTCCAGGATTCGCGGGCGGGCCAGACGATGTCGGTCAGCGAGACTGGCCGGTCGAGCGAGTTGCTCGACGTGGTGTCCCGCGCGGGCATGAAGCTGCGCGAGCGGCTTGGTGTGGACGCGGTCCCCGCCACAGTGGCGTCGATCCGGGCGCTTCAGCCGGGATCGTCCGAGGCGGTGCGTCTGTACGCGGAGGGGTTGACCCGCCTGCGGCGCTTCGATGCGCTTGGCGCGCGCTCGCTGCTCGACCGGGCCATTCAAGCGGATCCGACCTACCCGCTCGCCCACTCGGCGCTGGCCAACACGTGGTCGTCACTTGGCTACGACAGCCGGGCCAAGGACGCCGCCGCACGCGCCTTCGAGTTGTCGGCGAACTTGCCGCGCGCCGATCGACTGCAGGTCGAGGGCACGTACCGCGAGATGGCGAACGCACTGCCTGAGGCGATCGCGATCTGGCAGACGCTCGCGACGTTCTTCCCTGACGATGTTGAGCACGCGCTGCGGCTGGCCAACGCGCAGATCACCTCGGGTGCGGCGAAGGACGGACTCGCGACGATCGAGAGCTTCAGGCAGCGCTTCCCTGCCGCGAAAGATCCGCGCCTCGATCTGGCAGAGACGCTCGCGGCTGAGACCCTGTCGGACTTCAAGCGCATGCAGACGGCGGCGGCCGCCGCCGGTGCCGCCGGCCAGGCACAGGGTGCGCGTCTGCTCGTGGCCGCGGCGCGGCTGCGCGAAGGCGCCGCGGCGCTACGCCTCGGCCAGACGGATCGGTCGGTCAGCCTCCTTCAAGACGCACGGGGCATCTATGCCGAAGCCGGCGATCGCGCGGGCGTCGCGCGCACCCTCAACAACCTCGCCAGCGCGATCTCGGACGGCCCGGATACGGCGCGTACGAGGGCGCTCTACGAGGAAGGTCTCACGATCGCCCGTGCCATCGGCGAGCAGGATCTGGTCGCGCGGTTTCTGAACAACATCGCGATCCAGGAGCGCCGCGCGGGCAACTTGCGAGCGTCGCTGAAGATGAATCAGGCGTCGCTGGCGATTCGGCGCGAGATTGGTGACCGCACGAACATGGCGGTGTCCCTGAACAACATCGGCAACGTCCTGCTCGACCTCGGCGATCTTCAGGGCGCGTCCCAGCACTACGAGGAATCGGCGGCCATGAGCCGCGACATGGGCGACCGGCGCAGCATGGCACGCGCCTTGTACAACGCCGCCGAGTCCTTCAAGCTGCAGGGACAGATCGCCCGCGCGCGCGCGACCTACGACGAAGCGTTGAAGATTCGTCGCGGGATCGACGACCCGGCCGGTGTCGCGACATCGCTTTATGGCGTCGGACACATCGCCGCGGTGCAGGGAGACATGCATGGCGCCAAGCAGTCGCTGACCGAGGCGCTCGAAATGGATCGCCGTCTGGACCGGCGCCGGCCGATGGCGTACTCCATCTACCAGCTTGGAGAGATCGCCCTCGTGGAAGGAGATCTTGCCGGCGCGCGGAAGCGTCATGAGGAGGCGCTCGATATTCGAACCACGCTCGGAGAGAAGGGCACCGCGGCCGAGAGCCGTGCGGCGCTGGCGTGGCTGGCGCTCGAGGAAGGCAAGGCGGCCGAGGCCGAAGCGCTGGCGCGCGATGCGGCGATGGTGTTCAAGGGACAGGCCGCGCCGGACAATGAAGCCATGGCCCGGGCCACGATGGCACTCGCGATGGTGGCGCAGGGTCGTCGCGCGCTGGCCGACGGTGAGATCGCGCAGGCCCAGTCCCTGGTGAACAATCCACAACACGCGCTGGCGCGAATGCCGGTGGCGATCGCTGCGGCGCGCGTCGCCGCCGCAGGCAATCCCGCCGCCGCAGTGCGGACCCTGGAAGCGATTCGGGCCGACGCGGTTGGCCGCGGCATCCCGCGCTACGAGCTCGACGCGCGGCGCGCGCTGGCCGAGATCGAGGGCCGCCGATCGCTCACTGCCGGCGCGACGCTGATCGAGGCACTGAGGAAGGACGCGAAGGCGCGCGGGTTCGGCCTATACGCCCGCTGAACTGTCCCCGAATCCTCTCAGGAGAGGCCGTCCTCCCGGGGTGCCAGGCCAGGGGATCGACAGCAGCATCACGACGATCGCGATGCCGAAGAAGATGGCGGCGAGCTTGTGCTTGCGTGCGGGATCGCTGGCCCGGCCGATCTTGGCGCGCCCCACGTGTACCAGCGCGATCGCGATAATCATCCCGAAGGCGTGTTCGACTGCAAAGAACCGCAACGGCGCATTCCGCATCGTCGCGGCCATGTCGGCCCACGCGTCGCGGATGAACGGGCTGAGCACTAAGTAGAGCGCCAGGCCGATCAGGAATTGGACGTCCAGCGCGATCGAGAACCAGCGTCCGCTCGAGGCGTCCACCGGCGACCAGGGCTTACGCCCGGCGACACCGCCAATCGCCCGCGCGACGGCAACGAGCCCGGCCAGAATGACGATCCAGCGCAGGAGCGAGTGGATCAGGAGGAATGCGGAATACATGTCCGCATTGTAGTAGGTGCGTGGCGCTAGGCGTTGCTGTAGAACCCGAGCACGCGCGCCCACGGCACAACCGCGAACGCGAGATAGAACAGCGTCAGTGCCGCGATGGTCCGGTGCCTGGCGGTGAGATACAGGAGCGTCCCGCAGGCCACGGCGAAAAGCTTGACCACTGTAAAGGCAACGGCCGGCCCGAACGCCGCGGCATACCAGGCGACCAGCGGGTTGGCCTCGATCCAGGACCCGAACGTGTAAACGCCGACGTAGGACATCGCTCCGTCAAGGGCCTGAACCGTAACGAACGCGAGCCAGGCCAATTCTCCCTTCGAGATCCGGCGGGTCGGGACGTGGAGAGCGAAGGCACGGAGCATTGCTCGAGAGCATAGGCAAAGGAAACGCCAGCAAATTGGCGCGGGATCGCGACCAGATCGGCGGCAAAAGGTCGCCATCCGGCGGACCATTGTCTTCGCCGCCGTGCCAGTTCCCGTCCCAGACTGTCCTCCGACGGACCGGGTCGTGTCCGCGTCAACCTCATGCCCACACCCCGCTGCATACGGCTAAGTGTTATTTAAATAGCACTTGTGTTATAACCATAACCACACGCCAGGAACGAGGAACCAGGAACCAGCCCTATGTCGACCGCACCGCATTCGAGCCTCACACGACGGGAACGGCAGATCATGGACATCCTCTACCGCCGCGGCCGGGCAACGGCGGCGGAGGTCCTCGAGGAGCTGCCCGGTAATACGCACTACTCCACCGTGCGCACGCAGCTGCGTGTGCTCGAGGAGAAGGGCCACGTTCGCCACGAAGAGGAAGGCCTTCGCTTTGTCTATGTGGCCGCGGTGGCACGCCATACGGCACGGAAGTCCGCCCTGCGGCACCTGGTGCAGACCTTCTTCGACGGCTCCACCGAGAAGGCCGTCGCCGCCCTGCTCGGTGGTGAGGCGGCGCGGCTGTCCGAAGACGAGCTGCGCCGCATCGCGGAGCTGATCGCCAGGGCCAGAAAGGACGGCTCCCGATGAATCTCCTGTTCGAGAGCGCACTCAAGGTCTCAGTTGTCGTCAGCATCGGCCTGCTGGCAGGAACGCTGCTTCGACAGCGGTCCGCGGCGTTCCGCCATTGGGTCCTGGCCGCAGCGATGCTGGCGGCGCTGGCCACTCCCCTGCTGATGGCGCTTGCGCCCTCGTGGAGTCTTCCCGTTCAGTCTGCAGTCGCGGATCGCGGTCGGGCGACTCGGCCCGCAGCCGAGGCTTCCAGGAGAGCGGCATCAATCGCGGTCACGACGACTGTGACCAGCACGAAGACGACTCCGCCGGCTCAGTCAATCGATCCTGTTTCGATCCTGCTGGCGGTGTGGCTGGCTGGCGTGATCGTCAATCTGAGTGGACTCCTCAACGGACTCTGGCGGTTGCACCGGATCGCCGCGCGGGCCGTGGTCGTCCACGACGGGCCGTGGGCCGACGCCGCCCATTCGTTGGGCGAGCACTATGGACTTCGCAGGGCCGTATGCCTGCTGCAGAGCGATCAGGCCGCATTGCTCCTGACGTGGGGATTCTTCGCGCCGAAGGTGATGCTGCCAACCGACGCCGCGTCCTGGGCCAACGACCGTATTCGGGTCGTCCTCGCACACGAGCTCGCGCACATTCGGCGGAGCGACTGGATCATCCAGATCGCGGGCGAGCTCCTGCGGATCGTCTACTGGTTCAACCCGCTCATGTGGTTCGCGTCGGCCCGCCTTCGACTTGAGAGCGAGCGGGCCTGTGACGATGCGGTGGTCAATCTCGGCGTGCATGGCCGCGACTACGCGGTCCACCTGCTCGAGCTCGCGCGACAATTCGGCCGCGCGAGTCAGGCGTCGTTTCCAGCCTCGGCGATCACGCCGCGGCCGTCCAGCCTCCAACGGAGAGTCAGCGCCATGTTGAATCCACGTCTCAGTCGCCGGCCGCTGTCAGGACTTACACGGCTCGGCACGATCGCCGGCTTGCTCGTCGTCACGCTTCCGATTGCGCTCTTTGCCCAAAACACCTTCGCCACGATGGCCGGCACAATCGTGGACGCCTCCGGCGGGGTTCTGCCGGGCGTCTCCGTCGTGCTCGCTGACACCGACCGGCGTGTACGCCACCAGGTCAGCTCCGACGGGACTGGCCGCTTCGAGCTCATCGGCCTGCCCCAGGGTGCGTACACGCTCGAAGCCAGCCTGCCGGGCTTCGAGACGTTTCGACAGAAGCTGACGTTGAGCGGTCAGGATGTGAATCGCGACATTACGCTGCCAGTGGGGACGCTCCAGGAGACGATCGGGGTCATCAACGGCGGACCCGGCGACGGCCCGGGAGCCCCTCCGCCAGACTATCGCGCAGGACGGCGGCCGCCGAACTGCGGGCCCGGCACAGGCCGCAGCTCTGATCCGGTACGCCCCAGCGATGGCGCACTCCGCATCGGCGGCGTGATACGCACGCCACGGAAGCTTTTCCATGTCTCGCCGATCTATCCCCAGGGCTCGCCGGCAGGAACAGTGAGGATGAACGCCGTGATTGGCGTCGACGGCCGCGTGAAGGAGACGACGGTCACCGACGACGCTCCACCAGCACTGGCGCAGTCTGCGATTGATGCCGTTCAGCGGTGGGAGTTCGACCCGACGCTCCTGAACTGCGTCCCGGTGGAAGTGCGCATGACGGTCGTCGTGGACTACCGCTAGATCTGAATCCTCGAGAACGATCTGGCGCCAAGGGCCAGGAAGGCCATCGCGACAACGGAGAGGACGGCCAGGTCGGTGGCAAAGCCGATCTGCGAGACGCCGATGAACGCGCCGCGCAGGCCGTCGATGCCGTACGACAGCGGGTCCAGACGCGTCGCCACCATCAGCGCCGCCGGCAGGTTGTTGAGCGGGAACAGCGCGCCAGACAGAAAGAAGATCGGCATCACCAGGAAGTTCATGATGAACTGAAAGCCCTGCATGTCCTTCAAGGTCGAGCCGATCGCCGTCCCCAGTGCGGCAAAGACGATGGCGGTCAGGGCCATGAAGAGGATGGCCACCGGCACGGCGGCAAGGCTCTGAGGGCGGAAGCCCGCGATCATGCAGACGACCAGTACGAGCGTCCCCTGGATCATCGCAATCGTGGCGCCGCCCAGCGTGCGGCCGGCCATGATTTGAAGCCGTGGTACGGGTGCGACCAGCGTCTCCTTCAGAAACCCGAACTGCCGATCCCACAGCAGACCGATGCCCGAGAAGATCGACGTGAACAGAATCCCCATGCCCACCATGCCGGGCCCGATGAACTGGATGTAGCTGCCCTGCCCGGATTGCTGAAAGACCGGACCAAGGCCGAACCCGAGGACGAGCAGGTACAGCAGCGGCTGCGCAAGCGATCCGATGATCTGCGGCTTCGACCGCAGGTACCGCTTCACTTCACGCAGCCACAGGATATAGATCGCGGTCACAGCTCATCTCCTCCACATCTTGACCATCTGGCGCATCTGATCGGCCCCGTCCGCGCGTTCGTCGCGAATCGTTGACCCGGTGAGCGTGAGGAAGGCGCCTTCAAGCGAGTCGGCGCCCGTCTTCTCCTTCAATTCCTGCGCCGTCCCCACCGACACGATCTTCCCGTGATCGATGATCGCGATGCGATGCGCCACACGCTCCGCTTCGTCCATGTAGTGCGTGGTCAGGAACACCGTCACCCCTTCGGTCTCGTTCAGATGCTTGACGTGCGTCCAGAGCTGATTCCGGCTCTGGGGATCCAGGCCGAGCGTTGGTTCATCCAGGAAGAGGATCTTCGGCGTGTGCAGGAAGCCCCTCGCGATCTCGAGGCGGCGCTTCATGCCGCCCGAGAACGTCTTGACGTAGGAGTCCTTCCGGTCCCACAGCTCGAAGAGCTTCAGCAGCACCTCGATGCGCTCGATGCGTGTACGACGTGGCACGTGGTAGAGCACCCCGTGCAGGTCCATGTTCTCGTAGGCCGTCAGCTCGTTGTCGAGGCTCGGGTCCTGGAACACGATGCCGAACGAGCGGCGGACGTCGATCGGCCTGGCGACCGGATCGAGGCCATCGAGCGTCATCGAGCCGCTCGTCGGGCGCAGGAGCGTTGTCAGCATCTGGATCGTCGTCGTCTTGCCTGCGCCATTGGGGCCGAGGAAGGCGAAGATCTCGCCCGCAGGCACGTCGAAGGAGACGCCATCGACGGCTTTGACCTCACCGAAGTTCTTGAACAGATTCTCGACGTGGATCATGGGAGGAAGTCCTCACACTCATTTCCGGCCGGCCATGACGAACACGGCCGCGCCCGCGGCAGCCAGGGCGATCTTCCACACGGCTATGCCGAACACCGTCGCGCCCCACGCCGAGAGCGCGAGTACGGCGGCAACGACCACTCCGAACAACGCGTTGCGCAAGGGAGTCACAGGGGAGGCCAGTCAGCGGTCCGGCGAAGGCCGGACACTACGCCCGCGTGGTAGGCTCCGCGATAATACACCACCATGCCAGACCCGCGGTGAGAGCCACATCCCAGGCCGAAGCGCGGCGTGTCGCCATCGCGAGCGCGATCGGCACGACGATCGAGTGGTACGACTTCTTCATCTACGGGACGGCCGCGGCGATCGTCTTCGGGCCACAGTTCTTTCCACAAGTGTCCGAGCTGGCCGGCACGCTCGCCGCCTTTGCGACGTTTGCCATCGGATTCATCGCCCGCCCGCTCGGCGGCATCGTCATGGGACATTTCGGGGATCGGCTCGGGCGCAAGTTCATGCTCGTGTGGTCCCTGATGCTGATGGGGCTCTCCACGCTCGCGATCGGTCTCCTGCCGAACTACGCGGCGATCGGCGTGTGGGCGCCGGCGCTGCTCATCACGTGTCGTTTCATCCAGGGGTTCGCCCTCGGAGGCGAGTGGGGCGGCGCCGTCCTGATGTCAGTGGAGCATGCGCCGCAGGGACGACGCGGCACCTTTGGCAGTGTCGTGGCCATGGGGCTGCCAGCTGGCATCGTCCTGTCGAATCTCGTCTTCATCACGGCATCGGCCGCTCTCACCCCGGCGCAGTTTGCCGCCTGGGGCTGGCGGATCCCGTTTCTCGCGAGCGCCGTGCTGGTGGCCGTGGGGATGTACGTTCGTCTTGGCATTGCCGAGAGCCCGGTCTTTGCTGATGCGCTCAGGTCTGCGTCTCCGCGACGGATGCCCATCCTCGACGTCCTGCGCACCGACGCGAAGACGGTGCTGCTCGCGGCTGGCAGCTACGTCGGGATCAGCGGACTCGGCTACATCCTGCTCGTGTACTTCGTGACCTACGCGACCCGCCAGCTTGGCCTCTCGCTGCCGACGACGCTCGCATTGGTGGTGACAGCTTCGGTCGTCGGCGCCCCCGCAACGGTGGCGTGCGCGATCTGGTCGGATCGCATCGGGCGGCGGCGCATCATGCAGTGGGGTCTCGGTGCGCTCGTGCTGTGGTCGATGATCTTCTTCCCGCTGGTTGACACGGGATCGATCCCCCTCATCGCGGTCTCGCTGTCAGGAATGATGCTCCTGCAGGGCGCCTATCTGGGCCCGCAGCCGGCAATCTTCTCGGAGCTCTTTCCGACCGCCATCCGCTACAGCGGCGCGTCGGTCAGCCTGACGCTGGGCACGATTCTGGGCGGCGCGCTCGCACCCTTCATGGCCACGACGCTCTACGGCGTGACGGGCAACTCGTGGTTGATCACGGCGTACATCACGGCGCTGTCGCTCGTCTCCTGGCTCTGTTCGCTCGGGTTGAAGGAAACGTATCGGCGCGATCTCTCCTAGCGGCGCGCCGCCGGGGCCGCGATTCAAGGCTCGAGCTCGCACTGCCGAACATCTGGATGTGATGATCAGAAACGCGGCCGCCTGCCTCGTCTGCTGCGCACTGCTGTCTGCGTGCGGCGGCGATGCGGTCGCGCCGTCCACACCGTCGAGTGTGCCCTCCCCGTCGGTGTCCATTTCGACGGCAACGACCTTCTCCATCGATCTCCCCATTGCCCCAGGCGATCAGGCCAATGGCGCGTACGGGTTGTGGCCTTTTGGCGTGCACGGCGGGGGCCATGCCCTCGATGGCCACCCGGGGTGGGACGTCGAGTATCGGCCAGGTGCAAACGTCCTCGCGGCGGCTGAGGGTTCAGTGCTGAACGCGATGCCCGAGCCCGGTGGCAGCGGCCGCTTCACCGTGCGCATCAATCATTCCGTCGGGGGCCGAGTCGCCTACGCGACCGACTACACGAATCTCAGCTCGCTCGCCCCGGGGGTCGTTGCCGGCGCGGCGATGTCACGCGGCCAGGTCATTGGCCAGGCTGGCGTGCAGTCCCAGACGATCGGGACGACGCCCGTCACGTGGGCCATGACGCATTTTCAGATGAACGACTTCAACAGGCACGAAGGATTGACCAACCCGAACGCCGTGAGTCCGGAGCCCTTCCTGAGCGCTGGTGGCCGAAGCCTGTTCGAGTCGATGTGGAGAGCGGCCGCCTATCAGACCGAATGGTGTGAGCCGTTTTTCACGAATTCGCGCGCTGCGGGCTTCCCCTTGGCGCGCTCATGGACGCTCCAGTCGGGCACATTGGGGGCAACCCTCGACGTGCGTTGCCCGTCGGCGGCGAGTCCTCAATATGAGTACGAGCTGCTTGCCACCGACCGCTCGACGATCGAGGCGGGGACCTTCGTGCTGGACCCAGCGAAGAGGCCGCTCTCGACAGTGGACTTCCGTCCTGCAACCGGCGCCGCTCGACTGGGCGTGTGGGAGGTCGTGAGCGAGACGCTGCAACTCAGTCTGGGAGCACCCGGTGGACCCAGACCGGCCTCGCTGGCTGGAGCCGCCACGTATACGACACGGTAGATTCCCGGGCCGTCCAAGAGCGGCCGTCCCTCACGCCCCACCGGTCCGCAGGACCGGCCCTACGAGCCCCACTCACCCCACCGGTCCGCAGGACCGGCCCTGCGAGCCCCACTCGCCCCACCGGTCCGCAGGACCGGCCCTACGAGCCCCACTCGCCCCACCGGTCCGAAGGACCTGCCCCACCTGCCCTACTTCACCGCGAACCCCGCCCGCGGGTCGAACTTCTTGCCATCGGCTCTCACGGCATCCACCCAGATGGCCGCCGGCTGACCATCCTTCATCGGATTCCCGGTGATGGTGAGCTTCGTGCCGGGTCGCAGATCGCTCGGGCGGATGCCGGCTCGCTGCAGCGTGGTTGGCCCTTCGGCCTCGAACCCCCACGTCACGACTTTGCCGTCCTTGCCCGTCACGTCAACCAGCAGCCACGAATGCGGATTGGTCAGCTGGAACTCCTTGACCACGCCTTCCACAGTGATGGTCTTCTTGTCGTCGAACATCGCGGCCGAATGATGTGCCAGGCTCGGCACCGTCGTGACGGCCAGCGCGCCGAGGCCAAGCATCACGCGAATCAACCCTCTCCTCATGGCTTGCCTTTCTGTGTGTCGCTGCTCTTGCTGAACGTCAGGTCCCGGAACTGCGTGGTGCCCTCTTTGGTCTGCACGACGTTGTTGTTCTGATTCTCACCGCAGTTCCAATAGCGAATCCGCAGGCTCTTGTCCGGATCGGTCAGCTTCGCGTACGCCTGCTTCACGTACCACGGTTCGGTGAGCGCCGGCGGATCGTAGACCCACACGTCGGCGGTCAGCGTCTTGTCGTCAGTCTTCTGCCAGATCTCCACCGTCTCGACCTGATCGGTATAGTCGGGATGAGACCGCTGATAGATCCCCGCCTGCAGCTGATTCGTGTGAATCACCAGCTTGGGGCCGTCCCAGAAGCCAATCGAGTCGCCGTTGTAGAGTGGATACCGATCGGCGTCGGGCGTGTGGGCCCGGCCGTCGGTGTAGATCCGCCTGATGTCGTTGACCATCTCGTTGATCAGCCACGTCTGGTCGGGTGTGACGATGAACTCCCGGAGGAACGGTTCCGTCAACCAGCGAGGATGTCCTGGAGGCGCGCATGTGGAGATCGGATCCCATTCGATGCCGCGCTTGACGTCCGCGATCCGCTTCAGCATCTTGGCCTGAAACTCCGGCGTGAGCTTCGCGGTCGGCAGACCACCCTGAGGCTGCGCTGGATCGAAGGCAAAACCGGCGACTGCGGGCCGCGAGTACACGCCGCTCCAGTCGGGAAGCCTGCTCCACTCCAGGCGGCGGCCGCCCTTGGCTTCGTCGTGAAGGGCCTGATACAGCTCGGCGGCCGCCTTGTACTTCCGCCCGAGCTCGGTGTTCTGCTCTTTGGTCCGGTCAGGGAGCTGCGCCGGCTGTGCCTCGAGTGTCGGCGCCTCAACCGTGTTTTGAACCTGACAAGCCGCACCGCCGACAGCCACAAGCGCCGCCAGCGCTACCGCTTTCGTGCTGCGTGTCATCTTGACCTCCCTGCAAATTCTACCGTGCAAGTCTCGCGGAGTCTAAAGACTCCGCGCTACGAGAGCCCGAGTCCGTAGAGCGCGCGCTTCAGCGTGCGCGCCCGGCAGCCGCGCGCTCCTCGGCACGATGTCCCGAGAGAATGTTGAACATCCCGTAGTTGCCCTCGTGGCACGCCACCTCGAAGAGCGGACCTTGCGTCCGGTCCATCGAGACCTCGACCGTCCACGGCTTCGTGAACACTGTGGGATCTTCGATCCTGGCCTGGTACGTGAGCGTGCCTGGGTCGGTGCGCGTGAAGCGCTCGACCACCCGCAGGTTCTCGTCGCTCAGGCCGTTCAAGTACTGCACGCCGAAGCGGCTCTGATGGTTGAACTTGAAGTTGGCCGTCTCGACCACCAGCGTATTCCCCTCCCAGCGCCCGCGAGAGCTGCCCGTCCACTGCTCCACTTTTTGCGAAAGCGCTGGCCTCCCGTCCACTGGGATCACACGCACATCGTGATTCATCTCGACGAAGATCGTCACGTAACCCGGCGTCTGGATGATCTGATAGTTGTTGTTGTAGGGCTCGGGAAGCATCGGCACGGTGGCGCCGAACAGGATGCAACGTTCCGTCAGCCACCGGTCCTCGGGGCGATCGGCCGGGTGGAGCGTCGCCTCCTGCTGACGGGCGTCGACCTTCTTCTGGGCCTCAGGCGTCAGCGCGGGGATCCTCCCATCCGGTGGATCGATGACGAGCGAGGTACGCCGGCTCTTGACGCCACGTGTGCCGCGCTCGAAGAACGCGTCGTTGTAGGCACCCACCTCGCCGGCACGGAGCGGGCGATCGGCGTTCGTCTGCTGGACGCGCTGCTTCTCGAACGCCACGGCTTCTTCCGGTGTGAAGAAGGCCTTCGTCCCCAGCTCGGGCGCGCGTTGCAGCAGCGTGAGCGTCGCGTTGGTCCAGATGCCCTCGAGGTCCGGATCCCCCCAAGCCGTTCGGGGAGCACCTGGTGTTTGAGCCTGCCCTGCCGTGATCAGGAGCACGACCCCGAGAGCCGCGAGCCACGTGGCGAATAGTCGACGCGTCATGAGGTCCTCCTGACGTGTTGTAGAGGCGGGTCTCGAGCCCCGCTCTACCGCTTGTCCACGACGACAGCGCCGCCCTTCACGACGACCTTCACGTTCAGCACGTTGTAGATCAAGTCGAGGGGATCGCCGGCAACGATCACGATATCGGCGAGCTTGCCGGCTTCGAGCGTTCCGAGGTCCTTGCTCTTCTCGATGAAGGCCGCGGTGTTCGGTCCCATGATCTTGATGATGTCCTGCGACGAGAACATCAGGCTGAGCGCGCGCAGCTCGTGTTTGAGCCCTTCTCTCGGCAGGTAGTTGGTGTCGGTGCCGAAGCCGTAGACGACGCCGGCATCCCAGAGCGTGCGAGCGTTCACCGACTTCTCGCCCGCCTCCCGCCCACGGCCTTTGCCGTCCAGGATGCCGTCGGGCCACTTGCTGCCGTCACGAAAGGTCGGAATGTTGTCTTTGTTGAAGACGCCGAAGACCGGGAGACCGAATCCCGTCGTCGAGAGCGTTTCCACGCCGGCTGCGGCGACCTTGCGGGCATCCGCCTCGCTCAGCCAGCTTCCGTGAGGCGTGTGCACGAGCTTCTGCGCGCCGGCATCCAGCGCCGCGAGCATGGCCGGCACGCTGACGGCGTGCACCATCACATCGACCTTGTGCTTCCGCCCCTCGTCCACGACGATCGCGAGGATAGCCTTCTGCTGCGCCGTCGGTTCCGGATCGATCCGCGCCTTGATGATCTCGATGCCGGCCTCAGCGTATTTCCGGACCTGGGCGCGCGCCGCGTCCTCTGTCTTGAAGCCGTCCGGATCGACTCGACCCGAGGTGATGATGCGCGGTCCCTTCAAGGCCCCGCTGTCGACCCGGCGCTTCAGCTCCAGAATGCCCGGCACCGGCCCGCCGCCCGACATCAGCGTGGTGTAGCCCGCGTCGAGAAACTCCTGCATGCGGGGAACGGACTGTTCCTTGAACCAGCGCTCGTCGTTGCCACCCATGATGTGGCGATGGGCGTCGATGAAGCCGGGCATCACGGTCATACCCTTGGCATCAATCGTCTGCCCGCCCTGCGCGGTGGGAGCGCCGGAGGCGACAGAGACGATGCGTCCGCCGCGGACGAGAACGAACCCGCGATCGATGGTGGCCCCGGTGCCGACGATGATCCTGGCGTTGGTGATGACGAGGTCCTGGGCGAAGAGATCCTGACTGCTTGCGAGCGTCCACAGACACGCAAGAGCAATAAGAGCGGGGAGCCGCTGCATTGTTCTCATCCTCCTGGGCGGGCCAATAAGATGGACGATAGTACTCGAATGATTCACGTGACCGACACCATCACGATTCACGAGCGGGAGATCGACGAACGGTTCGTCCGCGCGTCGGGGCCCGGCGGCCAGAACGTCAACAAGGTGGCGACCGCCGTGGAGCTGCGGTTCGACGTCGACGCCTCTGCGCTGCCGCCCGACGTCAAAGCACGCCTGAAGACGCTGTCGGGCAGCCGCCTGACGACCGAGGGGGTGCTGGTCCTCGACAGCCGTGAGCACCGCACTCAGGCACAGAACCGCGAAGCCGCGAGGGCTCGGCTCGTGGCGCTGATTCAGCAGGCCGCGATCAAGCCGCGGAAGCGGAAGCCCACCAAGCCGGGACGTGCCGCGAAGGAGCGGCGCCTGACGGAGAAGAAGCTGCGAGCGGATGTGAAGGGAACGCGCGGCCGGACCCGCGCTCATGACGAGTAGAGGCGGGTCTTTCTTGGCCCGCCTCCCGGAATCTCTTACATCAGTCGCGGCGGCGTGAGCAGATACGGCTGGTCGCGCAGCTCGCGGCTGAGGCGTGCGTGACGCTGGCGCCAGGGCTCGAAGTGCCGGGCAAGCATGGTGAGGAGACGGGCCTTGTGGCGCGACTGCTGACGGGTGGCCGCGCGGGTGAAGAAGCCCGCACCCAGCTCTGCGTACCAGCGGATGTTGTGCCGGCCTCGCATCTGATCCTCGAAGAACCCCGTGAGGAGCAGGCACTGCGCGCCTGCGGTCTCCATCAGGGTGCTGTCCTCAGGAAAGACCTGGTTGACGACGAACTGGTCGAAGATCGCGCTCAGGTCCTCAGGCGCCGGCATGTCGACCTCGGTGTGCACCGAGACCTGCGCGTAGTGGGCCAGCACGCTGGCGTTGTACAGCAGTTCCTGCCGATCGACCTTCGATTCCGAGACGTCTTGCAGACCCGTGACGAAGAACTCGAGCGCGCGACGTTCGTCAACGGCGAGTAGTTCCCCAAGAGACTCCATGAGACCCTCCGTCGCCACTGCTATTGCAGGGGCTGTACCAGGCCATCGGCCTCAAGGTTTGCGAGCTTTAACGCGTGCACAGTTCGACACGCCTTCGGGAAGGTCCGCAACAATGGATATTCATTCGCGCCGGGGCACGGATTCGAGCCCACCTGCGCCGGCTGGGAGTGTGCCTGTCCGCACTGCCGTCACGCGTCGACCTCCTCGAGCAATGCGATGAACTCAGCCAGGATCATCGCGGTGGCGCCCCAGACCCGGGCACCCTCGACCTCGAAGTAGGGCACGTTCATCACCCCGTGAGGCGGCAGCGAGCGCACGCGTTCCTCCCACGCCATGGCGTCTGGCATGAGCAAACGTGTTACTGGAAGCTCGATCAACCGTTCGACCTCATGGGTCGCGAGCGTAAACGGCGGGCGCGCGGATGCGACGCCGACCACCGGATGCAGCCGATGCGCGCTGACTGCGATCGACAGCGGCGTCAGCCGTCCCAGGATTTCGACCGTACTCGGGACCACACCCACTTCTTCATGGGCCTCGCGAAGCGCGGCTTCCTCCACCGATTCGCCCGAGTCGATGCGTCCACCGGGCAGCGACACCTGACTCGTGTGGTGGCGAAGGCCTGACCCGCGGACGGTGAGCGGCAGGTGCCATTCGCCCTCGTGCGGATAGAGCAACAACAGCGCGGCGGCCGGACGCAGTTGTGGATCGAGCGCCGGGTCAGGCCTCAGCAACGGGCGCGGCGCCATGCGCAACTGACCGTCGAGACCGGGCAAGGGTCCAGACAGGCGGCGGCGCAGGGCATCCGGGAGGTGCCGCATCAGGCTCGATCGTACCAGCAGCCGAGCCATATCGCGCTGCCTGGGACCGAACTCGAATCGAATGGGGCCTCACCGGCGTCGCACCTGGAGGCACGATTGACGATCGAGCCGCGCCTCGCCACACTGTATGGGTTGATTGCATGGCAGTGAGATCCCGCCCGTGGAACCGCCGCAGGTTCGTCGCCACCGGTGTCGTCGCGGGCGTTGGAGGCGGGGCTCTGCTCGGGACCTCATCGTCATGGACGGCTCGATTCCTTCGCCAGCGGATCGACGAGATCGGCCGCGAGCTTCCCGATGCGCCCCACAAGCCGTCACCGGCGACGTGGTCCGACAACGCTGTCACGCTGGCGTGGCTTGGTCATGCCACGGTCCTCGTGAATTTCTACGGCGTGCGCATCCTGACCGATCCAACCCTCTATTCACGTATTGGTCTGGACCTGGGCCTTGGCACGCTCGGGCCACTGCGCCTGGTCCAGGGCGCGCTCACCCCAGACGAACTGCCCGAGATCGATCTGGTGCTCGTGTCACACGCGCACTTCGATCATCTCGACATCCCGTCGCTCGCTTCGGTGCGTGGGAAGCCTGCCGTCGTCATGGCCTCGGGCACGTCTGACCTGCTGCCGCGGCGGCAGTATTCATCGGTGAACGAGCTTCGCTGGAACGAATCCACCACAGTGACGACGCCCCGCGGCGACATCGTGGTGCGCGCGATTGAGGTCAAGCACTGGGGCGCCCGCATTCGTCGTGATACGTGGCGCGGCTACACCGGATGGATCGTCGAGCGCGAGGGGCGTAAGCTTCTCATCGGTGGTGACACGGCAATCACCTCCCTCTTTCGAGATCATCGCCGCTTTGGCCCGTTCGACGCCGCCGTCATGCCGATCGGTGCGTACGACCCGTGGATCCACAATCACTGCACCCCCGAGCAGGCCGTCACCATGGCCGATGCCGCCGGCGCCCGGCTCATCGTGCCGGTGCACCATCAATCATTTCGTCTCAGCAACGAGCGATTCATGGAACCAATCGAGCGGGTGCAGGAAGCGCTCGCCAAAGAGCGCGACCGGCTGGCCGTTCGGGAGATCGGCGAGACAGTCGTCATTCCGGGCTAGCAGTCCGTAAACAGGACCGCTCTACGAATCGGGGGTTTCGTATAATGCCAATCGCCGGGGGCGCGATCGGCATTGCCCGTACGGCTCGCGAGTTGGAGGGTATGCAATGAAGAGTCTGACACTGATGGGAGTAGTGGCGCTGTGCGCCTTCGCACCGGCCGTCTATGCGCAGGGCACCGACCAGGAAATGATTGACCGAGCCGTCCTGGCGGCGCCGGCCAACGCCAGGGCCGCCGCGATGGTGGTCAAGTGGGCGCCGGACGGGGCTCGGGTCGTGCTGCGTCCGGGCACGAACGGTGTCGTCTGCTGGGATCAGGCCGCCTGGCCAGGCCAGCGTCCGTTCAGCGTCCACTGCACCAGCGTGGGGAATCTGCCTCGGGTCGAACAGAACCGGGAGTTCTTCTACAAGGCCGGCAATGCCAAGGACGCTGAGGTGCTGGTCCAGGCCGCCGAGAAGGACAAGACTCGGAAGGTTCCCGAGTTCGGCGTCGGGCACTACGGCCTGGTCGGGAACGATCAGGCAACCGCACGTCCGCACATGACGATCGGCGTGCCGTTTGCCACCACTGAAACCTTGAAGCTCCCGGTCAAGCCGTCCGGAGTCACTGCGTGGATCATGGATGCTGGCACCTCCGGTGCGCACATCATGGTCCCGGGTTCGTAGGGCGGAGCGCGGTCTAACGGCGCCGCTGCGCGGGGAATATCGCACCAGATACCCCCGCCCAGCGGCGCGGACTCACCGCCTCAACTGGTCGCCCACTGCCCTGACAGCAACTCCGCTTGCTCCAGGATAGTGACGGTTGCCTTCTCCTGCTTGTCCGGCGGGTAGCCGTGTTTCCTGAGAATCCGCTTCACCAGGACCCGCAATTGGGCGCGCACGTTCTCGCGGACCGTCCAGTCGATGGTCACGTTCCTCCGGACGGTCTCGACCAGTTCCCGCGCGATCGCCCGTAGCGTCTCATCGCCCAGCACCTTGACCGCGCTGTCGTTCGTCTCGAGCGCGTCATAGAAGGCCAACTCGTCGTCGGACAGACCCAGTTGCTCGCCTCTTGCTGCGGCGTCACGCATGTCCTTCGCGAGGCGGATCAGTTCCTCGATCACCTGAGAAGCCTCGATGGCGCGGTTCTGGTACTTCCGCACGGCCTGTTCGAGAAGGTCAGCGAACGACCGCGCCTGAACGAGGTTGCGACGCGACCGCAGCTTGATCTCTCCTCTGAGCAGTTTCTGGAGTAGCTCCACGGCGAGGTTTCTGTGTGGCATGCCGCGGACGTCGGCAAGGAACTCGTCTGAGAGAATCGAGATGTCAGGCTTCCTGAGCCCGGCCGCCGCGAAGATGTCGATGACCTCGTCGGAGGCGACCGCCTTCGAGATGATCTGCCGGATGGCGTGATCCAGTTCTTCATCCGTTCTGTGCTCACCCGGGGCACTCTTGGCGAGCACCGCGCGAACGGCCTGAAAGAAACCCACATCATCTCGAATGCGAAGAGCTTCTTCATGCGGGACTGCGAGCGCGAAGGTTTTCGACAGCTCGGTCACAGCCAAGAGCAACCGATTCTTCCCGTCTTTTTGCGCGAGGATGTGCTCCTGTGCGGCGGGCAGCAGCGACAAGCGCGCCTGTGCCGTCCCCGTCGTCCACGGTGACCAGTCGAAGCGGTGGAACAATCCGCGACAGACCTCGTGCCTCTCGAGCATGAGCGCCACAGCCTCGGCTTGGTCGAGCGCTGTCTCGCCTTTGCCTCCCGCCTCCGTGTAGATCTCGAGTGCCTTCTTCAGTTCGTCGGCGAGACCGAGGTAGTCCACCACCAGCCCACCGGGCTTGTCCTTGAAAACGCGGTTGACTCGCGCAATCGCCTGCATCAGTCCATGCCCGCGCATCGGCTTGTCCACGTACATCGTGTGCAGGCTTGGCGCGTCGAAACCAGTGAGCCACATGTCACGGACAAGCACGACCCTGAAAGCGTCCGCAGGATCCCGGAACCGTGCCGCCAGATCCTCCCGGCGGGCCTTTGTGCGAATGTGGGGCTGCCAGTCGATCGGGTCCGAGGCAGAGCCGGTCATCACAACCTTCAGTGAACCCTTGTCGTCGTTTTCACCGACCCACGTGGGTCGAAGGCGGGCCAGTTCTTTGTAGAGACCCACGCAGATGCGGCGGCTCATACAGACGACCATGGCCTTTCCGTCCAGGGTGGCCAGTCGATTCTCGAAGTGCTCGATGAGGTCCTGCGCCACGAGGGTCATCCTGTTCTCTGAGCCAACGACGGCCTCGAGCTGAGCCCAGCGGCTCTTGAGCTTTTCCTTGCGCTCGACTTCCTCCCCCTCGGTGGCCTCCTCGAACTCGGGATCGATCTTCGGTTTCTCGGACTCCTTCAGCTCCAGCTTGGCTAGCCGGCTCTCGTAGTAGATCGGCACGGTGGCCCCGTCGAAGACCGCCCGCTGGATGTCGTACACGCTGATGTAGTTGCCGAAGACCGCTTGGGTGTTCGCATCCGTCCTCTCGATCGGCGTCCCCGTGAAGCCGATGAACGAGGCGTTCGGCAGCGCATCCCGCATGTGGCGTGCGAACCCATCGATGAAGTCGTACTGGCTGCGGTGCGCTTCATCCGCAATGACGACGATGTTGCGGCGGTCTGAGAGAATTGGATGACGGTCGCCCTTGGCCTCCGGCAAGAACTTCTGGATTGTTGTGAAGACCACGCCTCCGGATGCGACCGTCAGCCTCGAGCGCAGGTCGGCGCGATCAGCAGCCTGGACGGGCGACTGACGCAGGAGGTCGCTACATCGCGCGAAGGTGCCAAAGAGCTGGTCGTCCAGGTCGTTGCGATCGGTGAGTACGACAATCGTGGGGTTCGACATCGCCGGGTGCAGGATGACCCGGCCGGCGTAGAACGCCATCGTCAGGCTCTTACCGGACCCTTGGGTGTGCCACACAACGCCGACACGCCGATCGCCTTGCTCGCCGCCCGGCTGCTCACCTGCGGAGTAGCGTCCACTGCCCACCTCGTAGGTACGGTGAGGCCGGCCGTGCCATGCGGCCCGCAGCGTTTCGTCGAGTGCCACATTGACCGCGTGGAACTGGTGATAGCCGGCCATCTTCTTGACCAGGGTTTCGGTGCCCGAGTCCTCGAACACGATGAAGTGCCTGATCAAGTCCAGAAAGTTGCGTTTCTCGAACACCCCTTCGAGCACAACCTGAAGTTCCGGCACGTGAGCCGGGGCGTCTTCTCGCCCGCCGATCGTGCGCCATGGCTTGAACCACTCCCTGCCTGCGCCGATCGGTCCAATGCGGGCCTGCACGCCGTCCGAGGCAACGAGCGCTGCGTTGGTCGAGAAGAGGGCAGGGATCTGAGACTGGTACGTCTGAAGCTGGTTGAACGCCGACCAGATCGTGGCATCCTCATCCGCCGGGTTCTTCAACTCGATCACGGCCAGGGGCAAGCCATTGACGAACACGACTACGTCGGGACGGCGCGTGTGCTGCCCTTCGCATACCGTGAACTGATTGACGGCCAGCCAGTCGTTGTTTTCCGGGACTTCGAAATCGATCACGCGAGCCTGGGCGCCTGCGATCGAGCCATCCTGGCGCCGGAACTCGATAGGTGCGCCGTCGACCAGCAGCCGGTGCAATGCCCGGTTGCGCTCGACGAGCAACGGCGCCTCAGTCCGAACGAGCTTGCGGTGGGCGTCCTCGACAGCCTCGGGTGGCAGCTCCGGATTCAGACGTGTGAGGGCCTCACGAAGGCGACGATCGAGCCACGTGTCACGGTAGCCCGGGTCGGTCCGTTCCGCCGCGGGCTCCCCCGCCGCGATGCCTGGGCCGTACAACACCGTGTAGCCGAGCCCTGCCAACCATGCGAGGGCGGCGTCCTCAACGTGTGACTCGGAAATCATGTGTTCGTCGACTTGGAGAATAGTGCAAGTTTCTTTAGGATGGTGCTGATGTCGCGAAAGGGAGGCGCTCGGAACACCGCCAATGACGTCCGGGAGCAAGCCGCGTACGGGCTCGAGGAGGCCGCGCGCTATCTGAAGCTGTCTCCAGCCACGCTCCGCTCATGGGCTCTTGGGCGTCGCTACCCTACTGCCGCGGGCACCGGGCAGTTCCAGCCGTTGCTTTCTCTTCCATCCAGGAAACCTCCAACTCTGTCTTTCTGGAATCTCATCGAGGGTCACGTGCTCAGGTCCCTGCGCACCGACCACGGCGTCCCGGTGAAAGAGCTGCGGAAGGCCCTGCGATATGCCGAGCAGGAGCTAAGAATCGAGCGTCTTCTGCTGCGGAAAGACCTGTGTACCGACGCCGGGAGGCTGTTCCTGGAACGGTACGGCGAGCTGATCGATCTGTCTGCGTCAGGCCAACTGGCGATGCGCAAGGTGTTCGACGAGCACCTGAAGCGCGTGGAATGGGACGAGTGGCAGTTCCCCGTGCGACTGTATCCCTTCGTCTCCGGGGAATCCTCCGTGCGCTCGATCGCTATCGATCCCCAAGTGGCGTTTGGACGGCCCGTCGTCCAGCGGGCGGGAATCTCCACGGCAATTATCGCGACGCGGATTGACGCTGGCGAGGCCGTCGCCGACCTGGCGGCTGACTACGGCCTGTCAGAGACCGAGATCGAGCAGGCCGTCCTCTACGAGCGGGTCGCTTGAGCCAAGGCATGTTTCGTCAGGGAATCGGATGGCGTGGCGAGGTTTAACCGCTGGTGCGTCTAAGATTCATTGGGTACACACATGGGCAAGGTCACGGAGGTGCCGGTGACGCCGGCGGTGCTGGACTGGGCGATTGCGGAGTCCGGCTACACGCTGTCTGAAGTCGCCGACGCTACTGGCGTCGAGCTGGAGGATCTCCACGCCTGGCTGAAAGGCAAGGCTCGCCCGGGTGTAATCGCCCTTCGTTCTCTCGCTCAGACGCTGCGTCGGCCTGTTGCAGCGTTCTTCTTGCCGCGGCCTCCTACCGTCGACCGGCCAGACGTTCGCTTCCGTCACCTGCCTGGCGTGCCGTCCCGGGCGCTCACGCCATCCGAGCGACGGTACCTCCGAAAGGCTGCCCGACTGCAGCGCATGATCGGGTGGCTGGCCGATGAACTGCGAGAACCACAGCCAGGAGTTCTAACCGCAGGCCTGAATGACGAACCCGCCGACGTGGCCAGGGTTGTCCGCGACCGGTTTGGCGTCTCCGTTGAGTCACAGGTTACCTGGGCATCTGCTTCAGCGGCATTTGATGCGTGGCGCGCAATGAGCGAGGACCTCGGGGTCGTCGTGTTTCTCTTCCAGCTCGGAGCGGATAGTTGCCGCGGGTTCTCGCTCTGGCATGACAGAGCGCCGGTCGTGGCAATCAACACAGCATGGAATGACGAAGCGAGGACATTCACGCTGCTTCACGAGCTTGGGCATCTCATCACGCGCACGAACTCTGCGTGCGTGACCGCGCCCCCTGCCGCAGTCAGCGGCACGTGGGATCCCGCCGAGCGGTGGTGTGAGCGCTTCGCTGCCGCTGTAGTGGTCCCGGAAAGTGCACTGCGCGAGCTCGTTGCAGCCCGCTTGGGCGCGGGGGCAACGAAGGTCACGGATGTCGCCACGGTTCGATGGCTCGCCGGCAGGTTTCGGGCAAGCCTGCGTGCAGTAGCGCTGCGGCTCATCGAGCTCGGCCTGTCGGACTGGAATCTCTATCGCAGCCTGCCCGCGACGGGCGATGCCAAGCGCGGAGGCGGCGGGGGCAAAGGCCGGGACCGCCAGGAGATCCAGGAGGATCAACTTGGAGATCGTGCCTTTGATCTGTTCAAACGAGCGGTCGACGCCGATGTGGTGAGCCGCTCGCAGGCGCTCACCTATCTCGACGTCCCGGAAACCGCACTTGATTCCCTCGGCACGCGTTCTGCGTAAATGGCGCCGCTGCCGGTTTGGTGCCTCGATACGTCATCTCTGATCGCCGTGCGCTCGCAATTCAGTCGCGACAGCCGCACGACAGTGTTCGATGGCTTGGCCACGCTCGTCGCGGCGGGTCGCCTTCGGTTTCCACGCGAAGTGGTCATCGAACTCGAGCGTTACGAAGGTCCGGAGAACCCGGCGCTGCAATGGGCACGGGCACATCAGGGCACGGCCACCCAGTCTCAACCGTCGTTTGGCGATGTGGCAGCCGTCCTCGCGGAAGTCGCGGAGGTCCTGGACGCTGACAAGGAAGGGGTTGAGGAAGCGGACGCGTACGTGCTTGCACTGGCCTATCGATTGATGATGGATGGTGAAGATGCGCGGGTTGTAACCGAGGAGTTCAAGACCACCGTGTCAAAGATGCCGCTCGGCAGCGCCGCCGGCTACCTTCGCATTCCCAGTATGTCCCTTCGCGCGATGCTCAAGTTCGAAGGCATCACGAAGTTCTGACGCGGGTCTCATGCGCGCTCGACTACAACACGCTCAAATACGCAAGTCCAGCGAAGGCAATAGCTTGGGTGGGCTACGCTTCCATGAGTAGCGCGTCGCTTAAATAAGCCTGCGCAGCGCGCGTCCCGTGGGCGTAGCGGGCATATGGCTACGTCGACGAGCCAGCGAATCGCTCGGCGTCCTTGACGCGCAGTTCGCCGGACACAAGCTTCGGCAGCAGCGCGTCGCGCAGGTCAGACAACGTAGCGGATTGGCGCTCGTTGTGAGCCATGCGGACCAGCAGGGGTGAGCTGAGTCTTGAGAACTCCGCAACTATGGTGGGGCCTGGCCAAGCGACTTGCGTCGCACCTACGACTTCCGAACGGACTGCAGGGTAAGCGCCGCCATCCGCCAGATGAGAGAGGGTGTCAATGTTCTCTCGTGACGTAGCAGCCAAGTATGTGAACTCCACGGTTATCGGATCGCGCGGGCGTAGCACTGCGAAGCCAGTGCTCCCGGTGAGTCCCTCGTCGCGGACAAGCGCATAGGAGCCATTGCCGGGGCGAACTGTGCCGACGATCGTGTCGCCGGGTCTCAAGACCCGCTGTGCCCGACTCGGTGCGTCTCGTCCTTCGTAGTGCGCAATCGCTTCGATGCGTCCCCGCTTTGTATTCGACAGATCCACATAGTCAATCGTGCTGGGAACGGTAGCTCTTGACCAACTCTCGGGATTCAGGGAGGCGACCTCGGTGAGGGCAATAGGCTTCCACCCCTTCGGAATCTCCCCCATCTCCGACTCCTCGAAGGACCCAGGAAACAAATCGGAGACGGGATTCGGCGCACTCGCGTCGCAGCCTTGGGCCTTGGCGCGGACGGGGTCGAAGTCCACGAACCACGACTTGAAGTGCGCGCGTGCCATCGCCTCCAGTGTCTCGCTCATCCGCCGGTTCAGCTCGATCTTGTCGTCCAGCGTACCTAGAATGGCGGCAATCGCTCTCTGCTCGCCTAGTTCCGCCGGAATCCGTATAGGAAACTCCGCCAACTCGACCAGCGGAATGCGATCGACTGTACTCCCGTGGATCGTGCGAGATCGAATCGTCGCCTGGAATTCCGGTCCGAGAAACGCGTACAGGAGAAATCGGGGATCAACATGGTTCGGCTTGGCTCTCAGGAGTCCCATCCGGCGACCCAGGCAGCAGCGTAATCCCGGCGGGATCCTCGCGGCCTCACCCAAGCGGGTTTCATAAGAAAAGACCACATCGCCCGCGGTGGGCTCAACGCGCCGTGTCCAGCGCTGATAGTTGTGCTCGGAGAGGTGTTCGACGCCTGAAAGGTCGAGACGTCCATTGGTCAGATCGGAGATCCCCAGAAAGATCGGGCCCTCGTCAGTCTTCTCCGGCGTGGCATGGGGACCATCGAATATCTCCGCAACTTCTCCAATTGTGGCCTCTCGCCATCCAGTTTGGCCCTTTGGTTCTTCCGCTGCCTTCAACAGGACACTGTCTCTTCGGATTACCTCCCTAAATGAGTCCTTGGTCGTCGCCCAGTCCACGACGTCAACACTAAATGGCACACTCGACTTGTCGAAGTCATCCTTCAGCGCCGCCATCGTCGACGCAGCCAGTGGCTTGTCGCCGAGCACGGCGACGTCCAGATCCGAGTTCTGTTTCGCCGTCCACTTTGCACGTGAACCGAAGGCAACCACTTCCCGGTCAGGTACGTGCCGGCGAAGGATGTGAGTGACGATCTCGAGGTCACTTGGACTGACGTCAATCATTCAGATTTCGCCGCTCCAATTCGGCGAGCAAAAAGCGCACGTCAGAAGCAAAGTCTCTCAGCACGGCGACGATCTCTTCAGCCTTGGCTTGGTCGTAAGTGTGACTCGTAATGTTCCTCTTGCCACGGTAGTCCTGGAACCGGCCAACATCGAGCACGAGCCCTGCTTCAGCACCTGCGCGCACTACTTGCATGAAAGTCATTTCATCGACGGCGCTCGGAGTTCCCGCCATGGCCTCGAGTTGACGCTTCAGCATCTTGAAGGCAACCTCGTAGGTAAATTCAAACGCCTGGATGCTCGCCGCGCGGAACTGTTCACGAAGACCGACGTCTTTCGCAAAATCCGAATGTAAGTAGCCGAGACTCCTATCCAGGGCGGCCAAGGCATCACGCAGCGCGGAGAGGTCGAGTGGCATTGAGCTGAATCCCTCAGTGTTCGTCCTTGAGTGCAAAACCCAAAGCCGCCAAATTGGCGCGAATGGAGACATCGAGGCGGTGACCCTCGCGCATCAACAACTCGAGTTCGGCGGCAAGTCGCTTCATCTTGTCCTCGAATACCTCGCCGTCGTCCTCAACCTCTGCAGCGCCGACGTAGCGGCCGGGCGTGAGTACATGACCGTGACTACGGATCTCCTCGACCTTCGCGGCCTTGGAGAAACCGGGCACGTCTGCGTAGACGCCTGCGTCCCTGTCGCCTCGCCAGGCGTGATACGTGCCGGTGATCATCGCGATGTCGTCGTCGGTCAGTTCCCGGTGAGTGCGGTCCACCATTGAGCCCGTCTTGCGGGCATCGACGAAGAGTGTCTCACCACGCCGATCCCTGAACCTGCCATTCTTCTTGTTGCGGGCGAGAAACCACAGACAGACGGGAATCTGCGTCGAGTAGAAGAGCTGACCCGGCAGCGCCACCATGCAGTCCACGAGGTCGGCCTCGATGATCGCCTTGCGGATCTCTCCTTCGCCCGACTGGTTCGATGACATCGAGCCGTTGGCGAGCACGAAGCCCGCAAGCCCGGTCGGCGCCAAATGGTGGATGAAGTGCTGCACCCAGGCATAGTTGGCGTTGGCCGCGGGCGGCACGCCGTACACCCATCGCTTGTCGTCCTTCAACAGATCACCGCGCCAGTCGCTGTCGTTGAACGGCGGGTTGGCAAGGACGTAGTCGGCCTTGAGGTCGGGATGAGTATCCTTGTGGAAAGTGTCACCGTGGCCGATCTGCGCGTCAATGCCACGGATGGCGAGGTTCATCTTCGCCAGCCGCCATGTGGTGTAGTTGGACTCCTGGCCGTAGATGGAGATGTCCCCGACCTTGCCGCTGTGGGCCTCGATGAACTTCTCGCTCTGCACGAACATGCCACCCGAGCCGCAGCACGGGTCGTAGACGCGGCCCTTGTAGGGCGCGAGCATCTCGACCAGCACGCGCACCACGTGCGACGGCGTGTAGAACTGCCCTCCGCTCTTGCCCTCAGCGCTGGCGAATCGTGCGAGGAAGTATTCGTAGACGCGCCCAAGCGTGTCCTTCGACCGATCAGCGGCGCTGCCGAGCGCGATGTCGCTGACGAGATTGATGATCTGCCCAAGCCTCTGTTTGTCGAGCCCTGGTCGGGCGTAGTCCTTCGGCAGCACACCCTTGAGTGAGGGGTTGTCCCGCTCGATGGCGCTCATCGCGTCGTCCACCAGTTGTCCGATGGTCGGCTGGGGTGCCATCGACTTCAGGTATTGCCAGCGCGCTTCCGGGGGAACCCAGAAGATGCCGACTGCGCGATACTCGTCGGGGTCCTCAGGGTCAGCGCCCTGCGTTCGTTGAGCGTCGAGCTCCGCATGCTTTGCTTCGAACGCGTCAGAGATGTACTTGAGGAAGATCAGGCCGAGGACGACGTGCTTGTACTCGGCCGCGTCCATGTTGTTACGGAGCGCGTCGGCCGCCTGCCAGAGCTTGGCCTCGAAACCAAGGTTCGCTCCGGTCTCTTTTCTTGTTGTCTTTATCTTGGCCAAGGGTTCCCTGTCGCTTGGATCGGTCTCGAACCCCCAAAGAGTAGCTGATCACGACGAACCCACCGAGCCGGTTGGCTTTCTGAGATGCTCGAACATTGCTCGGCGATGAGCCAGCTGTCGTTCTGACAAGAGATAGTCGGGTCCTCTGGGGGCGAAAGGAAGTTCCATAGGGACCGGCCCTGCATCACCTTCGCGAAGGCCGGCTTCGTCGCGCTCGCCGGTTGACGGCGTGCGCCGACGCTGCCTTGCCGATCGAAAGCACTCGACGCAAACCGTGGTTCCGCGACAGCCACAACGATTGCCGTCCGATCCGTGAACAACAGCCAGGGACATGACCATCCTCCACGGCCATGATCCCTGACGCCAGTGACAGCGCAGGTCACACCCGCGACCTGCGCTGTACCGGTCCGGCTACAGCCGGACACTACGATCCCCCAGGTCCGGCTCCTATGAGCCGGACTGATGTCAAACTCCTCCGTCTCGACAGACGTCACCGGAGCGGACCTCCTACCTAGCTATGAGGTCTGCGGAGGTGACGTCTTCGTTCTTCCCCCTTCCGCGCGTGGTTTCGTTGCGGTGCGAGTATCACTCGTCACCAGCTCCTATGCGTGTCGGCGGAGCCGAGCACCAGATCCTCTATGCGCGTCGAGCGCCGGCCGAAACCATCCCACGTGCCCCCTCTGAAGCCCGGGTCGCGAGGCGACCCCACCGGACTGACGGGCAGCGTGTCGCGCGGACCGCCCCGAGGCCGCTACGTCTTCAGCAGCGCGCCCTCAGGCACGACCCCGTGCTCCGCATACCGCCACAGCGCAATGATCACGCGCCGGGCCAACGCCACAATCCCGATCCGCCGGGCCACGGCGCCCCCGCCGCCAAACCGGCGGTGATACCACTGCGTGAGCGCACTGCTCGGTTGATACCGCAGCCACGCCCACGCGATCTCCACCGCCACGCGGCGCACGGCCGGCAGCCCGCCCCGGGTGACGCCCTGGTCCCACGCGATCGTCCCGCTGCGATACGGGGCCGACACCAGGCCGGTCAGCGCGCCCACTTCCCGGCGATTGCGCAAACCGCGGCCGAAGAGCTCCTCCGCCAGGATCGTCGCACTCCGCGCCGCCACCCCACGCAGTTGCGCCAATCGCTGCGCGCACGTGGTCGGCCGCACCGCGCGTACCGCCTGGCGCTCGAGGCGGCGCGCCTGCTGGCGCTCGGTCTCGATCGCCTGCAGCACACGCCACGTCGCGAGGATGCGGGCCTGGACCCCGGGCGGCATCGGCACTCCCGCCCAATCCGTCGCGGCGGCGAGGCGCTCCGCCAACCGGCCATCGATCCGCAGCCGCCGGACCCCGTGCGTGGCCAGCAAGCTGTGGATCCGATTGCGATAGCGGGTCCGCTCCGCCGCCAGGGTCGTCAGCCCGCGACTCGCCTGGCGGGCATCCTCTGCGTCTGCCGACGGCACGTGCACCACGTGCCACAGCTCCCGCTCCCCGCCCCAATACCGCAGCAGCATGCGCAGCAGCTTCTCGCCATCCAGCCGATCCGTCTTCGCCCGCCGCGCCCGCCGGGACACCTCGATGCTCGACGAGTCGACCACCAGATTCGTGATTCCCAGTGTGGTCAGCAACCGATGCGGCCAGAATCCGTCGCGCCCCGCTTCGCAGCAGCTCCGCACCGGCGCCTCGGCCGCCAGCGTGAACCGCGCCTTGGCCCGCCGCAGCGCCTCGACGATCGCCTCGCGGTCCCCGGCGCGCACCCGCACGCGCTGCCGCGGCGCATCCGGTGCTGGACTCATCGTCAACAACCACTCCTTCGCGCTCAGCTCGATCGCGACATACAACGCCGCCGCAGTAGACTCTGGTCGATGGGTCGTGTTCATGTCGAACTCCTTTCGAATTAGCTCTTCAAAAGAGTTTCAACATACAGC
The DNA here is from genome assembly GCA_035293405.1 of Vicinamibacterales bacterium. Lineage (GTDB taxonomy): Bacteria > Acidobacteriota > Vicinamibacteria > Vicinamibacterales > UBA2999 > Gp6-AA40. The sequence continues at coordinate 5,107 of DATDOE010000122.1, read as the reverse complement.
TCGGCCCATCAATCGCCCTACATAGGGTCTGAAGCCAGGCTGAAGCCGGACACTACGTACCTCCTCAGGCCGCGAGATAGCCGAGGAGGCCGCGGCGCTTGATCAGGTCGGCCACCGCGGGCGGCGTCATCGCTTCCCATGTGGCGTCCCCCGATCGCAGCTTCTCGAGCACGTCACGCGAGTAGATCGACAGGCACTGCTCGTCGACGTCGCGAATGCTTTCGATCAACCGATTCTCGACGAGGTAGGCGTAGAGATGACGGAGGTGCGGCGCCACGCGCAAGTTGCCGGCCGTGATGAGTCCATCCGCCCGCCTGTCGAGCAGTGGATACGCGTAGATCTTGAGGTCGTTCTTGAACAGCCGCCCGAAGGATTCAAGGATGCCGCCGTCCAGGTCGGCGTAGTAGCGCTCCTCGAACAGCTCGCGGAGCGTCGGGACGCCCATCACGATGCCGATCGCCTTCTTGGTGTGCCGGAAGAGATAGGCGGCCAGCCGATGGTACTCGCCGTAGTTCGAGACCAGGACGGTGCGACCCAGCGTGGCGAGGATGTCGGCGCGATCCAGGAAATCCTGGGCGTCGATATCACCGCCATCGCTCAGATTCCGCAGCGTCATCTCGAAGAGCACGACGACGTCCTCGCCCTGAACGCTGGGTTCCTGCGCGAACTGCGCCTGCGCGCACCGCAGCATGTCCACGGTGACCTTCGTCGCCGGCCGGAAGCTGCCACGCTCGATGAGGACGCACTTCTTGTAGAGCGCGTCGGCCGGCTGCACCACCTGCCCGTCGGCGCCGAACATGGCCGCGTGCGTCAGCCCGTAGCGAACGAGCTCCAGGCTCATGAGCCGATTATCGACGCTCGGAAACGCCGGCCCCTGGAATTCGACCATGTCGATCTCGCCGCGGTCGGCGGTCACGGTGTCGAGCAGCGATCGGACGATGGCGGTGGGGTCGTCGTGATGGAAGAGCGCGCCGTGCACCAGGTTGACGCCGATGATGCCGAGCGCTTCCTGTTGCTGCTCGGCCTCCTCGTCGGTGAGCCGCACATGAATCGTGATCTCAGACGAGGGCCCGAGCGGCTCCATCTGAAACCGGATGCCGAGCCACCCGTGTCCGTCTTCTTTGCGCGAATAGCTCCGCGTGGCGACGGTGTCGGCAAACACGAAGAACCGCGTCTTCTCGCCCCGCTGGGTGTTGAGGCGCTCGATGAGCAGCCCATACTCATGGTCGAGCATCTTCTGGAGGCGGGGCCGGCTGACATACCGGTCGCCCTGGCCGTAGATGGCGTCGCTGAAGGTCATGTCGTAGGCCGACATCGCCTTGGCGATCGTGCCCGCAGCCCCGCCCACGCGGAAGAACCAGCGCGCCACTTCCTGGCCGGCGCCGATCTCGGCGAACGTGCCGTACTTCATCGGGTCCAGGTTGACCTGGAGCGCCTTGGTGTGGCTGTCGAGCGTTGTCTCTGCCATAGTCGAATTGCGCGCAAGCGCCTCGGATCACAAATCGGCACAAGCAGGCGGAACGTGAACGTCCCGAACGATCCGAACGATTCGAACGATCCGAACGAGTGATGTATAGTCCGCCGAATGAGCCGGTCTACCTTCCTTCGCCTCTTCGTCGCCGTGTTCGTGCTGCAAGGCGCCTGGGTGGTCTCGACCCAGGCTCCCAAGCCGCCCGGCCCGCTCCGCACCGAGAAGGTGAAGGGCGATCTGTACATGGTGTCTGGCGACGGCGGCAATGTCGCCCTCTACTCGACGACCGAGGGCGTGGTTCTCGTGGACGACATGTTCGACCGCAACCACGCCGACATCCTGGCGCAGGTGAAGACGGTTACCGACAAGCCCCTCAAGTACGTGATCAACACGCACCAGCACGACGACCATGCCGGCGGTGCCTTCAAGATGCTCCCGATCGCCGAGGTCATCGCGCATCGGAACGTCTACGCCAACCTGAAGGATCTCAAGCAGCCGTACTACGAGGACACCCCGGGCACACCGATCGGGCTGCCGCGGATCACCTTCACCGATCAGCTCGACGTGCACCTGGGCGGAAAGGACGTGCAGGCGTACTATTTCGGCCGTGGTCACACCAGTGGCGACGCCGTCATCTATTTCCCGGAGCTCAAGACGATTCACACCGGCGATCTCTTCCTGGCGATTCGTGCCGGCGGCCGCGGCCGCGAGGCGTTGCCGCCGAGGCCGCCCGGCGTCCCCGTCTACGTGGACTACGTGCAGGGTGGAAGCTTTCTCGAATGGTCGAAGACGCTCGACGGCATCCTGACGCTGGACTTCGACACCGTGATTCCCGGACACGGCCCCGTCTCCACCAAGGCCGATCTGGTGAAGTTCAAGGCCGATCTCGAAACGATGCGGGGCCGGCTGGCCGGGTTGATCAAGCAGGGCAACAGCAAGGCTCAGGTCGTCAAGACGCTCGAAGACGATTACGGCTGGAGGTCCACGGGATGCCCGCCGAGCCCGCCGACAGCGGGCTGCCTGCAGTATCAGCAGGTCGATGCGTTGATTGCGGAGCTGCGTAGGAACTGAAGTAGTGGCGGGTCTTTCTTGGCCGCCGTAGCTCCGAAGGAGCAGAGGCGGCAGACCCGCCTGGAGACGACTGTGACCCGACGTGTGACTCTCGCTGTGGCACTGCTCCTGTCCGTGGCTCCCGCGCGGGCTCAGCAACCCGCGGCGCTCACGCCGCAGGACTACATCGGCATTCAGCAGTTGGTGTCCAAGTACGCCTACGCGATCGACGAGTGCACGAAGGAAGGCTACGACTACGCCGACCTGTACGTCCCGGACGGCACCTTCGCCACCTCTCGCAATGGCAAGGTGCTCAACACCTTCGCCGGCCGCGAGCGGCTCGCTGAAGCCGCCCGTGGCGGCAGGCCCGACTGCACAGGCGTTCCCTGGGCCGGCATCGTCCACATGCTGGTGAACCACGTGATCGAGCCGGCCCCTGGCGGCGCAACCGGGAAGGTGTATCTGATTGCCATCGGACTCGATGGCGTGCCGGGCAAGGTGGAGGCGCAGGGCCGCTACGAGGATGTCTACGTGAAGACGCCGCAAGGCTGGCGATTCAAGACCAGGACGCACGTGCTCGCGGCCGGGCAAGTCGAAGTGTCGCGCGGCTCGGCGAAATAGGCGGGTCTAAAGACCCGCCACTACACGACGGCGAATGTAGAGGCACAACGGTGAATGTAGAGGCGGGTCTTCAGACCCGCCTGGAGAAACCGACATGACACGCAGAACAGCAGCCTATCTCGTGACGCTGACGCTGATCGCCGGCGCGTGGTACGCGATGTCACCGGGGGCGCGTGTCGCGGCGCAGACGCGCGCGGCGCAAGCGCCGATCTTCGAGGTCGATCCGTTCTGGCCGAAGCCCCTGCCGAATCATTGGGTGATGGGATCGACAATTGGCCTGTCAGTCGACGCTCAGGATCACGTGTGGGTCATCCACCGGCCACAAACCGTGGACGACAACTTCAAGGCCGCCGACTTCAAGCCGCCGATCGGTACGTGCTGCAGCGTCGCGCCGCCCGTGCTCGAATTCGATCAGGCCGGAAATCTCGTCGGACACTGGGGCGGGCCCGGCGACGGCTACGAGTGGCCGGAGAGCAATCACGGCATCACCGTCGATCACAAAGGCAACGTCTGGATCGGCGGCAACGGCAACACCGACACGCACATCCTGAAGTTCACCAGGACCGGCAAGTTCCTCCTCCAGATTGGCAAGAAGGGGACGCACAACGGCAGCAACGACCTGGCGAACTTCTGGCGTGCGGCAAAGATCGTCGCGGATCCCGAGGCGAACGAGATCTACGTCGCCGACGGATACGGCAATCGCCGCGTGGTCGTGCTCGATGCCGATAGCGGCAAGTACAAGCGGCATTGGGGCGCCTACGGACAGAAGCCCGATGACATCAAGGTGCCCGACTACGATCCGTCGGCGCCGCCGTCGAAGCACTTCAACACCGTGCATTGCGCGCAGTTGTCAAAGGACGGCTTGGTGTATGTGTGCGACCGTGTCAACGATCGCGTGCAGGTCTTCCGCACAGACGGCACCTTCGTGAAGGAGGCGTTCTTCGAGAAGAACACGCGGCGGTCCGGCTCGGTGTGGGACATGACGTTGTCCCGGGACCCGCAGCAGACCTACCTCTATATCGCCAATGGCGTGAACGAGAAGATCAACGTCGTACTGCGCAGCACGCTCGAAGTGGTCACCGCCTTCGGCGACGGTGGCCGGCAGCCGGGCCAGTTCTTCGGCGTCCACAACCTGGACACCGATTCGAAGGGCAACCTGTACGCCACCGAGACCTATACTGGCGCGCGGGTGCAACGGTTCATCTACAAGGGCGTTGGTCCGGTGACGAAGGCGGAGCAGGGGCCGCCGTGGCCCAAGAGATAGCAGCCGGTAGCCGGTAGCCGGTAGCGAGGAGACTCCATGACACGACTAGTAAACAGGATCGCGCTGGCGCTCGTCGCGATCGCGAGCGTGACTGTGGCGGCGCTCGTGGCGCAGACCAAGATCAACCCCACGGACCCGCAACCGACGTGCGCCATGTGCCCCGGGTACTACATCCCCGAGAGCGAGCTGCAGGCGTATACGAAGAAGGCGCTTGCGGAAAAGCTGCTCGACCAGCAGGTCAGGGACATCGAGATCGGTAAGGCTCACGTCGGCATCGGCATGGTGTATCGCGGCAAACTCGATAAGCCTGCGCCGGACTCGGTGGCGGAGCACGATCTGGTGAGCGAGGTCTACCACATCATCGATGGATCGGCGACGCTGATGCTCGGGCCCGACATCACCAACAGACAGCGGCGGCCGGCCACGCAGCAGACCGTACGCGAGTTCAACGGACCTGGAAACAACGGCACGGAGATTCGCAACGGTGTCGCCCATCAGATCAAGGCAGGCGATGTGGTTGTGATTCCGGCAGGCACCGGCCACTGGTTCACGAAGATCGACGATCACATCACCTATCTGATGGTGCGCATCGACCCGGACAAGGTGACGCCGATCAAGGACGAGGCCGCGTCGAAGGCGTATCTCGCCAAGCCCGCGCGGTGATCTGTCGTCTTGGCCATGTGATCGGCGGGTCTAAAGAC
>DATDOE010000121.1:0-31758 GCA_035293405.1 Vicinamibacterales bacterium | reverse complement strand
GACCCCGACTCTGACCCCGACTCTGACCCCGACTCTGACCCCGACTCTGACCCCGACTCTGACCCCGACTCTGACCCCGACTCTGACCCCAGTCGGGCGCGCTAGTATTGGGCCATGCGAGTGCGACGAGTTGGATGGATTCTGGCCACGGCGATGGCGTCGGCGTGCTCTGGGGGCGAGCAGGCGCCGCCGGGCGCGGCGGCAACCCCGGAAGCTGCCACGCGTCAGCCTCTCCCCCCGCCCACCGCGGGCCGGCTGTTCGTGACCAACGAGAACGGCGGCGACATCAGCGTCGTGGACGTGGCGACGCAGAAGGTGGTGGCGACTGTTCCGGTGGGCAAACGGCCGCGCGGTATCCGGCTGAGTCGCGATGGCACGCTGGTGTTCGTGGCGCTCAGCGGGTCGCCGATTGCCCCGCCGGGCGTGGACGAGTCGACGCTACCTCCGCCGGACAAGAAGGCTGATGGCATCGGCGTGGTGAGCGTGAAGGACTTGAAGCTCGTGCGCGTGATCCGCGGCGGATCGGATCCGGAACAGATGGCGGTCAGCCTCGATGGCACGCATCTGTTCGTCGCGAATGAAGACGTGGGCGAGGCCAACGTGATTGCCGTCGACGATGGACGCGTGCTCGGGACGTTCAAGGTCGGCGGTGAGCCCGAAGGGGTCGAGCTGCGGCCCGACGGTCAGGTGGTGTACGTCACGTCCGAGGAAGACGGCCAGGTCGCGGTGATCGATGCCGTGGGCCTCAAACTGCTGAAGACGTTCAAGGTGGGTCCCCGCCCGCGATCGACGACCTTTCTGCCGGACAGCTCGCGTGCGTACGTGACCTCCGAGAACGGCGCGTCGGTCGCAGTCGTCGATGCGACGAAGCACGTCGTGATCAAGACGATCCCGTTGTCGGGACAACTGGTGCGTCCGATGGGCGGCGTGGCTGCGCCCGACGGCAAGCACGTCTTCATCACCACGGGGCGCGGGAAGAACGTGCTGGTCATCGACACGGCGACCAATCTGCCGGTCGCGTCGATTGAAGCCGGCGACCGGCCGTGGGGTATTGCCGTCGCACCGGATGGCAAGACGGTCTTCACCGCCAACGGTCCCTCCAACGACATCTCCATCATCGACGTCGACAGCCGGATGGTGAAAGCGAAGGTCAAGGTCGGCGAGCGGCCGTGGAGCGTCGTGTTCGTGCCGTAGGGCCGACCGGCCCCACTTCGCACTTTGCACTTTGCACTTTGCACTTTGCACTTAGTTCTGACTCAAAGTTAAGAAACTCTTCAGAAGCGGCTAACCTGGGAGCCGGATAGGATCTGAATGGCTTTTCAAGTAGACTTTCGGGCGTTTTCGACTGAGGTGCCACATATGCGCGTTCCGACCGTTCTGTCCGTGTTGCTCGTGTTTGTCGCCGCCTGCAGCAGTCCGGCCCCGGCGCCGACGACTGAGACGGCTGCGCCTGCGGCCTCCACACCGCAGGTCAAGGGAAGCCTCAATCACGTGATGCGAGGCATCCTCTTCCCGAACTCGAACATCATCTTCGACGCGCAGGACAAGGACCCGGGCGCACCGCCCGACCCGAAGGACAACTCGGGGGCGTCGAACCCCTATGCCGGGACCTACGGCGGATGGGAAGCGGTTGAGAACGCGTCGATGGCCCTCGCCGAAGCCGCCAATCTCGTCGCGCTGCCGGGGCGCGCGTGCGCGAACGGCAAGCCGGTGCCGCTGAACGATCCGACCTTCCAGAAGGGCCTGGCGGCACTCCGGGATGTCGCCGCGGTCTCGTATCAGGCGGCGAACGACAAGAAACTCGATGCCTTTCTCGACATCTCGGACAAAGTCACGCAGGCGTGCGCCACCTGCCACGACGTGTACCGGGACATCGTCGTGGACGGTAAGCCAGCAGGTCTTGAAGCGCGATGCAATCCCAAGCCGTAGTGACGGCACGGGCGCGCGCAGCTGACACCGGGGTCCCCGCCTGATGGATCTACTGGAAGCCTTCAGGTGGTTGGAGGTCAACCTCCCGGGTGCCACGTACCTTCGTGAGTCGACCTTTGGATTTTCTGTTCTCTTGACCGTGCACGTCGTGTCGCTGTGCTGGTTCATGGGCCTCATCGTCATGATGGACCTGAGGCTCGTGGGGATCGCCAACCTGCGCACCCGGGCATCGGAAGTGTCGCCGCGGCTGCTGCCCTGGCAGATGGTCGGCTTTGCGGTCATGGTCATCTCCGGCGTCATGCTGTTCTGGGCGCAGCCTCTGCGATACTTCGGCAAGTCGTTCTTCTGGTGGAAGATGTTTCTGATGGTGCTGGCAGGCCTCAACGCCGGCATCATTCACCTGATCACGCATCGGTCCGAGGCCGCGTGGGACAGCAGGGCCGCGAAGATCGCTGGCGCCACGTCCATCGTTCTCTGGGTGGCAATCCTGGCGCTGGGCCGCCTCGTGGCCTACGACTGGATGACCACCGAGTATTTCGTGGAGTAGAGGCGGTCTGGTCCTCGTAGAGGCGGGTCTTTAGACCCGCCTGGGAGAAAACGTTGCTACTGCCGTTTTTCGAGTGGATGGAAGGCCTGGCCGTCTACGGGCCGTCGATTTACCTTGGGCCTGCCGTCAACATCGTGCACCTGACGGCGATGGTCGTATTTCTCGGCTCCCTGCTCATCGTGGATCTTCGCCTGCTCGGCGCCGGGTTGACGCAGCAGCCCACGGCCACCGTCGCCCGTGATGCCCAGCCCTGGCTGCTCGGCGGCCTCGCGATTCTGACGCTGACCGGCATCCCGGCCGTGATGGCCACCGCCACCCTGCAGTACAACAACTCGGTGTTCTGGGTGAAGATGTACCTGCTTCTCATCGCGCTGATCTACACGTTTACCGTGCGGAGAAAAGTGGCGTTTGCGCCCGATGGGCGTTTCGGGGGCGGCACCTTGAAAATGGTGGGGCTCCTGTCGATCGTGATGTGGCTGTCCGTGGCCGGGCTCGCGAGGTTGATTATGATGATCCCGGCCAATACGTTCGAGTTTCTGGTCGGCTGAATCGGACTCATTCTTCTGGACGTGGAGAGACCTGGTCCCATGCGTGGTGTTCGGATACTGCTGATTGTCGGATGCGCTCTGCTGTGGCTGACGGCCGGCGCCGTCGCGCAGAAACTGGGCGGCGACCCCAAACTCAAGCTGCTGAAGAACCCCGTGGCGCTGAACCCGGCGTCGATCACTGCCGGCCGCGGGCTGTACGCGAAGAACTGCCGCCATTGCCATGGGCTTCGAGGCAAGGGTGACGGCCCGCTGGCGCCGAAGAGCCCGAGTCCGGCGAACCTGACCGACGCCACGTGGGATCACGGGTCGAGCGACGGCGAGATCTACTCGATCATTCTCAATGGCGCGATTCCGCGGCCTCCGGCGAAGGAGTCCGAGATGAAGCCCATGAAGGGCACGCTCACGCCAACCCAGATCTGGCAGGTCGTCAACTTCATTCGCAGTATCGGTCCACAGCCCGCCGCCGCGCCGAAGCCGAAGTAGACTGACGCCCGTGCGCGGACGTTCTCTCTTCACCCGAATCATTGCGATCGGCGTGCTCGCGTTCGCGGGTGGTGTCGGCTGCCGGCTGTTCGATACGTCGCCGCAGCCGTCCACGGCTCCGCTCCTGCCCGGTCAAAGCGTTGCGGTCTTCACGACCGCCCGTCCGACGTTTGCAGCGGCGCTCAATGACTTCCTCGATCGGCGTCCCGCGCCTGTGCAGCCGATCGAATTCCCGCACCTGGTGCACGTCGGCAAACAGATCGGGTGCACGGAGTACTGCCACGAAAGCGTGACGACGGGCCCGGTGGCGGGCCTGCCGAGTGTCCGCACCTGCATGGTCTGCCACAACACGATCGCCACAGATCGTCCACGGATCCAGAAGATTACGCAGATGCGCGAGCAGGGTGTCGACCTCGCATGGCAGCGCGTGTACGGCTACACCAAGCAGGCGCATGTGAAGTTCAATCACGCGCCGCACATCCGCGCCAAGGTCGAGTGCTCGACGTGCCACGGCAACATCGCGGAGCAGACAGTCGCACAGCGCAACGTCGACCTGAACATGGGCTTTTGCGTGAATTGTCATCGTGAGAAACAAGCGTCGACGGATTGTTTGACGTGTCATTTCTGAGCTGACGCTGTAATTCAAAATGCAAAATTCAAAATGCAAACACCGCTCGTTGCTCCTGGGCCGCTCGCTCAGGATGCCGATGTTTGCAGCGAGTAATCTGAGTTTTGCATTTTGCACTTTGCATTTTGCATTACAGGGATTCCTCGTCTGATGGACCGCCGATCCTTCATCAAGCTCACCGCGATTTCCGGAACCAGTGCCGCGCTGGCGAGCTGCGGCAGCCCCGAGAACCAGCTCATTCGCTTCGTCCCCGACGAGGACATCGTCCCGGGCCAGGCGGTGTGGAAGCCGAGCGTGTGCCCGTTGTGCGCCGCGGGGTGTGGCCTGACCGTGCGCGTAATGGATGCCGAGGCCGACGTCATGCGGAACGGACAGGCTGGCATCGTCCAGATCTTCGCGGCCAAGAAGCTCGAGGGGAGCCCCGCCTATCCCGTCAACCACGGCGCGCTGTGCGCACGCGGGCAAGCCGCCATTCAAGTCACCTATCACCCGGATCGGATTACACAGCCGCTCGAGCGCTCCGGTAACCGCGGCGACGGCCGTTATTCCGCCATCTCCTGGGACGATGCGATCAAGGAGCTGGTGTCGCGGCTGGACGGGCTCGAGGGCGCCGGACAGCAGAAGGGGCTCGCATATCTCACGCGCAGTGGCGGCGGCCATCGTGCGGCGCTCGTCGGCCGGTTCCTCGCGGCTTTTGGCGCCTCTGGTCCGACCACGCACGATTTGTTTGGTGACGAGGTGCTGCGTCGCGCCAACGCGCTCAGCTTCGGGCGCGACCAGCTTCCGACCTTCGATTTACCGAACGCGCAATATGTGATCGTCTTTGGCGCCGACTTTCTCGGGACGTGGAATTCACCCGTCTCGCAGAGCGTGGGCTACGGCCTGATGCGGCAGGGACGTCGCGGTATTCGCGGCTCGTTCGTGCAGGTCGAGTCGCGGATGTCGCAGACCGGTGCCAACGCGGACGAATGGGTGCCGGCGCGGCCGGGCACCGAGGGCATTCTCGCGCTGGGGCTCGCCAACGTGATCATGTCGGCCAAGCTTCGGCCCACTGGCGGAGCGGGCAAGGCGGGCGCGCTGATCGACGGCTGGAATGCGGGCCTCGCCGAGTACTCGCCCGAGCAGGTGGAGAAGCTGACCGGTGTGGCGGCGCGGCGCGTCGAGCGCCTGGCGCACGAGCTCGCGGAAAGGCGACCGTCGGTCGCGATCATCGGCGGCCCACCATTGGCACACACCAACGGTCTGGTGAGTGCGCTCGCCGTCAACGCGCTGAACGCACTCCTCGGGAGCGTCGAGCAACCCGGCGGTATCTACTTCACGCCGCAGCCGAAGGATGTAGGGGCTGCGGATGTAGCCGCGAAGGTAGGGGCCGCCTTCAGGCGGCCCGGTGTCTTCCGGCTTCAGCCCGAAGGGGACGGCGCGTACATTGCCGATGCGCAGGCAGTGATCGTCGACAGCGTCAATCCGGTCTTCACCACACCGCGGGCATGGAAGCTCCGTGAAGCGCTGGAGAAGGTGCCGTTCATCGCCAGCGTCGGCAGCTTCCTCGACGAGACGAGCGTCCTGTCGGATCTGATCCTGCCGGACCACTCCTTCCTCGAGTCGTGGGCGGAGGCCGTCCCCGAGTCCGGTTCGATGGTGGCCGTGGCTGGTGTCGCGCCGGCGGTGATGAAGCCGCTGCACGACACGCGTGCGACGCCGGACGTGCTGCTCGAGGTGTCGCGGCTGCTCGCTCGTCCGCTCAATCTCCCGTGGCAGACCTTCGAGGAGATGCTCACCGCAAGCTTCGCCACGTTCCCCGCGGCATCGCAGGACTCGGACTCCTGGACCGAGGCGCAGGAGAAGGGCGGCTGGTGGGGCACGCTGCCGGCGGCGCTGGCGGCCACGCCGGCACTCAGCGGCGTCGCGGCCGCGCGCACCTTCGCCTGGTCGGAGCCGCAGTTCGACGGCGACGCGCAGCAGTACCCACTGCACTTTCTCCCGTACCCGTCCTCGGCGTTCCTCGATGGATCGCTGGCGCACCTGCCATGGCTGCAGGAAATGCCCGATCCGATGACGTCGGCGATGTGGAGCAGTTGGGTCGAGATCAACCCGGCCACGGCCGCGAAGCTGGGCATCGGCGACGGCGACGTTGTGGAGATCGCGTCGGCGCACGGTTCGCTGCAGGTGGCGGCGGTCGTCTCGCCAGGGATCGCCCCCGACATCGTCGCGATGCCGGCCGGGCAGGGACATCGCACGTTCACGCGCTATGCGAGCGGCCGCGGCGCAAGTCCCGTCGAGTTGATCGCGCCGGTTGTCGAAGCCGCGACCGGCGCACTCGCCTGGGCAGCCACGCGCGTGAAGATCTCACGCATCAGCGGCCCGGACGGCCGACTCATTCTATTTGCCGGCGGCTCGCGAGAAGAGGAAGAGCGGGGAAGATGACCACCGCTCAATCACGAACCACGGAGACACGAAGACACGGAGATCACTTTAGAAAAGACTACTCCGCGTCTCCGTGCCTCCGTGGTTTCGTGATCTTGGGAATGCGATTGTTGGAGTAGCGAATGCCGAAGTGGGGAATGGCCGCCGACTTGGACCGCTGCACGGGGTGCGGTGCGTGCGTGACGGCCTGTCACGCCGAAAACAACATCTCCACCGTCGGCGCCGATCAGGCGTCGCGTGGGCGCGCCAAGCACTGGATCCGCGTCGAGCGCTACTGGGAGGGTGAGTTTCCGGACGTCCGGCTGACGTTCCGCCCGGTGATGTGCCAGCACTGCGAGAACGCGCCGTGCGAGCCGGTGTGCCCGACCTACGCCAGCCACCACACCGAGGACGGCCTCAACGCGCAGGTCTACAACCGCTGCATCGGCACGCGCTACTGCGCCAATGCGTGCCCGTACAACGTGCGCTTCTTCGACTTCTTCAACCCGTCCTGGGACAAACCGCTTCACCTCCAGCTCAATCCCGACGTCTCACTGCGCGAGGTCGGGGTGATGGAGAAGTGCACGTTCTGCGTGCAGCGCATCAAGGCCACGACGATTCAGGCGAAGGCCGACGAGCGGGAGCTCGAGGACGGCGATATCCAGACGGCCTGCGCGCAGGCGTGCCCGGCCAAGGCACTGGTGTTCGGCGACCTCGACGATCCGGAAAGCGACGTGTCGCGGCTCTCCCGGTCGTCGCGCGGCAGCAAGCTGCTGGAGGACGTCGGGACGAAGCCGAAGGTGACGTATCTGAGTCGACAGAGCTAATGCAGAATTCAGAATGCAGAATGCAGACACCGATCGTGGAAAGGGTCGTGTTGGCATTGTCTGCATTCTGAATTCTGAATTCTGAATTACATCGACATGATTCCAGCCTCTCGAATCAACACCGACCTCCTCCGTCCGCTTCTCCACACGTCCTGGAGGTTCTACCTCCTGGTGAGCGTCTTGGGCGCCATGGTGGTGACGGCGTTCGTCGCGTGGCTCTCGCAGGCGTACTTCGGGTTCGGCGTCTCAGGGATCAGATGGCCGGTCTATTGGGGCTTCTACGTCACCAACTTCGTGTTCTGGATCGGCATCAGCCACGCCGGCACGCTGATCTCGGCGATCCTGCGCCTCGTGGACGCCGGCTGGCGCCGGCCGGTCACCCGTTGCGCGGAAGTGATCACGGTCTTTGCTCTGATGATCGGCGCGATGTTCCCGATCATCCACCTCGGGCGTCCGTGGCAGGCGTTCTGGCTGATTCCGTACCCCAGCGAGCGTCTGATCTGGCCAAACTTTCGCTCGCCGCTGGTGTGGGACTTCTTCGCGATCAACACCTACCTCACCGGCAGCGTGCTGTTTCTGTTCCTGCCGATGATTCCCGACTTCGCCGTCGTTCGCGACAAGGCGGTCGGCTTCCGCAAGACGATCTACGGCATCCTCGCGCTCGGCTGGCGTGGCACGCCGAAGCAGTGGCACCGGCTCGAGACGGCGATGCAGATCATGGCCATCGCCATCATTCCCGTTGCGGTGTCGGTCCACACGATCGTCTCGTTCGACTTCTCGATGGCCCCCGTGCCGATGTGGCAGACGACGATCTTCGGCCCCTACTTCGTCGCCGGCGCCATCTTCAGCGGGATCGCCGGCCTCCTCATCGCGATGGCCCTGCTCCGGCGCTTCCTCCACCTCGAGGACTACCTCCTCCCCATCCATTTCGACAATCTCGGCAAGCTGCTGCTCGTGATGGGATTGCTGTGGGGATACTTCGTCTTCAACGAGCGCCTGGTGACCTACTACGGCAACGAGCCAAGCGAGATGGCCGTGTTCTGGCGCACGCAGCGTCTGTCGTTCGCGCCCCTCTACTGGACGATGGTCGTCTGCAACTTCGTGGTGCCGCTGGTGCTGATGGGCATCAGGAAATTCCGCACGATCACCGGCTGCGTGATCGCGTCGATCGGCGTGATCGTCGGCATGTGGCTCGAGCGGTTCCTGATCATCGTGCCCTCGCTCGGGCACAAGTACCTGCCCTATAGCTACGGCACGTATCGCCCGCAGCCGGTCGAGATCATCATCCTCTGCGCGACCTTCGCGGCGATGACGCTGCTCTACGTGCTGTTCGCCAAGGTCGTGCCGATCATCTCGATGTGGGAACTGAAAGCGGGCGGCGGTGACGGCACTGCAGGGCCTGTCCTTGAACCGCGCGGCCCGTCTAACCAGCCTTCGCTCGCCTCCGGCGAGCTACGGCGGTCCGCCGAAGCCTTGGCGAAGGCGGAGCGCACGGGCCCGACGCTCGAGGGGGTGAAGCCGTGAAAGCCGTCTACGGGCTCTACCCGAACGGGCAATCGGCGCAGCAGGCCGTCAACCGTCTGCGGGCGGCGGGCATCGCCGACCGCGAGATCGTCGTCATGTCCGCGCAGCCGATGGACGACTACGAGTTCGCTCAGCTGGGCGGGAAGACGTGGATGTGGTGGATGGCGTGTGGCGGCGGCCTGCTCGGCATGGCCGCGGCGTTCGGCCTGACCTGGCTGACCGAGACGTCCTGGCCGATCAACGTCGGCGGCCTGCCGACGTATGCCTGGTGGCCAAACACGATCATCATCTTCGAGCTGACGATGCTCGGGGCCATTCTCGCAACCGTCGCCACGCTGGTGATCAGCGCCGGCCTCGGGCGAGGCTCGACGTTCTACGACCCTGAAGTGTCCGACGGGAAGATCCTCGTCGGCGTCGCGAATCCTTCCGACGGAGCCGTGCGGGATCTGGAAGCGGCGCTGGGTGCGTTGCCCGATGCGCAAGTGAAGACGATCTAGCAGTGTTCAAGATTGAACTGAGGCATGAGGGCCCTGCGAGCCATCCTGTGGGATGAGTTTTCGAAGGCTCTGGCTCGCATTCGCCGCGGTCGTCGTCCTCTCCTTCGCCGTCCTCGGCTGGACGGGCATTCGCATCTATCAGCAGGCGCCTCCAGTTCCTGAGCGCGTCGTGACGGCCGATGGCCGGCCACTCGCGGGGCCTGGCGACATCCACGACGGTCAGAACGTCTGGCAGTCGATGGGAGGCATGGAGCTCGGCTCCATCTGGGGACACGGCAGTTACGTTGCGCCCGACTGGTCGGCAGACTGGTTGCACCGCGAAGCGCTGTTCATCCTGAACGCGTGGGCCAGCCCGGTCGACGGTTGCCATTGCCGTGTTCTACGCGGCGGCGCTTGGCTACCGACGCCACACCAACCTGGCGGTGGCCGAATACTGGCGCTGGTGGGTCGTGCACCTCTGGGTCGAGGGCTTCTTCGAGGTCTTCGCCACGGTCGTCATCGCGTTCCTGTTCGCACGCCTCAGGCTCGTGAACATCCGCACCGCCGCCGAGTCGAGCCTGCTCGCGGCCACGATCTTTCTCTCAGGCGGCATCATCGGCACGCTGCATCACCTGTACTTCTCGGGCACGCCGACCTTCGTGCTGGCGCTGGGCTCTGTCTTCAGCGCGCTCGAAGTGGTGCCGCTGCTGTTTGTCGGCTTCGAGGCCTGGGAGAACCTTCGTGTCTCACGGAGCCAGCCGTGGGTCCTGAAGTATCGCTGGCCGATCTACTTCTTCGTCTCGGTGGCGTTCTGGAACCTGGTTGGCGCGGGTCTGTTCGGCTTCATGATCAATCCGCCGATCGCGCTGTATTACATGCAGGGCCTGAACACGACGCCGCTCCACGGACACGCGGCGCTGTTCGGTGTCTACGGGATGTTGGGTATCGGTCTGATGCTCTTCTCGCTGCGCGCACTGGACCCGGTTGCCGAGTGGAAAGAAGGGCTCATCAAGTTCGGCTTCTGGGCCACCAACATCGGGCTGCTTCTGATGGTGATGCTCAGCCTGCTGCCGGTGGGGCTCATGCAGACGTGGATGTCGGTCGAGCAGGGCTACTGGCATGCCAGGAGTCCTGAATTCAGGCAGACCGATGTGATTCAGACGTTCCGTTGGCTTCGGGTGATCGGGGACACGATATTTGCGGCCGGTGCGCTCGCGCTCGTGGCGTTCATCTTTGGTTTAGGGCTCGGCCGGTCGACGCGGCACACGCCATTCCACGTCACTGGAGTCCGGCCGATAGTGCCGGTACCACCCCGCCCATGAGCGACACATCAGGGGACCGCGGCGTCATCCCTGGCGGGCGAGCCGAGTCGCTTGCCGACCTGCTCGCCCCGCAGCCGCACGGGATCGCCAGCCGCGTCATCGCCCGCTCACCAGGTGGCAACGTGACGTTGTTCGCGATCGATGCCGGGGAAGGGCTGAGCGAGCACACCACGCCGTTTGACGCGCTCGCCGTGATACTCGACGGCCGGCTGCGGATCACGGTCGGCGACGATTCAGTCGTCGTGGTCGCGGGTCAGCTGGTTCGCATGCCTGCAAACATCCCCCACGCGCTGCACGCTGAGGAGCCGTCGCGGATGATGCTGGTGATGTTGAAATGATCTCGTAGGTCTAAGGTTCCAGCCGCTCCGCATGTCTGTCGATCAGGAATCCCAGAATTCCCACAACGACCACGACGCAGATCACGACGACGCTTACGATCAGTGCCAGAGTCATGTTCGCCCTCGGCTTAGAAGGAGTTGCCGAGGAACGGCAACATACGCCCGAAGTACATCACGCCGACCCACAGCGCTATCGCTGAGGCGGCCATGGCTTTGCTCATGAACGGCGCGTCTTCTCCCGCACCGACGCTCCACGGCTCATCGAACGTCGTCACGTAGATCAGGTTGGCGCCGGCGAGCATCAGGAAGCCCATCTTCCAGAAGAAGGAGACGTTGGTCGAGTACATCTCGGGAGTGGCGATCACCCACATCATGCCGGTGACCAGGTTG
Organism: Vicinamibacterales bacterium; assembly: GCA_035293405.1. Classification (GTDB taxonomy): domain Bacteria; phylum Acidobacteriota; class Vicinamibacteria; order Vicinamibacterales; family UBA2999; genus Gp6-AA40. The sequence goes on along the minus strand of DATDOE010000121.1, from coordinate 20,343 downwards.
ATGCCGAGACCGAGCACGGCCCAGGGCAGCAGCCGATGGAGCGCCGAGAAGGGCGCCGCCTTCATCATGCCGAGCATGCGCAGATTCACCAGCAGCACGATACCGAAGAGCAGCCAGAGGCCGATGAAGTGCAGGGCCTCGGCCGCCGGCCAGACCCACGTGTGATCGGTGACGAGCGCGGCGACCGATGCGGCGGTGATCCACGCGGGACTGTCCACCGAGGACGGCGTGCCTTCGACCATCATCTCCGGGTGGCGCACTTCGCCACCCATGGTCGCGGTGGCCGCCATCAGCGTGAGCGAGGCGATCGCCAGCAGTACGACGATCATCACGTTCATCCGCGACGGGTGGGAGACCCGCCGGAATTGCCACAGCCCGAACCAGGACGAGCCGCCGGTGAGCAGCAGGAACGCGTAGGCGAGCAGCGCGCCATCGTGGTGCCTGGACATCACCGCCTTCGACACGTCGGGCAGATTCTCGATGGCCAGCATCGTGGCCACGCCGCTGAGATACGCCGGGAGCGTCACGAGCGTGATCACGCAGAAGAGCTCGAGGCTGACGCGGGTCAGCTCCTCGTTCTTCCGGATCAGGGACAGGAGCAGCAGACCGAGCGCGATGGCGGTGCCGATCGTCGGTACGTGATTCAGGATGAGGTGCAGATGTGGGGCGTTCATGACAGGTCCTTGACGCTAATTGAGGCCGGCTACGGGGCCGAGGTAGGCCATCAATCGCCCCGCCGTCGTGGCCGCGATCCACAACAGGATCGACGTGATGGCCAGCAGCCTGGCCTGGGACGACAGCGGTCGCGCGTCGAGCTGCGGGTCACTGAAGATGCGGGTCCTGAGCAAGTGCAGGTCGATGAGGGCAAGCGCGACGAACAGCATCTTGAAATAGAAAACCGGGCTGGCGAGCTTCGATTGGGCATCGGCAATGAGCAGGGTGGTGCCCGAGGCCGCCGTGACCGCAAAGGCGATCCAGATGAGGGGGAAGAATCGCTTCAGCGAGGCGAGCGGAACGTGCGGCGCGGCGCCGAGCACCCGGATATCGATGGCCCCGTTGAGGCCGGCAACGGTCCCCAGTCCGAGCGTATGGAGAAAGAGCACGAACGGATAACCCCACAATGACCCGCTCTCTCGAAACCAATCCATGGCAGCGCTTTGTTGGAGCCAGGAAATGACATTCATGCTGAGTGTTGTCCTCGTGTGCGTGCGAACCATATGAGACGACCACAGAGTCTCGCACAGTTGGCCGGTGGCTGGTAGGCTGTAGACGGTAGGCTGTAGACGGTAGGCTGTAGACGGTAGCTGGTAGCGGCTCCAGTTCTTGCTACTGCCTACTGCCTACTGCCTACCGCCTACCGCCTACCGCCTACCGCCTACCGCCTACCGCCTACCGCCTACCGCCTACCGCCTACCGCCTACCATCTGATGGACTTCTCCTCCCGCCGCACATTAAGATTCCCGCGTCCTGGGGGGGCCATGCAGCGCACAACATTCAGCATCGTCGCGGCGGCGGCTAGTCTCGTGGCGTTCGGCGTACGCCCGGCGTCGGCGCAGGTCGATCTCAGTGGCATGTGGGCGCCGATCTTCCATGAAGACCAGGTCGAGCGCATTCCGGGCCCCGACATCGGGGATTACGCCGGTTTGCCGATCAACGACGCGGCCCGGCTCCGCGCCGACAGCTGGGAGTCGTCCCTGCTCACGCTGCCAGAGCACCAGTGCAAGCCGCATCCGTCGACCTACGGGTTCCGCGGTGTGGGCAACCTGCGGATCACCGCAGACATCAACCACCAGACGCAGGCCACCATCAAGCTGAACACCCACATCCAGTGGCAGGAGCAGGAGCGCGAGATCTGGATGGACGGGCGTCCGCATCCGCCCGAGTACGCCGCCCACACGTGGCAGGGGTTCTCGACGGGTCGCTGGGATGGCAACGTGCTGGTGGTGCGGACGACGCATCTGAAGGCCGGCTGGATTCGGCGCAACGGTCTGTTTATCTCCGACCGCGCCTCGATGACCGAGCGGTTCATCCGCCACGGGAACTACATGACGCACGTGTACATGATCGAGGATCCGAGCTACCTCACCGAGCCGCTCATCAAGACCAACGGCTTTGCGCTGACGCCGAATCCCGCGATGGCGCCGTATCCATGTCAGGCCGTCGTCGAGGTGCCGCGACCGAAAGGTGAGGTCCCGCATTACTTGCCCGGGGAAAACCCCTATCTCGACGAGTACGCGAAGAAGAACAAGCTCCCGATCCAAGAGGTGCGAGGTGGAGCCGAGACGGCACTTCCCGAGTCGATCAAGCCAGGCTTCAAGCCTCGGGATTCGGGATCCGGGATTCGGGATTCGCGATCCGCTACCACCCCGAGTCCCGAGTCCCGAGTCCCGGATCCCGAGGTTCGCTCCCTCCACGTGCAGGGCAATGTCTGGATGCTCGTCGGCGGCGGGATCAACGCCGCGGCGCAGATCGGTCCCGACGGCGTGCTCATCGTTGACACGATGACGGAGGGGCTCGCCGACAAGCTGATTGCCGAGGTGAAGAAGATCGCCGGCAACAAGCCGATTCGCTGGATCATCAACACGCACGTGCACCTCGATCACACGGGCGGCAACGTCAAGGTGGCCGAGGCCGGTGAATCGGTGGTGGGTGGCAACTTCGCGGCGCAAGTGGGTGCGGCGGCGGCCAATGCGGCCCAGATCATCGCGCACGAGAACGTGCTCAAGCGCATGACCGAGACTCAAGGGAACGCGAAGCCCGTTCCGACGGCGATGCTGCCGACCGACACGTTCTTCACGGAGGAGAACGAGCTCTACTTCAACGGCGAGGCGATACAGATCCTGCATCAGCCAAGGGCCCATACCGACGGCGACGTCCTGGTCTTCTTCCGAAAGTCTGACGTCGTGGTGACCGGAGACGTGTTCAACACGGTGACGTTTCCGGTGATCGATGGTTCCGGCAGTCTCAATGGCATCGTCGATTCGCTGAATCGCATCCTCGACATCACGGTGCCCAAGGACAAGCAGGAGGGTGGGACCTTCGTCATTCCCGGGCATGGCCGTCTGACCGACGAGGCCGACGTCGTCGAGTATCGCGACATGATGACGATCATCCGCGACCGCATCCAGGACGCGGTGAAGAAGGGCATGACGCTCGAGCAGGTCAAGGCCGCCGGATTGCTACGTGATTACGACGCCCGCTACGGCGCCACGCAGGGATTCTGGACGACGAATCAGTTCATCGAGGCGGCGTATCGGAGCCTTAGGGAGAAATAGGCTCGGGACTCGGGACTCGGGACTCGGGCTTTCGGCTTTGGGCCAGCCAAGAACCAAGAACCAAGAACCAGGAACCAAGGGTACCGACCATTGGGGAGAATCGAGATGAAGCAGGTACTTTCGGCGACCGCCATGTTGATGGTCGCCATTGGCATCGTCGCCACGGACAGCCTGGTCGCCCAGGGGCCGCCGCCGCCGCAAGGGCGTCCCGCGTCTCCGTGGGCCGCGGCGCCCATCGACCTCACGGGGTACTGGGTGTCGATCGTCAACGAAGACTGGCGGTGGCGCATGGTGACTCCGCCCAAGGGCGACGTCGCGAGCGTGCCGCTCAACCCGGAAGGGACCAAGATTGCCAACTCGTGGGATCCAGCGACCGACGGGTCGTGCCTGGCCTATGGCGCGGCTGGCCTGATGCGGATCCCGACTCGGCTCCACATCACATGGGAGAACGAGCAGACGGTGAAGATCGAGACCGACGCGGGGCAGCAGACCAGACGGCTGACCTTCGACAAGAGCCAGGCGGCGCCATCCCAGCGGTCGCTCCAGGGATACTCGGTGGCCGAATGGGAGCTTGCCGGCGGCGGCGGCCGAGGCGCTCCGCAGGGGCCGCGCAGCGGCAACCTCAAGGTCGCCACAACCATGCTGAGCGGCGGCTGGCTCCGCAAGAACGGCGTTCCCTATAGCGAGAACGCCACGCTCACGGAGTACTTCGATCGCTTTGCGGCGCCCAACGGCGACGAGTGGCTCGTCGTCACGACGGTCGTGTCCGACCCGAAGTACCTGAACCAGGACTTCGTCACGAGCACGCACTTCAAGCGGGAGCCCAGCGCCGCGAAGTGGAGTCCGGCGGCGTGTAAAGCCTAGATCGTTCGGGTCGTTCGGATCGTTCGGGTCGTTCGGGTCGTTCCGAACGCTTCGAACGATTCGAACGTTCCGAACGATCCGTTGTCGGACCCGGCTATCGAGCGCCCGCGACCGCCCGCAGAATCTTGATGTCCCCGTTGGCGTTGGTGAGCTGCAGCGCGCACCCGCCACGGCCGATCGTGCCCGAGACGGCGTTGCCGCCGATGAGGCCCGTGGACGTGATGGGCACTTCGGCGGCAATCCGGCCGAACGTCGTTCGCGCGTTCACGGCGTACCCGGTATCCGGCAGGTGCACGTCCATTCGCGAGAACGATGTCGACAGCGCGACGTCGTTGCATCCGCCCTGCCTCGCCCTCGGCCACGCCTCGACGCTGCCATTGCGATTGCGCACATCGACCCGGCCGTCGATGTCTCTCACCACGACCGGCCCGAACGAGCTCGATACTGTGGCCGGTCCCCCGATGGTGGTGGCCTGCACGCCTCCGTTGGCGTTGTCCACCGTCAGGGCTCCGCGCACCCGTTCGGCGAGCACCGGGCCGAAGCTGGTCTTGAGAAACACCGCACCGTCGACATCGATCACCGTGATGGGGCCGTTGGCGGACATCACACGCAGGCCGCCCTTCACGCCCTGCGCCTCGATGCGGCCAAACCGCGTCGAGAGATCGGCGCCGCCGCGCACGTCCTGAACGGAGACTGACCCGTTCGCGTTTTCGACCCTCGCGTCCCTGGCGACGTTCCGCAACGTCACCTCGCCGAAGGTTGCGTTGACGCTGGCGCTCCCACCGACATTCGCGCCGCTGACGGAGCCGTTCTGGCTCGAGACCCACAGGCTGCCGACGTCACGAACCTCGACGCCCCCGAACGTGGTCCGCAGATCCGCCTTTCCGGAGATGCCGCTGGCCTCGATGGTGCCGTTGCTGTTGGCAATCAACACGTCGCCGCGGACCGTGCGGGCGATCACCGCGCCAAACCGGTTCGTGACGCTCACGGCCCCGGTCACGCTGATTGCCGAGACCGATCCGTTCGCGCTTCGAATCGTCAGGTCGCCGAGTAGCCGCGCGGCATCGATCGTGCCGAACGAGTTTTCAAGATGGTATCGTCCGCTGCCGTCTGCGGTGCTGACGCTTCCGTTGGCGTTGACGATGGTGGTGGCGGCCTTCATGCCGGTGACGGAGACGTCGCCGAACCTGTTGTGGACGTCGAGCGGCCAGCGCTCCGGCACGAGCAGGTCGTAGTCAACGGAGTACGACAGGTCACGACGCGAGTCGCGATAGGTAGGGTACTGCGTCGTGATGGTGACGCCCGATGCCGCCTCCCGCACGTCAATCTGGATGCGATCGGCAAAGGCCGCGGCGTCGGCACGTGTGTTCGCCGACACCCGAATCGTGGCTTGGATTTTCAGCTCGCTCCGTGCGTGCGCCCGGACGCGAACGTCGCCGTTGCGATGGTCCACGCGAAGCAGGGGAGATCCGGCGATGGTCACTGTCCGATCGAACGACCGCCTGACCTCCTCACGCAGGTCTGCGGCGAGCAGTTCCGGCTGGTAAAGAAGCGGCCCGACGATCGGCGCCAGCGACGCCACGATCATCAACCGGCGAGAGAGCCTAGAGCGCATGGGGGTCGTACTCCTGAATCTGTTCGAGTGTGCGCCGCTTCTCCTGGTAGATCCACAGCAGCTGGCGACGCAGATGGGCGTTGAACCGGTTGCGCGCGATCTCGGCGCGGTACTCGGTGATGGCCATGTCAATGACCACGAGCCGCTCCTGGAGGTTCACGAGCAGCGGTGAATCCGGCATCTCGAGCTTGGGCGCCGCCAGCCGCGTGAGCTCGTCGATCGCGTGGACGTACTGAGCCTCCGAGCGCTCGATGGCGGCGAGCGCCTCTTCGTTCAGCAGCCGCTCCTGTGCGGCGGCGGCGCCGGGAGCCGGTGTCGCAGGGCGCAGCGAACGCCAGCCAAGCCATGAGGCGGAAGAGACGGCCATCACCAGGACGGCCGCGGCCGCGACGGCCTGCCACGGTTTCATCGCGCCCCATCCCCGCGCGGGCCGGCTCGCGACCGTGGTCTTGTCGTCTGCCCGCATCGCCGCGGCGATGTTCGGCCAGAGCTGAGGGCTGTCCCACTCGCGATGCAGCGATCGCGCAGTCGCCGACAGCTCCTCGTCTTTGTCCTGGTCAGGACCGTTGCCAGTCATGAGCTCACCTTTTGTTCAACCCCTGGAGCTTCGAGCGCGACCTTCAGCTGACGTCGCGCCTCGAACAGCCGTCCCTTCGACGTGCCCTCGGGAATCTCGAGAATGTGCGCGACCTCCCGATGCGTATAGCCCTCGACCTCGCAGAGCAGAAACACGTCGCGGTAGATCGGCGTCAACGCCGCGACGGCGCGCTGCAGCGTCAACCGCATGGGGTTATCGCGGGCAGGGGACGGCAGATCGAGCGCGGCATCTGCGTCGACTGTCTGGCTGTCCCGCCGCGCGGCGCGGCCGCGGCCGATGTCGTGGCAGGCGTTCAGCAGAATCCGGTAGACCCAGGTCCAGAGCGCCGCGTCGCTCCGAAACGTGTGCCGGCTCCTGTACGCGCGCAGGAACGCCTCCTGCACCGCATCCTCTGCGTCCGAACGGTTCCCCAGCACGTTGAGCGCGAGGCTCTTCATACGGGCCCCATGCGACTCGTACAGAGCCTCAAATGCTGCCAGGTCGGTCTGCACGCGGTCCGTCTCGGTCTCTGTTCCGGGTATTCGACGCTGGCTGAGGTCGGAGCGTTCGGTGCCGACGAGGCCGGGGCCCTACGAATCCCGAATCCCGAGTCCCGAATCCCGGGTTCATTGACACCACCGCCCGGAATGCCCGATGCTTGGCCGTTGTCATCCTTCCACGCCCGTACATATGGCCGGAGAGGCATATGAACTCACAGAATACCCCCCGGATTGATGCCCAGCTGAAAGCGCTGTACGACGATTACACCGGCGGGCAGATCGATCGGCGCGCCTTCATGCGTCGCGCTGCCGCGATGGGCGCCGCCGGCGCGGCGGCGGCGGCGTTTGGCTCGCTCGCCGTCACCGGCGCCGAGGCTGCGGGTCTCGCGCAGCAGGCCGCGGCGGCCGCCAAGATGCCGCTCGACGTTGCCGAGTGGAGCTTCATGTGGGTCAACGTGAAGCGTGCCGAGACGGCGCGCGGTGCGTTCGTCGGCGGGCAGCAGATGTACGTCGAGTACATGATTCCCGCACAAGTGCGCCATCCGGTTCCGATCGTGCTCGTCCACGGTGGCGGAGGTCAGGGCACGGATTGGATGGGCACACCCGACGGCCGTCCGGGCTGGTTCCAGTATCTGGTCCAGGAAGGCTTCAAGGTCTACGTCGTCGATCGTCCCGGACACGGCCGATCGCCGCTGCATCCGGATCTGCATGGCGGATTCCCGGCCCAGGCCGCGGTCCTCGAGAACATCGCGGGCCGCTTCACTCCGCCGAGCGCCAATCCCGCGGCGACACCAAACGAGTACCAGAAGAACCACACGCAGTGGCCAGGTGCCGGCAACGTCGGATCAGCCGATCTCGATCAACTCGTGGCAGGACAGGGCGGCAGTTACGTGGCCGCGCAGCCCGCGGCGGGCGCCGGTCGCCAGGGAGGAGCCGGTCCTGGCGGTGCTCCCGCAGCCGGGGCCGCCCGTGGCGGAACGCCTGTGGCGGCGAACACCCAGCCGGCCGGTCAGCCCAACATGCAGCACATGGCGTGGCGGCAGGCGGGTGCGGATCTCCTCGACAAGATCGGTCCTGCGATCATCATGACGCACTCCGCTGGCGGTCCATTCGGGCTGCTCGTGGCGGAAGCGCGGCCGAATCTCGTGAAGGCGACCGTGATCATCGAAGGCGCCGGCTCCGGCTTCGCCGGCGGCAACCGCTGGGGTATGTCGAGCATTCCCGTCACCTACGATCCGCCGATCACCGATCCCGCCGCCATCAAGACGCATTGGGTGGGGACTCCGGAGGCCGGGGTGAACGGCTACTTCCTCCAGTCCGAGCCGGTGCACAGGCTGCCGAACCTGAAGAACACGAAAGTGGTGTTCGTGACCGCCGACTCGTCGTTCGCCTCTCCCGGGAATCCTGGTGGTGTGGCGTTCCTGAAGCAGGCCGGCGTGCAGGCCGAGGAGATTCGTCTCGGCAGCCTCGGCATCAAGGGCAACGGCCACATGATGATGGTCGAGAAGAACAGCCGTCAGGTGCTGCAGCCGATCATCGACTGGATCACGAAGAACGTGACCGGCAGCAACAGCCAGTCGCCGGCGCCGCGCCGCGGCTTGAGCGACTCGCTGGCGCTCAAGCTCGCGGACGCGGGCATCTTCTGGGTCGGCACGGGCAACAAGAAGAAGATGCCCTACGGCACGATCCACGTCGGCCAGATGTTCGTGCAGTACTTCGAGCCTGCCGAGCGGCGGCATCCACTCCCGGTCGTGCTCGTGCACGGCGGCGGTGGACAGATGGTGCACTACATGGGCCTTGGCGGCGCCTCGGGCTGGGCGCACCACTTCGTCCAGGCCGGTTACAAGGTCTACCTCGTCGATCGCCCTGGACATGGCCGCTCGCCATACCACCCGGATGCGCTCGGCGAGATGGGGCCGCTCGTGACCTACGACCTGCTCACGCGCGACACGGTGACCTCGGCGCACACGCCGAACAAACAGTGGCCGGGGACGACGGGGGATGTGGGGGATCCGTTGGTGGATCAGCTCTTGGCCGCGGCCAACTCGACGCCGCGTGACACGCAACTCGCCCAGATGCTCTGGCGCCAGGGCGGCGGAGAGCTCGTCGATCGTGTCGGCCCGTGCGTGATGATGACGCACTCCGCCGGCGGACCATTCGGATGGCTCGTCGCCAACGAGCGTCCGAGCCTCGTCAAGGCACTCGTGTCATTCGAGGGTGCGACCGCGCCGCTCGTCGGGCAGGGCGGAGCGGCCGGCACACCGCTGCCGAACCTGAAGGGCATGCCGGTGATGTATCTCCTCTCCGAACGTGGCAGGCGGCCGGGCAAGCCGATCCTCGACGCGCTGCTGCAGTCCGGTGCAAAGGCCGAGGTGATCGATCTGAAGGACCGCGGCCTTCTCGGCAACAGTCACTTCGCCATGTTCGAGAACAACCGGCGTCAGGTGTTCGAGGTGGTCAAGGGTTGGATAGAACAGCAGGTCCCGGCGGGCACATCGACGGCCCGCTTATAGGACATTGGTGATTTAGAGATTGGTGATTAGCGATTGGTTGGTGATTGACGATTGTCGATTGGCGATTCGGAGCCTGCTCTTGCGATGAATCGACAATAAATCGTCACTCACCAATCAGCAATCGCCAACCAATCAAGAATCACTAGTCAGCAATCGTCATTGCTCTATAGATCTACGGAGCGCTCAGAATCCGCGTGACATCGACCTGCGCGGCGCGGCGCGCCGGGACGATGCAGGCCACCGCGGCCACGGCGCACAGCGTCACCGTCATCAGGAGCATCACCCACGGATCCGAGGGTCTGATTCCGTAGAGCTGCGAGGCGAGTGCGCGTCCGAGTGCGAGGGATCCAAGGACTCCGAGAACGGTCCCGCCGGCGGCCAGCCCCAGCCCCTCTCGCAGCACCAGTCCGACGGTGATGCTCGCGACGGTGGCATCGATCTGGATCGCCGGTGCAGTCACCAGCTCACGCGTCCGCAGCGCAGATAACATCCACGCACCGAGAGCAAGTGCTCCGACGGCCGCGCTGACGCAGATCAGGAGCCCTTCGACGAGCTGCTGGCGAACGACGTCGAATCGTCCTGCGCCAAGAGCGAGCCGCGTGCCAAGCTCGCTGAGGCGCGTGCGGGAACGCGCAAGTGCAAGGTTGGCAAGATTGCCGAGGCCAATCACCAGGACGGCAAGCGCCGCTCCCCATAACACGTAGAGAGAACCTTTGACGTTCCGCACGAGGACGTCCTGGAGCGGCTCCGCGCTGGTATGGAAGCCGGTATTGATCAGGATCGGCTTCAACTGTGGTGATGTGCGCTCCATGTTCACGCCATCAAGTGCCTTGAGATGGGCTTCCACCTGCGCGATCGTGGCACCGGGCTTCAAGCGCCCGATGCTCATCCAGCCATTGCTGTGCCGTGCTTCGTCGGACCGCTGCCTCGCCGTCAAGGCCAACGGGATCCAGAAGCGGATGTCAGGACCTCCGAACGAAAACCCGGGAGGCAGGATGCCGACGATGGTGAAGTCCCGTCCGGTGAGACGCAGCGTCCGGCCCAGTACCGTCGGGTCGCCGCCATAGAGGTCGCGCCAGAGGCCGTCGCTGAGGATGATGCGCTCGTCGTTGCCAGTCGTGCCTTCGCTCTCGGTGAAGATGCGCCCATGGGCGGGAACCACGCGCAGGAGTCGGAACAGAGACGGCGTGGCCACGATGCCCACCGTGCGCGTCGGGACGCCACCGATCTCGATCGCCGCGCCGGAATAGTTGTACAGGGCTTGTTCCTCGAACACGGTGACGTGTCGAAGGCGATCCTCGTAGTCGGGTGTCGCGCTGGAAGTCGCTCGTCGAGTCTCGACGAGTGGGTACTGATTGGCCATCAGGAGGACCCGGTCCGGTTCCGCGGTTCGCAGCGGATGGAGAAGGACCGCGTTCACGCCGGCCACGATCGCGGCGTGCCCTCCGAGGCAAATCGTGAGTGTGACGATCGCCGTGACGGTGAACCCGCGGTCCTTCCACAGGACCCTGGCCGCCAGTCTCAGGTCCCCCAGCCAGCGATCCACGCCAAGAAAGACGCGCGGCTTCGAGTGGTGTCGCCCTCTGACCCGGCTGGTGCCGGTCGCCACCGCGAGATCGTGCGCCAATGAAGACCAGGACGGGATCTGTGCCAGCGCGGCGTTCCAGGCGTCTTCGTCGGTGGCGCCGCGCTGGACCAGCGCCGCGTAGCGCGCCTCGAGCTCCGAGGCCAGCTCGTCGACGACCTCGTCGTAGCGGCCTTCGGGCACGTCGAGCGTGGACAGGTGACGGCGAACGTGCGCGACAAAGTCAGGCATACTCGAGCCCGGCCGCGCGCTGCACGGCGGCCATGAACACACTCCACGCCTCACGCTGCTGCGTCAGCTTCTTTCGCCCCACCGGCGTGAGCCTGTAGAAGCGCCGCCGGCGCTGACCGGCGCGCTCGACCCACCGGCCGGAGATGATCCCCTGCGCTTCGAGGCGATACAGGATCGGATAGAGCGAGGCGACGTTGAAGACGACCGCGCCGCCCGATCGCTGTTCGATGCGGATGGCGATGTCGTAGCCGTGGCGGGGTTCGTCTTCGAGCTGGGCGAGCACCAGCAGCTCCGCGGTGCCCTTCTTGAGGGTGTGGTCGTCGGGTGAGGCGCTCATATATCGGAGTCATACATATATGACTCCGATGGCCGATGTCAATGACCTGCGCGGCGACTGCGCCCGCTGCCGGCCAGCATGAGCGCGAGAGCCGAGCACGCCATATCGCAGGCGCTCGCCAGCGACGCGGCGCGGGCCCGCGACTGATCGGCCGCCAGCCGTTGTAGCAGCGTTGCGCGCAGCGGAAGTGCGAGCCCGAGGAGACCGGCCAGACCGATCGACGCGATCAGCAGTCCCGCGGGCAACGCAACGCTGGCGGCAACGACGATGGCGCCGATCGCCGCGAGCAGCCACTGCCCGCGAAGCGTTGGGCCAGAGAGCCGCCCGGCGATGGCGGCTCCGGCCGCTTCGGCGATGGTGATGGCGGCGACGAGGATTGTGACCGCTTCGGGGCCTCCGTCCCCTGTCGTCTGTGCGAGAAACGACGCGGCCGAGGCCACTCCGTCGAGCAAGGCCGCGGGGGCGACCAGCACAGCCACGGTTCGAAGTCGTCGCGCCCGCTCTGCCCTCGGCTCTCGCTCAGATTCGGATAGGGATCGAGCGCCCTGATCGTCGACCGCGGCGGGCGGTTCGACCATCGCACACGCGATCGCCAACCCGAGCGCACACAGGGCCGTCTCCACGGCCCAGCCCACGGCAAAGCCCCATCTGGCCACGATGAGACCACCGGCCAGAAGCAGGACGACAAGCGCGACGAGACCCGAAGCGCGCGTCCTGGCTTCAATGGTTTGGAAGTCGTCTTCGCGGCGGAGGGCGACACACGTCCGGTACAGGAGCGCTTCATCGGCGCCGGATCTGAAGGCGTCGCCCAGTGCGACGAGGACGCTCGCGACGATGAGCTCTGGAATGCCGCGCCCGAGCCAGCAGGCAAGCATTCCCAGCACTTGCACGGACGACCCGACGATCAGGCTCGCCCTATGACCGAACCGATCCGCGAACCATCCTGTCGGTACTTCGAAGCCGAGCAGGGCCAAGTCCCCGGCAGCCAGGATCGTGGCCACGAGAGCGGGCGAGAGCCCGCGTTCCCCTACCCACCAGAGCAGGTAGAGGCCGTGCATCACGCCTTCCACGCTGGCGGCGTGATACGGCAGGTAGAGCGTCAGGTTTCGACTGAGGGATCAATTAGGAGGCATTTGACGCTATCTTGCCTCAACGCCCGCACGGGATCCACTCGCGTTAGAGATAGCGCAGGGTTCCCAGGTCGGCCCTCTTCCTCTTGAGATCCCCGAACCAGCGGCACGCGACATAGAGCATCGCGATGGCCACGCCCCAGGTCAGGTAGAAGAGCGGCAGGCTCCACATGTACCCCTCGGGCGGAGGCGGATTGCCCATCGGATGGTTGGTGAAGAGCCAGGGGCTCACCGAGCCCAGCCTGATCGCGGACACGACCACCGCCAGCGCGTGGATCAACGGGATGTGCAGCACGTGATCGATGGCCATCAGGACCATCACCGCGCCGCGGATGATATCGACGGAGGCGATGCGCGTGCCGGCCGTGACCACAGCATGCGTAGTGTCCGGCTTCAGCCGGACCTGACGGGTGGGATGAACGACAGTGCTCATCGTTGACTCGCTCCCTCAAGACTGGGATTATCCACCCGTCCATGCTCGTTCGCTATCTGGCCACTGTGCTGCTCCTGACTCCGTACGCCTCGTGCGGCGCACCACGGAGCACCGATGTCGTCTTCTATGTCGTGGATGGCTATCGATTCTCATGGGCCGACCGCCGCGCGATTGAGCGCATCGCCGACACGACGGCAGTGGAAGTCGGGAAAGTCCTGCCCGCCCTGCCCGCCCGCGTGACTCTTCGGGTGCGTGCCGGCAAAGACGTGATAGTCGAGACAGGAGAGACGGGCGAAGTGCATCCTCCAGACGTGGTGTATTGGACACTGGATCCAGGCCGCCGTGAGGGTGTGACCGCCCTCGTTACCACACGGCTCCGCCCGTCACTCGTTCACCATTTCCATCACCTCGTTCGTGAAGCGACCGTTGGCAGCTCGCACACGCTCATGGAGGAAGCCATTGCCGAAGGGCTGGCGACAGTATTCGAGCGAGACTTCGCCGGCGCCACCGCGCCCTGGGGCGCGTATCCGGCGAACGTCGATGCGTGGGTGACTGAGTTCAGATCTCTGCCACGCGACGCTCCGCACGATCGGTGGATGGTGCGCCATCCGGACGGCAGACGCTGGATCGGCTACAAGGTCGGCACCTACCTGGTGGATCGCGCAATGAAGGCTTCAGGCCGATCGGCAGCGGCTCTTGTCTCAGTGCCGACTGACGACATTCTCCGCATGGCGGACAACCACTAACCAACCACCAACCACCAACCACCAACCACCAACCACCAACCACGAACCACGAACCACGAACCACGAACCACGAACCACGAACCACGAACCAGCCAAGAGTGCCGGCGGGCCACACCGCCGGGACTGAGCTGCACGTTGAGCGTCGTGGTCCGTCCGAGATCCGGACGAATGTCGCGCCGGCTGTACTTCGCAAACCCCGGCAGCGCGGCCTCGAGGGCGTAGATGCCAGGCGCGATGGCGGTCATGAAAGCGGCTCGCTGGTGGGGGGGCACACCACCAAAAAAGAAGGCGGGGCCTGATGGCCCGCCTTTCACTCGGCATGCGACGCGTTTGGATCGCATCGCTCCCTTTCCCGTCAAGATTTAGCCCGACAGAACTTACGAATTACGCGCGAGGATGTCTCAGACGAGCACACAGGCTCGTTCACGTCGATCCTGTGGTCCGACGAGAGCGCACCATACAAACTCCTGTCATTCAGCAAGTTGCAGCCCAAATTGGCGCCTGGTTGAGCTTGGCTGGCGTCTTGCTGAATCGCCGTGGATGTCGGATTCCGTCTCGCCGCCAGACAGACATCGTCGCGCTTCGCGCGCCGTGTGGCTGTGGGCCGCGGCGGCAGTGTGGCTCGCCGGAGCCGTCGCTGGTTTATGGGTGCTGTGGGCGTACGAGAACAGGCCCGGCGAGAGCGCGAGTTCACCCGCACGCTGGCCTGGCGAGACCCGGCTTGTACGCTCGCCCGGACAGCCGACGCTCGTACTGCTGGCGCATCCCCAGTGCTCGTGCACGCGCGCGAGTCTCGACGAGCTGGCCGAGGTGCTGGGACGTGTGCAGACGCCTCCCAGGACCTATGTGCTTTTCTTGAAACCATCGCAGTTCTTCGACGGGTGGGAGAAGACCGATCTGTGGCGCAAGGCCTCCTCGCTGCCCAATGTCACCATCGTCCGCGATGACGATGGCCTCGAGGCCGAACGGTTCGGTGCCGTGACGTCGGGGCAGACGCTCCTGTACGACGCCGCGGGCGAATTGATCTTCAGCGGCGGCGTCACGGGCGCGCGTGGACATGCCGGTGACAACGCGGGCCGGGCCGCGTTGATTGCGTGGCTCGATCACAAGGAACCGTCCCGTCGCGCGACATCCGTGTTCGGCTGCTCGCTGTTTGCGCGCCGGACCGAGTCCTAGCTCTGGACCTTTCCCATGTCCACTGACCAATCGCTGACCGCACCAGACGCTTCGACCGCGAGCAGAGCGAGTCAGCTCTTCGTCGAGGCGAAGCTAGACATCTACCGTCGGACCGACCGGTTGTTCGCCGGGCTCATGGCCTTCCAGTGGCTCATGGGTATCGTCTTCGCTCTGTGGGTGTCGCCCCTGGCGTGGGACGGGCCGGTCAGCCGCACCCACCTTCACGTCTGGGCCGCGGTCATCGTCGGCGGCATCATCAGTTTGTTTCCCGCGCTGCTTGGCCTGTTCCGACCGGGCCAGCCGTCCACGCGCTATGTCATCGCCGTTGCGCAGATGTTGATGGGTGCGCTGCTCATCCATCTGACGGGCGGACGCATCGAAACACACTTTCACGTCTTCGGTTCGCTGGCGTTCCTGGCGTTCTATCGCGACTGGCGCGTGCTGATTCCGGCGACGGTCGTGGTCGCGCTCGATCACTTGCTGCGCGGAATCTTCTGGCCGCAGTCGGTCTACGGCGTCGTGGTGGCGAGTCAGTGGCGCTGGCTGGAGCACGCGGCGTGGGTCCTGTTCGAGGACGTCTTCCTGCTCGTGGCGTGCGCCCGCAGCATCACCGAGATGAAGCAGACGGCGGACCGAACAGCGGCGCTCGAGCGCGAGGTTCGGACGCGTCAAGAGGCGGAGAACGACGCGCGCAATGCCAGAGCCCACCACGACGCCATCCTCGACGTCGCCCTGGACTGCGTCATTCTGATCGACGAATCCGGACGGATCGCCCAATTCAATCCGGCGGCGGAGGTGACATTCGGCTACTCCGCAGCCGAGGCGGTTGGCACCGAGCTGGTTGAGACCATCTTCCCGGCCGACCGGCGCGAGCCGCTCCGCGGGGCGCTGGCGAACTATCTCACCACCGGGGACACGGCGATTCTGAATCGGCGGCTCGAGCTCACCGCCATCCGCAGGGGCGGCGTGGCCTTTCCGGTCGAGATCGCGATCGCGCCGATTTCCACCGACGGCGCCAAGATGTTTGCGGCCTACGTGCGCGACATCACCGAGCGCAAGTCCATCGAGCGCGAGCTGGCCAGCTACACGAACGTGCTCGAGGCCGCTCACGACACGCAGCGGCTGGATGCGGAGCGGCTGGCCGCGCTGGTCGCCGAGCTGCGCGTCACGCAGCAGCAGGCGGAGAAGGCGACGCGCGCCAAGAGCGAATTCCTCGCCAGCATGAGTCACGAGCTCCGCACGCCGCTGAACGCCATCATTCTCTACAGCGAGCTCCTGCAGGAGGTCGCCGAAGACGAGGGACACCCGAGCTCGATTGGCGACCTCCAGCGGATCCAGTCCGCCGGCAAGCATCTGCTGGACTTGATCAACGGCATCCTGGATCTCTCGAAGATCGAAGCCGGCAAGATGGTCCTCTCGCTCGAACGGTTCCAGGTCAGGACCATGATCGGCGACCTCGTGGACACGGTCAGACCTCTCGTCGAAAAAAACCGAAACACGCTGACGGTGCGAGGCGATGACCAGGTTCCCACGATGTGTGGCGACGTCACCAAGACGCGGCAGATTCTGGTCAACCTGTTGAGCAATGCCAGCAAGTTCACACACGACGGCATCATCGCGGTCGATATCCGGAAGTGCTCGTTCGAAGGCACCGACTGTGTCGAGTTCAGCGTCACGGACTCAGGCGTCGGCATGACGCTGGAACAGACCCAGAAGGTGTTCGATCCGTTCACCCAGGCTGACGTCACGACGACCCGCAAGTACGGCGGCACCGGGCTCGGGCTGGCCATCGTCTCCCGCTTCTGCGATCTCATGGGCGGCAGCGTCTGGGTCGATAGTCGTCCCGGCGAAGGCTCGCAGTTCGTCGTACGGCTGCCGATCACCATGACCGACGTGACCTCCGAGTCGATGGCGGCCGCTGCTGTCCCGACCGGCGAATGAGCGAACCGAACATGCCGACGATTCTGGTGGTGGAAGACAACGAGGCGAGCCGCGATGCCCTTGCCCGCCGTTTGCAGCGGCGCGGGTACCGGATCGTGTTGGCCGTCGACGGCCAGCAGGCGGTGTCGGTGGCGCAGTCAGCCAAGCCCGATCTCATCCTGATGGATCTGGGGCTGCCGATCATCGACGGATGGGAGGCCACGCGGCTGCTGAAGGCCGATGCGTCGACGAAACATATCCCCATCATCGTGCTCAGCGCCCACGCGATGACTGATGACCGTGAGCTGGCACTCGCCGCCGGCGGCGACGATTTCGACACCAAGCCCGTGCGCTTTCAGCCGCTGATTGACAAGATCGGATTGCTGCTGGCCAGGGCCTCCGTCCAGTGACGCGGCACGGCACTCTGCTGGTTGTCGACGACAACGACGACAATCGAGACGTCCTGTCCCGGCGCCTCCGGCAAAAGGGCTTCACCGTCACGGTCGCCGCTGATGGGCCAGAGGCGCTCGCGCTGATCGATCGGGAGGCGTACGACCTGATCCTGCTCGACGTCGAGATGCCTGGCATGAGCGGTCTCCATGTGCTGAGCCAGTTGCGTGTCCATCGCTCCCAGACCCAGCTCCCGGTCATCATGGTCACCGCCAGAAGCGAGGGGACTGATATCGTCGAGGCCCTCAGTCTCGGCGCGAACGATTACGTCACCAAGCCGATCGATTTTCCAGTCGCCCTGGCGCGCATTCGCACGCATCTGGCCCACAAGTGGGCCGTCGCGGACCTGCACGAGAGCGAAGAGCGGTACGCGCTGGCCGTACGTGGCGCCAACGACGGGCTGTGGGACTGGAATCTGGTCACCAACGAGGTCTACTGGTCTCCTCGCTGGAAGGCCGTGCTCGGCTACGACGACACAGAGATTGGCGCCAGTCCTGATGAATGGCTCGGGAGAGTCCACGACGAAGATGTCGAGGACGTGAAGCGCGCGCTGACGGCGCATCTGGCCGACGGACGCGATCACTACGAGAGCGAGCACAGGATTCTGCATCGCAACGGCTTGTTCCGTTGGGTGCGGTGCCGCGGCGCGGCGGTCAGGGACAGCGCCGGCGTGGCCACCCGGCTGGCCGGCTCGCTCACCGACATCACCGAGACGAAGCTGGCGGACGCGCTCACCGGCCTGCCGAACCGGCTGCGCTTTCTCGATCTCGTGGAGCGCGCCATCAAACGCGAAAAGCGCCGCCCGCATCCCGTGTTCGGGCTCCTGGCCCTCGGGCTCAACCGGTTCGACGTGGTCAACGACAGCCTCGGACCTCTCACGGCAGATCGCCTGCTCGTGGCGGTTGCGCGGCGGCTGCAGTCAAGCCTTCGGCCCACCGACACCGTCGCCCGTGATCAGCTGACCTCCACGCTGGCGCGGCTCGGCGGCGACGAGTTCAACGTGCTGCTGGACGACATCCGGGATGCGAACGATGCGGTGCGCGTCGCCGAGCGGCTCCGTCGCGCGCTGCAAGAGCCGTTCGATGTGGATGGACATCAGGTGTTCATGTCCGCCAGCGTCGGCATTGCCATCAGCACCAGCGGCTACGAGCGGCCTGAGGAGGCGCTTCGCGACGCGACGATCGCGCTCAATCGCGCGAAGGCCGATGGTACCTCGCCCTGCGAGATCTTCGACCCCGCCATGCGCCAGCGGGCCGTCACCCGCCTCCAGCTGGAAACCGACCTGCGGAACGCCATCGAGAATCGCGCGTTCGAGGTTCACTATCAGCCAATCATTTCGCTGCGAACCGGCGGCATCACCGGGTTCGAGGCGCTCGTGCGCTGGCGCCACCCCGTGAGAGGGCTCGTCGGACCGCTCGAATTCATTCCGCTCGCCGAGGATACCGGGCTCATCACCGAGATCACCCGGCTGACGATCACCGAATCGTGTCGCCAGATGGTCCAATGGCAACGACAATTCGGCCCGCAGGCGCCGGGTGTCATGTGCGTCAACGTCTCGAGCAAGTTGTTCGGTGACAGCGAACTGGTGGGCGAGCTGAAGACGATTCTCGTGAGTACCGGACTGGAGGCGTCGAGCCTCAAGCTGGAAATTACCGAGAGCGCCTTCATCAACGACCTGGCCGCGGCCCGCGTCACGCTGGGCCACGCGCAGGCGATGGGCATCGAATGGAGCCTCGATGACTTCGGCACGGGGTACTCTTCGCTGAGCCACCTGCACGGGCTTCAGATCGACACGGTCAAGATCGATCGCTCATTCGTCAGCCGCATCGGCGTTGAGCGTCACGGATCCGAGATGGTGCGCGCCATCGTGGCGCTGGCGCATACGCTTGGAATGGACGTGGTGGCCGAAGGC
Organism: Vicinamibacterales bacterium; assembly: GCA_035293405.1. Lineage (GTDB taxonomy): Bacteria > Acidobacteriota > Vicinamibacteria > Vicinamibacterales > UBA2999 > Gp6-AA40. The sequence goes on along the minus strand of DATDOE010000121.1, from coordinate 1,079 downwards.
GTCGAAACCGCCGAACAGGCAGCCCGGCTGATTGAGCTGGGATGCGAGTACGCACAGGGATTCCACTACTCAAAGGCGGTCGACGCCGCGGCGGCGGGTCTGCTGATCGGCTCCCAGCCATGGCAGGGGCTCATGCACCAGGCCTCGTCTACGCCTGATGACCGCGAGGCCCTCTTTACACAGGGCTAGGGGACTAGCGGACCTCGATCTCGACGAGGCGCGCATCGCCGACGCCCAGGCGAACCAGGTGATGCGTGTCACCGGGAGGAATCAGAACCCACTGTCCCGGCTGATCGAGCTGCTTCAGTCCAACCGGCGCTGGCGCATTGGCCTTGGCCTGCGTGTCGGGTCCCTCGGACATGAGTTTGCCGCCGATGAGCAACGCGATCGTTGGCACTGCGTGCGTGTGGGAGGTCTGCGACCCGTCGCGCCCGAGCCGCACGTCGTAGATCCTGAACGCTCGTGACTCCGCCGTCAGTTTTGTCGCCGGCGCGGAAAGGGCCGGCGAAGTCGCCCAGCCATTCGTGCGCAGATTCTCCAACGCGAACAGCTGATACGCGCTCTTGCCGACGTTCTCGATGCGATGGCTGGAGGCCTTGCCTGTGTACTCCGCGACGACGGCATCACCGAGCGGGCGGGGGGGACGGACCGGACCCCACGGCTGTCCTGGTGACTGCAGGCGTGTGTCAGTGCCGCTCGTCATCGACACCGTCACGATGTCCCGGTCGTGCAGATGGTCGAGCGACGTATCGCCCGGGGGAACCTTGACGTCCAGGATGCGGACCTGGGCGTTCTCGAAGGTCACGCGATGCCGCGGCTCCTTGGAGAGCGGAACCTGTGCCGTGACGACGGCGGTCATGACGAGGAGAAAAAGGCCGACCCAGCGTGCAAGGCTCATGGTTGTCGATCATCCTCGAACGGGGCGTTGAGCGCCACCCCTTCTGTCGAGGAGCCACACGCGGGCTAGGAGCCTGTCCGAGTAATGGCATGGGTCGCGTTCCGAGCGCCGTGCCGGCAGATGCCAGGCGCCGCGACGCCGGCACGGTGGGCCCGTGTCCAGGAGCGGCAACGCCGCAGAT